>DUZW01000001.1 GCA_013349295.1 Deltaproteobacteria bacterium
TGTGCCGGGAACGAGAATTTGCGGTCCCTCCTGCCGTGGGGGGGGGGGGGCCGGCGAAGCCGCAGGCGCCATAACATTGGGCTCCCGAGTCTGCGGGGTCTGAGCCTGTACCCGTTCCTTGGTTTTCTCGTATAACAATTTGGTTATCTTTTGTCCGCCCCGGCTGAAAGTTATTTGTCTCGGCAGAATCTCCGTGACCTTATAGCCGTTCACCGTGTCACCCACGACCACCCGGAGAAACCCCAGCTTCGCCCCACTCGGAGGAGCGCCCGGTTGCCCCCCCAAAGGATAACAGAGCAGGGCCTTGAAATTGTCCCCGGCGATGATGGAACCGCTGTACTGTACCTTATCTATCCCTACATTCCCTGCGTTCTGGGATTGTCCGTCTTTTCCCCCCCCAACGGCAAGATTCCGCTCGGCATTGAAAATATAGCCCTGATTGAGATCTGGCGGGGCTTCGGGCAACACCGGTTGCAGGCTCACTCTTTTCTCCGACGCCACGGCCTGAACCTGGGCCTCTTTTTTCCTTGTAACAGCGAGGCTGCTTAAAGGATCATCCCGCCAGACCGTCACCAGCCCCCAGGCCTGGGCCAACAGCATCAGCATGAGCACAACCGCCATGACTAGCCTGGTCGTCATATCGCCTTGTCACCCTCCTTGCCGATCTTGTAATACCCGCGGACATCCAGGGAAATCTTCAGCTCTCCGGGCCTGAATGGCCTGACGGTAAGACCTTCTATCCTAAAAAATTGTTTGCTGGCGTAGCGGCTGTGCAGAAATTTACCAAGGTCATTGAGCGCACCGGACATCCGAATCTTGATGGCGATCTCCCCGTGCTCCTTGCCGTCTCTCCCTTCGCCTCGCCGCTGGGGCTGGATGAATTCCGGCTCAAGCCCGGCGTTGCTGACCTCCGATTGCAGCATGATCTGCATGGCCGAGGCGATCTTTTCTTCATTTTCGCCTTGAAAGAGGAAGGATTCAAGCTGTTCCTGCCGGCGGGCCAGGAGGGCCACCCGATCGTTTATTTCCGGTAACCGCTGCACAGCCTCGCGATATTGCGCCAGCATGGCCATGCGGTCCGCTAATTCCGCCTCGCGGGCATCGAGATAACTCAAACCCCAGCGGCCAAGATTGGCAATCAGCAGAACAATGGCCACCCCTGCCAGGAGATGACGCCGGTCAAATCGCTGGATGAACTCCATGATCTGGTTCACGGCAGATTGATCTCCATCTGAAAATAATTTTTGTTATTGCGGCGGCTGGTGGATTTGAGACTCACCTCGCCGAGCCCCTGCAGGCTGGTGGACATCTCGCCCATGTCGTCCGCATACCCATCGAGATAAAGAATAGCCGCCTCTTTCTTTTCCATCCGAAGCTGATCAAGATAGGCTGAAGGCGGGAGTTTGTCGGTCAAGCCAGTCAAGACGGCAAGAAGGTCGGGATTTCTGCCGATCTCCTCCAGCCTGGCAATTTCTTTTCGGATCCGGTCCTCCTTGCTGCCCAGGGCGTTGACCTTTTTCATCTCCGGCTGCAGCCGGGCGATCTCCGCCTCAACCCGGCTGCTGGTCGCCTGGAAACGGTATTCCTTTATACCCACCAGCAAAAACAAGGAAAGCACGTTGAGTATCGCCAAACCGGCAACAACGAATTTGAAATAATCAGGCCGTCGGTAGGATGCGGGCAACAGATTAAAGGCCTTGCCGAGGGGGGCGTCGGCCAGCAGGCTCTCAGCCTCCGCAAAACCGTCACTCTCCAAAGCCTTCGGGCAATACACCGTATCACAGCCGCTCAACTCCCTGGCCTCCTTGACGGTGGGTGAGGACGGACAGAGCAGACGCCGGCTCAGCCGACCATTGACAAAAGTCAGGAGGGTGTTCATTCTGCCGGGCAGCAGCAGAGCCCATTTTTTCTTGCCCTGCCTACGGTTCAGATACCGCTGGCTCAAAGGGAACAGACCGGCCAGGCTGTGGCCGCTTTCCGCCAGCTCCTGCAAATGGGGGGTGATGAACTCTTCCGGCACGGCGTAAAGGGTGACAGCCGTTTCCTTCTTCCTCCGCTCCGTCACATAGCTGAAAAAACAGGCGTTGTTCGGAAAAGGCAGAAGCATCTCCAGCTGATAACCGATGGCCTGTTTGATGCCGGAACCCTTGACCGGCAGGCTGAACTGTTTGCAGAAAAGCAGCTCTTCGGCAACATACACGGTTACAGCTGGACCAGCTTTCTGGTGAGGGACCAGGCCTACCCTGGCCAGCATGCGGGCGATCACGGCCTCGACCGGATGCGGTTTCGCAACCGGACCTCCCTCCAGACGAATGGCGCCACGGTCCGTGATGATCACCTCCGCTCCCCTCATGAGTAACGCTCCTGCCAGGAAAGAATCTGATACCCGTTGGCAAGAATCCGAACCAAGGCATTGACGGTCAGACCGGGCCCGACCTTATTTTCCGCGCCACCCGGCACTCCGGCCTGACCGGTGGCGGTGATGGTGTAGAAGAGGCTTGCCGCCCCTTCCTCATAGCGAAGAAACGGCGCAAGCTCGGCAAACCGCCCCTCCCCGAGAATCCGCCGGACCATGGCGGCATTGAGGGTTGCCTGAAGTTGTCGAGCCTCATGGTAAGCCTGCCGTCGGGCCTCATCGCCTTCCACGATAAAATCGAGCATGGCCGGGGTAAGACTGTTGATATTGATCCCTTTTTCATGGTTATGGACGGTAAAGACCTCCTCCGCCTGAAAGTTACCGGCCAGGAGGTCAGTGCCCCGGAGGAGAAAAAACTCGGCCGGATCTTCGATTCTGCCGTTTCTGGGGATGTAGGGTTCGGGCAGATGCATGTAGTATTCCTGCTCAGCGCCGTTGAAGCGCAGCAAATTATCCGGATCGCGCCAGTCAAGCAGCGAGTCAATGACAACACCTGCCTGCTCCATGGTCAATTTCCGGTGTCGCAGAAAAAGTTCAAGCAGTCTCGGGTCGGCAACATTGAGGTCGATCTTCCCGGACTCGTTGGCCGCATAATACCGGACCAGACCACCCTTCAGGGAGTGCGTGTACTCCCGCCCGGCCACCAGTCGTCCGTATTCGTCTTCCGCCTCCAGGTCGACGGGCCTGTCCATGATCCGAAAAAGCGCGAGATTGATGCCGGCTTCCGCCAGGATTGCTGCCCGGTCGCGATCCTTGGCATTGGCGGCTATCCGTTGTTCCGTGCGGACATCCAGGCTGAGCTGCGAGGCGAGAAAACTGGCCAGCAGCAGCACCAGGATGACAACCAGGAGGGCAAAGCCCTTATTATTGTCGGCAAGCCGTTGCAACAAAATAATGTCGTCCCCTGAATGACAAAAGCGGCAGAAAGCGCCGTAACGAACCGACCGGAATGACAGAGATTTTTTCGTAACGGCTCCCCGTCTTCTCGCTCAACAGGCGACATTGGCTAATCGATACCATAGCCTTCAACGCTTTTCAAGCCTCACGGTTTCCAACTGACCGTCTTTACTGCTAATTTTTTTCAAGACGAATTTCTGCCCCAGGACCAGCACCGCACCTCCAAGATCCCCCCCCCGGAGTTGCTGCTCAAAGTCCATGGATTCGCGCAGATCCGAGGCCCGGCCCTTTTCCAGTCGGAAGATATTGGCGCCGGACTGGGAAAAATTCTGTAAAACCGCGACATAGGCCAGACTGAGAATAAGTACGGCAACAAGTACTTCCAGCAGGGTAAACCCTTGTTGCCGGCAAGAGTTATCACAAATCACGGGGTTCACCTTCCGCACCCCCTATTGAGCCGTGCCCGATAAAATTGGTGTCACGCCAGGCGGCAGACTTTTGGGAAAAAAAGCAAACCCTTCCCCGCCCAGGGTTATGATCACCCTGCTTTTTTCCGGCTCGTAGGCCAACGCCACTGGCCGGTCCGCGGCATACATTTTCTCCATTTCCTTAAAATCCGGCAGATATTTCTCTCCATACTCCGCATTAAAATAATCTAATTTTTCCAGGTAATAAAGGGTCTGTTCGGCTTCGTTGACCCTGTAAACCGCAAGCACGGTGCCTGCGGTCCTGTGCAGCAGAGGCTGGTGGGTAACGATGCGCAGCACGCCGTCCCCCCCCGATATTTTCACCCTGCCTAACCGCAGGTCGTACCACGCCCCGTTCACCTGTCGCCGCAAAAGGCTCAACAAATTTTTTTCCCTGGCCAGCCTTTCCAGGTGTTTCCCTCCCCTGGCGCTGAAATTGATCCCCACGTTGAGCACGGAATAGATCATGGTGCTGACCATCCCCAAAAGTACCACGGCAATGAGCAATTCCAAAAGGGTTATCCCCTGCTGACCGCGATGCGCTCTACCGAACCGGCTATTTTCCTGTGGCGCCGACCCAACCCGTATTTCGCCTCTCATTGTCGCACCGGGATGCCGGTGAGCGGATCAATCAGGAACTCCTGGGAGCGGTGACCGCTCCGGGACACCAACCTTCCCGGCGTCGCCAGCCCGTCCGGATAAAAAACCAGGGTTTCCGGCCTGAGCTCAAACAACATACCCTCCGGCAAATCAATCTCTTTTTTTTCCTCCACCGCCCCGCTAAAATAGAGAAGTTGGGCTTGCCGGTCAAAATGCATCTCCACCGGCCGCCCCTTGCCCACTGCCATAAGCCGGGCATAACGGGTACCGGCGACCAGCGCCGCCGTCTGCCTGCGAAAACTCAACCTGTCGAGAAACCGAGCGGTGGCCGGGGCCACCATCCCGGCCATGATGCCGAGCACGGCAAGAACCATGATCAATTCTAGAAGTGAAAAACCACGTCGGCACCCTCGGAAGAGTAACCGTTCAGCAATCCCCCGGATGCGCGTGTCAATCGTCGACAGAAGTGTCCTACAAAGAGGCCTGCCCGCCATATCAGACCGATGACAAAGCAGATGCGAGACTGCTGGACGCTTAGGCATGGGTCAGCCCACGATATCGTTGATGCTCAGGATAACCGAAAGCATGGAGATCACCACGTAGCCTGCAACCACGGCGATGAGCAGGATGAAGATCGGCTCCACCATGGCGGTCAGCCGCTTAATCCGCTCCTTGAGCTCCTTTTCAAAATGGTCGGCGATCCGGCCGCACATCTCGCCCACCCTTCCCGACTCCTCCCCGATGGAGAGCAGTTCGGTGGCAAGTTCAGGAAAGAGCTTTTCCGCACTCAAGCGCTCGCCGATACGGCGGCCTTCCTGGAGAGCACGGGTGGCCTGATTGAGCAGGCGACGGTATTCCGCGTTCACCGCCACGCCGCTGCCGATCTTGAGGGCCGCAGCCAAATGGACACCGTTATTGACCAGCACCTCGATGGTACGAAAAATCCGGGTGGTCTCCAGGTTCCGGACAAAAGAGGCCAACACTGGAATTCGCAAAACCCAGCGATCCATCCGCCTTTTACCGTCCGCACTTTTTAAATAGCGCCATGCCGCAAGCGGCGGCCCCGCCAGCAACAGCAAAGTCAACAGGGGATGTCTGCCGATCCACTTGGCCGTGGCCATGAGCATCACAACATGGGTAGGCAATTGCTGACCCATGCCCTCGAAAAGAATCTCAAACCTCGGCAGGATGGTGGTCAACAGGATGATGATCGCGAGAAAACCCACACCCAGAAGAAAAAGCGGATAGATGGAAGCGGAAATCACGTACTGCTTGAGTTCCTGAAAGGCCGCCTGATACCCGGCAATCTTCATCAGCATGGCGGGCAGGATCCCACCCTCTTCCCCAGCCCGGACGATATTGAGGTACATGGGTGAAAAATGCGGATAATCGGACAGGGCCTGGGAAAAGGATTTACCTTCCTTGATTTTTTGTTCCAGATCGCCGACAAACCGCCGAAAAAGGGGCTTATGGCTGTGCCGTTTCATCACCCGCAGCGCCTGATCCAGGGCCAACCCGCTTTTGAGCAGCAGGCCGATCTGGTTGGTGAAAAACTCGATATCCGCACGATTCAGCCTTTCCGGCCGGAAGCGGATCCGCAAATCAAAGCCCTGCCCCAGGCCTCCCTGGCGGCGGATGTTCAGGGGCCGCAACCCCTGTTGCATCAAGCGCTTAGCCGCGCTTTCCCGATCGAGGGCCTCAAGGACTCCGTCCTGCGCCTGATTGTCGGCGTCCAGTGCCGTATATTTAAATTGCCCCATTTTCGGTTCCCCTACAGACTCTGACCACCTCACTGAAGGTGGTCAGCCCCTGCCGGACCTTGATCAAACCGTCGGCGAACATGGATTGGAACCCTTGTTCCTCGGCAATCGTTCTCAGGTCCATCAGGTCCAACCCCTTGGAAATCCCTCGGTTGATGGCCTCGTCGATGACCAGCAACTCATAAAGACCGATTCGACCGATGTAACCAGTGCCGGAACAATGGGAACATCCCCTCCCTTCGAAAATGGGGAAATCATCGCCCGTCGGCTGGTAGCCGAACTCGCTGAGCAGCCCCTGCTCCACCTTGCAATGCGGGCAGATGCAGCGCACCAGCCGTTGGGCGAGGACGCCGCGCAGGGAAGAGGAAATGAGAAAACGCTCCACTCCCAGATCGATCATCCGTACCACTGCGGAGATGGCGTCGTTGGTGTGGAGGGTGGAAAAAACCAGATGGCCGGTGAGCGAGGACTGCACCGCGATTTCCGCCGTTTCCAGATCGCGGATTTCGCCGATCATGATTACATCGGGGTCTTGGCGGACAATGGAGCGAAGACCGGAGGCAAAGGTCAGGCCGATCTCCGAACGGACCTGAATCTGGTTGATGCCGTGCAGCTGGTACTCCACCGGATCTTCCACGGTGATGATCTTGTTGCTGCCGGTGTTGATCTGGTTGAGCGCGCAATAGAGGGTCGTGGTCTTGCCGCTGCCGGTGGGGCCGGTAACCAGGATGATGCCGTCCGGCATCGCGATGAGCCTGCGAAACTCCTCCTCGATCCGGCTGTCCATCCCCAGCCGGGCCAACTCCAGGATGATGGAGGCCTTTTCCAGGATACGGATTACCACGCCCTCGCCGAAGATGGTAGGCAGGGTGGAAACCCGCAGATCGATCTCCCGACCCGAGACCCGCATGGCGATCTTGCCGTCTTGGGGCAGCCTCCGTTCGGCAATATCGAGCCCGGCCAGGAGCTTGGTCCGGGAGATAATCGCAGGCTGCATGGCGTGGGGGGGGATTTCGTAATCATGGAGGATGCCGTCGATGCGCAGCCGAATCCGCAGGCCGTCGGCAAATGGCTCCATGTGGATATCGCTGGCCCGGCGGCTGACCGCCGTATCGATCAGGTTGTTGACATATTTGATGACCGGCGCCTCCGAGGCCATGTCCTTGAGCTTGTCGATATCCGCCTCGTCAATGAGCATGGCCGCGGCCTCGTTCTCCTGCTGTCCAAGCTGATACCGCGCACGGATCAGCTGCTTGAGCTGAGCCTCGCCGATAACCTGGATGGCAAAGGACGAAGCCAGGATAATCCCGGCGGAGGCAAGAATATCGCTGTCCAATGGATCGCTGGTCAGAAGGAAGGAGTCGGAGTCTCCCCGGCGGAAAAGGAGAAAAGGATGATCTTTAAGAAAAAACTGGGAGATGGGCGGAGTGAGAAACTCGTCCTCGTCCTGCGGAGCATAGACGCTCAGACCGAGCTGCTGGGCCAGGGCCGCAGCAAGGTCTTCCTCGCTGATATATCCGAGGGAGAGCAGGATTTCCCCAAGCCGGCGGGAAACGGTTTCCTGATGGGCCAGGGCCCTGTCCAGCTGAGCGGATTGCAGCCTGCCGTTATTGACCAGCAGCGAACCGATCTTTTCTTTTTTACGAAAGAAGGCGGATTGCATAAGGGAAGCTGCGGCCTCTGCCGGGAAAGGCTATTCCCAGCTGCCAATATCGGCGTTTTCTTTTTCCCCGCCGGGCTGTTTGTCCTGCCCGTAGGAATAAATGTCCACCTCGCCATGCGCTCCGGGATTGCGGTACTGATAGGAATTTCCCCAAGGATCGTTGGGCACGGCCTTTTTCAGATAGGCGCCGTCCCATTTCTCCACTCCCGGATCGGTTACCAGGGCGGTCAATCCTTCCTGCTGGGTCGGATAGCGGCCCACATCAAGACGGAAGGCTTCCATGGCCGCCATAAGCATCTCGATCTGGGTCTTGGCCGTCTTCTGCTGGGCCTTGCCCAATTTACCGAAGAGCTTGGGCCCGACCAGAGAGGCGATCAGCC
The DNA here is from genome assembly GCA_013349295.1 of Deltaproteobacteria bacterium. Lineage (GTDB taxonomy): Bacteria > Desulfobacterota > Desulfobulbia > Desulfobulbales > Desulfurivibrionaceae > Thiovibrio. The sequence goes on from DUZW01000001.1 coordinate 8,184, forward strand.
CGAGAATAACCATGACGATCAACAGCTCCATCAGGGAAAAGCCGCGCTGGTTTTTAAGAGTTCGGTGTTTCATGGGCTTAATTTCTCTCGGGCGCTGTCCTTGAGACCAGCGCAGAAGATGGTTAGAATATCCGACTGAAGCTAAACGGTGCACCTGGAGCCATGTCGCAGGTATGACCGCCCACCGGGGTGGCTGAACCAACGGTACCTGAAAGCGTGGAATCACTTTGCAGATTGAGCTGCAAGACATATTGGCAATCCGAGGCATGTTGCGTTATAGTTGCTGTGTTGCCATCAATGTCACCAACCCCAGCTATCCAAGAATTCCCCTCAATTGCACCAGGAGGAATAACCGTACCAAAGTTATCCAGTTCAAGGAATAACAGCACCCCGTTGCGCTCAACTGTGGCGAAATATGTTTCGCCATCGCTCCATGCTCCGTTCCAGTCGCTGGCAAGCGTGGACTGCGCAACACCACAACAAGACAAAACCAAAGCCAGTGCCAACACAATTCGCTTCTTCATCATAATGCCTCTTACGCGACTTCTTGAAATTTGCTATCGATCAGCGCCTTAACATCAGGGCCACCACAACATCCTGCCTGAACATGAAGAAAAACCTCTCATAACCCCCATTGTGCTTACAATGACGCCAGCAAACATGTCAAGCAAAAATGGGGCTCTGCCGGCTGAGGCGCGCATCATGGTCTGCGCCGCACCTTCAGCAGCCGCCCGGCGATGATGGCCAGGATACCGCACCCAGCACTGAACAAGGCGCCCATCTTGGCCGCGCCCTGGACGAGCGGATCAGTGAAAGCCTCGCCAGCCACGAACAGGGCCACAGTCAGACCAAGCCCCCCGATCAAGCCGACCAGCAACAACTCCTTTTTACCTACATGCGAAGGAAGCGGATAGCCCAGTTTTTTGCCCAGCAATCCCATACTGTAGATGCCTCCGGTCTTGCCGATCACGAGCGAGGCCAAGACCAACCAGGTTGCAACACCGATGGCGGCGAACTCCACCCCGGCATTGGCCAGGCCGAACATGAAGAGGCCGAAATCCACCACCACCTTCCACTCATGCTCAAAGTTGGCAAGGGGGGTCAAATCCCTGGGGTCTTCCTCAAAGAGGTGCTTGTGTTCCCGTGGGGGATGGGGCAGAAAAGGAACAATGAAGACCAGGGCCAGGGCCGGATGGATATGGGCCTTGAACAACCCTACCCAGCTGAGCACGCCTCCGATGAGAAGGTAGGGCCAATAGGTAGCGGCCTTGCGTTGCCGCAGCAGAAAGGCGATGCCCATCCCGGCCAGGGTCAGGGCCAGCCATTGCGGAGCTGCGGGATGCATCGGGTCCGGGTAAAAGATCGCGATGATGGCAAGGCCGATGGCATCGTCGGCTATGGCCAGCAGCAGAAGGAAAAAGATGGCGGGATGGCGCTTGCCGAAAACCATACTGGCGATCAGCCACGCCAGGGCGATATCGGTGGCGGTGGGGATGCCCCAGCCGCCTCGCAACGCCGGGGAACCGATCAAGGCGTTGAGCCCCAGATAGACGCTCACCGGCCCGATTACCCCGCCGAGGGTGGCCAGCAAAGGGTTCACCGCCTTGCGCAGGGGATGGAGATCTCCGCCGGGAAGGCAGCTCATGGTGATCTCCGCGGCGGCCATGCCGAAAAAAAGCACCATGAATAGTTCATTGGCGAGAAAATGGAAATTGAGCGACCCGAACATGGGTGCATGATTGAAACGGTGGTAGCCTTCCGGGTCCAGGTTCACCCAGATCAGGGCGACGACAACCCCCAACAGAAGCGGGACAGAAAATTCCCGGAGCAGGTTAAAATGTTTTTTCACGATTCATCCTTTGTTGGGCTGGCAAAAAGTCACAAGAGTGTTCTCCCGTCATTCCGGCAAAAGCCGGAATAAAGAAGGTGAAACGAGACTCAAAGCAGTTGGTGTCGAATAATTGCGGAAAGCTTGAGAGCCGGGTTTCTCCGGGGTGACTGTTTTCTGAATGGATCTTCCTTTGCTGACTCACCGGGAAACCGCGCTCTGCATTGAGCCGCGACCTAAAACCCAGATACAATCATACCGGAAAACCATCTCCGGTCAAGGGTAATCGACCTTCCCCTGGCGCCAAGCAGGCCGGAATCCAGACGGCCATACAGCCTGAAACACGAAATAAGTGGCTACTGCCGCAAGCCTTTTATCTGAAAACCATGCCGAGAAAATCCGGCAGCACTTCTCGCGAAAGACGAAGCCGGGAATATAAAACGCAAAAAGCCACCCCGCCGCATGGCAGGATGGCTTTTTGCGTTTTACCCAATTGCTTTCTAGATCAATGCCCGCCGCCGGAAAGAATACCGCTGGCCGCCAGGGTCAGAATAATCGCCTCGGCCATCGCCATAAACGCCATGGCTTTGTCTTTCCTGGCGAACAGCCCCGGGGTGATGACGATGTAGCAGAGAATGGTGACCCCGGACAGAATGGCCACCGGCAGGAAGTTCAGAAAATCGCCATAACCGAGGAGCTTCATCCAGGACCAGCCGATGGGCAGGGTTTCCCAATGGAGAAAGTTGGTGTTAATGGCCACCAGATAGTCATGCACCGGAGTGCTCCAGTATAAAGAAATCTCATCCAGTGGGATGACCGGCGGCAAGACGCCCAGTACATACAGAGCAAAAGCGACGATCATGATAGCTAGGCCTGCATACATGCCTTTTTCAAGAATATCGGCGTACAGAACCTGTTCTTCGGTTGCTTGGGTATTATGATGTGACATGATACAATCCTCCGTAAAGTAGACTATTAAAGCTGAGTTGAGCAGCTTGCCTGCTCAAACGAAACTTATGCCCTCTGGGTGCAGATCGTTGCGTTAAAACAGGCTGACACCCATGGTGCTCAAGCCCTTTTGCACAGCCTTCAGGCCGGCGAAGAGGAGAATGCCGATAACCATCCAGCGGATAAAGGTCGGCTTGGCAACCTTGAGCAAACGAACCCCGACGAACGAACCCAGCATGATGCCGATGAGCGAAGGCACAACGATCATGGGGATCAAGCAGCCCTTGTTCAGATAAATCCAGGCGGCGGAGGTGTCGGTGATGGAGAGCAGGAACTTGGAGGTGGCCACGCTGATCTTGAGCGGTGCGCCCATCATCAGGTTCAACACCGGCACGTTGGCCCAACCGGCGCCAAGCCCGAACATACCGGCCATGAAACCGATGATGATGAAGGTCAGCAGGCCGGGGATGGTGCGATGGATCTTCCAGTTGATCTCTTCCTTGGTGGTCGGCTCATAAAAAACACCGGTGATGCGCAGGGCGGAAGAAAGCGCATCCGCCTTGGGAACATCGGGAACCGTTGATTTCTTGGCGGTGAGCATGATGGCCACGATGCCGAGGATGGTGCCGCCCAAGGCAAGCTGAACGATATGGGTGGGCAGGGCCAGACCGACCATGGCGCCGACAATGGCCATGGTGGAGGCGATGAGTGCCACCGGCAGAGCCAAACGCAGGCTGGCGAGGTTGGCCTTCAACAGCCCGGGTCCTGCAGCCAGGGAACCGCACAGAGCAACAAGCAGACCGGCACCGCGGACAAAATCAAGGTGGAACGGGAAAAAACCGCCGATGATGGGCACGAAGAGCACCCCGCCGCCAACGCCGCCAAGCACCGCGATAATACCCATAACAAAGGTGACAACCAGCAGAATCAACGGCCATTTCCACCAGCCCGGATCACCGGCAGCCGGAATCTGGGCGACCTCTGCCACTTCGCTTGCCAGGGCCCAGGCCGGGCTCAACATGATGGCGCACATGAGGGAGACAAACAGCATCCCCGCCTTTTCCTTGATGTTTCTTAGCATCCTTAGTTTCCTCCCTATTTATCCTAACACAAAAGTAAAGAAATATATGTGCCGCTATTCAAAAATAACTGAAACATTTGCCTTCCGTGTCCGGCATAAGGGGCCGTAACGAAATCGGGTAAAATGTAAGGGTTATTTCTTAACGGCTCCCAAAAAATGAACCAGCACTGTGAATACGTGCATGCAACCGAGGGACAACCTTTGCTGGATGGGCAAGCAGACGTCTTGCCTTGCTCCGTGACCGTGGCTATTTCTTAAAATTTTCGGTATGCTTACTGCTCTCAAAAAGGGCTGTCAAGTAAAAACTGTTCATCCCTGAAACATGGTCGTTGCATTATGCATCATCTTTAAAAAATGCTGCGTAATCATACCTATACGCTGCATTGTGCAACATTTTCCCTGGAATAATCAATGAAATTTTCCCTGCCCGAGGTTTTGCAAATACTCAGCACAGAGGTGGCCGGGTACGCCGTGCCCATTGTCGATCTCATTGGTGTGCAGACCAACGACCCGTACAAGGTTCTGGTGGCGACCATCCTCTCCGCCCGAACCAAGGATGAAACCACGGCCACAGCCGCGGCCAGACTGTTCAAGGAAGCGCCCGACCTGGCCTCCCTGGCCGGACTCAGCGAAGAGCAACTTGCCACGTTGATCTTTCCGGTGGGCTTTTACAAAAACAAGGCCGGGTTTCTCGCCCGACTCCCCCGGGTACTGGCCGAGGAGTTTAACAACCGGATCCCAGACGAGGTCGAACCCCTCACCCGTTTGCCCGGTGTAGGCCGAAAAACCGCCAACCTCGTAGTGGCGGTGGCCTTCCGGAAACCGGCGATCTGCGTGGACACCCATGTCCACCGGATCATGAACATCTGGGGCTATGTGTCCACCAAAACCCCTCTCGAAACCGAGATGGCGCTCAGGGAAATGCTGCCGTCGAAATACTGGCTGACCATCAATTCCACCCTGGTGGCTTTTGGCCAAGGAACCTGCAGGCCGGTAGGACCCCACTGCGATCGTTGCGTCATCGCCATGTATTGCCCGCGGCTCGGAGTAAGACCCAGAAAGGAGCCGAGGCAGGGCAAAAAAACAAATTAACTGTTCCACGCGATGCTGAACTGAAGGAAACCCACGGGATATTGCGGCTCCGCAGTGCCGCAGATGCGCGAAAAAAACCTGCAACGTGTGCAATTGCCCATAAACATAATGCCGACACAGCAGATATGGTGCTGCTGGACAGTTACAAAACAAACGAGGATAGTATGCGAAGATTTGTGTCGTGGAATGTAAACGGCCTGCGGGCCGTGGAAAAAAAAGGCTTTGTCGAGATCATCGCCGGACTGGACGCCGATCTGGTCGCACTCCAGGAGATCAAGGCCCTGCCGGAACAGCTGCCGGAAACGGTTCGAACTATCCCCGGCTACACCGCCTACTTGTTTTCCGCCCAGAAAAAAGGCTATGCCGGGGTGGCGACCTACACCAGGGAAGAACCCCTCTCGGTGCTCTACGGCATCGACCACACGGACCACGATTACGAGGGGCGGGTTCTGACCCTGGAGTTTGGAGACTTCTTCTTCGTGAACGCCTATTTCCCCAATGCCCAGCACGGGTTGGTGCGCATGGACTACAAGCTCCGGTTCAACAACGACCTCCAGGCTTTTGTCAAAACACTGGCTGAGCAAAAATCGGTGGTGATCTGTGGGGATTTCAACGTGGCGCACAAGGAGATCGACCTGACCAACCCCAAGCAGAACGAAAAAAACCCTGGCTATGCCCCGGAGGAACGGGCCTGGATGGACAATTTTCTTGGGGCAGGATTCGTGGACACCTTCCGGATGTTCAATCAGGAACCGGGCCAGTACACTTGGTGGAGTTACCGCTTCAACGCGCGATCAAGAAACATCGGCTGGCGTATTGATTATTTCTGCGTGGACAAAAAAAGCGAGGCACGGGTGACAGGGGCTGAAATTTTAGCCGAAATCATGGGGTCGGATCATTGCCCGGTGGTATTGGCTTATCGCTAAAGACGGGCTCCTTTTCACAAAAAAAAGAGGGGGCAAAGCCCCCTCTTTTTTACATATGCACAGCTTGCCTACTACTTATTCAGGTTGTGGGCAATACCATGACACTGACCGCATTGCGGGAACTTGGCATGCATCTGCGCCGGATGCGGATGCTCGCCATGACAGCCCTGACACTTGGGAATCATCTTATGCTTTGCCTGGTGGCAGGCTGCACAAGCAATCTTCGAATGCTTGGCCGGATTAGCGGTAATCATCTTGTAGACATCGTCATGGCAGGCTGCACAGAGCTTGGAAGACGTGGTATCCGGATAGGTAACCTGCAGCGGCATGTGGGCCTTGTGACAGGTCAGACAATCCTTTGTGGTCTGGCCTTCCACATGCGGCGAATGGCAGTGGCTGCAATCCGGAATAAGGCCGTGCCGTTCACGATGACAGGTACTGCAGGCCACGGCGGTATGCTTGCTTTTGTTCTGCTGAAGCTGCGCCATCTGCTCGGTATGACAGGTAAGACACGGCTCGGTGAGATTGCTGCCGATGGTAATGACCTTCGGAGTATGGGGGTTGGTGTGGCAATTGAGACAACCCTGCAGTTTGAAATGGGCCTTACCCTCATGACACTGGCTACACTGGGGGATGTTGCCGATTTTCTTCGGAGCATGACCGGCATGACAATCAATACAACTTACCTTGCTCTTGTGGGCTCCACCGTTGCTGTTGATGTCCTGGGGGGGCTTTTCATGGCATTTAATACAATCATCCGGGCTGAGCCCCGCAGCCATGGCGCCGGTGGCCAAAAACGATGCGGCGACAAATAGGGTTCCCCCGAGCAGGCCTGCGAGTCGGGAATGTTTTTTTCTACTGTTCATTGTTCCTACCCTCAAAATATTGGATATTAATAAAGTAATGGCTGCCGCCCTTATGTCTTCGAGACAGAAGAGCAAGTCTTGTGCCATGATTGCTAAAAAATAACGCGTCGGGCGCGACAGACGAAAAAACCTGCAAATAAATTTTTCCTGGCACCAAAGCGCCCTACCTCACGAGGAGATAGATGACCAGAAGTTGACCGAAGGCGCATCAGAAGCTGATTGCCGGATAACCGCAGCTGAGTCGTCCTTGATTTACGGCATCCCTTCTGCCGAAAAAATATGTTATCATAATAATTATATCATGTGCATCATTTTTCCCGTATCTCACATTCAACGCGTCGACCATAATCTATCTCCGTGTGCATTTCCATGAATAATTGCAACCCACCCCTGACCGCACACCCCCCGGCCATCCCAGAGCCGCTCTGGAACGGGATGATCCGAGACAGCGCCATAGGCGGGCATCCGGTGCGCTTTCTCGCCAGCACTGGCTCGACCAACGATGTGGCACTTGAGCTTGCCGCCTCAGGAGCCGCCTCCGGCACCCTGGTCGTGGCCGAGAGCCAGAGCGCGGGCCGGGGACGTCTCCCCGGCAGGACCTGGGCCTCGCCCCCTGAATCCGGGCTCTATTTTTCGCTGATTCTTCACCCGCATCTTGCCCCGGCGGATTTCCCCAAGCTCACCCTGGCCGCTGGCCTTGCCCTGTGCAAGGGCCTGGAAAACCGCACCGAGTGCCACCCCGGCCTGAAATGGCCGAACGATCTTTTCCTGTGCGGCAAAAAATGCGGCGGCATCCTGAGCGAAACACAGGCTCTGTCGGGAGCCGGGCAGACCGCCGTGGTAATCGGCATCGGCCTGAATGTGAACACCCCGGCGCACGACTTTACAGACGAGCTGCAGATCAAGGCCACCTCGCTGCTCGCTGAAACCGGCGCCTCCTATGACCGCGGCGCGCTGCTCTCAGCCATTCTTGCCGAACTGGACCTCATGGTGGCCCGGCTGGAACAAAATGATTTCCCCTCCATCCTGACCGAGTGGCGGCAACGGGATATCCACGCCGACCGGCAAGTTTCCTGGGTGAACAATCAAGGGATGATCATCACCGGCCTCTCCCTTGGCCCGGACGAAGAGGGGCTGCTCCGTGTCCGGGATGCCCAAGGGCACGTCCACTCTGTCATCTCCGGGGATATCTCCCCTGCACAGGTCTAAAATGACCCATCGGCCTTTATCTTACCGGAACGCAAAGATTCGCCAAAGGGAGCCCTTTCCGCCATGATTCCTCGCCCGATCCAGCAATTGCTGCTGACCACACTCTATGACGCCTTTGCCCAATGGGCTGAAAGATTCACCTTTGTCTGTCGCAAGGGATGTGCGACCTGCTGCACCCGAAGCGTCACCATGACCACTCTGGAAGGGGATTCGATCCTGGCCTTTCTGGCCGAGGGAGATCGTCTCTTTGAGCTGGCTGCCCCGGCATTTCAGCCGACACCGGATCGGATAGTGCCATGCACCACCAACGGGTTCGTTGCCGCACACCTCAGGGGCGAGTCCGTGGAAGAAGCACAAAGTTGGGACCTGCGCCCCTGCCCGTTTCTCAAGAACGAAAGCTGTACCATCTATCCGGTCCGCCCCTTTGGCTGCCGACTCTTTGGCTCCTCGGACCCTTGCGCCGTAAGCGGCGTGGCAGAGATGCCGCCGGGGTATCTCGCCGGCGCGACCGTCCTGCTGCAATGCATCGAGCATCTGGATAGCGGCGGCCGCTGGGGCACCATGGTGGAAATGCTGGCAGACCTGAACAACGAGCAGGGAAAGGACTACGGGAAACCCACATTAGCCATTCCCGGCTTCCTCATCGCCCCGGACGAAGGTGCCCTTGTCGAACCGCTCCTCCATGGGGTGTTCTCCCGGGAAATCAAAGGCCGGACCTTTGAACAGTGGCTCAATGAATCGCGACCATGATTGCACACCGATCCGCAACCGACTAACCCACGAAAAATGGCGCCTCCCGATTGGGAAAGCGCCATTTTTATTCAAGCAAAAACAGAGAGTTAATTAGTAGCGGTAATGGTCCGCCTTGTAGGGGCCACCCACCGGCACATCGATATAGGCGGCCTGCGCCTTGGAAAGCTCGGAGAGATGCACGCCGAGCTTCTTGAGATGGAGGCGCGCCACCTTCTCGTCCAGCACCTTTGGCAACACATACACCTTCTTCTGGTACTTCTTGGCATTGGCGAAAAGCTCAATCTGGGCCAGGACCTGATTGGTAAAAGAGGCGGACATCACGAAGCTCGGATGGCCGGTGGCGCAGCCCAGATTCACCAACCTGCCTTCGGCCAGCAGGGTAATTTTCTTGCCGTCCGGGAAAATGATGTGGTCCACCTGGGGTTTGATATTCTCCCAAGTGTATTTGCGCAGCGAGGCCACGTCGATCTCCGAATCAAAATGGCCGATATTGCAGACAATGGCCTCATCCTTCATCGCCTTCATGTGGGCGTGGTTGATGACCTTCTCGTTGCCGGTGCAGGTGACAAAAATATCGCCTTGGGAGGCGGCCTCTTCCATGGTCACCACCCGGTAGCCTTCCATGGCCGCCTGGAGCGCGCAGATCGGGTCGATCTCGGTGACCCACACCTGGGCACCCAAACCACGGAAGGCCTGGGCACAGCCTTTACCCACGTCACCGTAACCGAGAATCACGGCGAGCTTGCCGGCCACCATCACATCTGTGGCCCGCTTGATGCCGTCCATCAAGGATTCACGGCAACCGTAGAGATTGTCGAACTTGGACTTGGTCACGGAATCGTTAACATTCATGGCCGGGAAGAGCAGGCTGCCCCCCTTCTCCATCTGGTAAAGACGATGCACCCCGGTGGTGGTCTCTTCGGTCACGCCGCGGATGGCCTTGGCGGCGGCGGTCCATTTATTTTTATCCGCGGCAAGGTCCTGCTTGAGCACACCCAGCACTGCTTGATATTCCTCATTATCGCTCTTCTTGACTGCGGGAACCTTACCGGCCTTTTCGAACTCGACGCCCTTATGCACCAGCAAGGTGGCATCACCGCCGTCGTCCAGGATCATGTTGGGCGGGTTGCCGTCCGGCCAGGTCAGGGCCTTTTCCGTACACCACCAGTATTCCTCGATGGTTTCCCCTTTCCAGGCATAGACCGGGATGCCCGCTGCGGCAATGGCGGCGGCGGCGTGATCCTGGGTGGAAAAGATATTGCAGGAGGCCCAGCGCACCTGGGCACCCAGCGCAACCAGAGTCTCGATCAAGACCGCGGTCTGGATGGTCATATGCAGACTGCCGGAGATCCGCGCCCCCTTGAGGGGCTTCTTTGTGCCGAACTCCTCGCGCAGGGCCATGAGTCCGGGCATCTCGGTTTCCGCGATCCTGATCTCCTTACGACCCCAATCGGCCAGACTCAGATCCGCAACCTTGAAATCGGCCTGTTTTTTGGCCGGGGCTTTTTTGGCTGATGCTTTTTTTGCAGGTGCCTTCATCGGTGTATCCTCCTGACTGCGCCTTGGCGCGGAGTGGGTCGTTGTTCTTTATTGTAATCCTTTTACAAACGGGTGGGGAAAAACCAATCTCCTTGACCGTAAATGTTCAGCAGTGCCGTAGATGCACGAAAGAGGTCTGCGAAGTCTGCTATTGCACATGAACAGGCCGATGACAAAGCAGATGCGGTGCTGCTGACCATTTACGATTTTATTCCGGCGTCATCCCGCAAGGCCTCGGCCTTGTCGGTGCGCTCCCAGGTGAACTCTTCCTCTTCCCGGCCAAAGTGGCCATAGGCTGCGGTTTTCTTATAAATCGGCCGCAGAAGATCCAGGTGCTGGATGATCGCCTTGGGCCGCAGGTCAAAATGCGCGTCAATGATCGCCTTGATCCGCTCATCGCTGATCTTGCCGGTGCCGAAGGAGTTGACATTGATGGAGACCGGCTTGGAGATGCCGATGGCATAGGCAATTTGCACCTCAAGCTCCGTGGCGATCCCGGCGGCCACCAGATTCTTGGCAACATAGCGTCCCATATAGGAGGAAGAACGGTCGACCTTGGAGGGGTCCTTGCCGGAAAAAGCGCCGCCCCCATGGGAGCCCATGCCGCCATAGGTATCAACGATGATCTTACGGCCGGTAACCCCGCAATCGCCCACCGGCCCGCCGATGACAAAACGCCCTGTGGGGTTGATGAAATACTTGGTATTGCTGTCCACCATATGCGCCGGAATGATGGGCTTGATGATCTCCTCCATCACGCCGGCCTTGAGATCCTCATAATTCACGTCCGGAGAATGCTGGGTGGAAAGGACAATGGCCTCAACCCGCTTGGGCTTCTTGTTTTCATATTCGATGGTGACCTGGCTTTTCGCATCGGGACGCAGCCAAGGCAGAAGCCCGGCCTTGCGCACCTCGGCCTGCCGCTTGGTGAGCCTGTGGGCATAGGTGATGGGCATGGGCATCAAAACTTTGGTTTCCGTGCAAGCATATCCGAACATCAGCCCCTGGTCGCCGGCGCCCTGATCCAGGTCCAGACCGGAACCTTCGTTCACGCCCTGGGCAATATCAGGGGACTGCTTGCCGATGCTGGTGAGCACCGCGCAGGACTGCCAGTCAAAGCCCATCTCGGAAGAATTGTAACCGATCTCCCGCACCGTCTCCCGCACCACGGCGGGCATATCCACCCAGGCGGTGGTGGTGATCTCGCCGGCAATAAGAGCCAGGCCGGTGGTTACCAGAGTTTCGCAAGCCACCCTGGCGTACTTGTCCTGAGCAAGAATGGCGTCGAGGACCGCATCCGAGATCTGATCGGCAACCTTGTCCGGATGGCCTTCCGAAACAGATTCCGAGGTAAAAAGATAATTTGGCATTTCAACTCCTCATGATTTTCGATAAAAAAACTGTCCGCGCCGCAACCACGAAACCTATTACTTTTAATAGAATAAAGGAAGTTGTCAAGGAAATCACGACAAAAGCAGCGTAACAGACGTCCTTTATCCCGGAAAATACGTTTTTTCCAGACTCTTTACCGCGTCAACAAGTTCCGCATTGACCGGCGCCGGAATACCCAATCGCCCAGCCTCTTCCAGCACCGCACCGTTGATGGCCTCGATTTCGGTTTGCCTTTTTTGCCTCACATCCTGAAGCATGGAGGAAATATTGGACGCCGTTGCCCGGCAGACCGCGATGGTCCGGGCCACCGGATCAGGGGCAATGGCAATCCCCTTGGCTTGGGCAACACCGGCCGCTTCCTGCACGGCAGCCCTCATCAACCCAAGGGCCTCCGGCTTGCGCAGCAGCTCGCCGTTCTCACAATGATAAATAGCGGTGAGAGCATTGATCCCCACATTGACCAGCAGCTTGTTCCAAATCTGAGCCAGGATATCTTTGTCAACCCGCGCCTCCAGGCCCGCCAGCCGCAACAGTTCCGCTGCCCCATCCAGGGCCTGCCTCGCCTCCCGGGGAGCTTCGCCAAGAAATCCGAGGGTGGTTGCCCCGGCCCCCCCGAATCGCACCCGCCCCGGCCCAAGCAGATGCGCGCCCAGGGAAGTAACCGCCAAGGCCAGGGCGCAAGGAAGCTGCGCCCCGAGCAAGAACGGCAGATGACCAATGCCGTTTTGCCAGGCAAGCAACAGGGTCTTTTCCGTGAGCAGGGGAAGAAGGGAAGGAAGCGTCCGGCGAAGAGCCGGAGATTTCACGCAGAGCAGCACCAGGTCCACCGGCCCGATCAGCCGGGCATCGGCAGTGGCCTGAATTGGAAAATGTTCGCAGCGATCGGCATACTCAAGGGTAAGACCCGAGTGCTGGAGCAGAGCAGCCCGCCGGCTGTCATGATCCAGCACCCAGATTTCTTCACCGCCTATCCGACAGAGGGCTGTCGCCAACAGACAGCCCAAGGCACCCGGACCGACGATGGCGACCCTCTTCGGGGGGGTATCCCGCATGGTTCGCGGTTAACGGGTAATGGTCACGTTTTCGACAATGACATCATACTGGTACCCGGAACCAAAATCCTTGTTCGCGGCAAGCACGCCTTCCACCGTGACGATATCGCCCTTTTCCGCCTTATCCAACGTGGTCACCACCAGGTCATGGGTATTCTTCAAAGGATCGCCGGTGCCATCCTGCAGATGCAGCCAGTTTTTCTTCATGATCTGAGGGGAAAATTTGAGCACCTGCGCCTTGATTTTCACCTTTTTACCATTCAGGCTTGCGGCTTTGGCAAAAATATCGGCAACAGTGTAAGCGTTCTCGCCAGTGGCCTTGGCAATCTTCAATTCCACAAAAGGTACCACGGCCTTGCCGCTGCCCGGAGTCGTTTCGCCCGCACCCACGGCTCCGCCTTCCTGCTGCATGGCTGCGCCGAAACCACCACCCGCCGCTGGGGCGGCAGGCGCTCCTCCGCCATGGGAACCATTGCCCATCTCCGCTTTTTTACCTTCAAGACCAGGAGAAAAAAGAATCTCGGCAAAGGTGCGATTCAGAGTCTTGCTGGGGAAATTCTGCATGACCTGGCCTTCGGCAACGGTGCATGCCTCGCCCACCGCAACCGTGGTCTCCGGCACCGCCACCCACGTTTCTCCCTTCTCTGCAGCAATAAGAACATAGGTAAAACCGCCGCCATGGAGCACCTCCTTGGCCTTCCCCTGGATAGGGAAAGCCGGCTCGCCAGCCTGCTTGGTCCCGGCGTCCGCTCCAACCGCAGCCTGCTCAGGCGCCTTGGTTTCGGGCTTTTCACTATTACAGGCAACCAGCGTCACCAGACACAAACCGCTCACGAAAAAATTCCGCCACTTCATTGCATAGCCCATACGCTCGACACTCCTTCCTCTGCTCGTTCTTTCTGGATATGAAAACAGCGCACCGCAGCCTTTCTGCCGTGCGCCAACGTTCTTCCTCAACAAGACAGCTTCCTTGGCAAAAAAGTTCGCATTATTTACTTCTTTCAGTCTTTCGCGGTTTACTTTCCTTCACTTCCCCGCCTTTACTCTTGTACTGATAGGTCAGCCTGCCTCCCTTGAGCCCGATCAGCACACTGCCCCCCTTGACCAAGCGGCCAAAGAGCAACTCTTCGGTCAACGCATCCCCCACCTCTTGCAGGATAAGCCTTCTCAGCGGCCGCGCCCCGAATTCCGGCTCGTAACCCTTGGCTGCCAGCCAGCTCCGGGCGGTGCTGCTGAGACTGATCGTCACCTTACGTTCCGCCAGCTGGGTTTGCAACTCCACGATCATCTTGTCCACGATCCGCTCCATGAGCGGACCATCCAGGGAATTGAAGGTAATGATCGCGTCCAACCTGTTGCGGAATTCCGGCGAAAAGAGATTTTTCAAGGCGCGGTCGTTTCTCCCCTTGCTGTCCCCGGTAAATCCGATGGGGTGCTCGCTCAGTTCGCGGGCGCCGGCATTGGTGGTCATGATCAGAATCACGTTGCGGAAATCCGCCTTGCGGCCGGCATTATCCGTAAGGGTCGAATGATCCATGACCTGCAGCAGGATGCTGAACAGGTCCGGATGGGCCTTTTCAATCTCGTCGAGCAGCAGCACGCAGTAAGGATGTCTGCGGATGGCATCGGTCAAAAGCCCGCCCTGGTCGAAACCGACATAGCCGGGAGGCGCGCCGATGAGCCGGGACACCGCATGTTTTTCCATGTACTCGCTCATGTCAAAACGCTCAAAATGCACGGACAGGGCCGCGGCCAGCTGTTTGGCGACCTCGGTTTTCCCGACTCCGGTTGGTCCGGCAAAGAGAAAGGAACCGGTGGGTCCCTCGTTCTGCTTCAACCCGGCCCGGGAACGCTTCACCGCCGTGACCAGGGCGCTGATCGCGTGGTCCTGGCCGAAGATGGATTTTTTCAGGACTGTGTCCAGCTCCCGAAGATGGCTCAAATCGGAGCCGCTGACGCTTCTTGCCGGCACTCGGGCCATCCGGGAGACCACCTTTTCCACGTCGCGCACGGTCACCGTCCGCCGCTTGTCGGCGGGGCCGGCGGCCAAGCGGAAGGAGGCGCCGATCTCGTCCAACACGTCAATGGCCTTATCCGGCAGAAAACGATCGGTGATGTAACGGCTGGCCAGTTCCGCCGTGGCCTTTACCGCCGCAGCCGAGTAAGTGATCCCGTGATGCTCCTCGTAGCGGGGCAGCAACCCTTGCAAAATGGCACAGGTCTCGGCCACGCTGGGCTCATCGATGTCGATCTTCTGAAAACGCCGGGCCAGGGCTCGATCCTTTTCAATATGATTCTTGTATTCCTCATAGGTTGTCGAGCCGATGCAGCGGAGCGAACCGGCCTGGAGGGCGGGCTTGAGCAGATTGGAAGCATCCATGCTGCCGCCGCTGGTCGCCCCGGCCCCGACAATGGTATGGATCTCGTCGATGAAGAGAATGATGTGCGGCTCTTTTTCCACAGCGGAAATGACGGCCTTGAGACGCTGCTCAAAGTCGCCCCGGTACTTGGTACCGGAAAGCAGCCCACCCATGTCCAGAAGACGAATCTCCACCCCCTGCAACAGCTCCGGCACCCGGCCTTCGTGCACCTGCAAGGCCAATCCTTCGGCAATGGCGGTTTTGCCGACGCCCGGCTCGCCCACCAGCAACGGATTATTCTTGCGCCTGCGGCAGAGGGTCTGCATCACCCGTTTCAATTCAGTGGTCCGACCGATCAGGGGATCGATCAATCCTTGGGCGGCCCGCTCGCTGAAGTTGATGGTATATTTTTCCAGTGCCTCGTTTTCCTTGCTTTTTTCAGCACTCTTCTCCTCAGGCTTCTTTTCCTCCTGGGGCGCTTCTTCCTTTTCCATGCCATGGGAGAGATATTCCGTCACGTCAAGCTTGCTGATCCCTTCGGAATGGAGAAAATAAACGGCAAACGATTCGGCCTCGGCAAAGATGGCGGCCAGCACATCCCCGGCATCCACCTCTTTTTTCCCGCAGCTCTGCACATGGGCAATGGCCCGCTGCAAGACCCGGTTGAAGCCGAGGGTCTGGATGGGGTCGTGGGGAAGCCCTTCCTTAACCATGGGCAGGTTGGAGGCGAAAAAATCCTCCAGCCGTTTCTTCATCCCCTCGGGATCGCCGCCGCAAACCGAGATAACCCGGGTGGCCAGTTCGTCATCCAGCAGACCGTACAGGATATGCTCGACCGTGACATGTTCGTGCCTGCGGATCTTTGCCTCCCGGATGGCTCGCACCAGGGCTATTTCCAGCTTCGCATTTATCATCTCGCGCTCCTCACGGGAAACCCGTCACGCCTTTTCAAGGGAACATTTCAAGGGGTATTCATGCTTGCGGGCCAAGTCATGCACCAGAATCACCTTGGTTTCCGCCACATCGCGCGGGTACACTCCGGCCACCCCCACGCCATGTTCATGGACGTTGAGCATAATCCGGTTGGCCTCTTCCACGCCTTTATGAAATATTGTTTCCAGCACCATCACCACGAAATCCATGGTGGTATAATCGTCATTGTGCAACAGCACCTTGTACATGGAAGGACGCCTGGTCTGCTGCTTTTTTTCGGTTATGACCGAACCCTCGCTCTCCCTGCCCGTCCCGCCCATGCTTATCCTGCTCCCTTACACTCAAACTCCGCCACTCCTGGCTGACAACAATAATCATTTTTTTTCGATCCGCACGCCTGTCGTGCATCTTTTTACCTAAACACCCCTTATCCGGCCACGGTTTTTTTGCGAGACCACTCAGGAGCCTGCAAAACCGAAAAAAGAAAATCCTCCAGGATCAAATATTCCGGCAGACCGGAGCCTTTCAGCCGATATTCCGCCTCCAGCAGAGCGGCACGGGCCTGTTTCAAGGCCGCCAGGGTAAACCGCTCCGCCTGCTGAAAACTCTTGTATACGGCAAAAGGGTGCCCGCCCAGCACCTTCTGCTGTGGGCCAAGACTCTCTTGCAACTGCGGAAGAAGACCTTTTTGAAAGGCGGCATAGGAGATACCCTCGGGATATGCGGGGGCGGGCTGTTCGATAATGGCGCGCACCAGCAGCAGCTTACGGAGAAAATTACGCAACCCCGCCACCACGATGAGCGGATGCACCCCATTTTCCTTGAGGCGGTGGGAAATCGTCAGCGAAGCGGCCAAATCATGATTGCCAAAGGCCTCGTTCAGCTCGTACAAGGCCTCTTCCCGGGTCCGACCGACCATGGCATTGAGATCGTCCATGGTGACGGTCGCCGCCTCGCCCACGGACAAGGCCAGTTTTTCCGTCTCCATGGCCAAAGCCACCGGATGAAAGCCAACCCGTTCAAGCAGGACCGGCAAGGCCCTCGCTTCCAACTTTTTCCCGAACCTGGCCAGATTCTGCTGGACAATCTCCTTGAGCAGGGCGTCCTGATCCTTGCGCGCCGTGGAGCTGGACCCGGCATCCACGGACAGATCCACAACCACACAATTTTTTTCAAGATACTTGAAGAGCTTCTTGCGCTTATCCGCCGCCTCGGCCAGCAGAATCAAAGTATTGCCCGCCGGAATCCCCGCCTCCAAGGCCGCCGTCAACAACTCCGCCCCGTCACTCTTGGGCGCGGACAGCGAGCCGCTCCCTTCGCTCGCGACACAGGCCTCCCCCACCCAGTCCAAATCCTCCGGCTTGGCGAAACCGAAAAGCTCCTGCCAGCGTCCGGGGGGGCAGGCGCCCATCTCCTCTTTCTCCCAATCAGCCGGGGAAAGATCGGCCAGCGCCAACATCTGCGTCAGATACCGCAGCGCCTTTTTCGGTTCCTTCCCGCCCCACGCCTTGCACGCCTTGTCCCAGAGGGTGCCGGCCACAACCTTGGAGTAGAGAATCTGGGAGTCCATCACCCGGATAACCTGTCTGGCACCGAACAGGCTGTAGGTCTTGAGCATATTAACCGTGGCGCCCATCTCTTCCTGGTCGCCATCGATGGTCTTCAAGTTATTGGCGCGTTGGCTCTCATCGGGCAGCAGGCGGCAGATCAGCTCATTGGCGATCTCCTGACACAGATACCGCTCGCCGAACAGAAGATAGACCGGGGCTGTTTCCCCGCGCTCCACCCCCTTCAACAGCGGAGTTACTTCCTGTCGTTTATAAACCGCCATCCATTTTCCTTAATCGTCCTCAGCAGCCGCAAGGACGGAGGACATGCTTCCTGTTGACTGAGCCGGCCCTTGTTGATACTCTCAAAAAGCTATTGCGTTAACATGGCTCCGTTACGGTCCTTATGCCATTCGTATCATGCGAATAGCACGATTTATGTATAATGGCTTAAGTACTGTGTCTCGTTGCCCTTGTCACTGAAAAAAAACCCTGACATGGCCGGCAGCCTTCAACAATGAATAACCCCGGAAAAACAAACATGACGCCAGTCGCAGCTGAAAAAACAGGTGTACTCGTCGGCGGTTCAGGCCTGCTCGGCGGCACCCTGCTGTATTATTTCAAAACCCAGACCGAGGGGAGGATCAGCGTCCTCGCCCCCAACAGCAAAAAACTCAGCCTCCGGGACCCGGACGACATCCGCCGCTATTTTGAAAAGGCAAAACCCGCCTTTATCATCAATTGCGCCATTGCCGCCATCGACAGCGACCCGCATCTTGCTTACGAAATCAACTACCTGGGCACGGTCTATCTGGCCAAGGCCGCCCAGGAGCTCGGCATTCCGTACATCCACCTGAGTTCAGCCGCCGTCATGCCGATCGGCCGGAATCTGGACGAAGAAAAGCGCCTGCCGCTGCGCCCGGATCTGCCCAACTACACCAAGGCCAAGCTCATGGCCGAGCTGACCCTCGAACATCTGCGCAGGGTCAAGGGCCTTGATTACACCGCGATCCGGCTGGGCATTGTCTATGGTGCCCACGACCATAAAATCCAAGGCTTTCAGCGTTTGTTTTTCGCCATTATCGACCGCTCCATGCCGATGCTGTTCACCAGGCGCGATGCCCTGCACTCCTATTCAAACGCAAAAAAACTGCCCTATTTCATCGCGCACCTTCTGGAAAACCGGGCCGAGTTTTCCGGCCAGATTTACAACTTTGTCGATCCGAACCCCGTACTCCTGAGCCAGCTCATCCTCACCATCAAGTCCTACCTTGAGCTGAAAACCCCACGGGAAATCTATCTGCCTTACCCCGTGGCAAAATTCGGCATGGGGATCATGGCCCGGCTGGTACGGATGATAACCCGGCTCGGCATCGATGCGCGCATGCCTGCCGAGCTGATGTTTTTAAAAAATTTCTATGAAACCCAGACCTTGTCCGCCGCCAAACTGCGAAATTCAAGCTTCAGCGATCCCGATCCGGGGGCGACAATCTTCAGCGAACTCCCTGCTCTTATTGAATATTATGTAACCAGATGGGAGCACCTGAACCTCATCGAACCGTTCAACAAGGACTTTTTCGACCCCCGCAAGCGGGCCGAGGAATTTCTTCGCCTCCCGGACCTGCTCCTGCAGGAAATCCACCAGGAAAGCGATCTTCCTTTTCTCAAGCAATGCGCCTTGGTTGACCAGGCACCGGAGAGGAAACAACCGTAAATTACAGGATTCGATCTCACCGGAATGCGGGGGGAGCGATACGTTCTAAGAAAAGATTCCGTATCCGACATACCTCCTCAGAGGGTAAGGGTCCATTCCGCGCCAAGTTTCCGAAGAGCCGCGTGATTGGTGAGATCCAGATGCAGGGGGGTAACGGAGACATAGCCGGCAACAATGGCCTGGGCATCGGTATCTTCGCCTTCGTCCCAGAAGGGCGTCCCGCCGCCGATCCAGTAATGCTGCCGGCCCCACGGGTCAAAGGTTTCCTTGATGGCCCCATCATAGACCCGCCGTCCCTGCCGGGTAAAGCGGACACCATGTATTCCCTCCGACGGACGGTTGGGGACATTGACATTGAGAAGGGTATCCTTGGGCAATCCCTTATCGAGGATGATCCGCGCCAGCTTGACGGCAAAGGCGGCGGCGGTTTCAAAACAAAAGGGCTCTTCTCCGACCAGGGAAACCGCCAGGGAGGGCGCGCCGAGCATGGTGCCTTCCACTGCGGCGGAGACCGTGCCGGAGTAACTGACATCGTCTCCCAGATTCGGCCCGGGATTGATGCCGGAAACAACCAGATGGGGCTTGTGCAGCAGAATCTTGCCCACGGCAAGGGTTACGCAATCGGTGGGGGTCCCGTCAACGGAATAACGATTCGGGCCAAGCTCTTTCACCCTGAGGGGCCGCTTCATGGTGAGCGAGTGGCTGGCCGCGCTGTTGTCCTGATCCGGGGCGACAATCACTATCTGGCCGACGGCCTCTAAGGCCTTGGCGAGAACGGCAAGTCCCGGAGCACGTACCCCGTCATCGTTAGTCACAAGTATCAGTGGCGTCATTTTTTTCCTCGTTGCCTCCGCCCCCAATCCAGTCGTCTTTTCATACAAGCGGGATTCCTTGTGGGGCTGCATGTTCCGCCGTTATACCAAAATAATCAGCCGATTGAAATGGGATGCCCCGCATAAGGAACCGTAACGGAGCCTAAAAAGTGCGGAACCCACGCATCCTGCCACTCTCTATCTTCATTTTTTATCACTTGTACGGTATATTGCCAAAAACTTTCCCTGGTCAGGGAACATTCACAACCTAAAAGAGAGGGACCGCCATGCCGTATGTAAGCATCCGCCTCGCGGGCACGTTGAGCAGGGAACAAAAAGAAGAGATGTGCGCCGGGGTAACCAAGGTAATCGCCGAAGTAACCAACAAACCGGAGGATTCCATCCTGATTTTCATAGACGAGGAGCAGCACGACAATATCGCCAAGGGCGGCAAGCTCCTCAAAAAACCCGCCTGATGACCCAGCTCTCCCTGCTGAACATCTCCGGCAAGGAAGCCGTCCGGCAACGGCTGCAGGCCCTGCGTCGGGACCTGAATCTTCATGCCCACCGCTATTACGTGCTGGATGCCCCCATCCTTGCCGACGCGGAGTACGACCGGATGTTCCAGGAGCTGGTGGCGCTGGAGCAGCAGCATCCCGAGTTGATCTCCCCCGATTCGCCCAGCCAGCGGGTGGGCGGGTCACCGCTGGCCCAGTTTGAGACGGTGGCGCACACCGTGCCCATGCTGAGTCTGGAAAATGCCTTTGGCGGTGACGACCTCGTGGATTTTGAAGAACGTCTCTTTCGCTTTTTGCAAAGCCGGACCCAGATCTCCTACATGACCGAACCGAAGCTCGACGGGCTGGCCGTTGAACTCGTCTACGAAGACGGATTGTTTGCCCTTGGCTCCACCCGTGGGGATGGCTTGGTCGGTGAGAATATCACTCTCAACCTGAAAACCATCCCGACCATCCCCCTGCGACTGCGGACTCGGGATGGGGAAGCTGCTCCCGGGCGGCTTGAGGTGCGGGGCGAGGTTTTTATCGGCTTGGCGGATTTCAAAAAACTCAATGAAGAACGCGGCAAGGCCGGGGAGCCTCTTTTTGCCAACCCCCGAAACGGTGCGGCCGGTTCCCTGCGTCAGCTTGATCCAAAAATAACCGCGACCCGACCCCTTGATTTTTACGTTTACGGGGTAAGCGATCCGACCTCCCTGCCATGCCGGAATCAGCATGAACTGCTTAACTATCTCGGCAGCCTCGGCTTCAAGGTCAACCCCCTTGTCCATCTCTGCCGGGACATCTCGGAGGTGATCAGCCGGTTCACCCGGCTCCAGGATCAACGTTCGGCTCTGGCCTACGATATTGACGGCATGGTGGTGAAGGTCAACGATTTTGCCCTGCAAGAGCGCTTGGGCGCCAAGGCCCGCAGTCCGCGCTGGGCCATCGCCGCCAAGTTTCCCGCCTCCCAGGCCACCACTCGCCTGATGGCCGTCGAGTTCGGGGTGGGGCGGACCGGGGCGATCACGCCGGTGGCCATTCTTGAGCCGGTGCGGATCGGCGGGGTCACGGTAAGTCGAGCCACCCTGCACAACGAAGACGAGCTCCGCCGGAAAGGACTGATGCTCGGCGACACCGTCCTGGTCCAACGGGCAGGTGATGTTATCCCCGAGGTGGTCAAACCGGTGGTGGAAACCAGAACCGGCCGGGAACTCCCCATCACCATGCCCACGATCTGCCCCGAATGCGGCGAGCCGCTGATTCGAGCCGGACAGGAAGCGATAACCCGCTGCCCCAATCCCAACTGTCCCGCCCAGCGGGTGCGGGGGCTGATCCACTTTACCGGCAAGAGCGGCATGGATATCGAGGGTCTGGGGAAAAAGGCCGTGGAGCAGCTTGTCAGCCAGGGACTCATCCAGGATATCCCTGACATCTATCAGCTTGAGCTCGAGACCCTGGCCGCCCTCGGCGGCTGGGGAGACAAATCGGCCGAGAATGTGGTCCGCGCCATTCAGGCAAGTCGGACCCCTCCCCTGGCCCGCTTTCTTGCCGCTCTCGGCATCCGGCATGTGGGCGAAGTAACCGCCCAGCTCCTTGCCCATCATTTTGGCTCTCTGGCCCGCCTTTCCCTGGCCGGAGAAACTGATTTTTTACACATCGAGGGTATCGGCGAACAGATGGCCACCAGTCTGGTGGATTACTTTCAGGACCCGACAGTTCAAGAGATGCTGGGCCGTTTGCAGGCCTTGGGGGTCCGCGTTCAGGAGGAAAAACCGGATACTGGGGCTGGCGGCGCCCTGGCAGACAGCGTCTTTCTTTTCACCGGGGGGCTTTCCCGCCTTTCCCGGCATGAGGCCAAGTCCAGAATCAAGGAGCTGGGCGGCCAAGTGGCCTCCGGCATAAACCGCAAAGTAACCCATGTTGTCCTCGGGGATAACCCCGGAAGCAAGTTGACAAAAGCCCGGGAATTGGGTTTGACCGTGATCACGGAAGACGAATTTCTGCGGCTTATTGGCCGCTGAGTATGATCTGATTGTTGAACAAAGCGAGAAAGGAGCAGGAGATGGCAAGAAAACGGGTGGTGGCAAGGGTTGAAGGTTTGGTCCAGGGCGTCTATTTTCGCGATTATGCCCAAAAGGAAGCCCGGAGCCTTGAATTGAGCGGTTGGGTCCGGAACCGGCTGGATGGCTCGGTGGAAGCAGTGCTTGAAGGCGAAGCGGAAAAGGTCGAGCAAATGCTTGCCTGGCTGCACACCGGCTCCCCCCAAGCCGAGGTCAAGGAGGTGCAGGTGACCGAAGAACAGCCCCTGGGCGACAAGACCGCCTTTGCCATCCGGTACAACTGATCCAGAGCACGACAGGGGCGCCGCCCCCCCAACACTCATCGTTAAAAGTTTTAGTTACGGCGTCAGCTCTAAATTGACATTTTTCGGTATCTGCCGTAGAATCCACCCTTTTATCATAAGGGTATTACCCTCTTTATTCTGGTGAGGAGCAGCATGGATACCGAAACCGCAACTCCCCGCAGGGTTCCACAAAAAAGCCGGGCGCACATCCGCTGTCCGCACTGCGGCAACGATACCGATTTCTTTGAGATCGCCGATGGGGTTGTCCTGACTACCCGTTACTTACAAAATAGCGATGGAAGCTTTACCCAGGAAGGCGATGAGTCACAGGTGCTGGGAGAGATCAAGTTTTTTTGTGGCGAGTGCAACCAGGACCTTTCCGAGTATCACAACCACTTCCTGGAAATGCTTTTCTGAAGGGAGGCTACGCGGCTGTCCGCTTGGCAGGGCCGGAGGGTTAAGGAATTTTGGACGAAAAAAAAGGAGAAGGCAGATGCCTTCTCCTTTTTTCATTCAATTCTGAACGAATCGACTGGCGTGGAAATTACACACAACCTGTCGGTTTCGGCAGGCCGGCCATCTTACAGGCGCCCTTGCCGGGACCGGAGGGGAACAGCTCGTAGATCCGCTTCAACGGGAAGCCGGTGGTCTTGGAAAGGATCCGGACCATGGGAGCGATACCGTTCTTCTTGTAGTAGTCCTGAAGGGTATCGATAACCTTGCGATGCTCGTCGCTCAGCTCGCTGATGCCCTCAACACCTTTTACGTATTCAATCCAGTGCTCGTTCCACTCTTCCATACCTTTGGTGAGGAAGCCGTCTTCGTCAACGGTGAAGCTTGAACCATTATGCTCGATCGTAGGCATATTTATTCTCCTTCAGTAAAATTTTAACAAAAAAAATTATTGTGAAATGTAACGTATTCGCGCACTCAGGATGCCACTATTACTATATGCTTTAACCTTTGTCAAGCAGAGGGGGTTATTTTTTTCTCCGATACAAGCACCGGGAAAACCCTCTGATTTAACATTATTTTTTCAATAAAACGCCAGTATTCTCAGGCAACCATGGCAGAGATACGGGAAAATATTTCAGGAGAAAAACCCTGTTCTTTTTCAAACAGGGCATCCAGGGTGGTCCTGGGATTAAAATTTTGCAAGGCAAGACGGGACCGTGAACGGTCAAACTGCCGTACCCAGGCAGCGATTTCTTCTTCCGTATGCAGACCGGGGGCAACGGTCATGCGGAACTCATGGGCGATACCGCTGTGAGTCAACAGATCGATACTTTTTTGAATCGCCCCCAGATCCACGGGACAACCGGTACAGCGCTCGTATTTATCCTGGATCAGCACCGCCTTGACATCCATGGCCACCATGTCCAGAAGATTGTCGGCCAGCAGTTGCGCCAACACCTCCGGCCGGCTGCCGTTGGTGTCGAGCTTGATCGCCCAGCCCTCTGCCTTGAGCCGGGCGATCATCGTGGGAAGACCAGGGGACAGGGTCGGTTCGCCGCCGGAGATGCAAACCCCTGCCAGCCACTTTTTCCGAGCGGCCAGACGGCTGACGATCTCCTCGAAATCGATGGTCTCCATGCCTTCCGGGGCGAGGACCAGCGGGTGATTGTGGCAGAATGGGCAACGGAAGTTGCAGCCGCCCACAAAGAGGATTGCACACAGCTTGCCGGGCCAGTCGATAAAGGAGGTCTCCAGAAACCCCTTTATCGGCGGCAGGCAAACACAAGAGCCGGATGCTGCTTGAAAGTGCGACAAGCCACGCACTCCAAGGCTATCGCAGGGCGCAGCTGCCGGACTCGCAGCCTGCCTGTTTGCCAGGACGTCTTGCCGCGACGCCGCACCGGGCGGCGCGCTCCAACAGCCGGCTTTCGATGTGGGGAAACTCATGCAGGGCCGACGAATCGTCAAGCACCAGGATAGGCAACGTCTTTCTCGCCCGCTCCACCAGGCCGTGCCAGGCAAGGTGGGCCAAGGCTCCGGCGTCGTTATTGTCAAGCACTTCCACCTGAACATCCATGGCGGAAAGATCAAATTGTTTTTTCAACTGGGCGCACAGCACGCAGTCATCCTTGGTAAACAGTGTCATACAGACTCCCCCCTTTAATTATTAAACCGGTCGATGTTCCGATAACGGTCGTGCAACTCGCCGAGCTTCCCCTTGTTCCAGCTCGAGATCTTGGTGAAATACCCGGTAATCCGGGTGATCCCGTCCACGTCTTTCGACTGGCAGTAGGGGCAGGACTCGCTCAACCCCCGGCTCGTCTTCCCGCAGGCAATGCAGGCCGTGAACTCCGGGGAAAAAGCGATCTGGTCGTTCTGGGTATGCTTGAAGACATTGATCACAAAACCGGCCAGAGCTTCCTTGTCCGGTTGGGCCTCGCCCAACCAGATATGGGTGATGGAACCCGCCTCGATGAGGGGATGGAATAACCCTTCCTTTTCCACCCTGGAGATGGGGCTCATGTTGGCGCCCACGTTAAATAAGGTGGAGTTGCTGTAATAGACCTCCCCCTTTCCCCTGTTGCCCTGAACGACTTTTTCCGCCTCCGTGTTGAAATGGGCAAGATCCAACTTGGCAAAACGGAAGGCGGTGCTCTCGGCCGGGGTCTGCTCCAGGACGAACTTCATGTCCATGGCCTCGGCCAGCTTGCTGCAAACGATGTTCATGTGGGCAATGACCTTGAGACCGAACTTGATGGATTCATCCGACTCGTGCAGCTCCTGGCCCAGATGTACCCGGATCAGCTCGTTGAGGCCCACCATGCCGATCAGATAGGAGCAGCGGTGCAGCTTGAGATAGGGCTCGCCGTCAAGATCCATGGCCAGCAGGGAAAGTGGGCCGCCCTTGCCCAGGCTCATCAACCGCTCGATGAACTTCTTCTTCTGGCCGTGGGCCTTGGCCGCAAGCTGGAGCTTTTCGGTGAGCAAGAGAAACAGCTTGGTGTCATCCCCCTGGGCCTGGAAGGCAAGGCGCGGCAGATTGATGGTGATGTTCTGCAAGGCCGAGTAACGCATCTTCCAGGGCTGTTTGGCGTCTTCCAGATCCGAGGCCTCCAGTTTGAAGCTCAGACGGCAACATTCGGAGATCTTGGCGGTATCGCCGCGGTCAAAAACAAAATAGGTATTGCCCTTCACCGAGGCCACCTCGCAGATATGGTGCAAGAAATCCATGTGGCCGTCGGTTTTGAAGAACTTTTCAGTGATATGCACCAACGGCTTGGGGAAGAAGAAGGGACGGCCGGCGGCATCCCCCTCTTTATAGACCTCGAACAAGGCCCAGGCAAAACGCTGCGCCTGTTTTTCGTATTCGCCATAGGTCTTGCCGGTGTAGACCCCTCCCGGACCGATGGCGGGCACGTCCACGAAATGCTTGGGCACCTCCCAGTAGATGTTGACGTCGGAAAAGATCGCCTGCCCCCCCCTGGCCACGGCCTGCTGGGAGAATTCGTAGATCATCATCTGGGCCAACTGCTTGACCCCGTCATCGGAAAGTTCTTCCAGGTAGGGGGCATAAAAAAGGTTGATTGCGTCCCAACCGATGGCCCCGGCAAAATGGCTTTGCAGGGAAGCAGCGAATTTAACCATATGGGCAAGGAGCACCTCGGCATGCTTGGCCGGTTTGGCCATGGACAAGGCGTGGGGCAGATTGAGACCGAATTTCTTGATGTACTCCAAGGACTGCCCGGAACAATATGGCCGATCGATAAAACCCAGGTCATGCAGATGCAGATCGCCGCTCAAATGGGCGTCCGCCACATCCGGGGTAAAAACATGGAGCAGGGCGTACTCCTTCTTGATCCCTTCGGCCAGGGTGAGGTTGGTCGCTTCCGGGCCATGGGGCACATTGGCATTTTCCTTGTTATGCTGGACCAGCAACTGATCGACGTCATAGAGCGGCACCCCGAGACGGGTGTGCATGCGCCGGGCCTCCTCAAGCCCCATCTCCAGGAGCTTGGCGTTGACCATTTCACGGATCAAGGGACCGGTGATGGTTTTCACCTTGCCGGCCTGGATGGTCACCTCGATATCCCGGCTGATCTTCTCGGCGGTGTCACGGTCGATAAAGGTCTCGCGCAACAGGGCATCGACGATGCGCTGCCGGTTCCAGCCGATCATGTCATCCTGGGAGGAACGGACAAAAAGGGCAATATCGGTGCTGTCTTCGTTCACTACCTGGTGCGTTCTGGCCTGGGCGGTCTCAGCTTTAAGTGGCATCACAACTCCCATTCCCTTGCTCCTATTCAATGATTAAGAAATTAGTTAAAATCTTCCCCTCTATTTCACGCACGAAACACGACCTGTAGTGTTTCGCTAAATATTATTGCACTACAGGTAGTGTGCGAGTCAAGAAAAAAAGGACAGGAAAAAAAGAAATGGCTGATTTTCGTTTTTTTGCACGGAAAATCAATTAATTGCAGAGCAATAGCATTCAAGAAAAAGCTTACGCTTCCGAAATGGGCTGAGCCACACAGAGGGGGGAGAGAGAAATCAGGAGGTCTATCCGGCTAGCTGGAAGAGGCAGCCTGGCACGGTTCGCCGGCCCGACGCCCGATGATGGTATCCTTTTTCCAATGGGCATCGTCTGGTTCGGGAAAATCAACCAGATAATGAAGCCCGCGGGATTCCTTGCGGATGCAGGCACAACGAACGATGAGCTCGGCGACCTGGGCGATGTTGCGCAGTTCGATGAGGTCCGGGGTCAGGATGTAGTCGTGATAATGCTGATCCACCTCGCGGACGATAACCCGGAGCCGTTCCTGCACCAAGGCAAGGCGCTTCTCGGTGCGGACGATACCGACATAGTTCCACATCAGGCGACGGATCTGGTCCCAATTATGGCTGACCAGAACATTCTCCTCGATGCGCTGAGCCTCGCCGGCGGACCATTCCGCCACCTCGGGCAGCGTGGCCTTGCGCAGACTGGGCCATTCCCGTTCGCACTCAAGAAAGGCCTGATGGGCAAAGACCACGGCCTCGAGCAGAGAATTGCTGGCCAGACGGTTGCCGCCGTGCAGCCCGGTGCAGGCGACCTCTCCAAAGGCAAAAAGATTTTCGATGTTGCTCCTTCCCCACTGGTCCGTAACCACCCCGCCGCACATATAATGGGCCGCAGGCACCACCGGAATGGGCACCTTGGTCATGTCGATCCCCAGGGAAAGGCATTTATTGTAAATGGTCGGAAACCTTTTCTTGAGAAATTCCGCCGGCTGGTGGGTAATGTCCAGATAGACGCAATCATCGCCGCTGCTCTTCATCTCACTGTCAATGGCCCTGGCCACCGTGTCGCGGGTGGCGAGATCCCCTCGAGAATCATACTTGTGCATGAAGGCCTGGCCCCGCTGGTCGATGAGCCGCCCCCCTTCCCCGCGCACCGCCTCGGAGATCAGAAAGTTCTTCACCTGCGGGTGATAGAGACAGGTGGGATGAAACTGGACAAACTCCAGATTCCCGACCCTGGCCCCGGCCCGGTAAGCCATGGCAATGCCGTCGCCGGTGGCGATATCGGGATTGGTGGTATAGAGATAGACCTTACCGGTGCCGCCGGTGCAGAGTACCGTCACCTTGGCCTGGTAGGTGTCGATCCGCCCGGTTTCCCGATCAAAGACATAGGCGCCCAGACACTGGTCGCTGAAGCTGTCGTGGGGCTGGTAAGGGGTGCCGGTCTTGGAGCTGACCAGGAGATCGACGGCCAGATGATTTTCCAGCACCGTGATCTTTGGATTCGCCGCCACCTGGGCCAGGAGGCCCTCTTCGATCTTGCGGCCGGTGAGATCCATGGCATGGGCAATGCGGCGGGCCGAATGCCCCCCCTCCTTACCCAGATCAAGATGATTGGGATCGTTGGCCTCGCTCTGGAATTGCACGCCGAGGCGGATCAACTCCTCGATCCGGGCCGGACCGGTCTCCACCACCAACCGGACGATGTCCTCATGGCAGAGCCCGGCCCCGGAGCGCAGAGTGTCCTCAATGTGCAAGGCAAAGGAATCCTCCGGCGACAACACTGCGGCGATCCCGCCCTGAGCCAGGTTGGTGGCGGTGTCCACCCTGGCCTTCTTGGTGATGATGGTCACCGATCCTAAACGCGCGGCCTTGATGGCGAAGGAGAGCCCGGAAATACCGCTGCCGATGACGAGAAAATCCGTGCTCTGTTTCATGACTACCCCTTACGGTTAACAGCTTGACATCTTCGGACGATATTCTGTAAAGAGTAAACGTTCAGCCGCGCGGCATCTGCTTTGTCATCGACCTGCTTGATAGGCAGGCTAAGAACTCACAGGCCTCTTTCATGCCTCTTGAGACACTGCTCAACCGTTTACGTTTCTAAGCTTACGCCGTGTTTTCCCATTGCGGATGAATGATTATTGTAAAAATGAGGATCATTATCCTAAGCACGGCATCCGATGTAATACTTTTCAGCCCCACGCCCTGATTCATCCGCCCTGGTAAAGGATTTTACATAGCGCGGACCTGGGAGGATGGCAAGGATTCTTCACAATGGCTTCTTTAAAACTCGTCGTGTTTGACTGCGATGGCGTAATGTTTGACTCCAAAAACGCCAACCGGGTCTACTACAACCATATCCGCGCCGCCTTCGACCGCCCGCCCATGGACGAGGATGAGCTGGAATACGTGCACATGCACCATGTCATGGATTCCATCCGGCACATCTTTCGCGCTTACCCGGCGGACCTGGAACGGGCCGAGGCCTACCGGCAGTCCCTGGATTACACCCCCTACCTGCAGCACATGAACATGGAGCCGGATCTTCCCGAATTTCTGGATTTTCTCCGCCCTGCATGCAAAACCGCGATCAGCACCAACCGGACCTCCACCATGGGCCCGGTGCTGCGGATGTTTGCCCTGGCGGACCGGTTCGACAAGGTGGTCACCGCCATTGATGTGGCCCGGCCCAAACCCGACCCGGAAGCACTGGAGCAAATCCTCGCCCATTTCGCCTGTCGGGTGGACGAAGCGGTGTACATCGGCGACTCCATGGTTGACCGGGAACACACCGAAGCCTTGGGCATGCGGCTCATCGCCTTCAAAAATCCGGCCCTGCCGGCGGAATACCATGTACGGAGCTTCATGGAAATAACCCGGTTGCCGATACTTGCCGAGATTGTAAAAGGAAGAAGATGAAACTTGAAATAACCCACAAGATCCTGACCATGGAGCCGGACTTTGAAAAAAGTTCCGCCCATGTCCTGCGCTTTCTCGACCGTACTTCCCTGGTGCACTACGAGGCGGTACGGGTTGTGGCGGACCAATCCTGCTCCGGCGCGGACCCGCGCTTCTGGCCCTGGCTTGAGCAGGGAGTGGCCGACAACCGGCAGATTCTGACAAATCTCACCGGAGAGTTACGGGCGGCAGGCACCAAGGGGTTCAGCGATCTCCCGGCCATGCCGCAGGGCTTTCAAAGCAAGATCTTCCACACCATGGCCCATCTCCTCGACGGTTTTTTCAGCATCGACAGCCAGTTTTACAGCCTGCCGGAGGATTCACACTGGCTGGGGGCAAGCCTGCGCAGACAGATTGAGGCAGACCCGGAAGACTTCTGGCTGGTCACGGTGGTGGCCACTCTGGGGTCGCTGGAGCACCATGCCATTGCGGGCCTGCGCTCCTTTACGAAATAGCCCCTTCAGTCGTAATGATGGTGATGATGGTGGTGGTGATGATGACCCTCGCCTGGACCGCCGATCTCCGCCAGGACCTTTTTCAAGATGCCGTCGGTCTCGGCCATGCTGGCCACGGCCTTAGCCAAAAGATCCGCCAGCCCCCCCTGCCCCTCACTCCGCACCAAATCCAACCATTTTTTGAACTCAGCCTCATGGTTCTGATTATGCTCAATCCAGTGGGGCAGAAGAATCTGCAACTTTTCCATCGTGGTTTTCTCGTCCATCTCAGGCCTTTTCTCCTTTCCGGATCACGGTTACCCTGCCATTTAAAAAATCAATGGCCCGAACCGCCGCACCCCGGATGAATTGTGGCTCTTCAAACAAGGTGCTGATTCGGATGCCATCCTCACAGACCTCAAGCTGCGAGGCGCTTTCCGCCACCACCGCCTCGTTGCCATCCTGCTCCAGAACGACGCGCATCTGACACATAGCCTACCTCTTTCTTCTCATTTTTTAACTGTGCCGACTAAGAAAAAACAATATAATACCTTTTCCCGGCTTTATCATGCAGATTTGCAGGGCCATACACCTACAGCACGAGATACCCGCATGCTCCTTAATGATCTCCCTGCCATAAAAACATTGCTGACCACAAGCAAAACCATCGCGGTGGTCGGCCTCTCCCCCAAGGAATCCCGGCCCAGCAACATGGTGGCCCGTTACCTGATCGAAGCGGGCTATACGATTATCCCGGTCAATCCCGGACAAGAGAAAATCCTCGGCCTGGACTGCTACCCCAACCTTGCCGCAATCCCCGCCCAGGTGGATATTGTCGATATCTTCCGCCGCTCCGAGGATGTCCCCGCCATCGTGGCCGAAGCCATTGCCGTCGGCGCCAGGGCGGTCTGGATGCAGGAAGGGGTGAGCCACGCCGAGGCGGCCCGGAGCGCGAAGGCGGCGGGGTTGATGGTGGTGATGGACCGTTGCCTCAAGACCATGCATCATGATATAGGGCACGAACAAGGGTAACCAGGAGAGATTTGCCGTTGGCCCACAGCCGAGCAGCTTTGAGAAGCGCAGGGCCTCCCGCCGTGGCGGGACAAATGACCCGGGATACCCTTTCTTTGCTTCGTATCTTTAGGCAAGCAACGAAATGGGACCTACCCTGAATTCCGAAAATGGCCTTCAAAAGGTCTGCCTGAAAAAAAGTGACAACGTACGAGTCGCAATTTGCGTGATCAGCAGGAAAAAATGGTAGCCGTACAGCCATGATCACCAATGTTGCCAGAAGATATCGGTCGATTTAATATATCGACTGTCACGAATTTATCCTCTGATAGCAGAAGCCCATGCCAACCGCACCAAAAAAAGGCCAGCCCGGGAAAACCCAGGCTGGCCTTAAATCTTTTCTTCGCTTCACTCCCGGTGAAGGGCTAGTTCAGCCTCAACCCCCCTTGCTACCGATGGCGCAGGCCGCACCTTCTTTTTTCTCGCCACCCTCCATGCTCGCCAGCGATCCCAGGATATAGGACCGGGCAATTTTCACCCGCACATTCTCGGCAATCTCAATGGTCGCCACCCGGTCTGTCAGACCGGTGATCTTGCCCTGAAGGCCACCGCTGGTCAGAACCTCGTCACCCTTCTTGAGATTGGCGACAAATTCCTGATGCTCCTTGGCTTTTTTCTGCTGAGTACGGATCAGGAGGAAATAGAACACCACAAAGATCAAAATAAGCGGCAAAAAACTCATCAGGCCTTGCGGCCCAGCTGCTCCACCAGCCGCAGCATCTGCGGCAAAAGCTACATCAACCATAAACCCCTCCGATTCTGTTTAACTTTTTCAGGCAGGCAAATATCCGCCTGCGACCTTTTACTCTACCGTCCGCTTGGCATAAAAATCCCGGCGAAACTGACTGAAACGATCTTCCTCAATGGCCTTGCGGATCCGGGCCATGAGCCCCACATAATAATGCAGGTTATGAATAGTGTTCAACTGCGAGGAAAGTATCTCTCTGGCCATGAAAAGATGCCGCAGATAGGCCCGGGAATAATTGCGACAGGTGTAGCAGTCGCACTCCTCATCCACGGGCCGCTGGTCATCCTGATAGCGCGCATTTTTTATAACAAGCCTGCCGCTTGAAGTAAAGAGCATTCCGTTGCGCGCGTTTCTCGTGGGCATTACACAATCGAACATGTCGATGCCGCGATAGACCGCCTCCACCAGATTTTCCGGGGTTCCCACCCCCATGAGGTAACGGGGGTAATCGGCGGGCATGAGGGCAGCGATCTCTTCAGTGATCTCCATCATCAGCTCGGCAGGTTCGCCCACACTGAGCCCCCCAAGGGCATAGCCGTCAAAGCCGATCTCCACCAGCTCTTCCACCGCACGGGCCCTCAAATCGGGATACATGCCGCCCTGGATGATGCCGAAGAGCAGCTGGCCCCTTTCTTTGTGGGCGGCGCGGGAACGTCTGGCCCAACGACCGGTGAGATCCGTGGAGGCAATGGCCTCCTCTCGGGTGGCCGGGTAGGGAATGCAGGTATCCAGGCACATCATGATGTCCGAACCCAGGGCCTCCTGCACACCCACGGCATCCTCCGGACTCAAAAAAAGCTTGCTGCCGTCGAGATGCGACTTGAATGCGGCACCTTCCTCGGTGATCTTGGTAAGATCCTTGAGGCTGAAGATCTGAAAGCCGCCGCTGTCGGTGAGAATGGGCCGATCCCAATTCATGAAGCGGTGCAAGCCGCCGAAAGAGCGGATCAACTCATGGCCGGGCCGGATGTAGAGATGGTAGGTATTGCCGAGGATGATCTGGGCGCCCAGCTCTTTGAGATTTTCCGGGAGCACACCCTTGACCGTGGCCTGGGTGCCCACCGGCATGAAGACCGGGGTCTGCACCGTGCCGTGCAGGGTACGCACCTCGCCCCGCCGGGCCGCGCAATCGCTGGAGTTACTGTGCAGGGTATAAGGGGATGTCATGCTGGAGCCCATAAGGCCAAGAGCTCATCGATGCCCTTGCGGGCCAGGACGGCCATCCGGTTAAAATCTTCGGGGCTGAAGGGCTTGCCTTCGGCGGTGCACTGGGTTTCCACCCAGCGACCATCCCCGGTCATGACAAAGTTGGCATCCACCTCCGCATTGGAATCTTCCAGATAATTAAGATCGAGCAAGGGTTCGCCGTCGACTATGCCCGCGCTGATGGCCGCCACCGGGAGGATCTCCACCGGCGTGACCAGAACGCCCTCCCGATGCATCCGCTCAAGCGCATCCCGCATGGCAATGGCCGCCCCGGTGATCGAAGCGGTGCGGGTGCCGCCGTCGGCCTTGAGTACGTCGCAGTCAACCCGGAGGGTCACCTCGCCCAAACGGGAAAGATCAACCATGGTCCGTAGCGAGCGGCCCAATAACCGCTGTATCTCATAGGTGCGGCCGGACCTGCCCTTGGCCGCCTCCCGTTGCATCCGGCTGCTGGTCGAACAGGGCAGCATGCCGTACTCCGCCGTGATCCAGCCCTGGCCGGTTCCCCGCAAAAACGGCGGAACAGTGGTTTCCAGGGTGACGGCGCAACAAACCTGGGTGCCGCCCATGGTGATCAGCAGCGAGGCATAGGCTTGAGGCTGATAGCCCTTTTCAATACTAATCGGCCGCAGCGCATCCGCTGCCCGTTGATCGTTTCGCATGATTAATTTCCTGAAAAGATTGAATACAACTTAAAAATCCGACCGGCTAAATGTAACGGTTCAGCAGTGCCGCAGATGCGAGGAAGAGGCTTGCGAAGTGTGCTAGTGCACATGAGCAGGCCGATGACGATGCAGATGTGGTGCTGTTGAACCGTTACAGATCCAAAAAGGTGGTGTCCCGATTCAACACCCTGCACCCCTCTTTTTCTACCACCGCCATGTTTTCCAAGCGGATCCCGCCCCAACCCGGGATATAGACCCCCGGCTCCACCGTGACCACCATCCCGGCGGCAAGGGGTTTACGGTTCCGGTAGTTGAGCGACGGACCTTCGTGAACGTTCAAGCCCACCCCGTGGCCAAGGCCATGGCCGAACCGCTCACCTAAGCCCGCCCGCTCTATCACGCCGCGGGCGATCTTGTCCACCGCCATTCCGCTTATCCCGGCCCGAAGGCAATTCAGCCCGGCCAGTTGCGCCTTGCGCACTAAACGGAACAACGAAACCGTTTTGGCATCCGGAGTTCCAAGCACCACGGTCCGGGTCATGTCCGAACAGTAGCCGTCCAACACGAGGCCCATGTCGATGACAATGGTTTCTCCAGCCGCCAGCGGTCTGTCGGAGGGAACCGCATGGGGCAAAGCCGCGTTGGGACCACCTGCGACGATGGTCTCGAAACTCGGCCGCTCCGCGCCCTTGAGCCGCATACCGTTTTCAATGGCCAGGGCCACCTCTTTTTCGGTCTGGCCCGGGCGCAGGGTACGATAAATCTCCAGAAACACCGCTTCGTTGAGGAGAACCGCACGTTCTATCCTGGCCAGCTCCTCCACATCCTTTCCCAGCCGAAGCTCCTCGACAAACCCGGTGAGCGGCACCAGTTCCACCTTGAGGGCGGCAGCCAGCTTGGTCAGGGTCAGGGAGGTGGAATGCAGGAAATAATGACTCTCAAAGGCCAGCCGCTTGAAGCGGTGCTTCTTAAGCAGGATGCGCAGCAAGGGAAACAACCCACGGGGATAGAGCTTGACCCGAAAATCAGTGGACTCCTGTTCCGCCTGCAAATGAAACCGGGAATCGGTGAGAAGATAGGGCTCACCCTCGGAGGGGATGAGCAGGACGCCCGCGCTTTCGTTGATCGCATGATCCCTGGCCGTATAGCCGCTCAGATACCTCCGGTTTTCCGGCTGGGTCACCAGGATGGCGTCAAGCTGGCGCCGCTTGAGGCTGCGTCTGATTCGGTCAAGAACTCCTTGCATCCGCATGACCGTCAATGCATGAAATGGACAAAAACCTTAACCCCGTACCGGTAGAGCTTGCCGTGCAACCCCTGAATGGATTGGGGCAGATCCGCCTGCCCGAAATCCACCTGGTAGCGATACGGCTTGTCCAGTACCGTGAGGAAACCGAAACACGGCTTGTTATAGCGCGCCTCCGCCCCGGCTGCGTACCAATCCTTGAACCTTTTTTCAACCTCGGGCAGATCCTTGGGATCGGCCTCTTCCACATCGAGCCAGATTTCTGCTTCCATGCCCCCTCTCCTTTCCTGAAACTATCGCCCTTGTTTACGGGATCAAATGCTGTTCGACCAAATCTTTCAGCTGTTTCAGGGCCTGGCCGTACTGTTCGTTAAGCTGGCCTTGAATCCTGGCCCATTCCTCTTGAAATTTCGGGTGCTGGGCGGGCTGCAGCTTCATGGCCCTGCCGGTCTGCTTGGCCAGATTCTGCTCCATCATCGCCATCTGCTGGCTGAACTGGGCCTCAAGCTGCTCTTTCAGCTGCTCGCCATGCTGCCGGTACCCATCGAGAATCTTTTTCATTTCAGCCAAAATCTGAAGCAGCTCTCCATCCCCCTGCCCGATCTCAACCAGCCCGTGCATGGCCTTATCGGCGAGCTCCTGCTTTTCCGCTTCACGGGCCAGGAAAATATTGCGCAGCATGGCCTGCACCGCCCCTTTCAGCACAGGCCCTTTCTCGTCAGGCGATAGCGCTCCAAGCCTTTCTCCCAGGCCAGGCCCTTCGCCGCGCATATAGGCGGCGCCGAGACGCATCCCCTCCTTGAGCTGCTCTTCTGCGAGGTAATTCCCTTCCCCTGCCCCGGCAGCCATTCTTGCCGCCCGCTCCAACACCATATCCATGGTGCTCTTTATTTCCGCCATGGGAAACAGCCTCCTTGATTCTTCGTTTTTAAGTGTGCCTCGGGCAAACATACACCAAGGGTTCCACCATTTCCAGCCCTGTGTTTTTTTAGTAGCCGTGCGAAAATAACTTGTACTCATCCGCCTCGACGTTACGGCTCCTTATGCCGTCTCGGCAGGATGCGGTATTCACGTTATTTTTTGCTCAACGGCTTACCGGGGAAAGGCGGCCATGATCCCGCCATCCACCGGCAGGGTTGCGCCGGTGGTCGGGGTCTGTTCGCTGGCGAAAAAAACCACCGCATTGCCTACATGGTCGGCATGCACCGTAGTTTTCAGAAGATTCCGCTGGCGATAATAATCCTTGAGCCCTTCCGGGTCAAGGTTGCGGGAGCGCATCCGCTCAGGCCCCACCACATCCCAGAGGCCGGAGGAAACACCTGCGTCATCGAAAATCGCATCCGCATTGATCATGTTCACCCGCACGCCGAACTCGGCCAGCTCCAGAGCGGCAATCTTGCCCAACTGATGTGCCCCGGCTTTGGAAGCGCTGTACGCGCCGAAAGAGGCGCCGGGAGCAAAAACATTTTTCGAACTGTTGATCACGATGCTGCCGCCGGTGCCCTGACGCTTTAGAATCGGGATCGCCCCCTTGATCACCTGAAACACCCCCAGACAGTTGACTTCCATGACCTGCCTGAAAGCAGCCTCGCTGAGGTCGGCAAGTTTCGCCACATGGGCGATGCCGGCATTGGGGACCAGAATATCAAGGCCGCCGCATTCCACGACCAGTTGCTCCATGCCGATCCGTACCGACTCCTCGCTGGTCACATCCATGAGCAACGAAGAAACCAGGCGACTGCCAAAAGTATCAGCCAGATTGTGGCAGACCGTTTCCAACCGTTCCTGATTGATGTCGGTCATGAAAACCCTGGCTCCGGCCTCCAGGAGCTTGCGGCCGATTCCCATGGCAATGGCCCCGCCCCCCCCGGTCACCAAGGCGGTTCGCCCCTCGAGGGGCTTCGGCTTTGCCTTCCCCAGCTTGACTTGCTCAAGAGCCCAGTATTCCATATCGAAAATAGCGTCCTGTGCAAGCTCACGGTAAGGGCCGAGGGGTGCGCCCCGCAACTTTGCCGCAATGGTATGCTCGGCGATATCCGCGGCAATTCCTGCCTCCTTCTCACTGAACCCGGCGGCGACCAGGCCCAGACCCGGCACCAGAACAACCCGCGGCATGGAATCAAGCTTGGTGCGGCTGACCTTTTTCGCCGCCACCTGGGCGACGAAGTACTGGTCATACTCCTCCTGGTATCGGGCAAGTCCGCTCTGCACCGCCGCCATGGTCTCGCCCTCGTCCAGCCCCGCCACCTCAAGCCAGAGCGGGTAATTCTTGGTGCGGATCACATGGTCCGGGGTGAGCACCCCGTTGACAAAGAGCTCTCTGGCGTCCTCCCGGGCGAGAGCGGCAAGGATTTCCCCGTTCCGGCGCACGGTCAGCTGCAGGGTACGGCGACGGCCCGATTCCTCCACAAAACTCAATCCCCCCCGCAGGATGGGCAAGACCACCGACGGTTGCACCGATCCCGGAGCAACGGCGAGGCTTGGGGTTGAACCCGCGCTGCGCCCGGCAAGATACGCCTCGGCCCGGCTCACATAATCGATCATCCTGTCGTAGGCGGTTTTTGCATCATCGCCAAAGGTGAAAATGCCATGATTTTTGAGAACGATGCAGTCGACTTCCGGCCTGCTCTCATAAAGTTCCGCCATGGCCCTGGCCAGGGGCAGACCCGGCATGATAAAGGGCAGTATCCCGATATTTTCCCCCAGCGCCTCGTGCAGATGGGTTTTTGCATCTTCCCGGTTGGTCAGGGAAACAATGGCATCGGCATGGGTATGATCAATGAACCGGTGGGGCAGAAAGGCATGCACCAGGGTTTCGATGGAGGGATTGGGCGAGGCGGCGTCAAGGAGATGGGTGCGGAACTGGTTGACCATCTCCGCATCGCTTAAGTCCTGAACCAAGCGAAGCTTGCGGAGATAGGCCAGATCAAGGCCGGGAAATCCCTGGGGCGCGATGATCCCAAGATCCCAGCCGCTGCCCTTGATATAGAGAATATCTTGTTCTTCCCCGACCAGATTGGTTATTCTGCCCTTAACCGAGGTGTTGCCGCCTCCGTGCAAAACAAGATCTTCTTCCGCGCCCAGCAACCGCGAGGTATAAACCCGGAGGGCGAGTTCCGGCAGGCAGTTGGGATAGGCCCCGACAAAGGCCTGGGCTTCTTTTTCATCATAACGGTTCTTCATGAAACGGCTTCTCCTGAAAAATGCGGCTGCCGGCCCGGAAAAGAAAACAGACCGTGACGAAATTAATAAAATCTTACACCCAAAACAGCCTATAAAGGTGACTTATCAACGTTTTTTCCTTGACACCACACACAGATGGATTACACAGAAAGATTGTGGCCATAATATATACAGTTGTTGTGGATCCTGCACCTTTCCTTTTGCCCAAGGAGTCTTTTTGACGGTATGACTGTAAATCAAGGTGAAGATACAGTCCAACTCATCAAGGACGCTGCGGACATCGCCGAGATCATCGGCGAACATGTCTCTCTCAAGCGCGCAGGCACCAATCTCAAGGGGCTCTGCCCTTTTCATTCCGAAAAAACGCCTTCCTTCACCGTAAATCCCGATCGCAAAACATACCACTGTTTTGGTTGCGGCGAGGGGGGGGATGTTCTCAGCTTCATGATGAACTTCCACCGCTTGAGCTTTGCTGAAGCGTTGAAAGAACTGGCCCGAAAATACCAGATTGCCCTGCCGGAAAAGCCGCTGAATCCCCAGGAGCTTGAAAAAGCCCAAAAGCGCGAGGCATTGCATGTCGCCAACGAAAAAGCGGCCGAGCTCTTTCATCACCTCCTGCTTTCCGATCCGGGCGCGCAAAAAGCCCGCGAATATCTTGCCAAACGTGGCATCCCGGAGGAAATCACCCGGGAATTTCGCCTGGGATTTGCCCCGGACAGCTGGAGTTTTCTCGTCAACGCACTGCCCAAGCAGAACATCGGCGCCGAAGCAATCAAGGAGGCCGGCCTGATCGTGCCCAGGGAGAACGGCGGCTTTTATGACCGTTTCCGCAACCGGGTCATGTTTCCCATCATCGGCCTGACCGGCAGGGTCGTCGCCTTTGGCGGCCGCATTCTGGACGACGGCCAACCCAAGTACATGAACTCGCCGGAATCTCCGGTCTTTGACAAAAGCCGTACCCTGTTCGGCCTCTATCATAATCGGGAGCACATCCGCCAAGCCAAAAACTGCCTGGTGGTTGAAGGCAACTTCGACCTGCTCTCCCTGGCCGTGCATGGGGTGCGCAATGTGGTCGCCCCCCTCGGCACCGCCTTGACCCAGGCCCATATCCGCTCTCTCAAGGGCTACACCGATGAGGTGATCCTTCTTTTTGACGGCGATCAGGCAGGACTCAAGGCGGCCATGCGCTCGGTTCCGCTTTTTTTGAGCGAACAGGTGACGGCTCGCATCGCCGTGCTGCCCGAGGCCCATGACCCGGATACCTTTGTCCGGGAGTTCGGCCGGGATGGTCTGAACAAACACCTTAAAACCGCCATGCCGTTGCCGGAGTTTGTTTTTGACAAGCTCGTTGCCCAATATGGCTTAAGCGTGGCCGGCAAGGCCAAGATCGTTGCAGAGCTGCAGGAACTGATCAAGGCCATTGGCGATCAACATCTCCAGCGCACCCTCTTTGTTTCGCATTTCGCCAAAAAACTTGGCCTCGAACCCCAGCAGCTCCTGGATGGGGTCATCCCCGCCAAGCCGACAAACATCCAAGCCCCGAGACCTGCTGCCGCACCGGGAAAAGGCGAGGCCCAGCTCCCCATGAAACAGCGGCAGCTGCTTGAATTTCTCTTGGCCTACCCCGAATATCTGCCCGCCTTTCTGGAGGCGGGCCTGGAAGAAATCATCATAAACCCGTTCGGCCTTGCCATTCTGCATCTGCTCAAAAGGCAACCGGACCTCGCCGGCGGGTCGGAACAGCTCCTTGAGCTAGCCACCGGTCCGGAACGATCTTTTATTTCCAAACTGCTTATCTCCACGCCCTCGCATTCCGAAGAGATGCGGGAACAGATGGCCCGGGAAATGCTGCGCTGGCTTACAGCAACCAGCATGAAGGCGAAACAAGAACGGCTCACGCAACAAAGCAGCGAGGCCCGACAGACCAGGAATCCACAGCTCGAGATGGAGCTGGCGATACAAAAAATACAGATGAATAAGGCCCTGCATTCATAGGGCCTGTACTCTTTTTCGACAGCTTTTGTTAAGTTAAAGAGGTGGGGCGAATTAACTTAGGAGGACGAAAAGGCTATGCCGAGGCACGAAAAAGGATCAAAACCATCGAGTATAACCGCCGCCAAGGAAATGACCAGCGTCCTGCTGGCCGAGGATGCTTTGCTTGAAAGTGGAGAGGAAGAGGAAAGCAGCTGGTCGCTAGAACGCCCGAGCAATCTTACCGCCATTTTTGATCTGGATCTGGACAACGAGATCGACCTGGAGGAAAGCTTGCATCCGGTGGACTTGGAGGATGACGATTCGACCGGAGGGTTGATCGCAAAGACTCGCGATCTTTCCGGAAACCAGCTTGATCCGGTCAAGGCGTATCTCCAGGAAATGGGTTCCGTGGGCCTGCTTTCCTCGGAAGCGGAAACCGAAATAGCCAAGAAGATCGAAGACGGGGAAAAACTGCTCCAGGACACCCTCCTGACCACGCCGCTGGCCATTGACTACCTGCGTGAAATAGCAGACAAGATGCTCGCCGGAAAACGGACCATCGCCGATATTCTCCGCGGCCAGGATGAAATAAATACTTCGATCAATGAAGAAAAGAAAGAACAGTTTCTCGGGCAGATCAGCGAGGCACACCGTCTCAACGAAGAGCTTTCGGCCTTCCGTCTCGACCTGCTTGATCCCGCATTAACCAAAGCCGAAGCCCAGAAAATCAGAATCCGCATCAAACGCAACGGCAAGGCGATCGCCGACCTTTTTGAGCACGATCGCTTCAGCGCCAAGCATCTCTCCACCATCATCACCCGACTGCGCAAACAAGGGGCCAAACTTACTCCTCCACCCCAGATCAAGAATGACAAAGCCAAATATTCCCTCTTTCTGCAAGGCTGCGTTAAAACACATGGCATTGATTATGAATCACTGACCACGTTGCTTAACGAAATCACCGCCGGGGAAAAAATCACCCGTGAATCAAAAAACACCCTGGTGCAGGCCAATCTGCGTCTTGTGGTCAGCGTGGCGAAAAAGTACGCCAATCGTGGGCTGCAGCTTCTCGATCTCATTCAGGAAGGCAACATCGGCCTGATGAAGGCCGTGGAAAAATTTGAATACCGGAGAGGCTATAAATTCAGCACCTATGCCACTTGGTGGATCAGACAGGCCATCACCCGGGCCATTGCCGATCAGGGCCGCACCATCCGCATCCCCGTGCATATGATCGACACTATCAATCGTCTCCTCAAGGGCGCCAAGGATTTTCTGCGGGAAACAGGCCGCGAACCCACCCCCGAGGAAATGGCCGAACGGCTCGATATCGATTTGAGCAAGGTCAAGAACATCCTGAAGATCGCCAAGGAGCCCCTCTCCCTGGACACCCCCATCGGCAGCAGCGAAGACAGCTATCTTTCCGATTTCATAGAAGACGTGAACTCCCTGTCGCCGGATGAGGCAACCGCCATGGAAAGTCTGCGGGAAAATCTCCGCAGCGTCTTGCGGACCCTCTCCCCGCGAGAGGAGCTGGTCCTGCGCATGCGCTTCGGAATCGACACTTCGGTTGACCTGACCCTGGAGGAGGTTGGCGATAACTTCGCCGTAACCAGGGAGCGAATCCGCCAGATCGAAGCCAAGGCGCTGAAAAAACTCAAGCACCCCACCCGCCGCAATCTTCTTTTTGCCTTTTACAACGATTAGTCGACTGTTATAGTGAAGAATAGGGTTCCCTCTTCAGGGAATCCTGTTCTTCTGCCGCCCGCGCCTGACAAGGCCTTTACCCCGGGAAAACAGAGTTACCTTCGCACCACGCTTCTTCATGCTTGTGCCGGCCGGAACCTCCAGCCTCAGCAGGAAGCTCGCCAGTGCTGCAGACACTTCACCCTTTCGTTCCTTGCGGTCTTGCTGATATGGACACCAAACACCAGTGGCTTTCCCTTGCCCTTACCCCTGGGCTCGGCCCAGCCACCCTCCGAAAACTTGTCGAACGCTTCGGCTCTGCCCGACATATTCTCGCAGCGAGCCGCCAGGAGCTGGCGGAATGCTCTTTTTTACGCAAAGACAGCCTTGCCGGCCTGTGCGACCAGAAACTGATTGCCGCCGCAGCGGCGGACCGGGAGCTTCAGCTGGCGGAAAAATCCGGAATAATCATCCTCTGCTGGGACGATCCGCTTTTTCCTCCCCTGCTCAAGGAAATAAACGATCCGCCGCCCATTCTCTATGTTAAGGGGGCGCCGCAACTCCTTCGCGCCCCGGGAATCGCCATGGTCGGGGCGCGGGCGGCGTCCTCGTACGGGTTGCAGGTCGCGGAACGGCTGGCCAAGGAACTGGCCGGCCACGATCTTGTCATCACCAGCGGCTTTGCCCTGGGAATAGACACTGCCGCCCACAAAGGGGCGCTGGCGGCCGGAGGCAATACCATCGCGGTTATGGGCTGCGGCCTGGATATTGTTTATCCCGGCCAGAATAAAAAACTCCACGAACAAATAGCCGACCACGGCGCGATAATCAGCGAAAGCCCTTTGGGAACGATGCCTGAAGGTTTTCGCTTTCCCGCCAGAAACCGGATTATAAGCGGCTTGTCCTTGGGAGTGGTGGTCGTGGAAGCCGCCATCCGTTCAGGCACCCTGATCACCGCGCACCAAGCGCTGGAACAGGGCAGAGATGTTTTTGCCATCCCAGGCAGGATCGATTCCCCGAAAAGCGAGGGCTGCCACCGCCTGATTCAGGAAGGAGCAAAGCTCGTGCACAACGGAGCCGATATTCTGGAAGAACTGGCCCTGAGCGCCCCGGCATCAGCGCCGGCAATACACCCACCAGCGCCTCCGCTGCCGCCGGAAGAGGGGAAGATTTTCTCTCTTCTTGAGGTCTACCCAAAAAACATCGAAGAGATTATCCAGGCGGCTCGACTGCCGGCTCACAGGATCAGCGAGATACTGCTTCACCTCGAACTCCAGGGCCTGGTGGCATCTTTACCGGGCAATCAATACCAAAGGCTTGCAGAACCACATTCGTCCAGTGTATAAGGCCCCTAGAGAAATAGTCGCAGCTGCGCCAGCTTAACAAAAACGGCAACCAGGCAAACCCCAAAAGTTGTAACTATTCAGCAGGGCCGCTGCTGCACGCAAGAGCCTGCGAGCAGCAGTGAAACGGCGATAGTCCGCCTATGCGGACAAGCCTATGACAGCTCAGCGAATACCGCGAGACGACTCCACAGCAAAGCGGGTGCCGCAGAATAGTTACCCAAAACGCACAGATCACCAGGACACTATGTCACAATCGCTCATTATTGTTGAATCTCCGGCCAAAGCCCGGACCTTGCAGAAATATCTCGGTAAAAACTTTACGGTCAAGGCATCGGTCGGCCATATCATCGATCTGCCGGTTAAAACCCTGGGGGTAGATGTTGCCAATGATTTTGCCCCGCAATACGTCACGATCCGGGGCAAGGGGAAAATCATCACCGACCTTAAAAACGCGGCGGAAAAGGCAGACACGATATACCTGGCCCCTGACCCGGACCGCGAGGGTGAGGCCATCGCCCACCATATCGCCGAAATATTAAAATCCGCCCACAAGCCCATCCGGCGGGTTCTCTTCCATGAGCTCACCAAGAAAGCAATCCTCGCCGCCATCGACCAGGCCAGCG
Organism: Deltaproteobacteria bacterium; assembly: GCA_013349295.1. Lineage (GTDB taxonomy): Bacteria > Desulfobacterota > Desulfobulbia > Desulfobulbales > Desulfurivibrionaceae > Thiovibrio. Next base: position 52,456 of record DUZW01000001.1, read on the forward strand.
AGGTCAACCAGCAACGTTTCGAGGCCCAACAAACCCGCCGCATCCTGGACCGTCTGGTGGGCTACCAGATCTCACCGCTCCTCTGGGACAAGGTCCGCCGCGGCTTGAGCGCAGGGAGGGTCCAGTCCGTCGCGGTCCGCATGGTCTGTGAACGTGAACAGGCCATCGATGCCTTTGTTTCGGAAGAGTACTGGTCCATCCACACCACCCTGGAGGGAAAAACGCCCCCTCCCTTCATCGCCCAACTCGACCAGGCATACGGCAAAAAGATTGATCTCAAGAAAAACAAGATCGGCACCGATGCCGAGGCGCAGGCCATTGTCACTGCGGTGAAGAACGCCTCTTTTCTGGTGGAGAGCCTGGAAAAGAAAAAGAAAAAACGCAACCCGAGTCCACCCTTCATCACCAGCACCATGCAGATGGACGCCAACCGCAAGCTTCGCTTTTCCGCGAAAAAAACCATGACCCTGGCCCAGCGGCTCTACGAAGGTATCGAATTGGGAGCCGATGGCCCCACCGGCCTGATCACCTACATGCGGACCGACTCCACCCGGATCAGCAACGAGGCCCTGGATGAAGCCCGCTCGTATATCACCGAGGCCTTCGGAGACCAATTTCTCCCTGCCAAGCCGAATATCTTCAAAACCAGCAAATCCGCCCAGGACGCCCACGAAGCCGTCCGCCCCACGGATGTTCGCAATACCCCGGAAAAACTCGCACCTTTTCTGGAAAAAGACATGCTCTCCCTCTACACTCTGATCTGGAAACGCTTTCTCGCCTGCCAGATGGCCCCGGCGGAATATGATCAGACCACCATCACCCTGGTGGCGGCCAACGATTTTATTTTCAAGACCGTGGGCTCCATCATGCGCTTCCAGGGCTTTATGGCCTTGTATGAGGAAGCGGTGGACGAAAGCGCCTCTCCGGAAGGTGCGGACGGCAACAATGCCACCCTGCCGGATCTGCAAAAAGGCGATTCCGTCTCCCTCCTGGCCATTGAACCGAAACAGCACTTCACCCAGCCCCCTCCCCGATATACCGAGGCGACCCTGGTCAAGGCCCTGGAAGAAAACGGCGTGGGCCGACCCAGTACCTATGCTTCCATTCTTTCCACCATCCAGGACAAGGAATACGCCCTCCTGGCCCAGCGCAAATTCATGCCCACCGATCTCGGCAAGCTGGTCAACGAACTTCTTGTCGCCCATTTCCCGGATATTCTGGATATAGAATTCACCGCCTCCATGGAAGAAAAGCTTGATGAGGTCGAGGCAGGCAACAGTCAGTGGCTGAAGGTTCTCCAGGATTTTTACGGGCCGTTCAGCAAGACTCTGGACACGGCCAAGGAGGAGATGAAGTCGATCAAGAAAACGGCCATCCCCACCGAACTTCCCTGTCCGCTCTGTGACGGAAAAATGGTGATCAAGTGGGGGAAAAACGGCGAATTTCTTGCCTGCGAGAAATATCCTGAGTGCAAACACACCCAGGATTTCACCAGAAATGACGAAGGTAAGATCGTACCCGTCGAGAGGGAGCAGCCGGCCGAATCAGGCGAGCTCTGTGAAAAATGCGGCAAGCCCATGGTCTTTAAAATTGGGCGTTATGGGAAGTTTCTGGCTTGTTCCGGTTATCCGGCCTGTAAAAACATCCGCGCCACCGGAACCGGGGTACCCTGTCCGGAAGAAGGGTGCACAGGAGAACTCATCCAGAAGATATCCAAACGGGGCAAGGTATTCTACAGCTGCAACCGATATCCGGGGTGCAGCTTCGCCCTGTGGGACAAGCCGGTCAACGAAATGTGTCCGCAATGCGGGTCTGTCTATCTGCTTGAGCGGGAAACGAAAAAAAGCGGGCTGCAGCTGCATTGCCCGAACAAGGAATGCGGGTATGCTAAAAAGCTCGGCGAGGAAGAATAGTCGGGAAACTAGAGCTTACCCTGAATCAAATAGGCGGTGTAACCGACAATCTCATAGAGCATCCAATACGTATCCTCCAAGCCATCACCGGACGGGACAAAACTCTCCCGGGTTATGGGCCTGTTGTCCCTGGAAACTGAGAGCAGGTCCAGATTCAACCCCTGCTTACGGAAGAGCGCTGCCGCCCTTCGCATATGGTTGGCCGAGGTAATGAGCAGGAGCCGCTTGATCCCCTTGCTCTCGCAGTATGCCTTGACGCTTTTAGCCTCGGCCAGGGTATTGTAGACCTTGCCGTGGACCGCAATCTTTCCGGCATCAATTCCCTGCCTTTCGAGAAGATCAAGAAGAATTTTGGTCTCGTGCACGCCCTTGATACTCACATCGCTCAGCAGCAAGGTGTCGGCCAGACCGCTTTTTATCGCCGCAGCCCCCATGAGGATCCGCGCCGAACTCTGCCCCAACTGCTGATAGTCAAAAACATATTTGAATATCTCTTCTTTATTTTCCGCCGCATGTTTCACATACCATTTATAATCAACCATCCCCCCAGGCACCACGGCGGCATCATACCTGCTCTGCCGGTCCACCGTGTCCTTCATGTACCATCTGGCCATGACAATCTGTGAAGTATAGGGGATACTGACGCCATAGAGGTAGACCAGAAGCAGCAACAAGCCAAAGCGTGTCCGCTCTTTCTTGAACAGCAGGATCAGGCCGATAAAAAAGACAGGGAAGAGCGGATTGAGAAAAAACCGGCCCACATCCTGAACAGTATAAAAAGGCATAGCAACCCTCAAGGTACATTATCAGTGAAAACAAGCGGCGCCAACAGCCGTATTCCCATCAGGTATACTTGCAAAACAGCCCCATTACCACCCAGAAAAATAAAGCTGCTTGCCAAAAAGGCCGATAAGGAAATATGATACGGTATAGCTTGCGCAAAATACCAGGAGGCAACCCCATGATTTCCGGCATCCATTCGGCACTTTCGGGCTTGACCGCCATCCAGAAAAAGATTGAATCAAACGCCAATAATGTGGCGAACGTCAATACGGATGGCTACAAAAAAACACGGGTCACCCTGCACGAACAGGAACCACAAGGCATACAGGCCGTGGTGCAACAGATCCAGACGCCTGGACCTATAGTGTACGAACAAACATCCGAGGGAGAAACCCTGGTTGAACAATCAAACGTGGAATTGAGCGAAGAGTTGCCCAACATGATGTTAAGCCGCCGCTTTTTTCAGGCCAACCTGAAAACCGTACAGATACAAGATGAAATGCTTGGAAGTCTGCTGGACATCAAGAGCTGAAATCGCCGTCCTGCCGCCAGGTTATCCTGCCGTCCAGGAGGGTCAACACGGCTTTCCCCTGCAGTTCCCAGCCCAGAAATGGAGAATTCCTGCTCTTGGAGAGAATGCTCTCCCTGGAAAAAACAAACTTCATCTCCGGATCAATCACCGTTATATCCGCCGCTGCCCCCACGGAAAGGGTTCCGCCGGGCACCCCGAGAATCCTTGCCGGATTCACCGAAAGCAATTCCACCATCCGCCGGGCATCAAGCTGATTTTCCCGAACAAGTTGCAAAGTTAACGGCACCGCGGTTTCCAGACCGATTATGCCGTTGGCCGCCAAATCAAACTCAATATCCTTGTCAAGCTCCGCATGCGGCGCATGATCAGTGGCGATTGCGTCAAGAGTCCCGTCCCGCAAAGCCTCCCGGACCGCGGCAACATCCGCCTCGGTGCGCAGGGGAGGATTCATCTTCGCCAGGGTGTTATAGCCATCCACCGCCGTCTCGGTAAGGGTAAAATAATGCGGCGCTGTTTCCGCGGTAACAGTCACCCCTTTTTCCTTGGCCCTTCTGATCAGGGCAAGCGACTCCCGCGTGCTGACATGGGCGATATGGATGGGGCGCCGGGTAAATTCAGCCAAGGCCAGATCGCGATACACCATGATTTCTTCGGCGACGTGCGGGATGCCCCGCAGGCCGAGCCTGGTAGCCAGCGGGCCATCGTTCATCGCTCCACCGTGGCTGAGGGTCATCTCCTCGGCATGGGAAATAACCAGCAAATCATGGTCGCCCGCATACTCGAGAGCACGGCGCATGAGCTGACTGTTGCCCACCGGCAAACCATCATCGGTTACGGCAACCGCTCCGGCCTGACGTAATTCGCCAAACTCCGCAAGATGTTCTCCGTTGCTTCCGCTGCTGATCGCGCCCACCGGATAGACCCGGGCAAAACCTGCCTCCGCCGCCTTTGCCAAAATGAACAAGGTCACGGTCTGATTGTCGTTGACGGGCCTGGTGTTCGGCATGGCTGCAACGGCGGTAAAGCCGCCGGCTGCGGCGGCACGGGTTCCCGTTGCGATGGTTTCCTTGTATTCCTGGCCAGGCTCACGCAAATGGACATGCATGTCGATCAACCCGGGGACCACCCACTTACCCTGCACGTCATAAACGATGCCCTCCATCTGCTCGGGAAGAGAGCCCGGTTGGGCCACCGCGCTTATCCTGCCATCCGCGATCAACACATCAAGGATCTGATCAATTCCGTTCGCCGGATCAATCACGCGCCCATTTTTTAAAAGAATAACTCCGGGCATGCTAATCGCCTCCCATTATCAGATAAATCAAAGCCATCCGCACAGCCACTCCGTTGGTAACCTGCTCCAGAATCACGGAACGACTGCCATCGGCAAGCTGCGGATCGAGCTCAACCCCTCGGTTTATCGGGCCGGGGTGCATGATGATCGCATCGGGCGAGGCTGCATCCACCACCTTTTGGGAAACTCCAAAAAATTTCGCATATTCCCGCAGAGACGGGAACAGAGGATCCTGCTGCCGCTCTTTCTGGATCCGCAGGGCCATGATCACATCAGCCCCCTCAACTGCTTCGATCACGGTCCGGCTGACCTGAGCACCCAGCTCCTCAATGCCGGGCGGGATCAGAGTCGCCGGGCCGCACACCGTGACGGTGGCCCCCATCTTGGAAAAACCGATGATATTTGAATGCGCCACCCGGCTGTGGGCTATGTCTCCGATAATGGCGATTTTCAACCCGGCGATCCGGCCCTTGGCTTCCCTTACCGTCATCAGGTCGAGGAGACCTTGACTTGGATGCTCGTGGGTTCCGTCCCCGGCATTGATCACGGAGGCGTTGATATGGTCGGCCAGGAGGCGGGCCGAGCCCGACCTGGGATGCCGGAGGATGATGCAATCCGGATTCATGGCAGCGAGATTCCGCGCGGTATCAATGAGCGTTTCCCCTTTCACCGTACTGCTGCCCGAGCTGGAGATATTAAAGGTATCCGCGCTCATGCGCTTTGCGGCAACCTCAAAAGAGAGACGGGTCCGGGTGCTTGGCTCAAAGAAAAAATTGATGATGGTTTTACCGCGAAGGGTCGGAACTTTTTTTATGGAGCGGGAAGATATTTCCTTGAACGATTCCGCTGTCTGCAAAACGGTACGAATATCTTCCGCTGAAAGATCGGCAAGTCCAAGGACATGTTTGTGGCTGAATCTGTACTCGGGATCCATACGATTCTTTCCGTGAAAATTTCAGCGCGAACGATGCAACCATGTCGCGCAAAACATGATGAGCAACACCGCATCAACCAACAATAAAAAAAACAGGCGCCAATGGTCCAGAACTTTTTAAGGAATCATATGGAAAAGCCGCTTCCAGCGCACCGTGAAATTATCACTGTCCCATGACCAGTACAACATAAAAGCCTTGCCCCTGATGGCCTTGAGATCGACAAATCCCCAGAATCGACTGTCATGACTGTTGTCACGGTTATCCCCCATGACAAAGACGGAATTGGGCGGCACGGTCACCGCTCCCATATTATCCCTGGGAGAAGGAAAGATTTCCGCATCCAGATTCACGGCGTTGGGCTCAACAAAAGGCTCTCCATTAACAAACACCTTTTTGTGCACAATTTCAACCCGATCTCCGGCCACCCCTACAACCCGCTTAATGAAATCCTGGGAAGGATTTTGCGGATACTTGAAGACAATGACATCATGCCGGTGGGGATCTCCCACCGTGATCCAAGTATCACCGTTCAAGGGATTTTTCACGCCGTAGCCGAATTTATTGACCAGAATGTGATCACCGATCAACAAGGTGGGAATCATGGATCCGGAAGGAATCTTGAAAGCCTGCACCACAAAAGTTCTGATGAAAAAAGCGAGCAGCAAGGCAATAATGATTGCCTCGGTGTATTCACGCACCAGAGATTTGCCAATGGCCTTGCCGGGATTTTTCTTCAACACGCTTGATCCTCGTTTCACAAACTATTCATCCGGATGAATCGAGATGCCGCCCTGCGACAAGTCAATCCCCGAAAAGGTGGCCACAAAATAAGCGAAGACCGAAATAAATACAAGGGTTGGAATGGGTCCGAGCCAAAAAACTCTCTTAATCCCATGAGTTGATAATCATGAATCATTTCCAGAAGTACGAACCACATGTAGTGGTAGGCATTTACAAATAACACAAGATGGCGGGATTTTTAAGTTTTTTTACCCGGACCCATTCCAACCCTTACCTTCAATTATTCGATTTTTATGAGAAAAATCCAGGCCCTATCACTTACTTTATTCTTGACACCATGTTTTTTTTGTGTCTCTAATGCAATAAAATAGATGAAATCATAATCAGCAAGCGCAGTTAGAAAGTATTCCTCAAGGCAACCGATCTCGGCCTGCGGATGTAAACAGCCAGAAAATTTTGGTCACGGGGTGCTCATGGGCAAGACCGGTTTTAAAAAATTACAATTGCCATCCCTGCATCTTCCTTTTCTCAAAAGGCAAACACTCTCCATCGGCCTTGATATCGGCTCCCATGCCGTAAAGATTTGTGAACTGGCGGAATCCGGCCAAGGCTATCAGCTCGTAGCCTTGGGAAGCGCCCTCCTCCCGCCCGATTCCCTTGAAGATGGCGCCTTGCAAAACCCGGAGGCCGTGGCCAGGGTCATCACCTCTCTCATCAGCAACCTGAAAATCAAGAATAAAAAGGTGGCCATCTCCATTTCAGGATACTCGGTCATCGTTAAAAAAATAAATCTGGCCGTAATGAGCGAAGAAGCGCTGGAGAAACACATCGAGTCAGAGGCGGAGCAATATATTCCGTTCGACATTGAAGACGTGTACCTGGATTTTCAGGATCTAAAAACGAACACCACCGCCGAAGACCGCACGGATGTCATGCTGGTAGCGGCCAAGCGCGATGTTGTGGATGGATATCTCAACATGTTGCGGGGGGTCGGTCTCCAGCCGGTAGTCGTCGACGTGGATGCCTTTGCCTTGGAAAATGCCTTTGAAGCAAATTTCGGCATGGAAGACAATGTCGCCCTGGTTGATATCGGCGCCTCCAAAATGAACATCAATATCATCTCACACGGTGCTTCAATCTTGGCCCGAGACGTTGTTCTCGGCAGCCGCCAGTTGACCGAACAGATAGAAAATCTTTTTGGGGTCAGCTTTGAAGAAGCCGAAGCCTTGAAAACGGGTGAAATTGCTTCCAAGGAAAAGCAGAAGGAGCTTGAAACCCTTTTTGCGAACACCTGTAATCAATGGGTAACAGAGGTGAAACGGGCTATTGATTTTTATTATTCCAATCATCCGGACGAAACTATTACAAAAATTGTCCTCAGCGGGGGCGGCGCAAATATACAGGGCCTTACCGAATTCTTTGAAAAAGAGACTGATATCCCTGTCGAAATGTTCAATCCTTTCACGCAGGCTGAGGTGGATAGCAGGGCCATTGATCCATCCTATCTGAAAAGAATTGCTTCTGAAATGACGCTTGCCGCCGGTCTGGCGACAAGGCCGGTGGAGGTATAGCCGCATGATCCGCATCAACCTCCTGCCGATCAGGCAGATGAAAAAAAGGCAACGCTTGAAGACCGAGCTGCTGGGGTTTTCAGCCAGCCTTGTTCTGGTGTTGTTGATACTGGCGGTCGGCTGGTTTGCTTTAGCCGGAAAAATTTCCACCCTGCAGGATGAACTGGTTGCCCTTGAACAAAAGAAACTCTCCTACCAACCCATCCTGAAAGAGATAGACACGCTGAAAAAAGAGAAGCAGATGGTGGAGCAGAAGCTGGACTCCATAAAAAAACTGCAGGCCGGCACCAAGGTTACGGTACGCGTTCTTGATGAGGTTGCATCACGCACCCCCACAAGCCGCATGTGGCTCACCTCCCTGCAACAATCCGCCGGCCGCCTGCAACTGGAAGGCATTGCCCTGGACAACGAAACCATTGCCCAATACATGCAGCAACTGGAAGCCTCCGAGTATTTCGAAAAAACGGAATTGACCAGTTCCGCGCAGACGGATGTTGCCAAGCAGAAGCTGAAATCTTTTTCTCTCACAATAAATGTCGTCACACCGAGCAGTTAAAACCTTGGGCAGGAGAAGCCATGGCGCTTGACATAAAACAACTCCAGGCGGGCCTTGAGAATTTTCTCGACAGCAAGGTGAGCCGACTTGATATAAAGCAAAAAATGATGATCGCCGCCGGAGCCTGTGTCCTGCCGTGCGTCGCTTTCTTTCTTCTTGCTTATGCCCCGAAAACCAAAGAAATAGAAACTCTTGAAACAAAAAAGGCCGGGATCGAAGAAGAAATACGGAACGTAGAAAAAATCGCCCGCGAGCTTTCGAAGCACAAAGCGGAAATGGCGGAAGTTCAACGACAGTTTACCGAGGCATCCCTGTTGCTTCCCGATCAAAAGGAAATCCCTTCGCTTCTGACAACCATTTCCGGACAGGCAACTTCTTCGGGCCTGGATGTTCTTTCCTTTAAGCCGCTTGCGGAAAAACCCCAAGAATTTTACGCGGAAATTCCAGTGGATATCGGAGTACAGGGTTCCTATCATGATGTGGGCGTTTTTCTTGACAAGATCAGCAAACTCCCCCGTATTGTCGCCGTGAACAACATCAAGATGGATACCCCCAAGCAGATGGGCGGAGAAATGATCCTGAATTCAACATTTCAGCTCGTCACCTACCGCTTTCTCGATCCTGCGGAAGTTGCCGCCAACGCGCAGAAAAATGTACAGGGTAAGAAGTAACAGGTTCGCAACACGCAATTAAAGGGTTACAGAACGATAACCGCTACATTCGGCGAGAACCACTCATCATGATGAACAGCGAGTACTCAAAAAATATTTTCCTTGCGGTTGCCCTTATTGCGATATTGTGCTGCGAGGGTGCATGGAATTCCGCCGCTGCCCAAACAGAGCCAGTCACACCCGGTGCCACCGCAGACAATCCGGCCCAGACGCTGGAAACACTCCTTACAAGCGGACAGCCCCCGCCTTTTGTATATAACCGCGAAAGACCGGATCCATTTTTCCCGTTTCTTACCCAGGAAATCATGAAGGCCAAGGCAGAACTTACGGGAACACAGAAATATGAACCGTCCCAGTTGACCTTGGTCGCCATCGTCTCAGGCAAGCGCGGGTTCGTGGCCATGGTGCAGGATTCCTCCGGCGTTGGTTATGTCCTGCGCAAGGGCACAAAAATTGGTGAAATGGGAGAAGTTACACAAATAACGCCAGACAAGGTGGTCATCGAGCAATCACAAAAAAATGTGACCGGTGGACGCACATCCCGCAAAGTTGAGATGATCTTAAACAAAGAGGGAGAAAAATAATGACACCCCTTACCCGCCTGAAATGTATCTCCGCCGGGATGATGATATTCTGTTTTCTTTTGGCCGGGACGGTTTTTGCCCAAAAAGCAGCCCCCCAGGCAAAAGCAGCCTACACAATATCAGGCATTTCCCTTAACCAGGCTGCCGATGGCTTGCAACTGGTTGTTCAAGGACGCACAACACCTACATACACAATGTACGAACTTTTCGAGCCGCTGCGGATCGTGCTGGATATTGCCGATGCCAGATTCCTTGACTCTGCGGCGATTCCGACAAATCTGCCGCAGGGTCCGGTCCAGCAAATTAAAAATATCTCCCTGACGGATCAGGAACCGACCATTGCCCGGCTTGAGATCTACCTTTCCGACGATCCAGCCTATACCATCGAAAGAAAAGGAAACAATATCGTCGTCAGTTTTGCAAAGACAATGCCCCTGCCCCCCCACCTCGCGCAGACGATTGCCGAAACGGAACAACCACCTGCAACCGTTGCCGTCTCGGCGTCTCGTCCGGCTTCACTGCTCCAGGACATTGAGATTGACACCACCAATCCGGCCGAAACCCGTGTCATTATCAAAACGGACGGCCCAATCACGGATTTCCAAAAAGCCCATCTCGCTAAAAGCGAGGGTCGTCCGGCAAGAATGTATATTGACATTGCAAACGTCGCGCTTCCAGGAAAGATGCTGCAACATACGGTCGGGACAGCCTTGGCAAAAATTCGCGCAGCTCAACGCAAATCTGCGGTGCGCATCGTTTTTGATTCCGGACTTAACGAATTATTCCCCTATGAGGTCGAAAACCTTCCCGATGGCTTACTGGTAAAAATTACCGAGCCTGCGGCATCTCTTTCCCCGCCCCTCATGGCGGATCGTCTCAAGCAGAATCCTGCGCAAAAAATAGACCCACGACAAAATAAAACGAAAACTCCTGCTGCCCCGGTTACTCCAGCTGACTCTTTTGCTGTCGCGGCAACCGCACCGGTATCCGTCGCTCCGGCTGTGTCCATGCCGGCGGTAACGACTTCCGAATCAATCGTGCCCATTTTTTCGACAACAAAAGACGAAGTTAAAACCGTGCCCACACAACCGCTTCACGGCGCGACCAAAACAGCCGCCAAGAAAAATTCAGGAGCTACCACGGCAAAAGCAGAATCCTTCAATGTCTCCGGATATGAAAAACAAAAAATCACCGTGGATTTTTTCAAAATTGATCTTCACAACGTGTTCAGACTGTTCGGTGAAATAAGCGGTCAGAATATTGTTGTGGACGAAGGAGTCAGCGGCACCCTGACCTTGGCCCTCAATGATATCCCTTGGGATTTTGCTCTGGATATCGTGCTCAACCTCAAAGGTCTGCAAAAAGAAGAGCGTTTTAACACCATTGTAATTTTCCCCAAAGACAAGAATTTTCAATTTCCCAAGGTAGCGCTGGACCGTACCGATACCAAGGAGCATCAAGACAAACCGGACCTTGTTACGGCAACCCAACAGTTGAAAGAACATAAAGAAATTCTTGAGGCAAAAAAGCTCATTCAACAAGGAGAACTTGCTGAAAAATCAGGACGCTACCCCCAGGCACTCTCCTTATATGAAGCCGCTTTCAACTCTTGGCCGGACAATGCTCAGTTAGCTAACCGCATCTCCGCCCTGTGTCTTGTCCAGCTTGGCATGAATGCCAAGGCCGTGCACTATGCCAAGGCAGCGTTGACCCTCGAGCCTGCCAATACGGAAGCGGCACTACAGGCTGCCATCGGTTCCGCCAACATGAAAAAAATTGAAGCCGCCAAAGCATACTTTGATCTGGCCATCCGCGCTCCACGACCGTCCAGCGAAGCGCTGACCAGCTATGCGGCTTTTGCCGAAGAACAACAAAGTTACAGAGGTGCCTTGACACTTCTTGATAAGCATAACGTACTGTACGGGGATACCCTGGACACGCTGGTATCAAGAGCGCGTATCCTCGATGCCCTTGGGGAAACAACACAAGCTCTTGCAACATACAACGCTGTGCTACTTTCCGGATACACAGTCCCGGAAGAACTACAGCGCTTTATACGGGGACGGCTTACAGCGGCCAATTAGGCGATTACCGGGCTTGCTCCGGTGCTCACTTAACACTCTCAGATTAAGGACACAACAGTAGCCATGAAAACAAAAAGAAAAAGCATCCTGCATGTGCTTGCACTTTCCGCAATCTGCCTCCTTGCCTTGGGATGCGCGCCTGTAACGGCTCCACAGCAGGATACTCAAACAAAACCCAATGCTGCAGCTCCTGCCGCTTCACCGCAGCAAACCGCCCTTTCTGAACCCAGTCAGCTACCGGTCCGCTTTCAGAAGCCGACCTACATGCTCAAGGATACCGATGACGGCAAGCATAAACTCGCCGATGCAGGTGCGATGCCTTCCGTCCCGGTAGGCAGAGATTTTTCTACTGCCTCCGGTCCCGTGCTTTTGCGGGATATCATCAAAACACTTGTCGCATTGAAAGGAATGAACGTCAGTTGGGCAAATGACGTCAATCAGTATACTTCCGTGGATGTTGATATCCGTGCAGGAGACGATTTTTTCAAATCCCTTGACAATATTCTTCTACAAGCAAGCTATTTTTATGAGACCCAGGGAAATACCATTGCCATCAAGAACAGAGAAACCAGAACCTTCCACCTGCCTCTGCCGAATGTAAGCTCCAATTATGCCACCAGCGTCGGCGGCGATGTGTTGGGCTCCTCTTCCATCGGCGGAAGCAGCAGTGGCATGACAGGGAAAATACAGCTGACCAGTGATAAAAATGAGTTCAACTTCTGGAAGAACATCGAAGAAAATCTCGACCGGATTCTTGAAATCAGCAAAGAACAAAAGACTCAAAAGAAGGAAGAAGTAAGCGAACTGCAAAAACAAGTTGGGGGGGCATCAAAACAAAAAAATGAGGCTGACGGGACAAGCACGGAATTTGATGTACAGACATCAACCTCCAGCATTCGAGATTTCAAGACCGGACTTGGATACTACACCATCGATCAACACCTTGGCCTGATTTCGGTCTCTGCTTCACGACCCATGCTGGACAAGATCGGCCGTTATCTTGAGATTTTAAAGAAAGAAGTCTACCGCCAGGTCGCCATTGAGGCCAAGATCGTCGAGGTCGTTATCAATGATTCCGAAAAAAAAGGTATTGACTGGTCCGCGCTCCTTAATACTTCAGTCAACCTGGAAATGTTCGGTCCAAACGGGATAATTTACCAGCAGAAAGCACTCCCGCAGATTCTGTCCACCACGACAGGCTCCACTACCTCCGGCTTAATAAATGAAGTAACCAATGGTGTCTTGGCCTCAACCCTCACCAACGCGTCAACAAGTACAACCGACACAACGACGAGCAGCACGGCCAATGCCCCGGGCAGACGGGTTATCAGCAACATCGGCTTAGCGGGCAGTCCTTTTGCCGTCCTTATCAGCGCTCTTGAAACACAAGGGAAAACCAACATCCTCTCCAACCCGAAAATCAGTGTACTCAATGGTCAGCCAGCGCTTATCTCCGTGGGCGACACGCAAAAATATATTGATACCATTGAATCGAGAGTTGACGCTCAGACCGGTGCCGTTACCTACACGGTTAAGACGGCGACCCTGATGTCCGGCCTGGGCATGTCGGTGGTCGCAAGCATCATGGAAAACGATGAAATCGTTCTTTCCTTAACCCCGGTTACCTCGAAGCTTGATGGGGACACAATCCCTTATGAGATTGTCGGTCTTGGTAAAGTGGGTGTGCCAAAAATTCAACTCAGGGAAATGAACACCGTTGTCCGTGTCAAGAGTGGCGAAATCTTGATGATCGGAGGCCTGATAGACGATGTCGAAACTGATGTTGTCAACAAGGTTCCGTTGCTGGGGGACATTCCTGGAATCAGCCGACTTTTTTCTCATTCGACAAAATTAAAACAAAAAAAAGAGCTGGTCATACTTCTGCAACCCAAACTGCTGTGAGCCTAGGCTTTCATTCAACGCAAAAAAAATCCCGGCTGATTGCCGGGATTTTTTTTTGATGTGTAACCTTTTTCGAAACGCCCCTCAGTTAACGTGAGGGGCGTTTCCTTAGCCAAACGAACAACATCATGTAACAATTGATTTAGAAATGGAATTACTGCGCTTGCTGCTCCCCCGCCTTCTGCCTTTTTGAATTCTCATACAGGGCGTGGAAATTGATCGGCTCCATGAGGAAGGGGATAAAGCCGCCATCCACCGTTACTTGACTGATTATCTGCCGAGTAAATGGGAAAAGCAAGGCCGCGCATTCCACGGACAATACCGGCGGCAAATGCTCCTCAGGGATATTTTTCAACAAAAACACCCCTGCATGCTCGATCTCGATGATAAAAAGGGTTTTTTCGGTCTGACTGTTGGTCACCTTGGCGGTAATGGCCAGGGTAACCTCATAATGATCTTCCGTCTCCATCTTCCGATGCTTCAAAGCCAGGTTCACATCAACCTTGGGCTCGCCCTTGGCGAGAAAAACATCCGGAGCCTCGGGATTTTCAAACGATAAATCCTTGATGTACATCTTCTGCAACCGAAAAACAGGTGGCTGCGGTGCCTGAGCGTCGTCGTTATTCTGTTCCGCCATGATTCGCAATTCCTTATCTGAGTCTGAGTTTCTGTATGGCAAACGCCACATTCCTGCCTGCTTTAATTACCGCACTCCATGCTTGATGTGTTCGCTGCCCCTCACAAATACTTCGCCAGGCCCGGCAAGAACGGAAGAGCAATTGAGTAAGGCACTCTCCGTTCGCCCATAGCCTGTCGAAGGGCTCTTTTTACGAACACTCCATTCTTTATAATGAAATATGCCGAAACTTCAACGGCTCTTTTAACTTTTTCACCCTCTTGACCGGGTTTTCCATCCAGGCCCAACGCTGATGGTCTTTCGCTCCGTGCCTAAACCCGGCCTTCCAGAATTTTCTTGAGAAATTGTCCGGTGTACGATTCCTCCACATCGGCTACCTCTTCGGGTGTGCCTTGGGCGACAATGGCCCCACCGTGATCCCCGCCCTCCGGGCCGAGGTCGATGAGATGATCGGCTGTTTTGATCACATCGAGATTGTGTTCGATGATAACCACGGTATTGCCGCTCTCCACCAACCGGTTCAACACATGGAGAAGATGCTGGATATCGGCGGGATGCAAACCGGTGGTCGGTTCATCCATGATATACAAAGTCTTGCCGGTGCTTCTTTTGCTCAACTCCTTAGCCAGCTTTATCCGCTGCGCCTCGCCGCCGGACAGGGTCACGGAAGACTGGCCCAGGGCAAGATACGACAAACCCACCTCCAGCAAGGTTTGCAGCTTACCCTTGATCTGCGGAACCTTGTCGAAAAAGGTCAGGGCCTCCTCCACGTTCATGGCAAGAATCTCGGCGATATTCTTGCCCCGATAGGCAATATCCAGGGTGTCCTGATTATAGCGTTTGCCGCCGCAGGCTTCGCAGGTCACATAGATATCCGGGAGAAAATGCATGGCGATCTTAATGACCCCCTCGCCTTCACAGGCCTCGCATCGCCCTCCCTTCAGATTAAAACTGAAGCGGCCCGGCTGATAGCCCCTGGCCCGCGCCTCGGGCAACCGAGCCAGAAGTTCACGCACCGGAGTGAGCAAGCCGGTATAGGTGGCGGGATTGGAGCGGGGCGTCCGACCGATGGGACTCTGATCGATATCGATCACCTTGTCGATCTGCTCCAATCCTTCGAATTCACTGCCCCTGCCGGATCTCCCCTGCCCGTGCGCCAAAAAATGGACCGCACCCTTGAACAGGGTCTCGATCACCAGTGAACTTTTCCCAGAGCCGGAAACCCCGGTGACACAAGTCATCAACCCGAGAGGGATACGAACATCGATCTTTTGCAGGTTGTTGGCCGAAGCCTGCCTGATGGTAATCCAGGTTTTTTTCGAGGCTGGGCGCCGCCGTTTTTCAGGAATCGGGATGGACAACCGCCCGGAGAGATAACCACCGGTAATGGATGCCTTATGGCGCAGCAGACCCGCCACCTCGCCATTATAGACCACCTCTCCGCCATGCACCCCGGCGCCCGGCCCCATGTCCAGCACATGATCCGCCGCCCGGATGGTGTCTTCGTCATGCTCCACCACCAGCACGGTATTACCCATATCCCGCAGCCTGACCAGGGTGTTGATCAGCCGCTGGTTATCCCGCTGATGCAGGCCGATGCTGGGCTCATCCAAAATATACAATACCCCGGCCAGCCGCGAGCCGATCTGGGAGGCGAGTCGAATCCGCTGGGCCTCGCCGCCGGAAAGGGTTCCCGCCTTGCGGGCCAGCGAGATGTAACCCAAACCCACATCGTTCAAAAAAGAGAGCCGATCGATAATCTCTTTCAGGATCCTCTCGGCAATGAACATCTCCTGGGGTGTCCAGCTAAGAGCCGGCAGGATTTCCATGAGCCTACCGATGCTCCGGCTGGTCAAATCATGGATATTCAACTCCCCGATCCGGACGGCCAGGGCTTCGGGCCTCAGCCTTGCCCCATGACACGCGGGACAATCCTGCTCATTCATATACTGCTCCAGATCTTCCCGTACCGAGCCGGAATCGGTCTCCAGATAGCGCCGGCCCAGCTGCGGGAGAATTCCGGCAAAGGGCTTGCGGTGGATATGCATCCTGCGAAAGCGCACATAGTCGAAGACAACATCCTCGAAACCGCTCCCATGCAGAATTACCTCCCTGGCCCGCTCGGGCAGCTCGGCAAACGGGGTATCCAGGGAAAAGCCATATTGCCTGGCAAGCCCTGCCATGAGTTCCTGCGTGTAGGTGGATGGCGAATTGGACTGCCAGGGGCGAATAGCCCCCTGGTTGAGACTTAAGTGCGGGTCAGGCACCACCAGCTCCGGATCGAAAAACTGTTTCACCCCCAGACCGCCGCATTCCGGGCAGGCGCCCTTGGGGTTGTTGAAGGAAAAAAGCTGGGTGGACAATTCCGGCAGACTCTTACCGCAACGGACACAGGCCGCATGCTCGCTGTACAGAATCTCCTTTCCACCTTCCGGCAGCTGAACCAGCAAAAACCCTTGGCCCAGCTGCACGGTGGTGGCCACGGAGTCGGACAACCGTCTGGCCACCGAGGGCTTGATCACCAACCGGTCCACCACCGCCTGGATGGTGTGGCGCTTGTTTTTTTCCAGAACTATCTCCTCGGCCAGATCGCGGATCTCTCCATCGATCCGCGCCCGGACATACCCCTCCCTCCGGAGTTTCTGCAGCACCGCCTGATGCTCGCCCTTTTTGCCGTCCAACAGCGGAGCCAGCAGGACAATCTTGGTCCCCTCCGCAAGGGCGAGCAGGCTTGCCACCATGTCCTGCACGGACTGGGGCCGAATCTCCTCGCCGCACTCAGGGCAATGCGGTCTGCCCACTCGGGCAAAGAGCAACCGCAGATGATCGTAAATTTCGGTGATGGTCCCCACCGTGGAACGGGGGTTCCGGCTGGTGGTCCGTTGCTCGATGGAAACCGCCGGACTCAACCCCTCCAACGAATCCACCTCGGGCTTTTCCATCTGCCCCAAAAACTGCCGGGCATAGGTGGACAGCGACTCCACATAACGCCGCTGCCCCTCGGCATAAAGGGTGTCAAAGGCAAGCGAGGATTTGCCCGAACCACTCAAGCCGGTAAAAACCACCAACCGGTTGCGGGGCAGATCCACGCTGATATTTTTCAGATTGTGCATCCGCGCACCACGGATGCTGATGTATTTTGGTTCCATAAATTCAGTGAAGAATGAAAAGTGAAAAA
Source organism: Deltaproteobacteria bacterium (assembly GCA_013349295.1). GTDB lineage: Bacteria > Desulfobacterota > Desulfobulbia > Desulfobulbales > Desulfurivibrionaceae > Thiovibrio. The sequence continues at coordinate 69,837 of DUZW01000001.1, forward strand.
TGCAAAATCAAATTGTTTTCTTACCCCGTTTTGCCGTAATCAGAATTGCCGATAAAATCTTGATCAACTGGTCGGTTTCATCAACCAAACCGACCAGCTGCACCTCTGGAATAATTTCAGCTTTTTCAAAAAGCCTCAGCCAATAGGCAGATTCAAGCGCCTCTTTATGGGCTATGGACATTTTTGCGATAAAATCAGCCTTGCTCTGGGCGCCTTGTGCTTCTTGCACATTTGCCCCAATGGAAGTTCCTGATCGTAAAAACTGCTTTCCAATGGCTCTTCCCACCTCATCCTGTTGCAGATCACGGTAGAGGCGGATCACCTGCAGGGCATATTGTATGCTCCGCGCGGCAATGTCATTCTTTATTTCCAATTTTTCATTTTTCACTCTGCACTCTTCATTGTTTTTTGCAGCCTGGCCGCGAAAAACCCATCCAGCCCCTGCTCGGGCGTGGTTTTGAAAAACCCCTGCTCATCGCAGAATCCCCTGGCCGCTTCGGGAAGATACTCCTGGGCCGGAGTGATTGAAAACTCGGAATGTTCGCTTAGAAACGCACCAATGACCTCGTCATTTTCCCTTGGCTCAATGCTGCAGGTGGCATAGACGATCACCCCTCCTTGAGCGACAAGCCCGGCGGCTGCTCCCAACAACTCCCGTTGCTTGACTTGATAGCCTTGCAAGGCCTCCGGCGATCGCTTCCAACGAATATCCGGCTGACGCCGGATAACCCCCAGACCGGAACAGGGAGCATCGACGAGAACGCCCGCAAAGCCGCCTTGGCGCTGTCCGGCAAACTCCTGGAGTGTTTCCCCGTGGATTTCTATCTCCACCCCGCCAAGGCGCTGCAGGTTCTCTTTCAGCAGGGCTTGACGTTTCTGGCTGGGCTCCACCGCCACCACCTTTCCGCCTTCCGGCAACAGCTGGGCCAAATGCAAGGTCTTGCCGCCGAGTCCGGCGCAACCGTCAAGGTATCCGGCGCCGACAAACGGCCCCAGCAATTGGGTGACAAGCTGGGCCGCCTCATCCTGCACCACAAAAAAGCCTTGTCCGTACCCGGGCAGACCGGTGAAAGGGCCTTGGAAATTATTGATCCGCACCGCCTCTTGGGCAAAAAGAGTGCGTTCGCAGTCAAACCCCTTTTCCCGAAGAAGGGCCAGACCGTCATCCACGGTGAGCTTGCTGCAGTTCACCCTCACCACCAGCGGCGGCACGACATTATTTATCCAGCAGATCCGCCTGGCCCGTTCCCTACCGAAGAGCGCTTCCCAACGCGCCACCAGCCAGGCCGGATGGCTCAACACCGCCGCCGACTCGTCGGGCACAGGCAAAACAGCTCTCTGCCGAACCATGGCACGAAGGACCCCGTTTACAAAACCGGTGAGCCATTTCGGCTGCCGGGCCAATTTCAAGGCCTGGACCGTTTCATTAATGGCGGCCGACTCCGGCACCCGATCAAGAAAAACAAGCTGATACAGGCCAACCCGCAATGCCACGAGGGTAAGGGGCTTCATTTTTCGCAAGGGATGGCTGGCGAACTTTTGAATAATTGCGTCCAGATACCCTTGCCATCGGACCACGCCATAGACCAGGGCCATGACAAGTTGCTTATCGCGCTGATCGTCCAGGGCAACCCCGGAGACAATTTTTTCCAGCACCTGGTCCAACGGATCCTGCGATTTCTCCCAGGCGAGAAGGGTATCCATGGCTATGCCGCGGGAATTTATCATAAGCAGTCAGCCGCTGCCTTGGATTTGATGGTTTTCAGCTTTTTCATATTATCTGTTCTTCTCCTTTTGAGAGACAGCCGAGGCCTGAATGCTCTCTGCTGACACCAACCCTATCACCGAAGCAAAACGGCCGGTAACCTTGTCACGGCGATAGGAAAAATAATTCCCGTCGCAAACCGTACATTTCCCGGCAACCTCGATCTGTTCAATCCGCACCCCGCAGTCGCGGAGTTGATCCCGACTGATGGCCCAGAAATCAAAATGATTAGCCCGGGTCTGGTAGGCATGGAAAGCAAGAGGAAGCTCGGTGCGATACTGAATGAATTCCCCGCAGCACGGGCCAAGAGACGGACTGATCGCGGCATGAAGCACCGTGGGCCTTGTCCCGTAGGCTGCCCGCATAGCGGCCACGGTTTTGGCGATGATGTTGGCCACGCTGCCCCGCCAGCCGGAATGGATATTCGCCACGGCCCCATGTTCCGGGTCGTAGAGCATAATCGCCTGACAGTCGGCCTGCTGGATCATCAGACCGACCTCGGGGATGTTTGTCATCAGGGCATCATACTCCGGATGCTCCTCATCCGCATCCGGCAACCAATCCACCTTCAGAACGCTGTCGCCATGGACCTGCTTTGCCGATACCAGACGCGGCAAGCCAAGGTGGTCCTTGATCAACGCCCTGTTTTGTATAACCCGCGCCACATCATCGCCGACATGCAGGCCGACATTGCGCGAATGATACGGGGCCTCGCTTGCGCCGCCATGCCGCGAGAAACTTGCGCTGGCGACTGACTGCAGATGTGAAAAAAAAATCATGATAATCTGATCCAGTTACAATTTTGTGGCGTAGGAGCTAAGCCATCTATTATTCCACATGCGCCGGAACCTTCTCGGATATCCGCGTTGCCCACGCACGGCATCCTGCACTATTGCCTAACAGCACCTGCAGTTAATCTTGACATGACGCACGAAATTACGCTAGGTTAGCATACAGAGAGCATCAATAACTCAGACACCCGCAGGCAAGCCAACCCAAACTCAAAGGAGGCCACATGTCTAAATTCTTGATCATTTTTTCTCTGTCCCTCTTTATTTTCGCGGCACATCCGACAACAGAAGCCGAGGCAGGGCAATTCGATGGCGTCTGGTATACAGCGGCGATACCCGGAAGCTACTTTATGGTTCGCCAAACCGACGACAACAAGCTGATCCTGACCAGGCTGGCCGACAATGGCAGTTGGTGGGAGGCGTTTTACGGGGATATGTCCGGAAACTCGGCCACTATCACCACCGTGATAAGCACTGTATCCGCTGGTGTTACCGTGCAATTTTTATCAACCACCTCGGCCACCGCAGTGGTTAACTACTGCAACCCCTCGTATAATTGCGATCTGCCGGCAGGAGCAACGGTAAATATTTCCCGAATTTTCTGACACAGGAAGGTGTTGCCCTGCGGGGGGTGTGATAATTTTTCAACAATCACACCCCCTTTCATCGGGATTGTGGCACCTCAGCATCTCGCTGGCAGTTCTGTCGAGGGACGCACGGATATACCGCTTTGCACCGGGTTGCGCTCTATGCCGAGACTGGAAGGAACACAAACCTGTGCCGAAGATGTTCAAAAAGCTCAAGGGATAAGCGGGCCAGCCCCACCCAACCAGCGCAGACTGACGCAGATCATCTATGGCATGACGATCTCGAAACGATCCGTTGATGCAGAGCTCGCCACGCCATGGTTTGACTTAACAAAACAGAAACAGACCTTTTTTACTCCCTTGCCTTATTGCAAATTTCCCCAATCACCTGTCTTCGATACATGTATCACTGGATGATGAACGGGACACTGGCATCCACCGTCAGCGGCATGCTGACAGTGGTCGGGATACCGGTGGTTCCCTGAGGAGTGCTCGATACAGTCACCGGCCTGGTAATTGAGCCGCTAAAACTCGTGGTCGTCATGTCAGGAAGCCCACCTTGCTGATCCAGAGGAATTGTCATATCCATGGTGCCACCGGCCTGCATCCCATCGCTGCTTACCGTACTCCACCCTCCGGAAAAACGGAGGGTGTTGCTGGCGAGATCGCCGGAAAGCGTGCCGTCGAATCGGCCGACCGGATCAATGGTGATCGACACCGGAACAGGATCCAGGGTTATGCCCGGATAAGGCGAAGGGATGGTCACGCTGGTCGTGAAATTGATGACCGGGTCCATCCTGAACGCGCCGCTGTAGGTACCGGTGATAATCACGCCTGGCCCTACCGGCACGGCGGTCGCTTGCCAGGAGCCTTCGACTACAATATTGGTCGAAAAGTTTTGAGTAATGCCGAGCACGCTCACCGGCACCGTGATGGCTTGCGTTCGGTTGAGTGAGCCGGTGAAACGACGATCGGCCGGGAATGTACCCCCTGGAAAAAGCGCCTGATCCGGCAAAATGATATCCAGCGTGACATTAAAATCATAACTGGTGCCATTGCTGGAGATAGCGTTGCCGGTGACCTGCGCCTGCCAATTAAGTGGGCTCAGCATGGTTAAGTGGATAGGGCGCGGAGTGGTGTTTATGTTGTCGGTATAAGTGCCGCTCAGGTCCTGGGTGACTGTATCGTAATCAGCCTCAAAGCGGAAGGAGATACCGGAGCCATCTCTGGTGGCGCCAGCCCCGGAAACGTGGGCGGCAATGTTGCCGGCAGCGTTGGTGATGACTCGGACATCCACGGCCACAGAGGCGTCGTTGGGATCAATCTGGATGCTGTTGCCGTTAGCATCGGTTGCCGTCCCCTGAAAATTGCCCACCATGGCACCCATCCACTGCTGGTCAAGAGTCGGCGTAGTCTGGGCCGATCCTGTCTCAATGGTAAGGGAGGTCAGGGTGTGGGCCCGTTCGAAAGAGCGGATAACCAATTTGACCGGCCCGGTATAGGGGTAGTGCTGTTCGTTGACCTTGGCCCCGTTATAGTAGAACTTCGCCACATCATTCTCCCAGACTATTTTATACTCTCCGCAGAAAGTGCTGCCGGCGGCTGATGCGCCGCTCACCGGGCAAATGGCATAGTTCCCACTGTTATTGACAAAAGTGTTCAAGGTACTGCCATAATCCCACCGGGAGGTGAAGCCGAGTTCTTGCTGGATAAGGTACTGTTGCGAACCACGGATGCCGGTGAAGGCAGGGTTCGCCTTGCCGAGCACGATATTGTTGTAACCGTACTCGGTCACCGGCAGACAACCGGTCCAGGTAAGAGTCAGGGGAGCGGTAAATTCGTTTACGGTCACAGCCTCGTCGTAATCGCCGGTCACCCCAAGGTTAGCACCTCCTTCGAACCATACATAGTAAGGATTGCCGTCCTGATCGCTGTCATTTTCATCATAACCCACAGCATCACCGACGGTGAGCGTCCCACTCTGCAAACCAACGGTTCCGTAAGTCTGCCACTGAGTCAAATCAAGGAGATTGGTCGTCACCGCTAGCGCACTGGCATACCAGGTCAGAACAACGCTTCCCGTCAGGAACAAGATTCGATGTTTCATTGTATACCTCCTGTGAATGTCTGTGGTGGGCATGCAAGATTTCGCAGAAAAACGCCATATCATCCTCACAACTTATTGATATATGAGAGCCGAGAAATTTGTCAAACACAAAAACTGAAACTCAGCGTTGGCTCAGTGCAGCATCATGTTTGCAGACAGGTTGCCGGCCTGCTGTGGCAAAACGTCACGGACTTCACACCCGACAGACCTTCCACGCCGACTCATTGCAGCTTTGCCTGGCCAGACTCAACCGGCGAGGTACTTTCCCGCAACCAGCCCGGCCAAATCTCGATTGGCCATTCGGCTTTAAGGTATAACTCATATACGATACTCAACCACTGGCGTAGTGGTGTGGCTGCCAGCATTAGCGAGACCGCGTCTTGACCATCAGCCCCGTAAAACGTCAGGCTGACCGCCTGCTCCGACTGAACAATATCCACAGACAATACCAACCATGCCGCACTATCGGGACAGGCCAGCACTGGCGCCAGTGGCGCTAACTCGGCCTTGGCGGCTTGCTGGGCAAAGCCTTGCAAAATCTCAGCGTGTGGCAGATCAGCGTTCTGATTCTCCAGCCAGCGGAGCAGCATCGGCACCAACCGCTGGAGCAACCGTTGGGTCAACCAGATCACAACCGGCACATCGTTCCCCATCTCGCCGGAGAGCCGGAGACGATCTTCGCTGTCGATATATTCCGTGGTGATGCGTTCAAGGACTTGAGTCATGCGATTACTCCGGCAAGACCTGTCCAGCCAGGTCATTTCTTGCTTCTTCCGACATTACCCTCTTACTGGCCGCCACCCACAAAGCAAACCCTTGAATCCGTTCCTTGCCCGCAATGGTCAGGAATCCGGACGCCCTCAACGCCGCAGTCAATGTATTGAGGTAAAACCGCACTTATTATTCCCGGCAGCCAGGGATGGGCCATGACCATCGAGTATATCCAACAGAGTAATCGCCCCGGCTGGGGAGTGGCAGGAAAAACCACTCAGCTTGTCTTCGGCAAGCAAGGCACACTCTCTCTGGAGGTCAGGGCAGGTCGCCAACAGGAAGCCATCCGGCCGTAATGCTCGCAAGGTGGTCCTGCAAAATGCGGTTGTTGCCTTTATGCGATTGAATTCGCCCCACAACACTGCTGACGGTGCTGTAATTGCCTATTCGAAAATAGATCCCTGTCTCCACCAAGGTTTTCCTACTGTAACGACGAACCAGATAGATGGCAATATCGCGAGGGAGGTTTTCAGAACCGCGTCGTGATGCCTGCAACGTCTGCTTGTCGATCTTGAAATAAGAACAAACTCGGGAGATAATTTCCTCCGGTTCCGGAGCAACTGCCCGCGATTCCGGAATCTCCGCCTGAAAAGCCAGATGATGGAATTGCTCTTTAATCCAGGCCTTAAAGGCATCTCCACCAAGCAGCGAGGGCAGCTTTTTCATGGAGTAGAAGCGCGAAATAGCCTCCGGTTCAGCTTGTGAAACAAAATCGAGATATGCGGCTCGTCCCTGTTCTTTTACGGTGGAAAGCATCTCGAACAAAAAATCCTTGCACAGCCAATCCCATTCCTTGGCAGAGGAGAGATAGCCGTGGTGGCTGCTGAAAGGATAATCATCCAACCGCTTGGCAATACCAGCAGAAAGAGGATTGCGGTGAATATAACGCATCACCTCCAGCAGGTGACTGTCTTCCTCAACCAGAACCGACTTGTATCTGCCCCGAAACAGCTGACCATCTTTTTTATGAGCCCGATTGAATCGCTGGGTATACACCCCGTTGATATGGCGCATGCACCGCGAGATATTGCCGTCCGGTGTCTGGAGCAAGAGGTGATAATGGTTCGACATCAGACAGTACGCCGACACTTTGAGATTCCAGGCTTCCGCCGTCTCCATCAACACTTGACCAAAGGATTCGTAGTCCTCCTGGTTCGTAAATATCTTTTCCTTTCTTCGGCCCCGATTCATCACATGATACCAGGCGCCGGGATATTCAATGCGTAATGGTCTGCTCATGATGATATTCCTGACATGGCAATACAATAAAAGCCAAAGGCAGACTTGACCCCTTTATTTCTTTATTCTTTGACTTTATTTCTTGCGGGGTGCACCCTCTGCGAGGAGACGTAATCAGAGGTTTACCGCTTAAGCTGCCTATAAACGTCATCATCATTGCGCTTGCCGATGAGTGCGACTTTCAAGATATCGCCTTCCACTCGGTATACGATCCGATATTCCCCAATATCAGCACGACGAAATGGATAACCAACCAGCTCCTTTAAATCGTAAGGTAGCGGGTTTTCCATCAAGCTGAACACCTTATTCGCCACCTGCCTGAACTGCTTCGGTGGTAACTGCTCAAAAAAACCCAAAGCTTTTTTGGTCAAATCCAGCTTAAGCATTATTCTCTTTCAGAAAGGCCAGACTCTTATCGGTACCAATATAACCTTCCTGTTCTGCCCCAATAGCTTTCTGTGCCCAATATGCATCTTCCAGCTCAGTAAGTCGCTTGTATTCCTCATAAGAGATTAACACCGCTGTCTTTCTGCCTGTTTTGTCAACAATCACCGGTTCCACCCTTGAGATATCAAGGTATTTCCCGAACCTGCTTTTTAATTCTGTAGCTGTAATTTCCATAATACTACCTCCAGTATAACCAAAATAGCCAATTTGGCTAAAATAGTCAAGATAGGCGACGGATTATACTGAATATGAGATTTTGACGTGACACGTTTGCCAAAGACAAACTTGACCCCTTTCTTAGGTAAGTTAGCAGACGACTCGGCGGCTAGAGAAGATTGGCATAAACGTCTTTCCGGTGACCAACTTTAACAATCAAAATGACCACTCTATCGTCATGAATTTCGAAAATAATACGATAATCGCCAGACCGTATTTTGTGGAAATCATTATCCCCTTTCATCTTGGTCGTGTTGGGTTCCGGTAAATTGTCCCCCAACTCTTCAATTTTCTTCTTAATCCGTATCAGATCCCTCTTGCGGAAGTTCTTCAAGCCCTTCAGGACAGAAGGCCTAAATTCAATAACGCATATCATGAATTACAGCCCAAGCTGCTTCCAGAATTCCTGAGCAGGAATGTTGCATTCTGGCTCTGCAAGGGCCTTATATGCATCTTCGATATCGATATAGTCTTCAATTTGCTGAAGCAACTTGAGCTCCTCCATAGAAACCAGGGCGGCGACTCCTTGCCCCCTGCGAGTCAAGATAACCGGTTCTTTGCCATAGATGACTTTGTTGATAATATCGGAGAAATTCTTCCTGGCTTCTGCTGCAGAAATTGTGATTGTCATGCAATGGCTCCTTTTTTGTACATTACGTACAAAACGTACAACTGATACCTCTCTTCGTCAAGGGACAAAATTTTCCATTTCTGTATCGTATTGGAAATTATAAGCCACTATAGCCAAAGGCAGACTTGACCCCTTTTATCTACTTTTTCTGTTTTATTTGCTGGATCAGTCAGTAATGATATCGACACTGCACAACGATAATATTATCATCCACTACCTTATAAACCAAGCGATGCTCGCGATCGATCCGACGTGACCAGTAGCCGGTCCACTGATGTTTCAGGGGCTCCGGGTCTCCGATACCCTCGAATGACAGGCGGGAAATCTCCTTCAACAGCGTGTTGATCCGTTTAAGTCTTTTTCTGTCGATGCTCTGCCAATACAGGTAATCTTCCCAGGCTTTTTCCGCCCACGAGATGATCATTCGTCAATCAACTCACGCTGGAAAGTTTTACCGGACTCAACTTCAGCAATTGCCTGATTCAGACGGTCAGCATTTTTGGGACTAGCCATCAAATAGGCAGTTTCTTCATACGCATGGTAATCCTCCAAACTGATGACCACGGCAGGCTTACCGTTTTGCCTGGTGACCAAAACAGGCCGATGATCTTCGTTCACCTTGTCCAAAATACTGGCAAGGTGGCTACGAAATGCCGAATAGCTTATTGTCTCCATTACTTCCCTCCTGCAAATAAGTACTTATAGTTGTACATTGACAAGCAGGGGTAGGCAAGAAAAAACAAAAGAAGAAGAGTAAAGGGTTTACACCTCCTTTTCTTTTTTCTCCCATACCAACAAGCAAAAGCCAAAGGCAGACTTGACCCCTTTTATTGTTTTTATTGTTTTTATTGTTTTATTGCCTTTTATTGATCATTTTTTCCCCTCTGGATGACGAATTCTTCCTCGTCGGGCTTTCCGAGATGCTGGTAGGCCCCATCCCCCAAGGGCAGCCAGCGATGGATTTGACTTCGACGACCTTGAGCTCTCCTACAACTCGACCTCAAGGTCGATCATCAACGTCGCTTCAACCATGCCTCTGGCCAGTGAGTAATATTCTGGTTCAGCTCACTCTCATTGAACGGCCAGGCTGGCTGCTCGATCACAAACTCAGGATGCCTGGCAGCAAAATCGCGCGCCGCCCAAGTCGGGTTGTCGGTTGCCCACTCCTGGTTCCCGCGCGGCACGTCAGCCAGGTCGTACATAATCCCATCGGTAGCTACGATATACGAGCCAGGGGTCACCAAATCGGCATAGGCTTCCAACTCGTCGACGACGTGAGCATAGGTGTGGTTCGAGTCAAGGATCACCAGCACGATCTCACCTGGCTTCACCAAGGACTTCACCTGCGCGACGATTTCCGGCGCAGTGGAGCTGCCCTCTATCAGCGTGATGCGATCACTCAACGTGTGCGCTTCAATGGCTGCACGGTTGTGCAGCCGAATCTCGATATCGATGCCGATCACACGGCCTTTCTCCATCGCCTTGCACAGGCTGGAGTAGAAGATCAACGAGCCACCGTGGGCCACGCCGGTTTCGATGATCACATCGGGCTTGATCTGGAAGATCGCTTCCTGCATGCGGATCATGTCTTCGGGTAGCTGGATGACCGGTCGCCCCATCCAGCTGAAGGTGTACTGATATTTCTGGTTCCAGCCCACGCGCACCCATTCGCGGGAAATCGCCTCGAAGGCGACTTTCGAATAGAGGTCTAGTACCTTGGTTTGGCCTGCGTCATCCATCGTCAAGGTCTTGGCTTCTGTGTCCATAATCAGTCTCATCATTCGCTCCAGTCAATCAAATTCAGTTCAATGCCAGCCTCGGCCAGCAGTTGCAGGTTTTCTTGTCGGTAGTTCGGGTTCATCAGGATGGCGGTGCATACACCGCGTCCGGGCAGATCGGCTGGCGATACGATGGGATGGCCTGTACCCGGAATAAAGCGGCCCTGTTTGTTCGGATTCAGATCCACAACGCAATCGATCAAGGCGCATTGCGGATCGACCAGATTTGCAAATGTCGCGCCTTTTGCGCCAGCACCCCACAAAGCCACTTTTCCGTTCTTACCCAGATCACGCAAGCGCGCTAACCAGTCATCTCGAAGCTTTTGTTCATCTGTCGCATACGCCGTCACCAGCCGCACCGTCTCACCAGCCATCGGCAAGGAGGCTTCGTCAACGTCCGCCACACAGGCTTCCAGCCAGAGATACTGCCCACCGAAGATATGCTCAACTTGCTTCACGGCAAACCCCGCGCGCCGGAAGGCAAGCCCCAGAGACTCCGCAGTAAAGAGGGAGCAATGCTCGTAAAAGAAATCCCAGATCACCCGGTGACGCAAAATCCACTCGACACAAGGTGTCTCGAAAAATACCCTGGCCTTCAGCGACGACTCGAGGGCTGTACGCACCGAGTGTAGAATTTCCAATGGCTCAGGGACGTGCTCGATCACATGGCGGCACACCACCACGTCAGCGGCAATATCGGTACAGCTTTGGTCGTAGTAGCAGGGACGAAATTGCAGCTGGCCGCCCAAGTCAGTCAGCGGCCCCACATAGCTGGGGTCAAATCCAAAGCCCGTGTTGTTGGCTCCTGGGTAGTTGACCAGCTTCTTGAGGAAGTGCCCCTTGCCACAGCCTATCTCCACAATTGTACAATTGCGCACGCCTTGGCACTCCACCATGTCCCGTACCAGACCATCCAGATACGCATCGAAGTAGGCCGAGCACGACTGCGTATTGTCATAGTCTTCGCCGTAACTCAGGCGCGACAAATCGAACGCCTGGTTGAAGACAAATCCACAGGCGTCGCAAATCACCAAGTCGAGCTCTCCGCGCGTCACCGTGCGGGCTGCTTCCTGGCTATTCACCACCAAGTTCTGATGCACGGGAACTTGGAAACGCCGCAGAAAAGGTCTGAGTTGCGCGTTCTCGCACACCGGGCAGTGGTGTTGATTCATGGCTTCTCCCCATAGAGCATGTGCTCAAGGCCTTGCGTCAAAGTGAGTGCGGGGCGCCACCCAAGCATCTTGAGCTTCAGGTTTTCGCCGACTAGCAAAGGTGGCTCACCAGGCCGCTCCGTGGCCAAGGCCAATACGGGTTCTGGATCAGCGCCCAGCAAGGATGCCACGGTTGTCACAACCTCGACCAGACGCGTAGGCTCTCCCGAGCAAACGTTGTACGCGCCGCAGGCTCCCTGGGTCAGTAACCTGACAAAACCCTCGGCCACATCGGATGCATACAGGAAATCACGGTACGCCATCAAGTTCACACCAAAAGGCGCACGCACGCCCCGGAAGACTTCGATCAGCGAAGGAATCAGACGGCTTGCAGATTCACCGAGGCCGAATGGCAGAAAAATACGTCCCCAAGCGCAAGGCACTTGGTGCTGATCGCAGACTACCCTCACCAGTCGCCGCGTCGCATCCTTGGCGGAACCGTAAAAAGTGGCTGGATTCAGCGGGGTGCTGTCTTCCCGGCAATAACCATGCGTCCAGTCATATTCAGCACATGTACCGGCTAGCACCACCTGTTGGCCGCCGGCAGCGCAAAAGGCCTCAACCAGCCGGGTTGTCGCTTCGGCCCAGCGAAGATTCAAAGGCGAAGTCCAGTATTTTCCGTGCTCTGCGTACCAAGCCAAGTGCAGCAGGTGGGTCGCCTGAGTTTTTTCCTGCAACGGAGCGAAGTCGGTAATGCTCAATAGGTCCGCTTCGACAAACGTGACCGAAGCCTGCATCCGGGCACGGCCGACAACAACCACTTCGATCCCACGATGTTGCAAGGCCCTGAGAACATAACGGCCAACGAACCCACTAGCGCCTGTCAGCAACACTCTCATGCGGTCTTAGCCTTCGAGACGTTAAGCTCAGGTACTGCCGTCACAAATTTGCCGCCCCATTCCTGTACATAGGCCAATTGCGCCATCACTTCTTCGCGCAAATTCCAGGGCAGGATCAAGATGAGGTCCGGCCGATCGGCCTTGAGATAGGCTTCATCCACGATGGGAATCCGGCTGCCCGGCATGCATTTTCCCTGCTTGGACGGGTTTTTATCGACCACATAGGGCAGCAGATCGGGCCGAGTGCCCGCGAAGTTCAACAGGGTATTGCCCTTAGCCGCCGCGCCGTAGGCGCCAACTTTTAACCCACGCCGCTTGGCGTCGATCAGGAACAGCACCAAATCATCCTTGAGCTTTTCGGCCCTGTGCTGGAATGCCTGGTAAAATGCTGGGGTGGTCATGCCCGCCTTAGCCTCCATCTCCAGCTGAGAAGCCACAGCGAGGCTGTGCTCATGGGCACCCGACTCACTGCGCTGCGCAAACACGCGCAGACTACCGCCATGGGTCGGCAATTCTTCGACGTCAAACACTGTCAGCCCGTTGGCGGAAAAAATGCGCTGCACGGCGGTCAGCGACAAATAGGAGTAGTGTTCGTGATAGGCCGTGTCGAACTGGTTTTCCTGCACCATGCGCAACAGGTGGGGAAACTCAAAGGTGACCACACCCTGAGGCTTGAGCAACCGCGTGAAGCCTAAAACAAAATCGTTGATGTCAGGCACATGAGCCAGCACGTTGTTGGCAACCATCAAGTCGGCCTGTCTACCCGCCTGCACCAATTCCTCTGCCAATTCCACCCCGAAGAAGCGCTCGACGATGTCGATGCCTTTGCTGCGCGCGGCGCTGGCTGTACTGGTCGTGGGTTCAATACCGTAGCAGGAAAGACCTGCCTGCTTCACATACTGCAACAGGTAGCCATCGTTGGCGGCCACCTCGACCACGCAGCTGCTGGCGTTCAGGCCGAAACGCTCGATCATCTGGCCAACATAACGCTTCGCATGCGCCAGCCAAGTCGTGGAAAACGAACTGAAGTAGGCATAGTCCTGGGTGAATAGCGCTTCCCGTCCCGCGTGGTCTTCGGTCTGCACCAGCCAGCAGCTTTCGCAAACCAGGATACGTAATGGGAACCAGATTTCGGGGGCACGAACTGCCTCTTCGGTCAGGTAAGCATTCGAGGGCGGAGCATTGCCCAAATCGAGGAACGGCAAGTGCAATTCGCTGCCACAGTGACGGCAGTTCAAACGCGTACTCCTTCGAAATCAGATGTGATCAGCGGATGTCCGGCATCGCGGGCGGACAGTTCGGTGATGGCAAGTGGCCAGGCAATTCCCAGGCGTGGATCGGCTGGATTCAGACCACCTTCGGCCTCGGCGGCATAGGCTTCGGAATGGCAGTAGAGCAGTTCCACATCATCCGTCAGCGCCTGAAAGCCATGGGCAAAGCCCTCCGGGATCAGCAAGGCGCAGCCGTTCTCTGCAGAGAGCCGCTCGGCGTGCCAGTGCAGAAAAGTCGGCGAGCCAACCCGCAGATCAATCGCCACATCCCAGACTTCGCCGCGAATGCAGGACACCAGTTTCATCTCAGAATGAGGCGGGCGCTGAAAATGCATCCCACGCACGGTTCCCTGCCTGACCGTGTAGGTATGGTTGATTTGGGCAATGGGTTTAATCCAACCAACATCCGCCAACTCCTCGACACAAAACACGCGAGACAAAAAGCCGCGAATGTCACCCTGGCGCTGGCGTTTGACGAGCTTCAAACCGCTCAGGGGAGAATCCAGCACCGTGAACCTGCTCATGCCAAGGCCACATAAGCGGCAATTTCTGCCTCACACAAAGTCCGCGCATCGACCCCCTCATGGTGCGCCCGATACCAAGCCATCGTGCGTCTCACCGCATCGACCAAGGCCCATTTCGAGCTAACGCCCAGCGTCATCCGCACCTTGGCCGTCTCCAGTGCCAGCCACCCTGCTTCATGCGGTCCTTCCATGCCATCACCATAGCGCACCTCGCCGCTCCCATAGGCAACATGAGCCAGTTCCACCACCTCACGGACCGTAGCCGCCTCATGGGTAGGCGGGCCAAAGTTATAAGCATCGGCCAATTCAGGTTGCCCCCACAGCTTCTGCGCTAGAGTCAAATACCCCCCCAGAGGTTCCAGCACATGCTGCCAAGGACGAATGGCCTGCGGTCGCCGAATCTCCAAGGTCTGAGCAGACTGCCAGGCACGTACAGCGTCCGGAATCAGCCGGTCTACCGACCAATCACCACCGCCAATCACATTGCCGGCTCGGACACTCGCTACTGCAACCCCCTGTTCGAGAAGAAAGGCATCGCGATAGCTGGCGATAACGATTTCGCTCGCTGCCTTGCTGGCGCTGTAGGGATCGTGGCCGCCCAAGACGTCAACCTCACGGTAAGGGTAGGGCCACTCTTTATTGCGATATACCTTGTCGGTAGTTACCATCACCGCCACACGTACACTATCCAGCCCTCGCAGGGCATCAAGCAGGTGTGCTGTGCCCATAACATTGCTGGCAAAGGTCGCCAACGGTTCGCGGTAACTGACCCGAACAAGCGGTTGTGCAGCAAGATGCAGCACAATCTCCGGCTGCACCAGGCGCACAATAGCTGCCAGCGCTGCCGCATCGCGAATATCGCAGAAATGACTGTCCATACCGGTTGCGACACTGGCCCGCTCGAACAAATTGGGCATGGTGTTCGGGGGCAGAGAGATACCGATAACTTGCGCACCCAGCCGTCGCAGCCACAGTGCCAACCAACCACCCTTGAAGCCGGTATGACCAGTGAGAAGGACGCGTTTACCGTGCCAGAAATCCGCACTCGGTTGCATCACCACACCTTCCAAGGTGCCTTACCGGAAGCCCACAGATCTTCCAATAAATTTTTCTCACGCAACGTATCCATTGGTTTCCAGAAACCAGTATGCTCGAAGGCACGCAACTGGTCGTTGGCCGCCAGCTCCGCCATTGGCTCCAACTCCCAGCTGGTACCATCACCGGCGATGGTATCGATCACCTTGGGAGAAAGCACGAAAAAGCCACCATTGATCCAGCCACCATCACCACGAGGCTTCTCAATGAAACCCCGCACGGCATCCCCCTCGCGTACCAAGGAGCCAAAGCGACCCGGGGGCAATACCGCCGTTACCGTCGCCAACTTGCCATGCGCCTTATGGAAAGAAATGGATGCGGTAATATCCACATCCGCCACACCATCGCCATAAGTGAAACAAAAGGCGTCTTCGTCCTTAAGATACTCGGAAACTCGCTTCAGACGGCCGCCGGTCATAGTCTCTTCTCCGGTATCCACCAGCGTCACACGCCAAGGCTCTGCTTTCCGCTCATGCACTTCCATGCGGTTATGCGCCATATCAAAAGTCACGTCCGACATGTGCAGGAAGTAATTGGCGAAATATTCCTTTATCAGATAACCCTTGTAACCGCAACAGATCACAAATTCATTCACGCCGTGCGCGGAATAGCTCTTCATGATGTGCCAGAGTATCGGCCTGGCACCAATTTCGATCATCGGCTTGGGACGCAATTGAGATTCTTCTGAAATCCGCGTCCCAAGGCCACCAGCAAGAATTACGGCCTTCATAACTACTCCAATTTATTCCCTCAACCTTCGGAAACCAAGAGATCCCTCAGCCCTTCCGTTGTTGAAAGAATAACGCTATACGAACTAATGAGTCGGCTTCTGTACCCAGAACTGATACATTCCCTTAAATGTGTCCGGGTTATCAGCTTCAAACATATCCCAAAAATCCAGATTGGTCATCTGACTATCACCCGGGAACCTAGAACGGTATGAAGAACCGATGGCTGGTGTCTCCAGAACAAAACCGATAAAGATCAAATCGAGCAATTCCAATGCATGCTTAATTTGCGGAAGCGTAAAAAGGTGTTCCTGGCAATGAAACAAAAGATCCCGGCATGAGCTTGTCTCGAAAAAGTCCCTGCGACGAGTAACTTGCTTAGCCATCTCGGAGTCAGCCATGGCAACAATATCCTGCCGACACCGGCGAATATCACTTGCATTAGAGGTGTAGCCGCATTGTTCGATATAACGCTTGGCTGAGTCGATATCCTTGCGCGCCAAGTCGCTATAAAACCCCAGACGCATGAATCCGCCCGGCCTGAGCATGGAACATAGTATCTTCCAGCCCGCCAATGGATCCCTCAGGTGATGCAAGACCCCCACCGACTCTATAACATCAAATTGAAGATCACTCGAACTCAATTTCATTATGTCGGCCTGCATATATTCTATGTTATCCAAGCCGAGCTCGCGCGTCTTGCGTACGGCATATCCAAGGCTCGTCAAACTCAAATCGACGGCAAGCACCTTGGATTTTCGGAATCGCTGCGCCGTCTCAATGGGGTGTTGTCCGGTACCGCACCCAGCGACGAGAATATTCGCCCGATCGTCGATCCCTGCGGAAGGAAACAGCACCAGCGGGAATAGCAGCCGCAAATAGTCCTCGACCGCCATATCACCAACGGTGGCAGGTAAACTAGTCCATTTTGGATAGGGATTCTCCTCATACTGCCGTTGGACCAAAATGGAGACCTCATCCTCGATCGCGGTCAGCCGTTTGATATCGGCACGATAGCGCTGTTCCGTCAAGGGCTCCGCGACCTGCACCACCAACAACTCGCTTACAACATCAGGCCAGGCCCGTCCCAAAAGCAATGCGGCATCAGGCAGAGAGCACAACGGGAAATAAGATGCCAAAGCCACAAGTTTAAGCACCGGAATATCCCCGGATGATTCAAGCATACGCTCGATCTCAACTCGCAACAAATCAGCAATCTCGATTTCTCCTGCCTCATACGAAAACACATATTCATTGATAAAACATTGACGTGCGAGAGAACAATAAAAACGCAACTCCGCATCGTCCGGCACACACGAACCTGCAGCATTAAAGGCATCCCGAAGCAAATTCTTCCGAACCATTGTCAGAAATTGCTCCAGTCCGATATCGCATACAGGGATTGTTTCCATCAAGCAACGAAGCACGGGATTTTCGAAAAACGCCCGCAGCCCATCTTTTTCAAACAGCTCACGCTTCTCCAATCGCCTCGGCCAAGCAAGCATGGCGCGCCCTATGGCCTCCCGGATGACGCGATCCGGCTTCAATAGATTGATACTCACCGCAGCCAGATCTCCGGGCCTTCCCCAAGGCTCGGACATGGCACGAACTATCAAAGAGCGATTTTCATCATCGTCTTGAATATTCCCAAGGTTCTTTGCACACTGAACAAAAGCACTTTTTGCCGCAGGTAATTCCTTGATACGCAGTGAACCCTTGATCGCATCAAGCGCCAGCTCCCATTTCCCCTCCCGAACCAACGCAATGCCCCAATTGGCATAAAAATCTGCCCTGCCGGGTAACTGCCGACAAGCCGATTCAAAAGCGATCTGAGCATGCGCTAGATCCCCTGTTTGCAAATAAATAGCGCCCAAGTTGTTGTAAACCTCTCCCTGGTTTGGGTCGATAGCCAAAGCTCTTTCATAAGATGTTCGTGCATCGGAAATACGAGCAACTTGCTGCTGCGCGATACCCAGAGTGGCCCAAGCATTCGCATGGCCTGGAAATTTCGCCGTAGCATGTTCAAGAATATCCAAAGCTTCTATTTGCCTGCCGGCTAAATGATAGCATTCCCCCAACTCGACCAATATCATTGCATTATCGGGTTCCAATCGGGCTGCCCGTTCAAGAGCGGCGATCGCATCATCCCCGCGCCCTACCCGTAAATAAAGGCGTGCCAACATCTGCCAGATACCAACAAGAAACGGCTTCTTGGCGACTGCAGCCTCGCCGTGCACTATGGCAGCGCCAAAATCATTTCTTCGCATCTGGAGCTGGGCGCGGTTCGCGTGGGCCTCGGCAGACTGCGCCAATTTGATGGCTTGGCAAAATAGGGCATCGGCCTCATCCAGACGCTGTTCCGCCATCCGGACGATACCCAAAACAACCATGGCCTGCGGGCAGCCGGGGGCTAGCGCCATAGCCCCCTCCGCCAGCGGAATTGCCTCCCCCAACCTCTGCTGCCTTATTCGAATAACGGCCAAGGCTCGTTGCGCAACCGGATTCTGCGGCTCTATGGCTAGCGCTCTGAGCGCCGCCTTTTCAGCATCGTCCAGCATTCTCAACTGCGGCAAAATCAGCGCCAGCAGCGCCCAAGCATCCGCTCTATCAGGTTCCGCCGCCACCACGGAATATCCAATATCAACAGCTTGGTGCCACTGCCCTGCCTCTCGTAACGCTTCCGCCTTGGCAAGGGCTGGTTCGTTATTGTCAGTCATGCGCCTGCTCCTTTATCGGCAGCGAAGAAATGCCGGGCCTGCCGCTACCCCGGCAACCCGCCGAACCATAGCCCCTCTTTTTTCCTTAGCCATGTTTGATCACCATTCCCTGCCCCGTGGGAAGCTCGAGAACCAGGTGGTTATGGTTGTTGCTAAACAAAATGTCCTCCGCCTCTTTCTGCTTGCCGTAAAATACCCAGCCGTAGTCGTCCAAGATCACCATGCCGCCAGGCATAACCCGGCTCCAACGATGCTCCAATGCGGCTTTCTCGGCCTCGGCATTGTTCATGTCGATGTGCATGAACGCAATTTTCTCGGGGCAGCCCAAAGCAAAGCTGTCGGGGATGTACCCTTTTACCAGCCTAACGTTCTTGGCAAACGCGAACCTTTTCTTGACCTTGTCATATAGCGACTCGTCCAGACCTTCAATCGGTTCATGGGCATCACCATCCTTGAAGTCGAACGGATCTATTGCTTATCCAGTTTCGTAAAGTTCAATGCGTCGATGACAATGTGGGCGCCGGTGCCATGCAACACGCCGCATTCAACAAAATCCCCCTCCAAGTGCGAGCAATGCCTTGCTGCCCAGTAGAGAACAGCCCTGCGCCAGATAATGCCTTTTCGATTTTTGCATTACTGTGCCTAGCAAATGCCTCGACAAACGTGTTGTCACTCAGAAAATGACAACTGCTTTTCCCAGGTAATCAAATTGTCCGAGGCGTGAATGTGTTCGAAATTTGGCATCTGTATTTCCCCCCAATTTGATTAGCACCTGGTTTCCGCTCCGCTCACCTTATCCTGCATGCACAAAATCAACCACCTAACCTATTGGAGATTCTGTCGCAACATGCTTTTCCCACATCAGCCTCAGAGCTTTGCCGTAATCGCGCGCGAATCCTTTTTCGTCCATCAGCGGCGAGTGGCGCATCCGTTCGCGCATCCCTGCCCGGATTTCCCCAAGCTTCCCTATATCCTTAGCGAATTCCACCGCCCTGGCTATATATTCCTCTTCGCCGTGCGTCACCCACTCACTCAGCCCCAGGTTCATCATCAAGCTGGTGCCGATCCGCCCCACAGGCGGGCGGCTGGACAACGTCACAGCCGGTACGCCCATCCACAAGGCATCAAACAACATCGTTCCACCGCTGTGCGGGAAACAGTCCAGCAGGATATCGATGTCGGCCAAGCCCGCGAATATGTTGCTGCTGTTGCGCATCTCCACCCGCGAGACATCGACTCCGTGTGCCCCAAGAAATTCCCGGTAGTAGTCCTGGGTCGGCGGGTCGGCGAACGGGCCGTAATCCAGAATCAACCGGGCATCGGGAAGCCGTTTTAGAATCTCGCCCCAGGCCCGGAAGGTTTTGTGGTTCAGCCGTTCGGTACGACCCGAGTAGCCGAAGGTGATGTACCCATTCTTCAGCGCCGGGAGCGGAGCGACGTCACCTACTTCCTCCGGTGGCCGATAGGCGATGAAGCAGCCCGGCAACCAAACGATTTTCTCCCGCGCCAGAGTGCCTTCGGGCGCCATGTAGGGATCAAACAGCACGTAGTCCACCGTCGGCAGCCCCGTAGTCCATGCCGCTCCAAGCCATGTTACCTGGATCGGCGCGGGTTTCAGGGTAAACACCCCCAGCCGGTGGTCTTGCATATGATTACACCCATCGATCAGGATATCGATACCGTCCGCCTTGACCTGTGCGGCAACGGCTTCATCCGACAGACCACGGATATCCCGCCACCCATCCACCCAGCCTCGAAACTTTTCCGTCCAGTCGTCGGCCTTGAGTACATTTGAATAGGCAATGAATTCGATCTGCTCTCGGTCGTAATACTCGAATAGCGGGGAAAAATAAAAACGCGAGGTGTGGCGGCGAAAATCAGGCGAAACGAAGCCCACCCGCAAACGTCGCCCAAGTTCCCGGCTGTTGCCATACGCTGCAGGCACGACGCACTTCTGCCCCTCTCCCCAGCGTACGAATTCACCGAATATCTCCTCCGCTGTCAAATCTGGGTGATAGCTGAAGGTGTAAAGCCGCTGCGACCAAATCACCGGATCGCGCGGGCACACAGACAGCGCCTCGTCGCTGAGCGACTTAACAACCGGGTAGTTTGATAGATAGGCGTCAGTGATAGCCAATTGTGATTGGCCCAAAGCCTTGTTCAGCTTGTCACCGTATTCCGCAGCACGCAACGCATATCGACGCGCCTCGACAAAGCGCCTTTGCTTCCACAGGAAAACACTATAAGCTCTATTCGAGGCCGAACGCCCCGGATCAAGCTCCAGTGCTTTCCGGTGGAGGCGTTCCGCCTCCTCGCCTCGCCCCAAGTCGTTGAGCACACTTGCCATATTGCTGTGCAAACCACCCGAGTTGGGGTTGAGCGCAATGGCTTTTTGCATGTGTTGAAGGGCTTCCAACGATTTGCCGTTCCGGTTAAGTGCGATGCCCAAATTGCAGTGAATTTCGGCGGTCCCAGGCTTTATAACCACCGCCCGGCGGAGCAAGGATTCGGCTTCCTGGGCTCGCCCCTGTGCCTGAAGCGCCACACCCAGATTATTGAGGGCTTCGGCATGATTCGGTTGACATACAAGTACGCTGTCATACCATGTTGCCGCCGTTTCGAGTGCCCCGTCAAGTTCAAAGACGGACCCCATCTGAAACAAGGCATCGACATAATTCGGATGGAGTGCCAACGCTCTTTCAAAACACTGCCGCGCCTCTTCCAGACGGTTCAGTTTTTTAAGTGTAATCCCGTAGTTGTAATGCGTTCCAGGGTTGCATGGCGATAGCACGACAGCTTTTTTCATCCAGGTTTCGGCCTCAGCAAACTGCCCCATATCGGCCAGCACGGCGCCAAGATTGATCGTGGCGTTTATGTGCTCAGGTTCGATGGCAAGGGCCTGCTGCGCATGCACCAACGCTTCATCAACACGCCCCAGCCTACGCAAGGTCTCACTGAAATTGCTGTGATACTCGGCAATATCGTCCCTTCTAGACAGCGCCTGCCCGAAGAATGCCGCCGCCACATCAAAGCTCCCCCTCTGGTAAGCAATGACAGCCAACAAATGATAACTGTCAGCATGATCCGGGTTTGCGACAAGTACCCGCCGATAGCTTTCCTCGGCTTCAGCCAGGCGCCCGGCACGGTGATGCGTCACCGCTGCCTCATACAGATGTTTGATGTCGCCGGCCAACGATGGCTGAACTGTTTCTGCCGCCTCAGTCCGAACCTCAAATGGTTCTGCCGCCTTCCCCTCGCACCAACGCCGCCACATTGTCCGGTAGGCCGTCTCAACGGACCACGCAAACCCGGCTTCATCCATCAGGCGGCTGGCTTGCATCTCCTCGCGCAAGCCGGCGCGTAGCACCGCTAGCGCATTCAGATCTGCCGCCAGCGCCTCTGCTTTGCAGATGTACTCCTCCTCCGTCTCAGCAACCCACTCTGTGCGTCCCAACCCCGACAGAATCGCCGCCCCCATGCGCCCCACCGAGGGGCGATCCTTCAGAGTTACGAAAGGAATGCCCATGTGTAGGCTCTCAAACAGCGTCGTCCCCGAGTTGTGCGGAAAGCAATCCAGCGCGATGTCGATGCGCTGTAGCACGCCCCACGGCGGACTATCGTAGCCCAGTTCCAGTCGCTCGGCAGCGATACCATGTACCGCGAACTGCTCGATGTATTGCTGACGCTGCTCAGGGCAGGTAAAAGTGCCGCTATTGATGACCAGTCGGGAATTCGGCACTCGCCTCAGCAGTTCAGCCCACACCTTGACAACTCGATGATTGATCCGAACCGAACGCGACAGAGATCCAAACGTGACATACCCTTTACTTAGCGCCGGCAATCCACCAGAAAGCTCCACCCCCACCGGGGGGCGGTAGGTCAAACATACCGGCAACCTCACCAGTGTTTCAGAAAACAGATGTTCGCAACCTGCTGGCAGCAGCGTCGAATCCCCGAGAAAATAATCGATGGCTTTGAGCCCAGTCGTATAGGCGTAACCCAGCCACGACACTTGGATTGGCGCGGGCTTGCGGGCAAAAACCAACAACCGGTTCCCTCGCGTGTGCCCGGCCAGATCTACGAGAATATCGATGCCGTCGGCGCGAATCTGCCGGGCCAGTTCCTCATCGCTCAGCCCGGCCGTCCCGCGCCAACAATCCACGTAAACGCGCAACTGTTCGCTGACGTCATCCGCTTGCGCCACTTCGGCATAGGCAAACACCTCTACCGCTGCCTTATCGTGCCCGGCCAATAAGGGTTCGATGAAATGTCGGGCGGCATGCCGCCGAAAATCGGGCGAAACGTAGCCGATGCGTAAACGGCGATTCATATCCCGGCTGTTGTCGTATGCAACCACCTGCAATAATGGCTGCGCGTAGCGAAGATTCCATTGTCGGTATTCTTCGAACACCGCCTCGGCCGACACGTCCGGATGGTAATTCAGGCAGAACAGGCGGTTCCCCCCAAAATCAGGATTGTTCGGTTCGACCGCCTGTACTTGTGCATAAAGCTTGAGCGCCTCATCGAAACGACACTGATCCTTGAACACCACCCCAAGGTTGTTAAGCGCATCGACGTTTTTGGGCTCGATTTGTAGCGCCCGCTCTAAGCACAGACGCGCCTGTGCAAGCTGTCCCATATTGACATGAACAATTCCTTTATGAATCAACAGACGGACATCATTCGGCGCAAACTCAAGTCCTTTCCGATACTTTGCCAGACACGCTTCCACGCGATGCTGGCCGGCAAGTGCATTGCCGCAGTTTAGATACGCCGCCACAAAAGTCGGGTCACTTGCCAAGGCCTTTTCGCACATTTCGACAGCCTGCTCCAGCCGCCCCATTTCCGCGTAGCTATTACCCAGATTCGACAGCGCCATTGCAAAATCCGGCTTGAGAGCAATAGCCCGTTCGTAACTGGCCACAGCTTCATCCTGCTTACCTTGCGCCTTCAACACGTTACCCAAATTACTGTGGTAATCAGGCACCTCAGGATTAAGTGCAATCGCTTGAGAAATCATATCAAAAGCATCTTTCTGCTGTCCACGCTGGTGCGCGATTACCCCTAAGAGGTGCAAGGCACTCGCATGACGAGGGTGCTCCGTCACCACCTGCCGGTAAAGTTGCTCGGCTTGATCCAAATGGCCGGCGCAGTGATGACCCACGGCAGCGGCCAGCAGCTCATCAAGCTGCTGCTCCGTCCGGCTGCCGCCATCCTGTTGCCGCTCGCTTTCCCGCATCTCCACATCGAAAGGTGCGGTTGGCAAGCCGTCGCACCAGCGGTGCCACATCAGCCTCAGAGCTTTGCCGTAATCGCGCGCGAATCCTTTTTCGTCCATCAGCGGCGAGTGGCGCATCCGTTCGCGCATCCCTGCCCGGATTTCCCCAAGCTTCCCTATATCCTTAGCGAATTCCACCGCCCTGGCTATATATTCCTCTTCGCCGTGCGTCACCCACTCACTCAGCCCCAGGTTCATCATCAAGCTGGTGCCGATCCGCCCCACAGGCGGGCGGCTGGACAACGTCACAGCCGGTACGCCCATCCACAAGGCATCAAACAACATCGTTCCACCGCTGTGCGGGAAACAGTCCAGCAGGATATCGATGTCGGCCAAGCCCGCGAATATGTTGCTGCTGTTGCGCATCTCCACCCGCGAGACATCGACTCCGTGTGCCCCAAGAAATTCCCGGTAGTAGTCCTGGGTCGGCGGGTCGGCGAACGGGCCGTAATCCAGAATCAACCGGGCATCGGGAAGCCGTTTTAGAATCTCGCCCCAGGCCCGGAAGGTTTTGTGGTTCAGCCGTTCGGTACGACCCGAGTAGCCGAAGGTGATGTACCCATTCTTCAGCGCCGGGAGCGGAGCGACGTCACCTACTTCCTCCGGTGGCCGATAGGCGATGAAGCAGCCCGGCAACCAAACGATTTTCTCCCGCGCCAGAGTGCCTTCGGGCGCCATGTAGGGATCAAACAGCACGTAGTCCACCGTCGGCAGCCCCGTAGTCCATGCCGCTCCAAGCCATGTTACCTGGATCGGCGCGGGTTTCAGGGTAAACACCCCCAGCCGGTGGTCTTGCATATGATTACACCCATCGATCAGGATATCGATACCGTCCGCCTTGACCTGTGCGGCAACGGCTTCATCCGACAGACCACGGATATCCCGCCACCCATCCACCCAGCCTCGAAACTTTTCCGTCCAGTCGTCGGCCTTGAGTACATTTGAATAGGCAATGAATTCGATCTGCTCTCGGTCGTAATACTCGAATAGCGGGGAAAAATAAAAACGCGAGGTGTGGCGGCGAAAATCAGGCGAAACGAAGCCCACCCGCAAACGTCGCCCAAGTTCCCGGCTGTTGCCATACGCTGCAGGCACGACGCACTTCTGCCCCTCTCCCCAGCGTACGAATTCACCAAAGATCTCTTCCGCACTCAAATCAGGATGATAGCTGAAGCTATACAGCCGCTGCGCCCAGATTACTGGGTCGCGAGGGCACACAGACAGCGCCTCGTCGCTGAGCTCGACAGCACGGCTAAAATCCGACATATAACAGTAAATAGGTGCGAGATTCGCCATCGCCAGACCAAGATCGCGATAATTCGCACAAGCTACCGCTCGTTCCGCGAGATCGCGCGCCTCGGCCAAACGTTGTTGCTTGAACAGGCTCACCGACAGCAAACGATTCACGACAGCCGAATCCGGTGCCAGCGCCAGCGCACTGGAAGCTGCCTGCTCGCCCTCCTGGGACTTGCCGACGGCAAATAATGCATGACTCAGGTTTACCAGGGCCACCGGGTAGTCAGGCCGCAACAACAGGGCGCTCCGCAAATGCCTTTCGGCGGCTGCATATTCACCCAATTCACTCAGTACAGCCCCAAGATTGCAATGTACCTCGGCAATCCTGCCATCGATCGCCAGCGCACGTTCATAGCAGCGGCGCGCCTCACCCCATTGTTGCCGGTCCTGCAAGGCCGTGCCGAGATTGCTCAGCACTGCCACCGAATCGGGTGCAAGGCTCAGCGCCCGGCGATACGCCTCGAATGCCTCATCCACTTGGCCAAGGCCCTTCAACGCGATCCCAATATTGCTCCAAGCGTCGACAAGGGCCGGATCAATCATCAGCGCCTGCTGAAAACAATCCTTGGCCTCCGCAATCTTGCCCTCGTTGAGCAAAACGCATCCCAGGCCATTGTGCGCACCTGCCAGATCAGGCTTAAGCACCAAGGCCTGTCGATAGGCGGTGATTGCCTCCTCAGGCCGAGCCAAATCACGCAGGGCATTAGCCAGTGAGTAATGAAATACTGAAACCTCCCCACGCAAGCGAATTGCTTCGCCGATTGATTCGACGGCACGCTGCGGGTCTCCCTGACTGCGGGCAATTTGTCCGAGCAGGTGCCAGGCATCAGCCTGGCGCGAATCATGCGCCAAAATTCGACGATACAGTCGTTCCGCCAGTTCAAGCTTACCCTCCTGATGAAGGGCAATAGCCTGAGCAAGCAGATCGTCGGTCTGGCCTGCACTTCCATACACAACTTTTTTTTTTCTTTTCTTCGTTGTGGTCAATCAAGCCACCCCGAGGGTCTGTAAAATCGCCAAGCGCTCTGCGGCGAAGGCTGTCGCCAACAAGTTCAACTCGGCAATATTTTCTTCGGGCGATTCCAGACGGCGTCCCTCTTTTTTCAGCCGGTATGCTTGTTGTTCGAGAATACCCCAAGCCGTCCGAGCCCAATTTTCAGGTTTACCCTCATGCTCGGACCGTGCCAGCAAAAAAAGTTGCTCGATGCGTTGAACCATAACGCCGGCGCCAATTACCGGAGAAGCAAGAAACATTGTCTCACCGTTGAAACGTGCCCGGCGACAAATTTCTCGGTTAAGTCGGACGGTGCGAGAACGGACGGCCTCCACCACCTTTTCGTCCTGCGCGGGGTGCACATGCCCCAAGCCGATCAGAATCTTGATTGACTGTAGGATCTGCGGCATACTGATTTTTGGCAACTTGGCCCGCAATTCAGACAAACGAATAGGGCGGTATGCATCATGGGCCATCAGTTCGAGCAAAGGTATATAGACAGCCTCTTGTAAGCCCACTTCACCCACGGGGCACTCCATCTTCAACGGAATGGAAGCCCACGGGGTCTGCAAGGCGAAACGGGTCTGATCCAGCAATTCGTATTGCTCCAACGCCGAGAGTTTACGGCAGCCACGCAGAAAAATATCACGTCGAAAAAACTGATTAACATAGAAATCGCGCAAGTTCTCGCGCAACACCACATGCCCTGTCTCCTTTAGGAGAGCCTGGGCTTCGTTCGACAGGTTAAGTTCGTCCACCTGATCAAGCAAGTGTGCCGAAGCAGCGAACTCCAGCTTGGCCGGTGCCAGCCATTTGGCAAAATCGGCAAAATGCATGGGCTGCCAGTTACGGTTAAAATATTCGTGGGCAATGTAATAACGGTCTGCTCCTTGAATTTGCTTAAGGCGCTCGACCACTTCGGGATGCGTTCTGAAATAGAGAGCATCGGTCTGAACCAGTTTTTGCACATAAGCGATAGCGTTATCAATTTGACCGCTGACACCATCAGCTTGGGTGCCAGCCACTTCTGCATGCAGACACATCATATGTCGCAGCGATAATGCCGAACCCCAGCCCGGCAGGGTGTTGTAGCTCAAGTACGCAGCGCCGCCCACCGTCAAATGGCGCTGCAGAACATCGACGATCTGGGTACGGTTGGTGTCGGAGATCCAGGTCCAGATGCCGTGTCCGGCAATGTGGGTGAATTTGGGCAAATCGTCCCGCTGGGCCAGCTCGGCAAAACTTTGGTCGAACACCTGGGCCTCAATATCAGCTGACTTCAATAATTGTCTTGCATTGAGGGCTTGCCCCGGGTTGAAATCAGTAGCCCAGATATCGCAAGGGGTAGCTGCTGCATGAATGCAGGCGGAAAGCCCCTGTCCGGAACCAAGTTCCAGGTAGGCGCCTTCGTCGGGGGGCGCATACCCGGCCGCCAGCAGGGCAAAGCGCTGCAAGCTCGGCGACAGTTCCCGATAGTAGCCGTGCGTGTAACCAATCTCGGTTACATATCCTTCATTCCATGCATCATCCATGCAGCCTCCAAAATAGAAAAACCCCACCCCCATTTAAGGGGGCGGGGTAATGTCTTACAACTGCAACAAACAATCCAAGGACTGTCTGCCCAACCTCGCTTATGCGAAGACGAAGTCGGTGGTGGCAAGGGTACCGGAAATCCCGGTGACATTCACCAGCAAGTCAAGGGCGTTGCTGACGGCAGCATTCGTATCGTTGACATACAGGTACGTACCGGCAGCTGCACCAGCGGAAACCGTAAGCAACGTCGCTGCAGCCGCACCGTTATCGGTAGATGCGGCAATCGCCGTAATACCAGCCCATACGGCAGTCAAATCAGCAGCCGTTGCGAGGGTCTGGGTAGCCAGAGTGACCGAAGTAAACGCGCCAGCAGTGTCAACCAGACCGATCTTGTCAGTTCCGGCAACAAAATCAGTGATACGAACGATGTCACTGGTGCCGTTGGAGGTGGCGAACATCGTGGTTGCGGTACCGCTGAACTTAAAGCTGTCTCCATCGGCACCGCCGGTGAGTACATCGTTGGACGTCGCCGTGCTCACAGTAATAACGTCGGCACCAGCGCCGCCGGTAATGGTATCCTTACCTGCGCCACCGTCAATGACGTCGGCCTTGCTACCGCCGATAAGGATGTCGGCCTGGCCGGAACCAGTAACGGTCAGAATGCCGGTGAAGTTGGTTGCATCAACCTTGGAACCAGTACCCGTGCCAGCCAACGCATTGGTAATGGTCAAATTCTTAGCACCGGTCACGTTGATCACCGAGTTGTCCATGTTGGTCAAAGTGGTGATGATATTGGAACCGCCAGAACCCGTACCTGTAGAAACCAAAGATACGGTAGTAGCACCATTCAAAGTAAGGGCAGCCAAGGTTTTAGCGGCAGTGGCAGTGCCATAATCGAGAGTAACGGCGGTTGCCAGCTCGCCCACCTTGTTACCAATAGACACGGTGCCGGTGTTGCTGGCGCTGTTGTCGATGGTGTATGAAGAGGTGGCCAAGGAGTTGCTCGTCGTAGCACTGATGTTGCCGGCGCCGATGGCGACATTGGTGATACCGTTGGTCAGCAGGCTCATGTCCAGTGAAGCACCTGTGGTGTTCAGACCAAGAGTTTCAAAGCCTGTCTGCGCATTTACGTGAGCCAAGCCACCGGCGGTTGTCAGCGCGGTGTCGTTGATCGCGATGGTGTCAGTACCGGTACCACCGGTCAACACATCAGCGGTGGTCAACGTTCCAGCTGCGAAAGTAGCCTTATCGTCACCGGAACCACCCTTAAAGGTAAGGGTGGAGCCACCTGCTTCAGCAGTGTAAAGTACGCCGCCGGTGTTGGTGGAACCATCAACCGTCACGGTGGCAGCCAAGTCAGAACCTGCGATCGTCACCTTGCCGGCGCCGGAAACATTCACCGTCTTGGCTGCGGCAGCAACCAGGGAGGTGCTAAGAGTCAGGTTAGTGGCTGCAGCGATGTTCACAGTTGTAGCGGTAGCCGGGCCGGTCAGCGTGGTGATGGCGCTTGCTGCCGTATCTGTGTTGATGTTCAAGGTAGTGGTTGCTGCACCGGTGATGTCGAACGCAGTTGCCGTTGCACCCGTTGCACCACTGTAACCGGAAAGTTCCAGGGTAGCGGTGGTATCGGTGGCATTGGCTGCCCAAGTGACAGCGGTGCCCGTACCAGCGCCGCCAGCGGTCGCCAAGTCAAGGGTAAGGCCGCTGTGGCCGGTGGTAGTAACCGTGGTTGCGGTCATCTGGTCAATCATCAGCTTGGTCAGGCTGGTGGGCGCGCCCAAGGTGGTCAGGTTGATTGCAGCGGTGCCAGGGTTGACGAGATTCAGAACCTCAACGCCTGTTACCGTGGCCGGCAAAGAGCCCAGAGTTCCATAGAGCTTCAGGGTGTCGGTGCCGGTGCTGGCATTGATTTGGTCTGAAGAGTTAACCGTGGTCGTACCCCAATCGCCGATAATGGTATCATCGCCGGTAGTACCAGCTATGTTATCCGTAGCAGTAGTCAAGGTGTAAGTCGTACCAACTCCGGTAGCAACCGGCTCATCCGCAGACTGCAGGGTAGACAGGTTGGTGGAGGTGTTGTCGGCATCAATGGAATAGGAGTATGCGGTAGCAACACTATTGTTAAAGTCACTGGCGGCAGCGCCGTAGGTTGCATCAGATTCCATGGTGGACAGAGCATTCATGGCGTCCAAGATCACCCGACCATAATTCCCTGCATTGGATTCGAACTGGGCTGTCAAGTAAGCGGTACCAGCGGTGGCTGCATCCCCGGTGAGACCGAGATTAGTTACCACGGTGCTGGCCAAGGTGGCTGCGTCGCTGGAGACCGTACCGGCTAACCAGTTTGCAAAAGTGCTCATTTCGGCAGTGGTGGTACCCGCAGACGCCGTGAAGGCGGTCATGTAGGTGTAGCCCGGCGCGGCGTCATAAAGCGCTTTGGTCAGACGAGTGATCTGAACAGCTGTGGTGTTTGGTAATGGAAGAGCCATGTGTCTTTCTCCTTAATCTACTTTTTTATTTTAAGAAGGCTGCCAAAACCGGCGCCCCCTCCCGCACTACGTACTTATTCATACTAATTTTTATATAAATATCAAACTCAGTGAACAAAATGCAAGGTTTTTTTTGCACCGGTCATGGGAGAACGCTCGCTACCGCAGATTGAGTATCTGATTACGACCAAGGGCAATCCCCACGGTCGAGGCGGTTTTCACATAATCCGGCGTGGAGCCGACCCAATAAAAGAGCTCCTCGCCCAAGCCGGAAAGCCTGAACTGAAAACAATTGCCGGGCAGAACCGGAACATCATCCCACAAGCCGGTGGCGCGACTGCGCAGTACCAGTTTGGTTCCGGTGGCAATTTGCCCCACGACAAAGTTCCGCGCCTCCATGGGCTGGCTGAAATCAGCCACCATTAAATAGACATAGGGCTGACCGGCCAGCAGAGGGACGTTTTCCGCCAACAGGGCAAGGCCGACCTCGCTGAAGTTGGGCGAGAAGATGTTGCGGGCCACGCCGGGGGTGCCGCTCAATTCATCGCGAAGCATGTTGTCGCAGATGGCTTCCACCGCCGCAGTCATGGCCACGGGATTGTTGAAGACCAAGGCGGAGAGGGTTTCCGCTTCCAGAAGCGAATCGTAACCTGCGGCGTTGAGCCGCGCCGCCAGGGTGCGACCGTCCGGGGAGAGATGGCTGTAAAAAAGGTTATCCAGCATGTCACGGCCATGGCCATTGGCCGCGCTCCGGATCTGCTCGTTCCAGGCCAGGGGTGGCAACCCCTGGTCGAGAAGCCAACCATCCTGACCAAGAACACCCCGAACCGTTGCTTCGGGGATACCCAACCGGGCCATGACGGCACGGGGGTTGGCCCGAGCCTCATTGAACCGCTGCCAAAGGAGATAGCCCTGCTCGGAGAGATCGGCGCGGGGAGCGGTAATGGCCTGGGGCGCGGAAAGCGTCGTGGCCGCCATTACTCGGGCGGGCAACAGGGCCGTGATGGCTGCGAGCAGGAGGATAAATAATATATTGGTACGGATGGATGTGTTCATTGTTGGCGAACTAAAGCAATAAGCGTGCCATGAAGGGAAGAAATTAGGAGTCAGGAGTCAGGAGTCAGGAGTCAGAAGCTTGTGTTGCGCGGGTTTTTGGCCCTTTTCTGAATTCTGTTTTCTGAATTCTGTATTCTCAAAAAAAAAGATATGCCGCATCGGATGATTTCAGGTTGGGTCCTGGCACGACCATGGTTGGTTGAAATCAACCACTGAGGGTGGGAATCAACCAATGGCGAGAAATTGCACCACGAAGGCCACGAAGAGCGCGAAGGGTTTTTGGTTAAGAAAAAATCCGCTGGGGGGAGGCAAACAGAATTCAGAAGTTTCGCGGCTTAAGCCGCTCCTACCCCGCCGTTCCCCTTTCGTGGCCTTCGTGGTGCGACTGAGCATTTCCCGGCAGACGATTCCAAACCCGATAAACGGGAACAGATTCCGAGAGTTACGTTGATCGTTTCCGGATTTTACGGGGTGAAGGGGGCAGCTGAGAGAGGACGCGCGGCTGTCACGCAACGCTTTAGGTCATCCGATAAGCTTGATGACCAAGGCCGCGATAAATGGGGGGGCTCATCACGTTTATCTACCCGGCTACCTGCTTTTTGACACCCCCTGTCGAACGGCGGGGTTTGCATGCTGCTTTGCGAGTTTTCACTTCACTGACCAGCCGCAATTCAAGGCGACACCCGAGAGCATGTGCATACTTTTGCAATGTAGCGAGAGAAGGGGAATGCTTTCCGCTGCCGGATTCCAGGCGAGCAATTGCGGATTGTGTTGTGCCTATTCGCTCGGCAACTTCAGCCTGCGTAACGCCGGCTGTGGCCCTTGCCTTTAAGAATTCCCCCAAGAAAGAAAACTCTTCTTCGAGCTTATCATATTCCGCTTTTACCTCCGGACGTTCAAGGGCACGCGCTTTCAGCTCTTTATGGGTTATCATTTTTGACCTCCTTCATTCTCCGTCGGGCAACGCCAAGTTCCCTGACAGGAGTCTTGTCGGTTTTCTTGACGAATTGGTGCAGGATTACGATCTTCTTCCCGACGATATTGACCCGGCGATTAAATACGTCATGCCCGAATGCTTTCGTCGGGCATCCATCCCTCTGGATTCCCGCCCCCGATCAGGTCGAGGGCAGGCTCTTCGCGGGAATGACGGTTTAGATAGTTAACCACCGAGAAGCAATGGTACAGAAAAATACCCGCGCAATCCCCTCTACGGCTTTCAATCGCAGTTCAAGCAAGCCATCACCCATTGCTCTGGAGTGAGGCATTCCTAAGTCTGGACCGTGCTCTTCCATGCGGTCCGCATATCGTAGGTACCTGGCAAGAAACCCTGCCGGCAACGCAAGAATCTCTTCTTGCACACAATCATCGTAATAACTTATCGTCCACGCCATAATTATTTATACCATATTTGCTATACTTGTCAATCGACATAGCGCGCTTTCCAACCCAGGCCCACCTACAGGCAGAGCCGCTGCTTGAGGCAGTGGATATCGTTTCCAGGGCAATCCCCCTGGCACAAGGACATGCCCGCTGCGTTGATCGATATACCTCTGGTCGCGGTGGGAGGGTAGACAAGTACGATCCCCTCAATGCGCAGGGGCAATGATGGGTTTTACACAGAAGCTCTCAGCCTTTTTCCTTGCTTGCCACAGATCGTAAGCCGCTTGATGGCTTAACCATGATTCAGCACAAGGCTTGAATGCCTTTTCAAGACGCACCGCCATTTCAGGGGTAATCGCACCTCGGCAATTCAATACTTTGGAAAGTGTTTTCCTGCTGACTCCAAGTTGTTCGGCTGTGTCTGCTATGGAAAGGCCCAGAGGTTTCAATATATCTTCCCGCAAGACCTCGCCTGGGTGTGGCGGATTAAACATGGCCATTTCTCTTCTCCTTAATGGTAGTCCTCGTAATTTACTATCTCTACATCTTGCCCTGTAAACCGAAATGTTACTCTCCAATTTGCCTGCACGGTTACTGCCCATAGTCCTAGCTTTTCACCTTTGAGTGGATGAGGATTCTGCGCAACTTGTCTGAATGCTTGGCCTGGATACCTGCCTTGCTTCCAGTCCGGTAGAACTTCTCAAGCCCCTTGTGAATAAAACTCTTAACCATGTTTTAATGTAACCTCTCTGGTTACGGAAGTAAAGAGAGGAAAGTTCCTTGCTTTACCGGGTTACCCTCCGCGAAAGATCAAGCCCCGAGGGGGCTAATTGCCAAAGGGGAACCATAGCCTCTTCTTTAAGCGTCTATCTACCCGGCTACCTGCTTTTGGGCCTTTACGCGTGCCGCCGATTTTGATTGGTCACAAAAAAGTCTGGGCCCTTTTTAAATTTTTTCTCCCTCCGCATTTGCGCTTGCTAGATTGAAAACCGATTGGTTATACTCTAACCACAAATGTGGTAAATCATGAGGTGTCACAATGGCAACCAGCACGTCTATACGCATCAACCAGGAGCTCTACGAGCAAGCAAAGCAGGATGCTGCCGTCGAGCATCGTTCCATTGCGGGACAAATCGAATTTTGGGCACGGGTGGGTCGTGCCGCGCTTGACAACCCGGACTTGCCGGTCAGCTTCGTGGCGGAATCCTTGGCCTCGTTGGCAGAACCCCGTGAGCAAGCGCAACCGTTTGTGCCGAGAAGACGGCGCTCATGAAGTGGGAGCTCAAGCAAACCCGCCGATTCGCCCGCCAGTATAAAAAGCTGCACGACAACACTGCGGCGGACGTGGATGCCGCAGCGGAAAAAGTGCGGGAGAACCCGGAAATCGGGGAACGGAAGAAGGGCGATTTGGCGGAGCTGTATGTCTTCAAGTTTCACAGCGGTGGGCAACTCTACCTGCTTGGCTACACCCTGGAAGAAAGTGTCCGACTGATTTATCTGGAAGCCGTCGTGCCACATGAGAACTTCTACCGTGACCGAAAACGATAAAGCGGGGATAAGGAAGAGTCAGAAGTCAGAATTCAGAACCCAGCATGCTGGTACTTTTCTTCATTTATTCTGCCTCCTGACTTCTGGATTCTGTCTTCTCTCATTTAAAACCGACTGATTTATCTGGAAGCCGTCGGGCCGCATGAGAACTTCTACCGTGACCGAAAACGATAATGCGGGGATAAGGAAGAGTCAGAAGTCAGAATTCAGAACCCAGCATGCTGGTACTTTTCTTCATTTATTCAGCCTCCTGACTTCTGGATTCTGTCTTCTCTCATTTAAAACCGACTGATTTATCTGGAAGCCGTCGGGCCACATGAGAACTTCAACCGTGACCGAAAACGATAAAGCGGGGATAAGGAAGAGTCAGAAGTCAGAATTCAGAACCCAGCATGCTGGTACTTTTCTTCATTTATTCTGCCTCCTGACTTCTGGATTTTGTCTTCTCTCATTTAAAACCGACTGATTTATCTGGAAGCCGTCGGGCCACATGAGAACTTCTACCGTGACCGAAAACGATAATGCGGGGATAAGGAAGAGTCAGAAGTCAGAATTCAGAACCCAGCATGGTGGTACTTTTCTTCATTTATTCTGCCTCCTGACTTCTGGATTCTGTCTTCTCTCATTTAAAACCGATACTGCCAGACCACGGTCGCCCGCAGGGGCGGGCCAGAGGTGGGGCCGAAGATGTCCGGCAGGGTTGAGTCCTGGTTGAGGAGGTTGGCAAGGCTCAGGAACAGGGTGTCGTGGCCGGGGATAAAGCCGGGTCTTTTATAGCTGAGGTCCAGGAACAGCGGCTGGCTATAGCTGCCTTCCACCGTGCCTTTTTCGTAGCTGTACTCGACCCTGCCGCCGGTGCGGGCGCCAAGCAGCAGGGTGTGCCCCGGCTCGATCCGCCAGTTGAGGGCGCAGTTCATCAGCCAGCGCGGCCCCTGGTCAAAGGGTTCGTCCCATTGGTCGAACACCGAAACCTGGCTGCCGTCCGGCCGGATAATGGAATAACGCAGGACCCGGAAATGCTCATCGCCGTCCGCCGCCGCCAGACCGGTGAGACCGGCGGAGAACTCCAGGGCCCGGCTCAAGGAGAACCGCCCGGCCAGTTCCGCCCCTTGCACCCGACGCTCAGAGGGCAGGGAAAGGCCGCCGTAGGGATCCTCGGTGCGATGGTTGGCAAGACGGCTCTCAAACAGGGTCAGCCCTAGCTCGCGGCCGGTGGCCGGGGTCCAGGCCAGCTGAGCGCTTGCGGTGCGGATGGACTCCGGCTCGAACTGCAGGTTGTCGAAGAGCTGACTGGAATAGGGGCTGCGGAATGCCGTGCCGTAGCTGCCCTTGAGCCGGAGGCTGTCGCCGAGGGGCCGATTGAAGCCCAGGCTGTAGCTGTGGGTGGCCCGGTACTGGCTGTGATCGTCCAAGCGGCTGCCCACCCACCATTCGGTATCTCCCCACTGGTAGCGGAACTGAGCAAAAAGGGAACCGAGTTCGTTGGTGAAATCCTCCTGCTCCACCCGGGGGACGAAAAAGGCCGCCGAAGGGGCGAGAAAATCGGGAAGAAAACCGTCCCGGACCACGGCGCCGTCCACCGCGTTCCGACGCAGGGAAGCCCCGGCCGTGAGCAGGCCGCGGGAGAGCAGGCGGTGATCCCAGAGCAGCTCCAGGTGGCTGACCAGATTGCGCTGGCCCCGCTCGATGTCGGCATCGATGATCCGGTAATTGATCTCCTGAATAAATCCGGTGAGACTGTAATGGGATGGCCCGGAAATTTTGCTGAGCGTGGCCTTGAGCAGGTTGACCGGCGCCTCCTTTTCCCCCGGCCACACGAGGCTGCCGTCGCTGTTGCGCATGGTGTAACGATGGGTGAAATCCGACCAGCGTCCGGTGAAGTGCAGCCAATCGCCGTAGTTGGCGGTGCCGACCACTTCGGCGTGGGTGGAGGAAGCAACCGTCTCGTCGGCGAGACTGCCTGTTTCCTGGAGGGCGAGATAGCCAGGGGTGTGAAACCGGACCCGGTCCCCGGCCATGGCCAGAAAGGTGTCCCATTGCTGCTGGGTGGCGCCCCAGGTGACCGTGGCGGCGCGGTACCGATCGGAGCCGGCCCCCACCCCGGCTTCAACTCCAGGCCGCTGCCGACCGCGCAGGGGCACGATATTGACCACCCCGGCAAAGGCATCCGGCCCCCACAGCACCGAACCCGAACCGCGGACGATCTCGACCCGGTCCACGCCGACCAGGGAAATCTCCCGGTCCAATGGGGCCAGGCTCTTGGTGACATCGGTGGTGATCGGCACCCCGTCGTAGAGAAAGAGCACCGCATCCGGCAGGCCGCGCAGATATGGGGCTGAACCGCGTCCCCGGGCGGCGACGAAGAAGCCGGGCTGCATGGCCAGCAGCTCGGCCAGGGTTTGGTAGCCGTGGGCCTCGATCTCCTCACGGCCGATGACCGTGACCATGGCCGGGGCGGCGGCCGGGGATTCCGGTTGCCGGGAGGCAACCGTCACCACGGGCTGGGTCTCGCCCACGAACATGAGCATGGTCTCGTCGGCGGGTTCCGGCTCGTCGGCAAAGGCGGACGGGAGGGGAAGGAGGAGAAGGGTAAACAGGAGGAAAGAGAAGACAGAATTCAGAAGTCGGAAGTCAGAAAACGGCAAAGACTGTTTTTTTGAGAAGACTGAATTCAGAAGCCGGAAGTCAGAAAACGACAAAGACTGTTTTTTTGAGAATACAGAATTCAGAAGCCGGAGGTCAGAAAATGGCAAAGACTGTTTTTTTGAGAATACAGAATTCAGAAATCGGAAGTCAGAAAACGGCAAAGACTGTTTTTTTGAGAAGACTGAATTCAGAAGCCGGAAGTCAGAAAACGACAAAGACTGTTTTTTTGAGAATACAGAATTCAGAAGTCGGAAGTCAGAAAACGGCAAAGACTGTTTTTTTGAGAAGACTGAATTCAGAAGTAGGAAGTCAGAAAATGGCAAAGACTGTTTTTTTGAGAATACAGAATTCAGAAGCCGGAATCCAATAAACGACAAAGACAACGCAGCACATGCCTCTGAATTCTGGATTCTAACTCCTGAATTCTGTATTCTGCCTCCCGAATTCTGCATTTTGTCTTCCGATCCCTTTCTTCTGAATTCCGGCTTCTGAATTCCGACTCCTGCCCCCCGTTCCTTCATGCCTCCTCCTTCCCCTTCCCGCGCGTGATCTGGATGCGCACGAATGTTCCTGCCTGCTGGACCGCCTGCGGCTCCAAAAGACCGAGCAGGGTCCGGAAACGCTGCCTGCTGACCCGCAGCAGCCGGGCTGCGGAACTCTGGTTACCTGCGGTCAGCTCCAAGGCCTGACGCACGATGCTGCGCTGCAGCTCTTCATAATCGAGGCCGACGGCCGGCAACCGGAAGATCTCCTCCCCCAGCGCGGGCACTCCCGCCCCGCCCCCCAGATAAGGGAAATCATCGGAGGAAAAGGGGGTTGCCCCATTCTTCATGATCATGGCCCGTTCCACCACGTTGAACAATTCGCGAACATTACCGGGCCAGGCGTATTCCTGGAGAAGCCGCAGCGCCGCCGGGGTGAGGATCTCTCCCTCCACCCGCCGGTTCCCGAGCGTCTCCAGGCAGTGCCGAACCAGGGGCGCGATGTCCTGCCTGCGCTCCCGCAAGGGAGGCAGGTGGATGGGGAAAACGGCCAATCGGTAGAAGAGATCCTCCCGAAAGCCGCCCTGGCTCACAAGCCGGGTAAGATCCCGGTTGGTGGCGCAGATCAGCCGGCAGCGAACCTCGATCTCCTGATTGCCCCCCACCCGCTGCACGCTTTTCTCCTGGATGGCCCGCAAGAGTTTGGCCTGGGCCTCCAGGGGCAGCTCCCCGATCTCATCGAGAAACAGGGTGCCGGCTGCGGCAAACTCGAACTTACCGGGCCTGGCTTTGTCCGCCCCGGTAAAGGCGCCCTTTTCGTGGCCGAACAGCTCGGCCTCAAGCAGGGAGGGGGTGATGGCCGCGCAGTTCACCGCGACAAAACGCTCATGGGACCGGGGCCCTGCCTGGTGGATCAGCCGAGCCACCACCTCCTTGCCGGTGCCGGATTCGCCGGTAAGCAGGACGGTGGCCTCGCTTGCCGCCACTTTGAGCGCCAGACCATGCACCTTTTCCATGGCGGGGGAGACAAAAATCCCCGGACCTGCCTGGCCGCCGGCGGCGCTCTCTTTTTTCAAGCGGATGTTTTCCGCAAGAATGCGCTGGACGCCGAGGGCACGCTCCACCGCGAGGAGCACATCCTTTTCGGCAAAAGGCTTGGGCAGATAATCCGCCGCCCCAAGGCGCAAGGCCTCCACGGCGGAATCCAGGGTGGCAAAAGCGGTGATGAAGACCACCGGACAACCGAGATCCCGTTCCCGGATAACCGCCAGCAAATCCAGGCCGCTCATCCCATCCATACGGATGTCCGAGATAACCAGATCCACCGGTTCGCGATCCAAGGCGGCAACCGCGGCTTCGCCGCTTGACGCCTCGCTTACCTGATGGCCTGCGGCGGCAAGCATGATCCCGAGGATCACTCTGATTTTATCTTCGTCGTCAACAATCAGTATGCGGGCCAATTCAATTTACTCCGTAACTTGTTTTAGGAGACAGAAGGGTGAATTAAGAAGAATTCAGGAGTCAGAAGACAGAATTCTGAATTCAGAATGAGCGGTACTCATTTTGGAGAATTCAGAAGACAGAATCCTGAATCCAGAATGAGCGGTACTCATTTTGGAGAATTCAGAAGACAGAATCCTGAATCCAGAATGAGCGGTACTCTTCTTTATTCATTTTGTCTCCTGTCTCCTGAATTCTGACTCCTGAATTCTGAATTCTGAATTCTAACTCCCGGCTTCTGTATTCTGTATACTCCGACAATACCCTTCCAACAGCTTACTCACCTCTTCCAGCAACTGACGCGGCTGGGAAACATCTGCATATCCAAGATCGTTGGCAAGGATCAGATAATACCGACATTCCTCCAGTGACCCTTGTGCAATGTTATAAAAGCGAAGCTTGTCCGCCTTGCCGCGCTTGCGGAAACCTTCCGCAATGTTTGCAGCAATAGAAACGGCGGCGCGACAAAATTGAGACGACAGCCCATAGCGTTCCGATACGGGAAATATCCGGGACAACCGGTAAACCGCAAGCACAAACTGGTGCGCCTTTTGCCACACCACCAAATCTTCAAATGTAGTCGCCGACTTCCGCCTCCCTTCGGCCTCATTTTTTCTCAATTCTGGCTCCTTTTTGGAGAATTCAGGAGTCAGAAGACAGAATTCTGAATTCAGAATGAGCGGTACTCATTTTGGAGAATTCAGAAGACAGAATCCTGAATCCAGAATGAGAGGTACTCATTTTGGAGAATTCAGAAACCAGAATCCTGAATGAGCGGTACTCTTCTTTATTCATTTTGCCTCCTGGCTTCAGGATTCTATCTCCTGTCTCCTGAATTCTGAATTCTAACTCCCGGCTTCTGTCTCCTGAATCCTGACTTCTAGCTTCTCCCTTCCCCCACCGGCAGCGACACCGTAAAACAGGCCCCGCCGTCCTTGCGGTTGACCACCGCGATCGTGCCGCCGTGTGCCCTGACCACATCCTTGGCGATAGCAAGCCCCAGGCCGGTGCCCTTTGCCTTGGTGCTGTAAAACGGCTCAAAAATTCGGGGCAGATCCTCCGCCGGCACGCCGGGGCCGTTGTCCTCCACGGTAAAGACCAGACGCCGGTCCGTACAGGCAACCCTGACCTGGAGCACGTCTTCATCCTTCGACACCTCCAGCCCGTTGCGGACGATGTTCAACAGCGCCCTTTCCAGCAGCCCGGAGTCGCAGCGCAGCTCCCTGCCGCCCTCCCCGGCCGGGACATCGCGCTTCACCTGGATATTCCCCGGCATGAAATGCAGACGCTGCTCCAATTCACCGATCAGGTCGTCAATGACAACCGGACGCAGGGCCGGGGTCTGCGGGCGGGCAAAGAGCAGAAAATCCTCAATGAGCTTGTTGATCCGCTCTATTTCGCCATCGAGAAAACCCATCATCCGTTCCTTCATTTCCGGTTGCAGCGGGCCTTCCTTTTTCAAGACCTCAAGGCTGCCCTTGATGATCGCCAGGGGGTTCTTGATTTCATGGGCGACGATCATGGAAAACTTGCCGACCTCGGCCAGCACCTGCTGCCTGGCCATGGCAGCATGGGCCTCGTCGAGCTTGTGCCGCTGCACCTCCAGGGCGTCGAGCATCTCGTTGATGGCCCCGGCCAGGGTGTTGGTTTCGTGGAGCGAACCGGGACGGGCCCGCACATCCATCCGCCCGCGGGAGACCTGCGAGGCAACGGCCAGCAAGCCGAGGAGCGGAGCGCTGATCGCCCGGGACAGCATCCAGTATAAAACAACCGGCACCAGCGCCAAGAGCAGGGAGACAACCACGAACCGGAACGCCAACAACCTTTTGAGCTGGGCAAGCCCGGCGTGCGAATAGGAGATGACCACCTGACCCACCACCTCCTCCGCCTCTCCTTGAGCGAAAAAAGGTGAATCCTTCATCTCCATGGCCTGGGTGACCACCGGCGCGGAAACCGAATCCAAATCCGGCGGGAGATCGGCATGCGCCCGCTGCAGGATAACCTCCCCGTTCTTGCCGAGGATCTTGACCGCCTGTACATCGGTGACCGCCAGCATGTTTTCCGTCAGTCCCTCCAGGATCTTCTTGTTTTCCAGCAAAACCCCAAGCTCGGCGTTGCTGGCCAGGTAGGAAGCAAGCAGGCTGAAATGATCACGGAACCTCTCGTTTTCAAAATTCACCGTCAGCCTGAACCCGGCCACCCCCATGGTCACCGCGGTTGCGATGATGAAAAAGAAGGCGATGGCTGTGAGCCTGCTCTGGATGGAGTTCAAACGCATGGGGCAACCTTAGGGGATTCAGGAGTCTGAAGACAGAATTCAGAATAGTGGTACTTTTTCTTATTCATTTTGAAACTCCTGACTCCTGAATCCTGACTTCCGTCCCTTTATTCATTCTGAATCCCGACTTCTGAATTCTGAATACTGCTTACTGCCCCTTCCTCAACGCCCGCCAAACCTCGTCGTTCACCACGACCTCATACAGGGGCGGAACCTCCCCTTCGCATTTCTCCCCGCTCAGAAGCTGTTCGACCTGGCGGGCAACCTGCTGGCCGACCTTGTGGTAATCGATGAGAAAATTGAGCGCGGCCCCGGAGTCCTGAAAAAACCGATTGTAGCCGATCACCGGCGTATTTCCGAGAACCCCCTGTTTGATGACATACTGGATAACGGCCTTGGAAATAATCGACTTGTCAGGGATGAAAAGAATCGCGTCCAACCGGGCAAAATCGCCGACCATCTCCAGCTTGCCGCCCTGCCGGCTCACCTGCAGGGGCACCAGTTCAAAACCCTTGGCCAGAGCCGCGGCGGCGGCCCCCTTGAACCAGGCCTGGTTGTTGCCGGGGTCAAAAAGAACACCAAGTCGCTTTATGGCTGGGAGATATCGGAGGATGGAGGCAAGCTGCGCCTCGGCCGGGATGTTGAGGCCCACCCCGCACGGCTGCCATTGCGGATCGCTGATCACATTACGGGGGTTGAGGACCATGCCGTGGAGCA
Source organism: Deltaproteobacteria bacterium (assembly GCA_013349295.1). GTDB lineage: Bacteria > Desulfobacterota > Desulfobulbia > Desulfobulbales > Desulfurivibrionaceae > Thiovibrio. The sequence continues at coordinate 111,751 of DUZW01000001.1, forward strand.
AGGGGATTCCCCCGGCCCGGGGCTGAAGATATTGCAGGGCTTCGGGACCCACCGCCACCAGGGCGTCATAGAGCCGCGGATTCAGGGTGGCGTTGCGACCGCCCAGGCTGTATGGCCTGCCGGACTCATCAAGGAAAAAACGCTGGGACGACGCGTTAAGACGGGACTCCAGGCCTTCCACCATGGAGACATACGGAGCGATTTCCCGGGAGAGCAGGACACCGACGACTTTTTCCCGCGCCAGGCAAAGGCTTGGGGATGCCAGGATAAGCAAAAGCAGGAATAAGGAGGCGGATTTATTTTTTATTATGAATACCACCTGTTCGTTCCCGGTCGGGCTTACAAAAATAAGTCAGCTACCACCGGCAAAGCCGTTGGCTTGACAGTTGCCGGCCCATCGCAGGGGCCTGATCGCAACCGGTTACAGACACTCTCTTGTGCTTTCCGCAATCATTCCGGCGAAAGCCGGAATGAGATGTTTTACAAAAACCATTCCCGGAAATGTCAAACTTTGTGGCTCCCCCGGCGCAGCCGGGGGTTTACCTTCTGGGAATCATCCCCCTTGTCACTTTCGCAAGAGGCTCGATTGTTATCAATAATCAGATTGTGCTTCCCCGTCAAGCCGGGAAAAAAGAACGCCGGAGGAATCTCCGGCGGTGCGCCGCTTACTGGGCTCCGGCGATGTCGATATTGGAAAATTCGCTCTGTCCCGCGCTGTTGTAAGCGCAAACCGCGACATAATAAGTCTGGTTGGCCGCCAGGGTGGCGGTAAGCTCTCTCAATGCCCCCATCTCGATTTCGTCGATGGGGGTGGCCGCCGGATATGGGGCATAGAAAAGCACGTACCCGTCCGCATGGGCCGCCGATGTCCAGGAAACCGTGACCGCCTGACCGCTGGCGGTCACGGTCAAGACCGGCGGGACAGGAATCTGGGAAGTGATGGGAGTGATCCCGCCTTCGTAGGCGCCGATATCGTATACCCCGGCCTGGGGTCTGGCCACGCCGGTGATATCAGTGACTACCCCGGCCCAGGCCAGGGTTTGCCCTGCATTCAGACAGGGGGACGCGGTCCCCAGCCGGTAATCGCCGTTGTCCGGATCGAGAAACAGAGGGTCGAGGCTAAGATTGCCACTGCCCTGATAGCCGCCCTGAACCAGGGAATAATTGACCTTGCCGGTGCCGTTGGCCGCCAGCAGGGACGCGGTGTTGCCCCAGAGAATCGAGTTGGTCACGGTCAGATCGGCATAACTGCCATACACGCCATAGCCATTATTATCGACAATGGTGCAATTGAAAACGGTTACGACGGAGGAAGACAGGGCATGGATTCCCCCGCCATTGACGCCGGTGGCCGGGGTGTTATTGGCGAGGATGCAGTTATGCAGCGTAGGAGTCGAAAAGTTCCGGCTGTAAATGCCGCTGCCGCTGTTGGTGTCGATGCGGGTGGCGGTGAACAGCGGGGTGGCGTAATCGCAGAAAACCCCGCCCCCCAGGGTGGAGGTATTGGCGGTGATGGCACAGTTGGCGAATTGCGGAGCGGCATACCGCATGTAGACCCCGCCGCCGTTGCCGCCGGTATTGCCGGAGATCACGCACTGGCTGAAGCTGGGAGAAGAGAGGATGCAGGTGATGCCGCCACCGGGATAGGTGCTGGAGGCGGTGTTGGCCTCGATCACGCAGCGCGAGAAAACGGGGGCGCCGTCATTGAGGAAGACAAGGCCGCTGCCGGTGTTGCCGGAGATAAGGCTGTCGCTTACCGTGGGCGAGGCCGCATCGGAAATCAGGCCGCCAAGGGTGTTTCCGGAAATGATCGTTGCGGAGATGACCGGAGAGGCGGAGTCACAAACAACCCCGGTCAGGCTGTTGCCGCTGATTTCGCTGTTGGAGACGGTAAGCGAGGCGGAAAGCGCATACAAGCCGTTGCCGCTGTTTTCCGTGATCAGGCAATTGTCGATCACGGCCGAAGAGGCATAGGCGTGGATCCCGTTACCGACGTTGGCCTGGAGAACACAGGTGCTGATTTTGGGCGAGGCGTCCGCATCGAGATAAATCCCGGCCAGGGAAGCGTTCTGGATCGTCACCCCCCTGAGCTCCGAGGAGGCGGTCTCGCCGGTATGAAAATAGAAGCCCCAATCAGCCCCGGTGCAGTCGATGATGCAGTTGCGCGGCCCATTTTCCGACCTGACGATGATCTTTTTCCCTGAGAAGTCAAGATTGGTGTTGCCGACGCCGGTGTATGTTCCATCGGCGATCAGGATCACGTCATTGTCAACAGCTGCGGTAATAGCCGCCTGAATAGTGGGCTGGGTGAGCGGCACCCGAATGGTCGCCGCCGAGGCCATGGTTCCGGAGACAAGCAACACCAGGGCCAGAATGCCCGCGTACCATGTTTTCTTCATTGACCACCCCTTGATTCACTGCAAGAAAATTCTGTCGTCATTTCATCGTTTCGACATTTCGGGCCGGGAATCAAACAAAAAAAACAGATCGAGAAAAATAATGCGCAAAAACGGGACGGGTGGAATCTTCCCTGCATACCGCCGCCGCGATGAGTGCCGGGACAACATGCTACCCTTTTTCAAATTTTCCGGTCTTGCCTTGCAGGCCATGCCGGAGGCCAAGCGTCATCATCCGCCAATGCTCAAGGCGTGGCTTACCGAAGATAGTGTAGAATCCATACTTCAGCAGCAGACGCCAACCGTCCACCAATTTCCAGTTGAACGGAACCCAAGCCTCACGATAAAGGAGCACTGCATTGCGAAAATGGTAGTAATGCCGCAACGGGCTGTGCATGGGGATATACCGGCCAAAAAACCTGATGGGATCACTACCCAAACTGTGCTTCATCCGCGCACTGCACACTCCGAAACTCCGATAGCCGAAGCTCTTGGCCCGCAGCCCCCACTCGATATCCACATAATCGATAAACAGGTCTTCACGCATGCCATCGACCAACTCCAGAACCTGGAGAGGGATCAGGCACCCGGAGGCAATCAGATACTCCACCTCCGGCACCGAGTCAGAGGTGACACACGGGCAACGTTCCATTCGCAGACCACGGAGGCGAAGAAAAGGAGGCGGGTTTTGCTGGCGCTCATCGGTGTACCGAGGCCCCACGCAGGCAACCGGCACCCCTTTGTCCAGAAGACGTTGCTTGGCAAAAAGCAGGGCGGCAACCATGCCCTCCTCGGGCTCGCTGTCCTGATCCAGAAGCAAAACGCTGTTAACGGCGCCTTGCCGCGCTGCCCAGGCGATGCCCCGATTCTGAGCATGGGCGATGCCGTAATTCCGTCCGAGTTCGAGACAATCAACCCCCGGGAAATGCGCCTGCAACCACGAATCGATCTCGACGCTTGAGCCGTTGTCGACCACGACAACCCTGCCGACCTGCGGGATGACCGCGGCCAGCAATCGCGTCAGAGTCGCAAACTCCGGCTGGTAGCTGACCACGATGGCGGTCACCATGGATCCGTCTCTCTCCTTCAGCGCGAGCAAGGGCTAACCTCGCTGCTGCTGTTCGCCTCTTTGTCAGGGGCCGACTTAATGGATGGCGCCATACTCAGAGACAAAAAAATACAGGGTGTTATTCTCCTGCCGCGCACGCAAAATGGCGTGGAAGCTGCCGCCATTCAAGGTCAAGCCGGGAATCGCCAGATTCAACTCTTCGGAAAGCATGGCCGGTCGGCATCCGGAAAATGCGGACACTCCGACGAGTGCCTGATAACTTGTTATATCATAAATCAACACTCCCTCCTGGATGCCGCGAAAAGCGAGTTCGGCCGACAGGGGCAGACCGCCGTACTGAATGATGGGGAGGGACAAGTTGAGATCGCTATCCAGAGAGGCGGCGCAGGCCCCGCCGGTAGTCAGCCCGCCACCGGTCACGGCAAAGCTCCCTGACTCCACCGGGTTGCCCACGGTAACCCCGGCAAGATTTCTGAACGAGACCCGCACTCTGGCCGCTTCCGTCGACAAGGACGGGAGCAGCCAGGGATAGCGGCCCCTGTCGGGGAAGGAGTTGGCAACCGCCTGCCAGGCCGTGCCGTTCCAGACATCAATATCGACACTCACCGAATCCGGCGCCGGCAACCATTCGATATCCACTTTCTGTCCCGCCGCCAATCGTGAGCCGCCGACCGGAGAGAGTATCCGAGCCGCGCCCGTCTGCCGGATCAGCACCGGTCCGTCGCTGTCATCGGCAACCGAACCATCGGTTGTGGCAATCCGCACCTCGGCCCGGCCTGATTTCGCGGCCGGCAGCGTAATATCGGTAAATCCCGCAGTCACATTGCTTGCCACCTGAGTCTCGATTCCGTCACCATAACGCAAAGTGACATTGACTGCGGAATCTGACTCCTGCCGCCAAGCAATACGCATGGTGGCGTCGGTTTCGGTCACGGCCCCGTCGCCCGGGGTGCGCAGAATCAGGCCACCGGAAGAAACCGTAAAATCCCCGCTTACGCCGCCGGCGCCGAGTGAGTTCCCTGCGGAATCCTTGCAATCGATCTGGAGATGGCCGCGGCCGACTGCCAGCGAACCGGGCAATTCCCAGGCATAATGACCGACATCCGGATAATTGGCGGCAATGGCGGAGACGGCGCCACTTTCGGCGACATAGAAAAGGTCGACATAGACACAGGCGGAAGACTGCCAGCGCAGGGTCTTACGGCTGCCTCGGGCAAGCATCTGCCCAGCGTGAGGCTGCAAGACGGTAACGGACGCCGGCTTGCCGAAGGACTCGGACTGGTAGGGATAGTTATCGCGATTGGTGCCGCCTCGAGTGCCGATGACATCAATGACAAAATCGGTGTAGGGAATGCCGCTGCTTGGATTACCGCTTACGGAAAAATTGCTCCAGAAATTGCCGCCCAGGACAGCACCGCCGTCCCATGTTATCTGGGCGGGGCTCGTGGCATAACGGAGATTGGTGTTCAAGTGCCGGTTCAGAAAAAAGGTGGTTCCGCTGACATCACTGTAAACATACTCTCCGTTGTTGACATGGCTGATGGTATTGCCGAAGAGGGTGTTGCCGCTGCTCGTCTGCAGTATCACCCCACCGGTGTTTGTGCCGGCCATCGTGCCGCCAAACCCATCGCGGCCATCGAGGTGATTAAATGCAACCTGATTGTTGATGCCGCCGCGAATATTGATCTGTGCGTTGCTGGGGTTGTAGTTCAGGTAGTTGCCGAGAAGGTAGTTATAGGCGGGAGTCTCACCGGGAAAGCTCCCATTGGTGCAGAATTCGGAATTATCCCAAATGAATGCGCCGCCGTGGTAATTGCCCCAGACATGATTGCCGAGCAACTGATTGTTGCTGGAACTGAAAATAGTCAAGCCGTTCTCCGGCGAGCCGGTGATTAAATTTCCGGCCACCAGATTGAAATTGGAGTTGCAGTTCAACCAGATGCCCGTGCCATCCGCGCGTCCTGCCGCCCAACCATCCGAAGCAACCGAATTATTGACGACCTGGTTGTATTTGCACCCGTCGGTCAGGGTGATGCCATCGACCCCGAACCCGCTGAGGGTATTGTCGGCCACCCTGGTGTTGGTGGTATTCAGCATGATGACTCCGGCATGGTGCGCGCCGGACACCGTATTGCCGACCACTTGATTGCCGAGACTGTTCTGGACCGCGATTCCGTGCTGCGTGGCTGTGTAAAGAACGGCATTGTCCATGATTATGTTATCCTGGCCTGCATAGACATAGATACCGTTGGCATAGGCACTGCGGATCACATTCTCGGCAACAACGCAGTTTTTGGCATTGTTGAGCTCGATGCCATGGGTGCCGGAGCTGGTACTGACGGTGATGTCCAGGTCGCGCAGCACGACATCCTGCACAGTCCCCCCGTTCAGGCTCTGGTAATCCCTGATCAGCACACCCCCTTGGTCGCCGATGAGGGTAAAACCCTCGATCCGGGCGCCATCCGGGTTAGTGAGATAACTGACACCGCTGGTAGAGGTATAGGAGGCCGGGTGGACTTTGATCACCTGATCCAGGCCCGCGCCAACCTGCAGGAACGTATTCTCCCGCTGGCCCTGGGCCTTGACCGTCACATTACGGATGACATGAAATACCGGGTCCGAAGGGGTATAGATCGTGGCCTGGGCCAGGTAGGTCCCTTCATTGACCAGGATGGTATCACCATCTTGAGCGTCCCAGATGACCTGGGCCAAATTCATTCCCGGACTGACCACATGGGTTGCGGCCCAGACAGGAAACGCCGAACACCAAGCCAAGCATGACGCGACCAACATCAATCCACGCTTCATCTTCATTGAGGCAGGCCCTCCCTTTCAGTTTATGTCATCTTCACAATATTCTCCCGCACCCGGCACAATCCGGCGAATTGGGCGAGATCTTTCAGCAATCAAGGCGCGGCGGCCAGGCCAGACTGAAGTCCTCATGATCGAGGGTCAGGTTCGGGTTGTAGGCCGGATCGGACCGGAACAACTCGGGCCAATGTTTTTTGACAAAGGCCAGCTCACGCATGAACCTGGCCTTCTTCTCCGGAGTATCTTCATAGCCGCGGGTCGCGGACTCATGATGGTACAGCTCGGCATACGGCGTCCAGACATTGCGCAAGCCGGCCTCGCAGAGTCGGAGACACAAGTCCACATCATTGCAGGCGATTTGCAGCTCCGCCTCGTTGAGACCGCCGAACTTCTCGTAGGTATCCTTGCGGATGAGCAAGCAGGCCCCGGTAATGGCTGAAAATCCCTGGATAAGGCTGGCCCGGGCGGAATAACCGAGCGCGCCGCGCGGAAAGCCCTTATGCGCATGCCCGGCCCATCCGCCGATTCCCAAAATAATCCCGCCATGCTGAACGGTGTTGTCGGGGTAAAGGAGCCGTGCCCCAACCGCCCCAACACCGGGTTGCATGGCAAGGCTGACCATTTCGCTCAGCCAATCGGGGGAGATGACTTCAAGATCGTTATTGAGCAATCCCACCACCTCGCCCGAGGCTAAGCGTACGCCGGCATTGTTCAATGCGGAATAGTTAAATGGCCTCTCATCCCGTACTACCTTGACCCGGTCCTCTTGTTCGATTTGCCGGAAATACGCAAGGGTCTCAGGATCATTCGATGCATTGTCCAAGATGATGATTTCATAATGAGGATAGGTGGTTTTCGCGAGAATACTTTCGACACATTGCCGGATAAACTTCAACCCGTTGCGCGTTGGTATGATCAGGCTAACCAACGGCAACTTTTCCGGCAGGGCATAGCGAACGCGAAAACCGTGCCCGATGAGTTCCGCCCGGGCCGCGATACCCTGCCGGACCAGATGCTCATTCAGCACCCGCTCACCAGCCAACATGGCATACGGCTTGGCTTCCGCCGATAGCGCCGTACTATCCTGATGCATCCGCCAATGGTAGAGTACTTTGGGAATATGAAGGATCTGCGTGTCCGTGATCTGCTCAATACATCGCAACGCCAAGTCATAATCCTGGGCGCCTTCAGCTCCCAGCCGGAAACCACCAAGCTCACGCACCAAATCCGCCCGGTACACCCCGAGATGCGTGATCATGTTATGCGAGTAGAACAGATCCCTATTCCAGTCGCACTTGAAATAGGGGGCGAACCTATTCCCCTTGTCGTCAAGCTTATCTTCGTCCGAATATATGAGGCGTGCATCAGAATGATTATTGATGGCTTCAGCCACATAAAACAGGGCGTGTTCGCAAAGCACATCATCATGATCCACCAACGCTATCCATTCGCCTGTTGCCAGTTCCAAGGCACTGTTGGAGGCAAGCGAAATGTGGCCGTTTACCGGACGGAATACGACCTTGATCCGCGGATCCTTTTCCGCGTATCGCTCAAGAAGAGATCGGATGGCAGGATCGGTGGAGGCATCATCGGCAATACACAACTCCCAGTATGGGTATATCTGCTTCAGAACCGATTCAATCGCTTCGGTCAGCCATTCCACGTTGGGGTTATAGGTCGGCATGATCACTGAAATCAAAGGACGGGTTACGAAATGTTCCATTCTTGCCCGCAGCTTAATGCGATCCTCATCAGTGATCGTATCATAACGGCGGATCCATTCACCGTAGTCATTTCTATCAAAAACACCGTTCGCTCCAGATGGGGCAGCGGCTTCAGACAGGAGAGATCCTATTCTCCGCTTAATTCCGTAAAATCCCTCCCGCCGGAATATGGTAATCCCCTTGGCCAGGAAAACAGCGAGCCCCTCGCGCTTGAGCAACACCGACAAAATTTTACTGAAATGCCTGGTCCGTGCCATCCGACGCCCGAACCAGCGCAAAGGTTGCGTGACGCGCCAGCTGGTCGAGGCGAGCAGATCGTTGATATACGCATCCCGTTCGGCAATAGCCTGATTGAGCATGGCGATCTGTACGTCCCGTTCGACGATCTGTTCGTTTTTTTCGGATATCTCGTGCTGGAGTTCCCCCAAGCGCAGATGGACACCGTGCAGCTCGCCGCGGATTTGGTGGTAGAGATCACCAATGGCCTTAAACTCTTCCGGGCGTATCTGAGCGAGCCATTTGTCAATCAGGGCGGAACCTGCCTGCCGCATAATTTCAGGATTGGCGGTTTCTCCAAGCCCGACTGCGGAATCTCCCCCTGTATAGTATGTGGCGCTGACCCGTTCGACATAATTGAAGGGAATCTCTCGGGCGATTTGCAGCCAGAAGTCCCAATCTTCATAAAGATCGAGTGTTTCATCGAAACGACTCCCTCGCTGCAGGAGGCGGGAGGGGAACAGTACGGCGTGGATGGGGATACAATTGCCGAGCAGGAGTTTGGCAAATTCGACTTCGGTCTCGGCGAAACGGGCAACTTCCTTGCGTTGCGAATCTTCCCGCCGCAGGCCGCGGACGCCGGCATAGGCCGCCGTTTCACCGGGCGCTTTCTGGAGTGCAACCGCCAGATAGTGAATATGCTCAGGGTCAATGGTGTCATCATCATCGAGAAACCCAAGAAACTCGCCCTGGCAAGCCGACAGCCCGATATTCGCAGCCCGACCCCGGGAAAGCCCCTCCCCTCCCTGGTTGACTATACGCAGAGGGAAACGTCCGCAACGGTCGCCAAGATCACTATGCTCGCCCCCCTTGGCGTTGACCACCACCACCTCGATATTGGGCCAGGTTTGCAAGGCGAGGGAATCAAGGGCCTCGGTCAGGGTCTGGCGATCCATGCTGCGCACGACGATGCTCACCAGAGGGATGTCGGCGCCACAGACGGCAAAACCCTGTTGACGCCGATGAAAAGGCACACCCGCAAACAGCATGGGCAGTGCTTCACCCAACTCGGCCGCCGGGGCGAGAAGAAAGGCCTCGGCGCTCACCGCCTGCTGACCGAGAAAAAATGCCCGATAGCTGTTCAGTCCGGCAATCCGCACATCATAGGGCTGCTCCGCCAGTTGGCTGCGGAAGCACCGCATGGCCTGTTGTTTTTTCCCAGCCACACGGCTTATATCGAGGATGAGGTTGGGGTTGGCCAGGGGGGCATTCAGCTCATAGAAGACGGCCTGCCGCTTCCCGCCCAGCCGGCGCAGGGCCTCGCTCCCGGCAAAGGCCAAGGCTTGGTGGTCGGGATGCAACTCGGTCGGAGCAGGCAGAAAAATCAGGTCTGCCTCGGCGGCCTCTATCGCATTCGAAATACGCTCGATCAGGGGCTCTCCGTAATTGAGCCCACGGTCCGGCTCCCGCCAAAACATCGGACCGGGAAGCCCGAGAACTTGAGCCGCGGCCAAGGATTCCTGCTCGCGGATTACAGCTAACCCCCCACCGGTATTGTCAGCGCCCAAAGCCCCATCGGTGAGCACCAGTTGCGAGACCTCCACCCCAGCCTCCCGCAGCAGACAAAGCGCCCCCCCACAGCCGAACACCTCGTCGTCGGGGTGCGGCGCCAGAACCAAAACCCGCCGCGCCGAAGGCAGGGCATGGGTCACCAGGGATAACAATTCTTGCTCCTCCGCGATCTTCATACGCACCTATCTAAAATCCGCATCCCCCCCCATCAGCCACCAGCGATCCTGAATACGATGGACTTCGGAAGGGATACCCCAGATACTCGTGGGGATAGAGACATCGGTGGGAACAAGCCGCGGATGGGTGGCGGCTAAATTATCGGCAACCGGCTTGGTGAGCCATGCGAACAACCTCTGACGACCTAGGCTTCCCGTTATACGCCGGGCAATATGCACAAGATCAGGCAGCCTGTTTCGCGGCCCAACCATATCAAGCAGTTCAACCCCGGTCTCACCATGGTCGCGCAGAACCAACAGGCCGAACGGCCGACCGGAAAAACGCCTTCTGATCAAAAAAACGAGGTAGGCAGTAGTGGGATGTTCCAAAAAACGGTGCCGGATGTAGGCGCCATCCCGTACCCCCAGGATGGAATCCTTGCAATCCGCAGCCATTTTTTGCCAGAGAGGCTCAAGCAAATCTGTTTGCGTGGCAGCCAATGGCCGGACGCTCACGCTCAGATGTGGGCGCGGGCGGAGCGGACTCCAGCCGGCCTCCAACACATCACCAACGCTGGCGTACAAACCAAGATGTTCAGCCAGGCGGTTGTGTCTTTTTGACGGAAAACCAAAACCAAGACGATATGCCTTGTCCGGACCGATAAAACGTTCAAGATAAAAGGACGCTGCAAGAAAAAAAGGCCCTTGCCGGTTAAGGGAACGACCCAAGACCGAATCGGTCATGACATCACCAATCTGCACTGCGATGTCCGACTTACCGAAAAACAGGATGGGGCGTGGCATCCCCCCAAAAAAGGAGACCATCTGGCCAGTACTATTGCGAACCTGCGCCCCATATATTTCCGTGGCGGCATACTTCCAGCGCCATTGCTCCAGCGGCATGGCATGACCAAAGGCACGGGCAAACAAAGCGAGCAAGTCGGCCTCGTCTTCCCTGGTCGCCCAATCGACCTTCCACGAGGCAGAAATCCTCGTCGCTTCCAACACGGGAGTCTCGAGAGGAGCGGGTGGTGTTTTCCCGCAGCCCCTGCAGTATTCCGGAAAGATCCCATTCCATAGATTAAACCGCATGTTTTCGTATTGCGGATTTTGGAATATTGCATCGAGCGGATGACGAAAAAGATTCCATTCAGAATCAATGGGTTGTTTGACCTGACAACACGGGGTGATATCTCCCGTCAGCAGGGCATACACATACTGTTCGTCACAATTCGGACGCAGACCGTTTGCCCTTCCCGGCCCACCGAATTCAATCCCTTCCTCCGCCAAAAACTCCGACGCCGGCCGTAACAGTTGCCAAGCCAAGGCGCTATCCCTGCTTATTGCCCGAGTAACACGGTCCAGACAGGCAAGCTGCCCACGATTCTCCTCCGGATAGATATCAACATAAGACTGCTTTGCGTTGAGCGGCTGGAAACTCTCGAAAAATTCAGCTCCGTGCTCCCGGGCAAGCTTGACGATGTCAAGCAGCTCTCCCTCGCTGTAATCAAACAGGGTTCCCTTAATGGCAATCTTGGGATACCGGTACCCATTGGCATCCCGAAATGCTCGCAGACGCTTGATATTGCGGAGCACATCGTCAAGGTTGCCATTGATCCGTGAACGGGCAAAACGGGCCGGGTCCGTCGAATCGATGGAAATTGAAACGTATGACACCCCGCTTTCGCAGAGCTTCTTAACATTCGCATCGTTGAGCAGCGATCCGTTGGAGATTATGACAACTTTTTTCCCCTGCGCAATGGCCATGTCGGCCATTTCAAAGAAATCAGGATGCACCAGTGGCTCACCCTCTCCGACCAGGGCAATGGTCCGGATGGTGGGGGCATTCGCCAACACGGCCGCGAAATCCTCCTTGCGAATATCCCGTTGCTCCATATGTCGGCCTATGCAGTACCAGCATCGGAAATTGCAACGGGTGGTAGGCTCGATATTGAGAAAAGTCGGCAAAGGAGACCAACATCGGGCATCAACCTCACTCACAACTGGAATTTTTGCCGATGACACGCCAAGATGCGCTCCAAACAGGACGGCAGGCTCCACCAGAAAATTGCCACAGTCCGGACAATAGAGTACCGGTACACTGTTAATCCACTCCCCCTTGTCCGGCAACAAGTTGGCAACAACGTGGCAGGCCCCTGTCCCTCCGCATTCAGGACAGAGATGGAGTTGATTCTGGGGCAGCGCCAGATGATTCCGGTACGGTTGCAAATGCGCATGACTGGCTTGCCATGCCGCGGTTATGTTGAGCATGCGTTCCCTCATCCTATGACAATCTCTTGTCTTTCCCCAAAAACAGGAAAAGGACGGATATCTCTTCTCATCCGGAGCCTGCCCTTTCCACAAAAATCATTTCTCAATTGACCATTAAACGTCATGACGCCACTCATGGGGAACAGACACGACCCCCTGCTCCAAATCATTTTGCCTGACATGTAATCTGGCGACGGCAATGGCCTGATCATAGATATGGATCCCGCGCTCACAGAGCAGGTAAACATGGACCAAAAAATCTCCCTTGAGCAGCGGCAACAGGGGAAATCTCAATACGACCTCACCATAACCGCCTTCGTCCCGGCGCAACTCAAAACCATCTATGTGGGTTCCGGCACTGGTAATCGTCTGCAAGGCAACATCGGTCACCGTGACACCGACCGCGGGCACCGGAAATTCAGGACTCACCACAAATCCTGCCCTGACGCACAGATTGTCTTTTCGACTATCCACGGTGATCTCACGGGAAGGTTGCGTCCCCTCCGCCCACACCTGCACGGAGTCCAAGCGAACACTCCCGCCTTGCGGCCGTGCCAAGGAAGGCGAGACCTCGGCATGTTCGGAAGGGGGAGCAATATTTTTGCGATCAAGAAAATCGTTATACGCCGAAACCACCTCCCTCGCCTGCCCGATCATCATGGCTTTTCCTCCTTCAAGCCATACGGCGCGGTCGCAAAACGCTTCAACCTGATACAGCGAATGGGAGCAGAAAAGTATGGTCTTTCCCTGCTCCTTAAGCGCCATGATCCGGTCGAAGGATCTCCTGGCGAATTCACCGTCTCCCACCGACAGAGCCTCATCCACCACCAGGATATCCGGAGCAACGCTGGTGGCGATGGAAAACGCCAACCGCACATACATGCCGCTGGAGTAAGTTTTGACCGGCTGGTCGATGAAGTCGCGAATCCCGGAGAACTCGACAATATCTTCAAAACGCGCCTTGGCTTCCTCCGGAGTCAGCCCCATCACCGCGGCATTCAGAAACACGTTCTCGCGGCCGCTGAACTCCGGATTAAATCCCGCGCCCAACTCCAGGAGCGCCGCCACCCGCCCCTGCACCGAAACCTCACCCCCGGTGGGGTTCAGGGTTCCGCACACCAGCTGAAGCAAGGTCGACTTCCCCGAACCGTTTCGCCCGATAATTCCGAGACATTCGCCTTGTCCGACCGTAAAAGAAACATCCTTCAGCGCCCAAAATTCTCGGTAGTACCGATGCCTCCCCCGTGACAACATCTGAAGCAGTCGATCCCGGGGCTTGTCATAGAGGTGATAACACTTCCCCAGATTGTCCAGACTGATCGCAAACTCAGAGGACATCGGCAAACCCTTTCCTTGTTTTCTGAAACCAGACGAAACCGAGCCACGCCACAAAAAAAGAAAAAACCGACATCAAGGCCATAGTTCCCCATGCAAGCCCGACTCCGAAAATGAGCAGGCCCCGGGTCTGCTCGACAATGAAGGTCAGGGGGTTGAGATAAAGGAAAAAACGGTACCGCTCGGGAATGGCGGAAACAGGAAAAAAGATGGGGGTGAGAAACATCAGAACCGTGGTCATGACCCCGACCAACTGGGCCACATCCCGGAGAAACACCCCCAGAGCGGCGAGAAACCAGGAAAGCCCCATAACCAACAAAGCAAGGGGTACCAAGACCAGGGGAAACAACAACACGGTGGCATGGGGCACGCCGAGAACCCAAAAAGAAAAGAGCAGCCAGACCGTAAGACTGACCAAGGCATGAAACAACGCTGCGCCAAAGGCAACCCAAGGAAAAATCTCCAGCGGGAACACCACCTTCTTGACATAATTGGTGTTGCCGATGATCAGCGAAGGAGCGCGGTTGACGCATTCGGCGAAGAGATTGAAAATCAAAAGGCCGGCAAAGAGAATCAAGGCGAATTCCGCCCTGGTTTCGCCGGCGGTTCCCCAGCGGGCTTTGAAAACCACGCTGAAAACAAAGGTGTACACGGCGAGCATGAAGACGGGATTGAAGAACGACCAGAGGATGCCCAGGACCGAACCCCGGTAACGGCCTGCCACCTCCCGGACAACCAGCACCTTGATCAGGGCGCGGTTATGCCAGAGGCTCCGGGCCATGGCCCGGGGTGATATGGGAAAATTTTGCATCAGCAAAAAACCTTAATCCTGGCGATAATAAAAACCAAATCGGGGGCCATGCTCACATCCGCCGAAAAAGTGCCGCGACCAGCAGGCCAAGATTGCCCGCCGGGGTCTGGCGGTAGACCCCGATCCGCTTGAAGCCGAGAAGGCGAGGCAGCAGCGGCTGTTGCCGGAACTCCGCCCAGCCCTTGAGAATTTGCCGATTTTCGCTGGTAAGCATCCGGCTCACCCCCTGGAGTGCTTTAAGATTTCCGGCATTCCACTCCCTGAACCGCCCTTGGAGAAGAAGGCGAATCCGCACCAGCTTGGGCAGCCAACCGATATTAGCTCCCATCAGATTCATACCTTGCTGCCGGTAACGGACCATCGGGCGGGGATCATAGAACACAGTACCGCCACAGCCGGAAACAAGCAGGTAAAGCCACCAATCGTGGGCAAAGACATCGAGTTCGCACCCTGCCTCCTGGAGCAGAAGCCGGGCGGCATGGTTGAAGACCATGGTGTTTCCTCCGCCGATATTCTGCACCAAGGCGTTGGCAAAGCCGGGCGGACGGGAAAAAAGCGGCGACAGGCCTATCTCCCGACCGGTTTCATCGATAAGCCGAGTCCGGGAACAATAGAGCGCAGGCTCCGTGGCGGGCACGGCTTTAAGCCAAGCAACCGCCCGGGCGAGTTTATCCACCTCCCAGATGTCATCCTGATCGGAAAAAGCGTAATATTCCGCCGTGATCTTTTCATTGCAGACCAGGGAAAGAAAGTTTGCCGCATACCCCCGTTGCGGCCCGGGCTGCACGGAAAACCTGCCTCCCGACATAGCACGGTAATGGTCCAAAATGGCGCGGGTACCATCGCACGAGCCATCGTCGGAGGCCCAGACCTTCCAAGAAGAAAAAGTCTGGCAATTGATGGAGTCGAGTTGCTCCGCCAGAAATCTCTCTCCGTCTTTGGTGCAAAGCAACACCGCCACCTGGGGTTCGGCTGTTTCCTGTGTCGTCATTTCAACTGAATTCAATAGGGGCGCACGCGCTGATAGTTGCCTTACGCCTCAGGTCGGCCCGAGGCTATTTATGGGTGAGGATAAGCCTGGCCAATTCGTACAATGATCCCTCAACCGGCAAGTACGTTAGCGTATCAACCTGGGAAATTCAACAAGAAAGGGGGAACACAAGGGATGAGGAGAGAATAGCCCGCTTCCCTGTCGGAAACAGCCAGGACGGCAACCAAGAGCGACCCTATTGCATTCTCAGCTTGGATTTTGCCTGAACCGGGCGAATCCTCTCATTTTGCGGCGACAGCCGATCTCCCAATCCGGCCTGCGCTTGCCAGAAGCCGCAAGCGAGCGGAACGCCATTCGGCCAAACAGCGAATGCGTTCTTTTTCCGCATCGGCCAAGGCTCCTTGCGTATTCAGTATTTCAATGATATCCGCGGCGCCCTTGTCGTACTTGCGCTGGGAGACATTCAACGCACTCCGGGCGGCATCAAGCAGATGCGCGGAAGCCTCCAGATTATTCAGAGCGGAGGCGGCATCGGCATGCGCCTTGATGAGTTCCATGGCAATCTGGTGTTCGGTGTCGGCAAGTGCCGCTTCTTTTTGCTCGACCTGCGCCTGGGCGCCGCGCACCTTATGGGTGCTTGAAAATCCGTCAAAGATAGGAATCGACAGCGTCACCCCTACAGTGGTTTCCTTGGCATCGGTCGAGGTTACCGCTTCCCCCGGGCGGGTATTTTGATAGTAACTGCTGGTAAGAGCCACCGTGGGCATCCCGGCGGAACGGGCGACGGTTACCCGTTGTTGCGCGGCCTCAAGTTGGTTTCTGGCGGCAAGAATGGCGGGATGATTTTTCTGGGTCTCTTCCAGCCATTCGCTCAAGGCCTTACCGTGCTCGTCGCGGCTCTCGCCCAGATCTTCCGGCAGTGACAGTGCGGTGTTGGCCGGGATTCCCAGGATATATCCCAGCACAGACAGCGATTTTCCGTACTCTCCTTGGGCACGATTCTTTTCCAGCGAAGATTTGGCCAGGGCGGTTGTCGCCTGCAGCGTGTCGGATTGGCTGCTCGCTCCTTTTTCTTCCCGTTGCCTTGCGGAATGCAGGGTTTTTTGGGCGATTTCCTCGCCTGCCGTCTTGGCCACAAGCGCGGCCTTGGCGGTCACTGCCTCGAAATAGGCCTGGACCACGGAAGACAAGGCCTTTTGCAAGGTGGCGTTATGGTTGGCAAGCGCAGCAGCCAACAAATTTTCGGCCGCCTGATGGTTGGCCGCTCTCCCGCCAAAATCGAAGAGACGCCAGTTCAAGGTTCCTTGGGCGGTATTCCGGGTGATATTACTGGATGGATACCGGGAATCCGAATATCGGATCCGGTCATTGGTCCGATTCAACGATCCGGTCAAAGCAGGCAGATATGCGGCGCGTGCTTCCCCCAGCGCACCGGCCTGAATTTTGATATCCGCCCAGGCGGATCTGATTTGCGGATTGTTGCACAGGGCCAGATCCACCGCCTCGCCCAGGGCGAGGGGGCGGGAGAAATCTTTTTGCACCGAGCAGGGAATCGGGGCTGAATCCCCGGGCAGGACCACCCCCTGTTCAATCACCTCGGGCATGGTGCGCAAGGGATCGGTAAAGGGATAGATGGGGTCGAAAGCCAGGGTAACCGTCGGCCAGCTCAAGCCCGCGACAAGGATTGCCGCCCCTGTTCGGAGAAGTTTAGCGCTCATTGAGACTCTCTTTTGCATGCTGGAGGAGCGGACTCAAAACGTATTCAATGACCCGACGCGTACCCGTTTTGATTTCCACATTAACGGCCATGCCCGCACTCAAAGGCATGTCTTGCCCCTTAATAGAAATGGAGGATTTATCCAGGGAAATGATGACCGAATAGATCAACCCTCTTTTTTCATCCTTGATGGCATCGCGAGACACATGCACAACCCGGGCCGGAATGGTGCCGTACTTGGTGTACTCGAAAGCAGCGATCTTGACGGCCGCGATCTGACCTTCTTCCACAAAGCCGATATCCTTGTTTTCCAGCATGGCTTCCACGACAAGCTGGTCCTCCTTGGGGACAATCTTCATCAACGGTTGCGCCGCCGGCACCACCCCGCCGACAGTAAAGACCGTCAGCTGTTGCACCGTGCCGTCCACCGGCGAGGTAAGCTTGAGCAGCTCGCTGTGCGCCTCGGTCCGCATGGCATCCTGCCGGGCAGCCCCGACGATCCTTTCGCCTTCTGCCCGGACGTCATAGGCAGCTCGCCGGGTTTCGGCAATCAAGGCAGCCCGCATATTTTTCGCCTCGGTCAATTGCCCTTCAAGATCAACCCGCGCCTGCTCTTTCTCAAGATACGCATGCATGGGCACGTCATGGTTTGCTGCCAGCTCCTTGTAATCGGCCGCCCGCCGGCTCGCCAGCGGCAAGGCCGTGGAGTACCTGATTATCGACCCTTCGAGGCGTTGGAGCTTGGCCATGAAATCCTGGTATTGACCATCCAGATGCCCTTGGGCCTCCTGAAGCTTTTCAACCGGAATACCCTCAATGGGTGCGATCCTCGGCGGCCTGCGTTTGTCAACCGCCTCAATCATCGCCTGCGATCTTGCGATCTGGAGAGTCGCCTCGGTGACATTGCTCATCGCTTTGCCATACTCCGCATCGGCTGCGCTGGCATCCAGCTCGATCAACACATCTCCCGCCTTGACCGCCTGTCCTTCCTCGACATACAGCGCCTTGACGCTGGCCACTTCAACCGAAGCAATGGTTTTGGTCCGCTCACTGGGGATGATTTCCCCGGTGGCATTCACCACGATATCCATCCGGCCGAAAATCGCCCAGAGAAGCAGAAAAACGACCAGCGACATCAGGATCTTGGCGGTTATCCGCAGGGTTGGCGAAACCGGTCTTTCCTGCAGGGAGAGGGCGGCGGGCAAAAACTCCGCCTCGTCCTCCTTGAAAAGATTCCCCCCCAGTTGATCACGCTCTTTCCAGAAACGGCCGAAAACTTGCCGATAATGACGAAGCAAGAACGCATAGGCTTCCAGCCTGTGTTTGATACTCATCCTTCCACCACCTGTGCTGTACCTGGGCCAAGTTGCAATTGGTTCAAGTGTGCATAAATTCCGTTCGGTATCGCAAGCAATTCGTCATGCGACCCTTCCTCGACTATCTGGCCCCGATCCATGACAAAGATGCGGTTGGCATCCCGTACGGCGGAAAGACGATGGGCAATGATCAACACCGTCCGGCCCGAGCAGATCTTGCGCATGTTCTCCTGGATAATCCTTTCCGATTCATAGTCCAGGGCGCTGGTGGCCTCGTCAAAAATCAGGATGCGCGGGTTGGAGATGAGGGCCCGGGCAATGGCGATTCTTTGCCGTTGCCCGCCGGAAAGCCCGGTGCCATGCTCGCCCACCTTGGAATCATACCCTTCCGGCAGCTCGCAGATAAAATCATGCGCCCCGGCCAGTTTGGCCGCTTCGATAACAACCTCGATGGGCAAGGCGGGATTTGCCAGGGCGATGTTATCGCGAATGGTGCCGGTGAAGAGGACGTTTTCCTGCAAGACTATACCCAACTGGTGGCGCAGCGAGGTGGTATCGATAATGGAGATATCCTGACCGTCGATAAGCACCCGCCCCCTATCCGGAACATACAACCGTTGCATGAGTCGGGTCAGTGTGCTTTTGCCGGAGCCGGAACGACCGACAATGCCGATCACTTCGCCGGGGGCGATCTTGAGGTTGACCTCGCGGATGACGTCCGGATTATCAGGGCGGTAACGGAATGATACCTGGTCAAACTCGATGGCTCCTTCCAAGCGGGGAATCCTGGTTTTTTGCCCCACCACTTCCATGGGCGCGTTGAGAATATCTCCCAACCGATCCATGGAAACCCCTACCTGCTGAAAACTATTCCACAATTGGGCAATGCGCAGAATCGGCTCGGTCAACCGGCCCGAAAGCATGTTAAAGGCGATCAGCTGCCCCACCGTCAGGTTCCCCTCCACAACGAGACCAGCGCCGACCCAGAGCAGGGCCACGGTCACAAGCTTGCTCACCAGGGTTACCCCGCCATTGGCGATGGTGCCGACGTTGGTGGCGTCCAAGCCCGCAGAGACATAAGTGGAGAGCTGTTTTTCCCAATTCTCGATCCAGCGCGGCTCCACGGCCATGGACTTGACCGTGTCGATCCCACTGATCGACTCCACCAGAAAGGCCTGATTTTTCGCGCCGGTGTCGAATTTATCCTTCAAGCGGGCGCGCAGGATCGGGGTAATCCCCACGGCCAAAAGGACATAGAGGGGGATGGATAACACCACGATGAGGGTAAGCAGCTTGCTGTACCAGAGCATGACGAAGATAAAGACAAACGAAAAGAACAGGTCCAGCACCAGGGTGAGGGCATTGCCGGTGAGAAAGGAACGGATATTTTCCAGCTCCCGGATGCGCGCCACGGAGTCACCAACCCGCCGGGCCTGGAAATAGGCAATCGGCAAGGCAAACAGGTGGCGAAAGAGTCTTGCCCCGAGTTCGACATCGATCTTGCTGCTGGTCCGGGCAAAAACCCAGGTGCGGATTCCGGTGAGAAGGACTTCAAAGAGGGTTGCGGCCAACAGCCCAATGGCAATGACATTGAGGGTTTTCATCGCGTGATTGACCAGAACCTTATCCATCACCACCTGAAAAGCCAAGGGAGTCGCCAGGCCGATGAGCTGCAGGACAAAGGAGATCACCATGATTTCGCCGAAGAGTTTCCGGTACTTGACAATGGCCGGAATAAACCAGCTGAAGTCAAATTGGGCGAGATCCTTGAGATATGTCGCTTTGGAGGTACAAAAAATAAATTTCCCGGACCACACCTCCATGAATTCCGGCAGATCCATGACCTTGGGGGTGGGGTTGCCCGGCTGCTGGGTTATCATCTTGGGGCGAGATTTATCTCCGCCCTCATAGCCGAATTTTACGGCGATAAAATAATTTCCTTGTTTGTCGATGGCAATGGCCGGCAGAGGCGCTCGATCCAGACGATCTTCCTCCTGCTCAACGACCTTGGCCGTGATGCCCAGGCGCTTGGCAGCCAAGAGAATGGTTTCCGTCGTGAAAGGCTTCAGCCCGAACTCATGCCGCAATTGCGCTTCATCCGCGGCAATTCCATGGTGCCTGGCAATCATCAATAAAGACAGTAATCCTAAATCCATTTATCCCTCACACCCATATCTACCCAATCTCTTGAAAAAACCCTGAACAGCTGCCGTTTGCTTAAGATCGGCTTCACCGCTGTTCACCCTCGCGCCACAGCCTGAATGCCCCCACGCAAGGTGACATGGCTGCGGAGCTGAAGAAGGGCGAAAAATTTATCTTTGTTTTATCCTCTTGCGGGCATACAATAATCACATTCTTTTTCTTCGCCACAAAAAATTCTTTTTTTCACATAACTCTTTATGGTTACTTACAAGTTAGGGAGACCTTATGTTTGATTTCACCTTTCACAACCCGACCAAAATCATCTTCGGCGCAGGCAAGGAAACCTTGATCGGTTCGGAACTGCACACTGCCGGAATCAACAGGGTGCTCTTGGTCCATGGCCGGAACTCGGTGGTCAAAAGCGGGTTGCTCGACCGGGTCATGGCCAGCCTCAAGGCCGGCAATATCGAGTGTACCCCCTTCGGCGGAGTGGTTTCCAATCCGCTCCTTTCCCATACCAGGGAAGGCGTGGCCCTGGCCAAGCGAGAAAAGGTGGAGGCGATCCTGGCGGTGGGCGGCGGCTCGGTGCTGGACGAGGCCAAGGCCATCGCGGTGGGCGCCTTGAGCGACGAGGATGTCTGGCAGTTCTTTGTCGCCAAGGAAGTGGAGCGAGCCCTGCCGCTCTTCACCGTCCTGACCCTGGCCGCCACCGGCAGCGAGATGAACGGCAACTCGGTGATCACCAATGCGGAGACCCGTCAGAAATATAATATCTCCTCGCCCCACGTTTACCCGAAAGTCTCCATCCTCAACCCGGAATTGACCCATTCCGTGCCCCCAGACTACACGGCCTACAGCGCGGTGGACGCCATCGCCCATGTCATTGAAGGCTATTTCACCAAGCAGCCCGGGACCCATCTTCAGGACCGACTGGTGGAAGGGATCATCAAAACGGTGATCGAAACCACGGATCTGATCATGGCCGATCCCGGCCACGCCAAGGCCCGCGCCTCCTTCATGTGGACCGCCACCCTGGCTTTAAACGGCCTGACCCCGGCCGGGATCGGCGCATACAGCTTTCCCAACCACATGATCGAGCATGCCCTAAGCGCCATCTATAATATCCCGCACGGGGCCGGGCTGTCCATCGTGATGCCCGCCTGGATGAAGTGGTATCTGGCCAAAAACCCCAGCCAGTTTGCGCGCTTCGCCAAGGAGATTTTCGGGCTGGCCTCCGGCGAGGCAGGGATTGATGCACTGGAAAAGTGGTTTGTAACGATCAAATCGCCGGTGCGTTTGGCTGAGGTGGACATCCCGGCCACGGACATCGAGGCAATTGCGGAGAATGCCGAAGGCCTTGCCAGGCAATGGGGGATTGATGGGCTCTACCCCAAGGAAACCATTGCCGAGATTCTGAGGTTGGCGGTGTAGGCGGGAGTTAAAAATGAAAAGTTAAGAATGAAAAATGAGTCGAAGGGCTGCTGCTTTTTCCCTTAACTTTTCACTCTCCATTTTCAACTTTGCATTGCCCTACAGCACCACATGCTGCTGGCGCTGATGCCCGGCAACGCTCTCCTGTTCCGGAAGAAAACAGACATAACCCGCCGGGGAGGCATCGCCCTCCGCCAGCCCCACCACCTTCAGCAACGGACCGGAAAACCGGGCAAAGATCCCCCGCTTGAAAAATTCGTTCCTGGTCAGCCGGGTATAATAGGGCGGCTGGGATTCCGCCAAATTCCGCCAGAGATAATCCCTGATCTCCTTGGATGATTCCGCGGCAAGGCACGGCGGCAGGATCCTCTGTCCGCTCACCAGCCAGTCAAACCGGAGCAGCTCACAAAAAAGCTCCCGGTCAGACCGGGGCTGGGCCAGCTCGACCAGCATTCTGGTCATGAGTTCCTGGGTTTTCGCCAGAGAGAAAAAATCCGCTGCCTGGCAGACTGCGAGCAATTGTGCAAAAAAGCCAAAAGGTTCTTCGCCTCTTTTCCTGATATAATCCAAGGTGTTCCTGAAAAACCGATTGTTGTAAAACGCCTCCAGGCATTCTCCCAGCCAGTACAACCGGCGCAGATCGGCATGCTCAAGCCAGCGGGTGGCCAACACCGAATAGGGCGGCGTGGCCGAACTGACAAGGCCGAAATCCGCATCCCGACTGATCGCCGTGCCGGGGAGAACCTTGAGCAACCCCATCTGGAGATGGTGGGGCGCCATGGCGAAGGCCTCGTTCAAAGAGTTCCGGAAGGTTGCCTCGGTTTCACAGGGAAGCCCGAGAATCAGATCAAGATGCAGGTGGATGTTACCCAACGCCACCAGACGGCGGATATTTTCCCCGGCCCTGATCAGATCCATCCTCCGGTTTACCGCGACCAGAGTGGCCGGATGAGTGGACTGCAAGCCGATTTCAAACTGAAACCGGCCATGGGGAACCTGGGCCAGAAAGACAAACATCTCTTCGCTAAACAGATCCGGGGCGATCTCGAAATGAAAAAGAGTCTCCCCCGGCTGGGCGAGGAGATAGCGCCAGATAGCCAAGGCGCGCTCGGGCAAGGCGTTGAAGGTCCGGTCCACGAAGCGAATGATCTTCGGAGCATGAGCAAGAATCACGGCCAGCTCACGCTCTACCTCACCAAGCTCCCGATAGCGCACCCCCTGCCCCACCGAAGAGAGACAATAACTGCACGAAAACGGGCAGCCACGGGATGACTCATAGTAGATATTGCGGTTTTCCAGATGCGCGGCAAAATCGGCTTCCTGGTACGGCATAGCAAACGGCGGGGAACCTTCCCCCCGGTACTCGCCCCGCAAGGCGCCCGCCGCCAGATCGCGGAAAAAATCATTCCCCAACCCCTCCACCTCGCCTCGGACAACGGTACAGCCCGCAGGCAGATGTTTCGTTGCCATGAAGGTTGCCTCGGGCCCGCCGAGGATGATCGGAACCCTGGGCAAAATCCGCCGCAGGTCACCAACAAGCCGCATGGTATACTCTGCATTCCAGATGTAGACGGAAAAACAGAGAACCTCCGGTTGGTCGCCGGTTATCCGGACCAGGGTCTCGTAATAGGGGTCGTTGATGGTGAACTGGCGCAGGACAAGGCGGCTTTCCGGCAGTTCCCGCGCCAGGGCGTTGCGCACATGGAACAGCGCCGGGCAGGAATGGGAGTAGCGGGCATTGAGGGTGATCAGGCTGATTTGCATTGTTTAACCTGCGGGAAACGGGTACATATTTGTTTTTAACGATGCAGACAAGCGTCGCCTCGGCAAGGTACACTATTTGATTTTTAAAACAATTCTATTCGCATCCCGGCCCCCGTTGCGACACCTTTTCATTTTTAACTTTCACCTTTTGATCGACCGCCATGCTCCCCTACCCTGAGATCGACCCTGTTCTCCTCCACCTCGGCCCCCTCCAGGTCCGCTGGTACGGCCTTATGTATGTTCTGGGCTTTATCGCCTCCTATCAGCTAGTCCGCCACCAGATCAAACGATACAACCTCACCGTGCTGGCCCGACATTTTGAAAACCTTAACCTGGTGCTGATCATCAGTCTGGTGCTGGGCGCCCGCTTGGGCTATGTTCTGTTCTACAATCCCGGCTACTATCTGGAAAACCCCCAGGACATCCTGGCCACCTGGCAGGGCGGCATGTCCTTCCATGGGGCCCTGGTCGGCATGCTTCTCGGCGGCCTGCTCTTCTGCCGGGTCACAGGTCTTCCTTTCTGGCAAAACGCGGATATCTACATCATCACCACCCCCATCGGCCTTGGATTGGGACGAATCGGCAACTTCATCAACGGCGAACTCTACGGCCGGACGAGCGATGTTCCCTGGGCCATGGTTTTTCCGACGGGCGGGCCGTTCCCGCGCCATCCCTCCCAACTCTACGAAGCGTTCCTTGAAGGGATAGTACTCTTTTCCCTGCTCTGGCTCTTGAAAAACCAATACTGGCAGCGACGCTGGCCCACCGGTTCGCTCCTGGCCCTGTTTCTCCTGCTGTACGGCATTTTTCGCACCATCGTCGAGCTCTTCCGCCAGCCCGATGCCCAGCTCGGCTTTCTTTTTAATGTCGTTACCATGGGCCAGCTGTTGAGCAGCCTGATGATAGGGACCGGACTTCTCATTCTCTTCTTCAGACGGAAAAGCGCCGGACCTGCCTGATCTCTTGCGGCACAATCCTCGGATGTTCAGGAACCGTCAGGCAATAACCATCGCTATTGTCACGCGTGCCGTTACGGCCCTGTTTAAAATTAGATGAAAATTTTATTGCTTCGGCTTACAGTGCTCAAGAAACAATAAAACAATCTCCGAAGCGTCCCACGTAAAAATACGCTTTTAACGGTTGTTACAGCCCCCGGCCAAAAATAATGACCCACACCTTAGAACCATGCGGCACGCCAAACTCGAGGCCTGAACCCGGTTGCCCCCATCGGGTTCACCGACTCTTTTTCTTCCTTTTTCTCCTGTGTATAATTATGACCCATACCCCTGTCGAAGCCATTGAAATCGCCCCACACCTGCACAAAAACACCCTGGACAACGGCCTGACCGTTCTGGTCAAGGAGACCCCCGGCACCAAGGTGGCCACGGTCCAGATCTGGGTCAAGGCCGGGAGCATTTACGAAGCAAAAAATGAGGCGGGGATCACACATCTCATCGAGCACATGATCTTCAAGGGCACACCCACCCGCGCCCCCGGCGAGGTTGCGGGGGGGATCGAGGCCATGGGCGGCCAGATCAACGCTTACACCTCCTACGAATACACGGTCTACCACGCCACCCTCTCTTCCCGGAACTGGGGGGATGCCCTGGAGGTGCTCACCGACGCGGTGCTGCACTCGAATTTCGATGCCGGAGAACTGGAAAGGGAAAAAAAGGTGGTGCTGGAAGAAATCAGCATGCGCAAGGACCGGGCGAATATCGCCCTGTTTCAGGAGCTCATGGCCCAGGCCTACACGGTGCATCCCTATCGGCTGCCCATCAGCGGCACGGCGGAGAGTGTCAGCGCTATCAGCCGCGAGGACATCCTCCGCTACATGAAAAAACATTATCACCCCAACAATTTTACCGTCGTGGTGGTGGGTGATGTCCGGGTACAGCAGGTGGTGGATACGGTGAACGACCTGATGGGGGGATTGCCCAAAAGCGAGAACAAGCCGCCCACCATCCCCAAGGAACCGGCACAGGCGGCAACCCGCCTGTTCGCCCTGACCGAGGACGTCAACCAGACCCAGCTGGCCCTGGCCTTTCCCGGCCCGTCCTTCAAGGGTCAGGATGCGGCCATTGTTGATGTCATGACCACCATTCTCGCCAGCGGCGAAACCTCCCGCCTTTACACCCGGCTGCGTAACGAAAAAGGGCTGGTCTACCGCATCGACGGCTCGGCCTTTACCCCCCGTGACCCGGGCTTGCTGGAATTCACCGCCACCCTGGACGCGGAAAAGGCCTCAACCGTCCTTGAAGAAATGCTCACCGAGATCTTCCGGATGAAACACAGCAAGGTAAGCGATGAGGAGCTTGACCGGGCCAAACGTAACCTGGAAAGTGATTTCATCTTTAACCTGGAGCGGGCCGAAGGACAGGCCCGAGTATTGGGCTCCTTCGAGTTCCTGACCGGAGATCCGCGCGAGGACAAATATCTTGCCCGGGTCCGGGCGGTGAGCAAGGAGGACATCCAGCGGGTGGCCGCCTTCTATCTCAAGGGCGAGCATCTCACCGTGGGCAGCATTGCCCCGCTCGGCACCACCCTGACCTTGAATCAAGCGCAACAACTGGCGCAGATCATCGCCAAGGCCGAGGCAACAGCCAAGCTGGGCCAACCCGCCTCACAAGTGGACGACGCCTATCTGACCGGGGTCCACCGTTTTCAGCTGAAAAACGGCATTCGGCTTCTGGTCCGGGAAAATCATGACGTGCCCACCGTTTCCATCCGGGCCGTGCTGCCCGGCGGGCTCCGCAGCGAAACCCAGATCACCAACGGAGCCTTTGCCTTTATCAGCGAGCTTCTGCCCAAGGGCACGGAAAAGCTGAGCGCGGAGAAGCTGGCCAAGAAAGTGGCCAACATGGCCGGGTCTCTCGGCGGCTTCAACGGCAAGAACACCTTCGGGGTCAAGGGCGACTTTTTATCCCGTTTCACCAATGAGGGGTTGGCCCTGGTCCGGGATGTGATCATCACCCCGGCCTTCGCCCCGACAGAGGCCGAAAAAATCCGACCGGAACTGCTTTCCCAGCTCAAGAATCAAGAAGACTCCCTGCCCAGCCTGGGCTTCAAGGAATTCAACAAACGGTTGTTCATGGGCCATCCCTACGGCCTCAACACACTGGGCAACGAGACCGTGATCAACAACGTCAGCGTGGCCGATCTCAAACGGTTGTACGAAGAGCACGCCAGACCCGAGGCCCTGGTCCTGGCCGTGGCAGGCGACGTTGACGCCGAAACGGTCAGGGCGACAGTGGAGAAACTGTTCGGCGCCTGGCGCACGGCCCCGGTAAAAAAATCCCAGGTGGAAGAAAGCGCCCTGCCCCCCGATGTGCCGGTCGGCCCGGAGATTATCAGCATCCCCCGCGACAAGCAGCAGGTGCATATCATCATCGGCTTTGTCGGCACCACCCTGAACAGTGAAGACCGCTACGGCCTCGAGGTACTGGACACCGCCCTTTCCGGCCAGAGCGGCCGATTGTTCACTGAGTTGCGCGACAAGGAGAGCCTGGCCTACAGTCTCTCCTCCTTCTCCCTTCTGGGGCTGGATACCGGCTCCTTCGGCATCTATATCGGCACCAGCCCGGACAAGAAGGACCAGGCCATCAAGGCTGTCTGGCAACAGCTTTATCGGGTGATGGAAGAGCCGCTCAGCGAGGAAGAACTGACCAAGGCCAAGAACGTTTTGATCAGCAATTACGAACTGGGGTTGCAGACCCGTGGCAATCAGGCCATGGAAATGGCCCTCAACGAGACCTACGGCCTGGGGCAGGATTTCGGCAACCGTTATGTGCACGCCCTTGAACAGGTCGATGCCCTTACGGTGCAGGCCATGGCCCGCAAATACATCCGTCCCGGCAACTATGTGCAGGTCACGGTGGGGGCGAGCGCCGCCCCTCTCCTTCCGGAACAGGCGCCCGAGAAGACGCCTCAATCCGAAGCCGAGCCCGAGGCCGAGCCCGCCGCCCCCATTCCTTCAGAAAATATCGGTGAATAAGATGCTTCATCCCATGATTGCCCCCTCCATCCTCTCCGCGGATTTCTCCCGGCTGGGAGAAGAAATAACCGACGTGGCCAAGGCTGGCGCGGATGTGATCCACATCGACGTGATGGACGGCCATTTCGTGCCCAACATCACCATCGGTCCGCTGGTTGTGAAGGCGGTGCGCAAGATCACCGATCTGCCCCTGGATGTCCACCTGATGATCGAAAACGCCGATGCCTATCTGGAAGATTTTGCCAATGCCGGGGCGGACTGGATCACGGTACATGTGGAAACCGGCTATCACCTGCACCGGACCATCCACCGCATCAAGGAACTGGGCAAGAAGGCGGGGGCGGTGCTCAACCCGGCCACCCCACTTACCACTCTGGAGGAGATTCTGCCCGACCTGGACTTGGTAATGCTGATGACCGTCAACCCCGGCTTCGGCGGGCAGTCGTTCATCGAAAGCTCCCTGGCCAAGATCAGGCAGCTTAAAAAGATGATCGACGACCGCAATCTTACCGTGGGTATCGAGGTGGACGGCGGGGTAAGCCCGAAAACCATCACCCCCATTGCCGCCGCCGGAGCCAACATCTTCGTGGCAGGTTCCGCCGTGTTCGGCCAGGATGATTATGCCAAGGTCATTGCCGAGCTCAAGGGTGGTTGCAGGTAACTCGCCACCACCACATCTGCTTTGTCATCGGCCTGCTCATGTGCAATAGCACACTTCGCAGACCTCTTTCGTACTTCTGCGGCACTGCCGAACAGTTATTACCGTTGAGAATTTTCGGCGTTAAGTGAAGTGTTCTTCATCGCCCCCCTGTCCTTTCCTGCCAGAGTTTCTCCATGTCCTGCCGGTCAAAGAGGTAGGTGGTATTGCAATAATGACAGCAGGTCTCCACGGGAAACGGCCCTGTTCGCAGCTCGTCCAGATCCTTTTCCGGAAGGGTGAGGAGGCGGGCGGTGATCTCTTCCCGAGAGCAGGGACAGGCAAAAAGAACCGGCCTGGTGGTGAGCAGTTCCGGCTGAAAGGCACCGAACTCTTTCGCAAGCAAACCCTCCGGCCCGCCACCTTCGGCAAAATAACGGCCCAGGGACGGTAACTCGGCAAGGCGTTTTTCCAGCTCCGCCATAAGCTCAGGTTCGGCTCCGGGCATGGCTTGCAGCAACAGACCTCCGGCCCCCACCGGCAGACCGGCGCCGTCAAACTGAATGCTCAGCGCAATGGCGGTGGGAGTCTGCTCCGAGGTCAGGAAATAATGACTGAGATCCAGGGCCAAATTCCCGTACTCCAGCATGATAGTGCCGGTGAACGGCTGGCCGGCGCCTTCAAGCTGAGTACTCACCGAGAGAAATCCCGCCCCGAAAAATGGGGCAAGATCGAAGGAATCCAAAGGCCTTTCCAGGGGGATCGGCGTCTGCCGCAGATAGCCGCGCACCTCGCCCGCGGTGTTGGCCTCCGCCACCAGCCCCTTGATCGGGCCGGAACACTCAATCCGCAAGGCAAGTCGGTCCTTCTCCCCTTTCAGGCTCGTGGCCAGCAGGGTCGCGGCCAGGCAGGCATGCCCCAAGACCAGGGTTTCCAGCACCCCCAGCCCATGCCTGATCCGCATCTCCTTGACCAAAGCGGTCCCCGCCACCAGCACCCCGCGCACGGCTTTATCTGCCAAGAGAAAGCGAGTGCGCCCGTCAGCCGACTGTTTCATAGAGCCCCCAAATACTGCCGAAATTCCACCTTGATCTTCCCCCTTTTCTGAAGCCGGGCATACATTACCCCGCATCGTTTGCTTTCCTGATCGCCAGTTTGCACAATATACCCCGCTGAGAATTTATACACCATCGGCGATGGTCGCGACAAATGCTTGCCACAAAAAAAGCCCGCTTTATACAAGCGGGCTTTTTTATAACCTGGATCGGGAAAAAACTATTCGGAAATCCCCCACAGGGCTGTTTGCCGCTTGGAAACGGGGGTTATGGCGATCTCTTTACTCGCCTGCTGACCACCAGAATCCGTGGCGGTTACCCGGATGACAATCCTCGTGTTACGATCCCCTCGAAAGGAAGAGGGCACCACAAAGGACACCGCCGACTCTTCCCCGTGCTGTTTTTCCATGTACACCGGCGTGCCTGCCAGCTGCTCCCAGCTATATCGCACTCCGCCGGGAGAATCATCCTTGGTCGGCCCTGCGTCAAGCACCACGCTTTCCCCCACCTTGTACGAATCGGCCACCGGCCTCAGAACCAGGACGGGCGGTTTGTCGTTGGCCTTGACCGTGATGATCAGCTTCGCGGCCTTGGAGAAAACCCCGGCAGCCTTGAAGCGGTAGCGCACCTCCTCCTTGCCGCCAAAATACCTGTCCGGCTCATAGCGATGCCGACTGCGATCAAGACGGTGCAAGGCGCCGCGCAGGGGTGCACCTCCTAGAATCTCCACGGACACCTTGGCGTCAAAAGGTTCTTCCGGATTGGCCGCAGCCCAGATCTTTTTCCAATTAATGGTGAGCGGAGCGGTGCTCAGGGTCTTGAGGCGCATATTCTTCGCACCCACCTCCGGCCGCTCTTCCGGCGGGGCTGCTTCCGCCACCACCGGCTTGACTATCTCCGGGCCCATGACTCCGACCTTGGCAGGAGCGCTGGTCAGCTGCCCGTCGGAAACGCGGAATTCAAAGCTGTCTTCCCCGGGAAAATCCTTGTTGGGCAGATAGGTAATCTTGGGAAGATCGCCGGAGATCCTGCCGAACTTGGGAGGGGTTACAATTTCAAATTTCAGGGGATCATTATTTTCATCCGTTCCGGTAAGCTCGATGGCGAGATTCTCGTTGGGTTTAATCATGCGCCAGCGGGATTCGCTGGCCACCGGCGGTGCATTGGCGGGAGCAACCGGCGCGACGACAGCCGGCGCAACCGGCTTCTCCTGGGCAGGCGGCGGCACGGGAACCGGCATTTCGCCTTTCTTGTTTTTCGTCATGTACCAGTACCCACCTCCTCCCATCAACAACACAAGGCAAAACACCGCGATAGCCATGTTTTTATTCTTCCCTGCTTTGAGCGGCGGGGTAAAGGGATGATCTGTGCCCGAAGCAGAGGGCTTTTCCCGGCTGGTCTCCATAGTGGCCTCCGCAAGAAAATCAGGCACGGCGGCAGGAGAGGCCGTGGCAAAAATATCTTCTTCGCCCATCCCTCCCTCCGGCGTTGTGCCGATGGTATTTGTTTCATCCGGGATATCGGGAAGTTCGCCAAAATCAAACTCATCGTCATCAAACCCGCCATCATCCGGCAACCCGAAACTCTCTTCTCCCAAGGCGGTCGCCTCTGCTTTGCCGCTCCCGCCCTGAGCCACCTCGGCAAACCCCACGGTTTCCAAACGAGCTGAGTCCTCGGCGCCGATATCGGAAAAAAGATTATCGAGATCATCCTTGCTGGGAGCGCCCAATCCCTCTGCCATGGCTGGTTCGTCTGCCCCCTTTTCCTTTCCAGCCGTGGCAAACAGATCATCAATGTCTGACTGGTCCAGATCAAAATCAGCATCGGCCGCAGCCGTAATGCCAGGCCCTTCCCCACCACCGAGCAGGGAATCGATATCGGACTGGTCCAGCTCGGCAAAGCCTTCGTCACCTCCGCCGGAGGCGGGACTCGGCATGGCACTGCTTCCGCCTCCAAGAAGGGCGTCGATATCGGACTGATCCAGTTCTCCGCCCGTATCATTTTCAGGAGACGGTCCACTGCTTGCCGGGCCTCCGCCCAGCAGAGCGTCGATGTCGGACTGATCCAGCTCTCCCAAGGCCTCTTCCGCCGGGGCGCCGGACTTGTCTTCCGCCAGATCGTCCAGCCAGTCGTCTATTTCAAGGCCTGATTTTTCTTCCGTCATAAGGTCTCCCGATACTCCACGCCACACACAATCGCTTACTGCATATACACATAGCTATGGAGCGCCCGATAAATGGGTTCCGACATCTCGACATTCACTACATAGGAGCGGCGCTCGCCCCGGGTATTGGCCGCGGTAATGTGAATCCGCAGGTGCCCGTCCACTTCCTGAAGAATTCCGGAAACCCTCTGCTCATGCTCGCCTGGTGCGGCGGGCCGCCACACAGCCAGGGACTCATTGCCGATCACCGCGGCCATTTGCTCGGCCAGGGTCGCGCCAAGCAGGGAAACCCGCTGCCGGGTGGAAAATTCACTGAGTACGATAAAGGTCTCGATGGTCACCGGCTCGGCCGCGAAAAAACCGTTCAGGTGCTCCATGGCGTCACTGCCGACCATGGCCACCAGACCAGGCAGCGATGAGTAATTTCTCTGACTGACCAACCCCTCGGTGCCGGATCCCCTGGCAATTTCCTCTTTTTCCGTGGCCCAGGCCCCGGTTGCCCAAAAGACGCAGAACAGAACAAGCAGCACGGCCTGCGTCGGAAAAACAAAGCTTTTTACAACTCCGGATATCTTCATGCGCGGGCTCCTCTTACCGGCCAATGCCCTTTACGGCAATTTTATAAGGCGTTTCCGCCGGCTGAAACAGGCCGAGCAGCTCCCGGTTAAGCGGCATCGAATAACGCCAGGAGGTCTTGACCGCCCCATCGGCAAGACGCACCAAGCGGCCTTGGACAACCAGGGTCTTGCGGGTATTGGCAAAGGTGGTCACCACCACATACTCAAGTTCGGGCATTTTATTCGCCAGTTCGCCGATGTTCCGGGAGAGAATGAATTCTCCGGTCTGGGGCAGGATTGTGATATCCTTGCCCATGCGAAGCTCTGTTACCTTAAGGCCGCGGTCCGCCAGATCGGTAAGCAGATATTCGCCGATGACCCGGCCGAACTCGGTCTCCCGCTTGAGGTCGGAAAGGGGCACGGCATTGACCACCGCGATCTTGGAGGTAAAATTCTTTTCGCCCTCCTCCTGCATCTCATAGAACACCTTGCCGGCAACCTCCTTGGATATTTCCGAGAGGAGAATTTCCGTGCCCAGGGTTTTCGAGGTGTCCGGCATGTACTGATAGACGTTGTATTTGGTCGGCACCCTGCGCACTTCCGTCGAAAGCGGGACATCGCCCTGCTCTTTTTGCCCATTGGCGGACGGCCCGGCTACAGCCTTGCCAGGCACCACAGTCGCCGTCGCGATCGATCTCGCAGGTGCAGGCGACAGGGCGGCATCAGCAATCTTCACGTCCGGATTGCCTGCAGGCTTGGCCTCCTGCTTGACCGTTACACACCCCGTGCCGGCAAACAGAACCAGCCCCAGGCAACAGAGTATAGCGTCTCTTCTTCCCTTTTTCATCCTGTCCTCCCTGAACCGTTATGCTTTCTTTCCATGAAAAGCCCAATTTTTTCCGCATTTCTAAGGAGATCGTATCACATTTGTTGAAATCGCGGAACGGAGCGATTTCAACAATTATTTTTCCCCTCTTTATTTGAAAGTCTTGCAGACCCGCCTACCTGTCTCCGGACCTACGCAGATGGCTCATCCGATAACTTTTTCCTCTCTTTGCGAGCCCATCACAATTCCAGTTTTTTAAGATAAAGCGGCTCCGGTTTTTCTTCCCGGACGGAGGCGCTGTCCGCCAGCAGCTGCTCTGCCAGTTGATTTCTCGGGATAATGGCCGTGGCCGAGGAAAGGAGCTTGGCGCTCCTGTTGTCGATGATCCTGGCGTTGATGACAATACTGTCTTTGCTGGGGGTGTAAGTGCCGGTTAGCATGGCCCCGGCGGCCACGGTCTGGTTGATCTCGGTGGGTTTTCTGGAAAGGCCGAACTCACCGCGCTTTTCCTGAAGCAGAATCGCCTGACTTTTCCGAATCTCCAGCACATCGTAATGGTGCTGCTGCATCTCATTCATCAACTGCTCCGCCACATACCGCCCAAGCGACGAGGTGCGGGACAGTTTTTTCAGCTCAACAAAGGTACAGACCAGGACGCCTTTACCCAGATCACCGCTTTCCGGGTCCGCATCCGCCAGATTGCGGAACAGTTCGTTGGCCAAACCCTGTATCTCGGTACGCAAAACAGCGGCTTCATTCACCGTGACCACCGGAGTAACGACCGCCTGGGACGGAGGCTTGGGCTTATCCTGACTGAATGGCCAGAAGGCCACGGCCTGGACCGGAAAAAAAAGAACAGCCAACACCACCAGTTTCGTAAGGAAAGAAGGGAGCGGCTTGCCGGGGCATCGTTTCCTTGATAATTGCATCTGTCGACGTTCTCCTTTATTATGTCACACCGGATGACCGCCTCCGCGCAGTCAAAGGCCCTGAACGGAAAAGAGTTCCCGGTTTGTCATTAATCATCGGTTGGCCGCCCCGTTGTCTTTAACAAAAAATGCTTTTCAAATTGAGAAGATAGGATCCTTAACGCAGGCCGGATCGTGTCCGCCGAAGTCCGTGTCGGTCTTTGGCAACAACATGTGGTATAACGGTTGGCACAGACAGCTACATCTTGCGAAAAATCTCACCGCCCCAGGGCATGGATTTTTTTTCTGTTATTCGCCAAAGGGTGGGGTCATGACCGATAGAGAGAGTTTACTGGCGGAGGAGATTCTCATTGTCCGCCATTCCGGGGAGATTCCGGAAATCGCCTTCCACGGCACCCTGTATTATTTATGCGAAGACCCGGCAGGGCCGCAACTCTCCTTGACGAAAAAGGAGCTGGACATCCTGCGCCAACAGGTGGTGGCCCGATATCGAGAGATCCTGCTGAGGGATCTCAACCCGGAAAATCGGGACGCCCGCATCTACCGGGGCCTGAAACGCTGCATCTTCAACTGGGAACGGCTCGGTAAATTCTGCGTCCGGCAGGCCATGCCCATTGAGAATGTCCGCCGGGAGATTGCCGAGGCCTTGCGCTGCTTCCTGTACCAGGAGGCGGCAGAGGTCCGGGCAGGACTGCGGCAGAGCTGCCTCAACTGCACCAAGGAGGAGCTGGACGCCTTTGCCGGGGAACTAGGGGTCCACCCGGAAGAGCTGCCGGAAGATCTTGAGAGGCTGTTCTGCCCCCAGGGTTAAAGGGGTGTACAAAATCTCCCCTCCCCTCACGGGAGGGGGAAGTGTTTAGCTTGTACGGATTTTTTTAAGCAATGAGGTGGTGGAATAATTTTCCACCAGGGGAATGGAGAGCACCCGGCCGCCCGCGGCCAGAACCTCCGGTGCGCCGACAATCTTTTCCACCGGCCAATCGCCGCCCTTGACCAACACCTCGGGCATCAGGGTGGTGATGAGATTCAGCGGCGTTTCCTCGCCAAAGATTACCACATGGTCCACGCAGCCCAGAGCCGCCAGAATTCTGGCCCGGCTCTGCTCGTGGTTCACCGGCCGATCGTCGCCCTTGCCCAACGCCCGCACCGAAGCATCGCTGTTGACCCCGACGATCAGACAATCGCCTTCCCCACGGGCCTGCTCCAGATAGGTGACATGCCCCTGATGCAGGATGTCGAAACAGCCGTTGGTGAACACCACCTTGCGGCCCACCGCCCGGTACCGGGCAGTCAGTGCGGCCAGCTCCTCAAGCTCCATGATCTTGCCCTGATCATGAAAGCGGTACGGAGTCGGTCCCACCGTGTTGAAACGGTGGCGAAGCTCCCGCATGGTGGCCGGTTCGATCCCGACCCAGACTTCGTCCGGTTCCGCGCCCCCCTCGGCGATGATCGTGCCATCCGGCGCGATGACCAGGGAATGGCCGCCAAACTCGGTTTTTCCGGTAACCCCGCACCGGTTGCAAGCCACCACGAATATCTGATTTTCAATGGCCCGCGCCGTGGCCAGGGTCCGCCAGTGCTCCCGCCGGGCTGTAGGCCACTGGGCGCTGACCACCAGAAGTCCCGCCCCCTGACCGGCCTGGGTCTTGGCCAGCTCGGGGAAACGAAGGTCGTAGCAAACCAGGCCGGCCACCAGGCCAAGCCCGGTCTCCACCGGCTGGGGATTGTCACCGGGGGTGAAATGGTGGTCCTCTGCCATGGGAGCAAACAGCTGCTGCTTGCGGATCGAACCGGCAACCCCGTCGGGACCTACGATATACAGGGTATTATAGATGGCGCTATCGACCTCGGTGAGCACCTCCTCGGGCAGGGAACCGGCCAGATGGATGGAGTACCGCCGAGCCAGTCGCTGCATCTCATCCAGCAAATCGACGGTCTGCAGGGCAAAATGCGGGAGCCGCTCGTAGGCGAAGCCGCAGCTCCACAGCTCGGGCAGCACGATTATGCCGGGGCCGCTGGGAGCCAGACGGGCCAGGCCCGCGGACAGTGCGGCCAGATTCGCCTCCGGTTGGCCCAGCTTCACGTCAAACTGCAAAAAACCGGCATGATATTGTGGGGGGGTGGTGTCAGTGATGTTTTTCATTTAATTAGAATGACCCGGTCTGCTGTTTTTGTCAATATGAGGTTGACTCGGGTTCTGCATGTGCCCGCTCAGGCAGCGGGAAGCCATATTTCCGCATTGACAGCGGCTCAGGCGTATGGGACATTTTAATGTGCCTGGAGATAAAGGTGTTTTTCCGGGTTGAAGAGAAACAGGTCTGCCGCCCCGGATAAACTCTGAAATTTTCAGACCTGTCACAGCGATCTGGAACTCCTTCATCCAGCAACCAACAACAGGCCTCCAACAAAACCCATGGAAGTAACCCTGGCACTTGCCATACTCCTCGGGGTCGGTTTTGCCGCGGCAAAAATCGGCCAGCTGATCCGTCTGCCCTCGGTCACCGGGTATGTCTGCGCCGGTCTCATCCTCGGCCCCTCGGGCCTTGGACTCATCACCCCGGAACTCACCGGGGACAAGCTCTCCCACTTCAGTCAGATCGCCTTGATGCTGATCGCCTTCGGCATCGGCGAACACCTTGAGCTGAAACGGCTGAAAAAAACAGCTCGCACCTTATTTTTCATCGGTTTCGCTGAAGCGTTCTTTGCCTTTGTCTTTGTTTCGGGGACCATTTTCCTGGTCTCTTTCTTTTTGCGTTTAGGCCCGGAGAATTGGCTGCTGCACCACTATCTTTCTCTGGCCATGCTTCTCGGTGCCGTGGCCATTGCTACGGCACCGGCCTCCACCCTCTCGGTGATGCGGGAAATGCGGGCCAAGGGACCCTGGACCACCACCCTCATGCAGGTGATTGCCGTTGACAACGGTCTGGCCATCATGTCCTTCGGCATCACCGCCTCCGTGGTTCGGCATTTCGGCGAGGCCGGTGCCGGCGCTATACTGGGCGGCTGCCTGATAAGTGTTTTGGAGATCGCCGGCTCCCTGTTGCTCGGGGTGGTGACCGGTCTGGCCATCGATTACCTCGGTTCAAAAATAACGAGGCGCAGCGAGATGCTTACCGCCGGCCTCGCCCTGTTACTCCTCTGCGGAGAAACCTCCAGTCTCCTCGATTTTTCTCCTCTCTTGGCCGGGATGGCCGCTGGATTTACCATCGTCAATCGACACCACCGGGATGTTCGTTTTTTCCGGGCCTTAAACGGCTTTGAAGCACCGATCTATGTCCTCTTTTTTACCCTGGCCGGGGTGCATTTTAATCTCAAAGAGTTTGCCCTTGCCGGGGGCCTGGGGCTTATCTACTTCCTGTGCCGGGCAAGCGGCAAGAATTTTGGCGCCCGACTGGGGGCACAGCTTTCCCGCGCCCTGCCTTCCGTCCGGCTTTACCTGGGCCAAGCGCTGATACCGCAGGCGGATGTCGCCATTGCCCTCATCTTTCTCACCCAGGGCATTCCGGAACTGAAGATGTATACCCCATACCTCACTCCGGTTCTGCTGGCCGGGGTCTTTTTTGCCGAACTTTCCGGCCCGATCCTGGCCCGGCATGCCGTTATCAGGGCTGGAGAAGCAAACAGTGATGAACCAGCCGCCGCTCTCCCCCTCGATGAAGCGAGGCAACCAATGACGGACGGGCTTATCCCTGAAGCAGTGCAGTTGATTCCCTGGACCTGGGAAAAACTTATTCCTCCTCCCCATCAGGAGGGCCAGGTTCTTTTCGGCGCCTCACACATGGCCACGGTTGCCGGACTGGCCAGGATGTCCACGATCATTGCCCATTATCATGGTGCCCATCCCTGTGCGGTTCGGGTTATTCCCCCCCAAACAGGCCGCTATTATGCAACGCTGCAGGCAGAAACAGAATTTCTCTTTGCCGTTGAGGCGGCTGAGGTGAAAAATATCGGCTACGAACTGAATACGGCGATCGTCCGGAATGCCAATGTGGCAAACGGCATCCTCGCCCAGGCGGAAAGCGCAAAAACCTTTGCCATCGTCATCGGCCATCCGCTGCAGGGAACCCACAAGGAATTTGAGCGGGTGGTAGAACAGGTGGTGAGCCGCGCCACCTGCCCGGTGATCATCGTCCGCTTCAGCGGCGTCCTCCACACCGAGCAGATACTTGTCCCGGTAACGGGCAGCGAGGATCTCATCGCCCTCAAGAATATTATCTGCGCCCTGGCCAAGGTAGGAGAACACCGCATTACCATATTATGGCTGCTGCCCCCGGATGAGAATGAAGCGGAGTGTGTTGCAGCCCGGCAAAAAATGGAAAGCTGGAACCAGGCCGTCGGCCTGGGCTGTTGTGTGCGTTCCGAAGTTTTTGCCACGGAAGCACGGCTGGAAACCATCGTAACAGCTGCGGCTGACCATGATCTGGTCGTGATGTCCAGCACCTTCACTCAAGGTCTGGAGCGGATTGTCTTCGGCTCGCTGGCGGAAAATGTTGCGCAAAGCTGCGGAAAGCCCATGCTCATTGTTTACTCCCCCAATCTCCAGCGCGGATAGAGGAGCGGTTCCGGGTTTGGGCCGCGATTGTGCCGCAGCCCGGCAGCGGGGAATAATCCTTTTTGCATGTTGACAGCCGCTCCAACCCGTGGGATTGTTGCTCGGGCGGAAACTCCTTCCAACCACAGCCTCTGACCCTTTGCCTGCCCCCTCCTCATAATACATTTCAGGTGCCGGATGAACACGTATCACATCGAAATGCGCTCATACCGGCTCCTCGGCTGGGCCTGGCTGGTGCTCTGCGCTCTCGGCATGATTGCCTCTTTCCTGGATCAGCTCTTTTTGCCGGCCGCGGGGTTTGCGCTTGCTTCGCTCTTTGGGATGCATGCAGTGCTGAATGCAGGCAGCTTCGACATCGACATGCATGGCCTCACCCGCACATCATCGTTTGGCGCCTGGCACATTCGCTGGGACGAAATATCCAGGGTTGAGATTGGAGAAGTGGAAGGCACGCTGGTGCTCCACGGCAGCAATAAACGCTTTATCCTCTCGTCCCCCGGCTGGTGGAGTGCCGCCGAAAAAGACATTGCCTTTGACTTTGTCGTCAAACAACTCGAAGCGCGCAATATCCCGCCGCAACCAAGCCGTACGGCCGGATACAAAATAATGAAAAACACCCGTGTTGACCATTGAAACAAGGACATCCCCGTGAACAATAACGATATCCTCCGCACTCTCCGCTACGCCTTCGCCTGGAACGAGGCGAAAATGATCACGATCTTCGGTGAGGCCGAGCAGCGGATCACCGCAGGGCAGCTCAGCGGTTGGCTGAAAAAAGAGGAGGAACCGGGGTATCAGCCATGCAGCGACACCCAGTTGGCGATTTTCCTCAACGGCTTGATCACCGAGAAGCGGGGAAAGAAAGAAGGAGCACAAGCCGTACCGGAGCAGCGTTTAACCAACAATATCATCCTGCGGAAACTAAAAATCGCCCTGAACCTGAAGGACGACGATATGCTGGCGATTCTGGCCCTGGCGAATGCGCGCCTGAGCAAGCACGAATTAAGCGCGTTTTTCCGCAGGCCGGACCATCAACACTACCGCGAGTGCAAGGATCAGATCTTGCGCGCTTTTTTGAAAGGGATGAGCCTTAAACACCGCGCTCACGATGGTTGAATTTACCCCCTTGCTTATGCAGTATCATGGCAACGACTCTGCCAGGCGCACGGGCTTGCGCTTGAAATATCGGGGGAACCCGAACAGGTGTGCTGCTTGATTCCATCCCCGGGATTCGGGCAGTTTAATCATGGGATTTTTTCCAGGGACGGCATACTTGGTATGCCGCAAGCAGTGGAAATCATCACCGCCGGTCAGTCCCTTCAACCAGGGGTCCGGGGGGCAGGCAGGATATCCTCAGGCAAAAAGAGATGAGTTTTTCAGGAGTTGAACATCAAAAGGAGAAAATAAGCCTTTGCCTTTTCCCCAAGCAAAAGGTTCGTTTGTTTCAGCCAAGATATAGAGAGGAAATGGACAGAGCTCAAACCCGCAAGGCCCTTCCCGGATCATTTTGGTTCACTCGATGTATCTTGCAATGGTCGACCGATGGTCACGACAGACAAGCCGCGGAGGAGAGGGGTCAAAAATCCCGCATGTTCCGATGACGGATGGAGGTATGCCAGGACCAGGGACCCGGCAGAGGCATTGATCTCAAGACTTCCCTGGGTATGGGCTTTGATTCCATCGAGTTGCGGTGCCTGTCCGTCACAAACAACCTTGACGATATCGTTAACCGCGACCTTTCCATACCCTTTTATGACGTGCATCGTTTTGAGAATGAAATGGGGCGTTGGCAAGCCGGCTGTCTTGATTTCGACGATCTCACCAATGACGATTATTTCCGCCTCCAGGTTTCTTTCGGCAATTATCCGAGGTGGAGGAAGTGCAAAAACAATAGCCGGAATCAACGCCAGATAAATTACAATCGTCGTAAGCAGGCCGAGATGTTTTAGCTCCATATTTCGTATCCCAGATAAAAGACGGAAACACGGCAACGCATTTCCCTCTTTTATCGTCAGTAAATATTTTATAATACTTTTACTTTATGCTGCTTTTCTTCCTCGCACCCCCAGCAGCCCGACGACTCCTGAAACGAGGAGAAGACTTGTTCCGGGCAGAGGGACAGGGCTGCCGCCGGTGGGTTCAAAAACGGTGACTCCAAATTGTTTCAGACCGCTATATGTTCCACCCCAAGTCATTGAATGAGTCCCAGGGGACCAGGTATCGTTTAAGAGAATTTGTTTGCCGGCGTCATCATAGCCAAAACCGAGCATGCTGTGGCCCTCAACATGAATCATCACCACGCGACCGGCATCAATTTCCGCCCTGTAATCGTCGAAGGTAAAACCTAACTTGTTATTGTTGTATCCATAAATCAGCTGGTTATAGATATTTTGCTGGCTGAGCGATCCCGATCCGTAACCGGCATATTGAAAATATTCCCACATGCCGTACATGCCCGACCGGTTATAATACGAAGACCCTAATAAATACATATCCGAAAGAGCTAATTTGGAGCCGTCCGTATAGTTCCAGAAGGTGGTGGAAGCATTGACATTTTGGGTTGCATCTTGGCTGGTGCCCATGAAATCCGCGAGGCTGTCAAATGCCCGGCCTGTATATTTATCATCATTCGACGCAAGATAGCCGTTATTGTAAAAATCGGCGACATGCCCTTTGCTGGCCATTATACTCTGCACATTATACTGCCATACACCGGGAGTGCTGTTAAAAGTGCTCATTTCCGCCTGTGCACCCGGGACAAGTTTTTGATAAGAAAGTCCCTTGTAACCATTACGATCATAATAGCCCATCATCATGCCGGCTGCGGTTGGTGAGCACCCATACCACCAGTCATATTCAGGTGCTCCAAGATTGACTTTCGTCCCCTGCGAAAAAGCTGCTATGTCTTTTCCATTGATTGCGGCGGATGCGATTTCCGAGGCACTTACATAAGGAGAGGAAATCAACCCGGCAAATACTCCTCCCACACAGATGAAAACAATTTTTTTCATCATCAACAACTTCCTCCCATAGACATTTTCCGAGTATGCAAGGCTCAATCAAAACGTTAGCACGCAGGATTATTACCGAGAACACAATCCCTATCAAGCATTTTGATCATACTGCATCGAATTTACCGAAATCGACTCTTGGTGCGCTGAATATTCAGACTATCACACTTGCAAAGCCGCGCCTTGACCAGCGCAATCCCTCCGCTTTTTCGGAGATATCCGTCCCATTTTCCTCTCAAGTTTTCCCACCGACCTCCCGAAAAGGACCGTAGCACGGATGCGTCCCTGTCTCCATTGGTAAGGCCGCGCCTTCCGCTATTGTGCCACACCGCAAACCAGCACCGGGAGATTTGCCGATGAACATCCCTACCCAGTTCGGCCAAGGGCCGGCCCCCTGCACCGACTACCAGTCCCTGCATGGGGCCCGCACCGGCAAGAGCAGCTTCGCCCAGACCATTGCCCAGACGCAGTCGTCCTGCCTCTCCCTGACCACGGCGGAAGGCGATCAGGTCACCCTCTCGAACCTGAGCCAAAGTTACCAGTACACCCAAGGGGTCGGCTGGTTTTCTCCCACATCCTCCGAAGTGAATCTCGCCGGCAGCTCCACCACCGCCGAAGCCATGGGGCTCTCGGTGCAGGGCGACCTCAACGAGCAGGAGCTTGCAGACATCAACAAGTTGGTGGGCGAGCTGACCTCCATTGCCTCCGCCTTTTTTTCCGGCGACCACGAAAGCGCCATGACCAAGGCAATGGATTTCGGCAACCTCAGCCTTGGCTCGGTCTCCTCTCTTTCCGCCTCCTTCAGCAGACAAACCGTTACCCAGACCCGGATCACCAGCCACCCCCCCCTGCCGGCCATGACAG
The DNA here is from genome assembly GCA_013349295.1 of Deltaproteobacteria bacterium. GTDB lineage: Bacteria > Desulfobacterota > Desulfobulbia > Desulfobulbales > Desulfurivibrionaceae > Thiovibrio. The sequence continues at coordinate 154,061 of DUZW01000001.1, forward strand.
ACCGCAATGACCTGAACCTTCAGGATCTCTATGAAAAACTGGGAAGGGACTCGAGCGAACAGCTGGATTACGCAGAACTGCTTAAGACGCGTTGGCAGCAGATTCTCAAGAGCCTGGATGAGATGAAGGATAAAGATCTGGATGGATTATTCGCCCGGCGGATGGAGCCCCAGCCGATGCCGAGCCAAGAGTTGCCTGCCGAGGTTGTTGGAGAACTACAGGCACCGGCAAGCGACCCGGCCCCTGCTATCCGGGAAGCCAAAACCACGGATCCGACCGTGCCGGCGGAAGAGCGTGCCGCCCGGCAGATGCTGGCCCACATGGAACAGCTCCTGAGCAACCACCCGAAACTCTCCCCCTTTGCCGGCCCCCTGGCCTCCAGAGCCATGGAAAAAGCGGCAAGCAGGAGCGAACAGGACCGGCCGGAGACCGCCAGGGCTTTCGGCGCACTGCGGGACGCCTTCCGCAACCAGCTGTACCAGTGGTTTCTGCCGCCTCAGATGCCGACAGGCACCGAACCGCTCACCACGGCGTAGCCCTTTTCTTTTTGACCCCGCCTCCGGGCAAGCCCCCTTGCAGCGGTCGCCTTTCCGCTCTCCGGAGGGTTATGCCCCCATCCCGCATGTCCCGGGTCTTTCAGGCAAACCGACCGCTGTTCACCATCTAACCACATTCACCTGGGCCGGGCCCCGTTGCACGGTTCGCTGGTATTCCACCGCCGGTTCGCCAAAGGCCATGGCATACCCCAGGGTATGATTTTCGGGAATGCCGAGCCTGGCCACCACATCGGGGCAGGCGGCGAGGGCCATCATGCAGATGCCGTCCCAAACCGTACCGACCCCATGGACATGGGCGATCAGCTGGAAGGTGGTCAAGGCGATGAGGGTATCCTGGGCCGCACAGGGGGCGTCTGCCGGGGCGCTGGTGATAAGCAGATGCGGGGCTCCCCTGAAAAGGATATCCGTCCCCTCCTTCTCCCAGGCCTTGGCGGTCCAGCCGAGATACTGTCCGGCCAGGCCACCCGGCAGCGCGCCGGCATCCTTCAGTTCCACGAGGCGAGCCATCAGATGCTCCCGCAGCCGCTGCATCACCACCTGCTCCCGGACCACACTGAAGAGCACCGAGCGGGCGTTGACCCCCGTGGGCGCATGACAGGATGTTTCCAACAACTCGTCGATCAGCTCCGGGGCCAGATCCTTGTCATGGTAGCGGCGCACCGCTCTTCTTCCCTTGATCAGAGTCGCAAGGGATGCCGGGTCCGACATGTTTCCCTTCAGCGGGGTACTTTCGTCCGGATTCTTGCCGAGAATCGAAAGCGCCGCAGTGGGACAGACAGCCAAGCAATGCTGACACTGAAAGCACTGCGCTTCATTGGTCATTTTCGGATGAGCATCCATGGCGATGACGCCCGCCGGGCACTCAAGCACACATTCACCGCACTGGATGCAGCGCTCCTCATCGATGCGAAACTGAAGCATGGGACCTCCCCTCCTATTCTGGATGCTTATGTTCCGGTTTTAAATACTCCCCGGGACATAACAGGTTATTAGCGCTTATTCCTTCAAGTTGCCAAAACCATTGCACCATGTTATCGACGTCCGGATGAAGCGCGACAAGCCGTATCTGCTGCCAAAATTTTGCTCTGATTTTTTTACCCGCCTGTTTTCCATGATCATAATTTAAAATTAAAAAATTGATTGCCGTTTTTTTTCGACATAGAATGAAATCAAGGCGCTGCCGGCGTCCATGCCGTTCAGGAAAAAGGGCACTGCCCTCGTGATGATATCCGTACACGGGCAGAGCTCTCTCAAGGAGAGTTGGTAATGCAGACAGAAAAAGACCAGGCTACGGGAAACATAACCGTGCGCAATGACCGGAAAAAATCCTGGAATGGCCGCGAAGTTGTGCGGTTACGCCTGTTGTTCCTTGCCCCGCTTACCATCGCGATTCTTGCCATCGTCACGGCACTGATGCTTGCGCTTTACTGGCACGAACACCAATCCGTTCAAAAAGGGGTGATGCGTATCCGCGCCTCGGCTCAGGATTTTTACGAGGACAGCATCCGCTACGATGCCCGTGCCCTCAAGGCGGTTATGGATACACTCCAGCGCGACCCCCTTCTCAGAGCCGCCCTGGCCGGCCGCGACCGGCAGAGGCTGCTGCGGCAGGCCGCCCCCCTGTTCCAAGAGCTCAAGCAAGACTACGCCATCACCCATTTCTACTTCACCGGCACAGACCGGGTGAACCTGCTGCGCGTCCATACCCCCACTCGCTTCGGCGACCGGATCGACCGGATCACCACCCTCTCCGCCGAAGAGAACCGAACCACCTCATTCGGCGTTGAGCTCGGCCCCTTGGGCACCTTCACACTGCGCCTGGTGACCCCATGGTACGACACGGAGACGCATGAGTTGATCGGTTATGTGGAACTCGGCATGGAGATCGACCGTGTCTTGCAGAAGCTGCGCGATTTCTTTGGGGTCGAGGTGTTTGTGCTGGTCCACAAGGACCGGCTCGATCGCAACAAATGGGAGGACGGCATGCGCACCCTCGGCCACCCATGCGATTGGGAGCGCTTCCCCACGGTGGTCCTGAGTAGTCAGACCCCCCAATCCGTGCCCACCCTGCTCGCCGAGCGCCTTGCCCGCGGGGAGTTGGGAGATCCGAATACCATTGTCGAGGCGGCCCATGGAGGAGCTTCTTATCGGATTGCCTTTCTGCCCTTACAGGATGCAGGCGGCAACAGCGTAGCCCACATGGCGCTGATCGCGGATGTCTCGCAGCAAACGGATGCTGCGCTCAAAACGGTGTATGCCGGCAGCCTGACCGCGCTGGCGGCAGGCATCCTGCTGCTCGGATTTTTCAACTGGCACGTGGGCCGTATCGGGCGGCGCATTGAGAGCGACGCGCAGACGCTTGAAGAACTCGCCACCCATGATGGCCTGACCGGGTTGTACAACCACCGCGCCTTTTATACCCACCTTGAAGCAGAGATCGCCCGGACCCAGCGCTACAAGCATCCCCTCTCCCTGCTGATGATCGACATCGACCATTTCAAGCAGGTCAACGATATCCATGGGCACCAGGCGGGTGATGCTATCCTGCAGTCCTTGAGCAAGTGTCTCGCCGACCAGGTACGGGTTGTCGATCAAGTATACCGTTACGGCGGCGAGGAAATCGCGGTAATCCTTCCGGATACGGACACCCCTTTCATCCTGGCCGAACGCATACGTGCAGCGGTTGCGGCCACGCGGTTTGAGCTGGACACGGGCAAGGCCGTTGGCATCACCGTGAGTATTGGGATTGCCTGCTTTCCCCGTAACGCCGAGACCGGCCAACAGTTGGTGTCCGCCGCCGACACCGCTTTGTACACGGCCAAAAAGGAAGGGCGCAACCGGGTTTGTGAATACCAAAATCCCATGCAAGCCGAGAACTATCCATAGACAAAAAATTCCGCCCCGCTTCCGCGGAAACCCCTTTTCTAAAGAAATGCAACAAGTTGCCTGAAAATTGTGGTATGGTATCTTAAGCTACGTATCTCCCCGTGGTGCTGTCATTTTCACAAAAATCAGTACACCGGCGGATACTCGCAAGCTTTTTTACGTGGTTCGTCTTATCTCAATTCGTCATAAAAGGAGGATGCAGTGAAAGGGTCTGGGAAAAAACTGTTCATCGGCGGGGTGGTATTGGCTTGTCTGTTTGTCTCCGGCAGCCTGTGGGCGCAAGAAAAACAGGGGAATGCAGCCAATCCCAAAGTATTTTTTGATATCGTTATCGGCGATGAAAAAGCCGGTCGGATCGTGATGGAGCTGTTTGCCGATGTTGTGCCGAAAACAGCGGAAAATTTCCGGCAGCTGGCTACCCACGAAAAAGGCTTCGGCTACAAGAACAGCATCTTTCACCGGATCATTCCCCAGTTTATGCTCCAAGGCGGCGATATAACCAACGCTGACGGCACTGGCGGCAAATCTATCTATGGCCGCACCTTTGCCGATGAAAATTTTATCCGCAGGCACGTGGAGCCGGGGATGTTGTCCATGGCCAATGCCGGACCGAACACCAACGGTTCGCAATTTTTTATAACCACCGTCAAAACGCCCTGGCTCGACGGCAAACATGTGGTGTTCGGCAAGGTGATTGAAGGCCTTGAGGTGGTACGGAAAATTGAAGAAAAGGGTTCGCAAAGCGGCCGGCCCAAAGCAAAAGTGATGATCGTCAACAGCGGGCAACTGGAGCAATAAACCATCCCCGCCTGCCACCGGGGCTTCCCGCCGAAGTCCCGGTTTTTCCAAATAGTCCGGCATTCTCTCTGTGCGCAGCACTCAGGCCCGGAGTCAGTTCAGGGCAAGGCCCTGCTTGGTAATATCAGCCGAACATTCCCACCATGCCCCATGCCTTGCCCTGCCGACCATGCTTACCGGCAGGCGCTCTCCCCCGCGTGAAAAAAAGTCCTTTTCTGTTACCCTGTTAAGATCCGTAACGGGAATAGCCCTTTTCGCAAGAAACTATAACCGGGAGGTAACACGTGAAAACTTCAGGATTGTATATCCAGCTTTTCAGTATCCATGGCTTGATCCGAGGAACATCGCCGGAGCTTGGCCGCGATGCCGATACCGGCGGCCAGGTGAAATATGTGCTGGAATTGGCCCGTTCCCTGGCGGCCAACCCGGAGGTTGCCCAGGTTGATCTCATTACCCGCCTGATTGTCGACAAGGCCGTTTCTCCAGATTATTCCCGCGTCATCGAACCACTCTCCGATAAGGCAAGGATTGTTCGGGTCCAGTGCGGGGGGCGCAAATACATTCGCAAGGAGCTGCTCTGGCCCCATCTCGACGAGATGGTGGACAAAACCCTCAAGTTCATCAAAGCCTACGGCCGGGTGCCCGATGTCTTCCACGGGCATTACGCCGATGGCGGCTATGTCGCCGGCGAACTCGCCAGGATCTTCGGCTCCCCCTTCATCTTCACCGGCCACTCCATGGGGGCCCACAAAAAAAAGAAGCTGCGGGAAGAAGGGCTGAGCAACGAGGACATCAACCGCCGTTACCATATCGACCACCGTATTCTCGTGGAAGATCGGATCATCAAGGATGCCGAGCAGATTTTCGTCAGCACCAACCACGAAATCGACAAACAGTATGCCCTGTACGCCAATTTCAAGGCAGGCCGTTATCAGGTGAATCCGCCGGGCATTGACGTGGAAACCTTTTACCCCCACTATGCCACCCAGCTTGACGCGGATGCTGGCGACGAATCCACCAGGCAGGCCAGGGTGGTGCTGCTCCGGGAACTCCACCGCTTCTGGGTTTCCCCGGAGAAGCCTTTCATTCTGGCTCTCTGCCGCCCGGACCACCGCAAAAACATTGCCGGCCTGATCAAGGCCTACGGCGAGGATAAGGAATTGCGGGCCATTGCCAACCTGGCCATCTTTGCCGGAATCCGCAAAAACATCGTCGAGATGGAGGAGAATGAGCGCAATGTCCTTACCGAGATGCTGCTCCTCATGGACCGATACGATCTTTACGGCAAGCTGGCCATTCCCAAAAAACACGATTTTTCCATCGAGGTTCCCGAGCTGTACCGGATGTGCGCGGACAGCTATGGGGTTTTTGTCAATTGCGCCCTGGTGGAGCCCTTCGGCCTGACCCTGATCGAGGCCGCCTCCTGCGGCCTGCCCATTGTCGCCACCCGGGATGGCGGGCCCACCGACATCATCGCCAATTGCGACAACGGCATCCTCATCGACCCCATTGACAGCCGGGAAATTGCCACCGCCTGTAAAAGCATTCTGGTGGATAAGGATCTGTGGCAAAAATTTTCGCAAAACGGCATCAACCGGGTACAGCGCCATTACTCCTGGACCTCGCATTGCGAGCGCGCCCTTGAGGCCATTACGAAAGTGCGGGCCGAGATGCCGGTCGTCCTGCAATCTGCGGCAAGCGCTAAAAAAACCACGATCGGCAAACGGCTCACTTCGGTAAAACGCATGCTCATCAGCGACATCGACAACACCCTGGTCGGCGACAGCGATGCCTTGGCGGAACTGCTTTCCCTGCTCAACTCCAATGCCGAAAATATCTGCTGGGGCGTCTCCTCCGGCCGCTGCCTGGCAAAAACCCTGCATATTCTTGAGGAACAGGGAGTGGAGCGGCCGGATATCCTCATCTGTTCGGTGGGCACAGAGATTTACTACGGCGCAACCCTTTCCCCGGACAAGGGCTGGCTCCGCCATATCGGCTACCGCTGGCGGCCGGAGGAGATCAGGGGGCAACTGGAGGCGCTGGACTTCCTTGAACTGCAGGAACCGGAAAAGCAGAAACCCTTCAAGGTCAGCTACTACATGGAAGATGATCCGGAATTGCTGGCCAGGGTGCACGAGCTTCTCCAGATCAAAAAAATCCGCTACCACCTGGTCTATTCCCACGGCGAGTTTCTCGACATCCTTCCCTACCGGGCTTCCAAGGGCAAGGCGATCCGCTATCTCAGCTACAAATGGAACATTCCCCTCTCCGACATCATGGTCTGCGGAGATTCCGGCAACGACGCCTCCATGCTCCGAGGAGACACCAATGGCCTGGTTGTGGCGAATTACAGCAAGGAGCTTGAGCCGCTCCGGGGACTGCGGCGGATCTTTTTCAGCAAACACAAGTATGCCGCCGGAATCATCGACGGCATGCGCCATTACGATTTTATCGGAGGAGAAGAGCATGACTGATACCCTGAGCAATTTCATTGATGAACAGGAAACACCCTTCCTCCTCGAATTCATTTTTTCCATCCCGGCGCCGGAAAGTTCGATTCTGCTGCGCAACGATATCCTCCTCGCCTTTGAGACCTGGGCCGAAGACCGGGGCCGGACAGAATTGCTCCCCGGTTCCTGGCGCTTTTTGCGCAAGGTCCAGGAGATTCTCTGTCTGGAGGAAGAACGGATCATGGTCTATCGGCACCGCAAAGCCAGCTGCCGGCTTTTTGCGATACGAAAGGACAAGGAAGAATTGTTGCGCCTGAACGCCCGGGCCTTTCTCGCCCTCAAGGAACGACTGATCAGGCCCGATCTGCCCGCACAGCAAAGGACCATGGAGTTGAATCTCGCGCCATTTTACGATTATGGGCCGAGCCTGAAGGACCCCAATACCATCGGGCACGGCATCAAGCACCTCAACCGCTATCTTTCCGCCAACCTGGCCAATCAGCCGGACAAATGGCAAAAAGCCCTGTATGAATTCCTGAAGCTCCACCAGTTACATGGGGTGCAACTCCTCCTGGACGGCGGCAAAATCCGGAACGTCGGGGACCTGGAAACCGCCCTGGAATACGCGCTGGATACGGTGGAGCGTGCCACCGGACGCGAAGATATGACCCGCTTGAAAAAAAAGCTGCAAACCCTCGGTTTTCTGGATGGGTGGGGCAGCAGCCCGGCCCGGATTCTTGAGACCATGAATCTGTTGCGGGACATTCTTGAACAACCCAATGAAGAAACCCTGGAGGAATTTTTGGCCAGGATCCCCATGGTCTCCAAGGTTGCCCTGATTTCTCCGCATGGCTGGTTTGCCCAGGAAAACGTCCTTGGCCGTCCGGACACCGGCGGACAGGTAGTCTACGTGCTCGATCAGGCAAAGGCCCTGGAGCGGTTTCTTGCCGAGGATCTGAGGAATTCCGGCCTGAATATCGAGCCGATGATTCTCATTGTTACCAGACTCATCCCCGATAATGACGGCACCACTTCGAACCAGAGGCTGGAAAAGGTTTGGCAGAGCAAAAACGTCTGGATCCTGCGGGTACCTTTCCGGGGCGAAGACAACAAGGTGGTGAATCATTGGCTTTCCCGTTTCAGGGTATGGCCGTATCTGGATCAATTCGCCATTGATGTCGAACAGGAGCTTCGGAAAGAATTTGGCGGCAGACCCGATCTCATCGTGGGCAATTATTCGGACGGCAACCTGGTGGCCACCCTGCTTTCGCAAAACATGGGGGTGACCCAAAGCAACATTGCCCATGCGCTGGAAAAATCCAAGTATCTCTTCAGTGACCTCCATTGGGAAAATTTCGAGGGCGAATATCATTTTTCCGTTCAATTCATGGCGGACCTCATGGCCATGAACCTGGCGGATTTTATTATTTCCAGCACCAGCCAGGAGATCATCGGCACGGATCAGGTCATCGGCCAGTATGAGTCGTACCAGTTTTTCACCATGCCCGGCCTGATGAATGTGACAAGCGGCATCAACCTTTTCCATCCCCGCTTCAACGTCATCCCCCCCGGCGTTGATCCGACCACCTTCTTCCCCTATACCCAACACAAAAGACGGGACAAGAAGTTGAGCCGGGAACTGGAAGACCTCCTTTTCAGCCGGGAGGATCAGGACTGCCTGGGGTGTCTGGCCCGACCGGATCTGCCGCCCATCTTCTCCATTGCCCGACTGGACCGGATCAAAAACCTGACCGGCCTGGTCGAGGCCTACGGCAAGGACCGGGAATTGCGGGGCCGGGCCAACCTGATTGTCATCGCCAGCGTCCTGGATCCGGCCCGCTCCCGTGATGGAGAAGAAGCGGCCGAGATCCGAAAGATGCACGGGCTTCTCGAACAGTACGACCTCCACTCCAGCGTCCGCTGGATCGGCACGCTGCTCGGCAAGGAGGCCACCGGCGAAGTATACAGACTCATGGCCGATCGCCAGGGCATTTTTGTCCAACCCGCCCTGTTCGAGGCCTTCGGCCTCACCATTCTGGAGGCCATGCACTCGGGGCTGCCGGTGTTCGTCACCATGTTCGGCGGTCCGGTGGAAATCGTCGAACACGGCAAGTCCGGCTTTCTCATCAACCCTACCAACCCCGAGGCAATGACCGCCAATATGGCTGATTTTTTTGCAAGCTGTGCGGAAAACCAAAAATACTGGCAAACAATCGCCAAGGCCGGGATGAAAAGAGCCCAAAGCAATTTCACCTGGGAACTGTATTGCCGACAATTGACCAGACTCGCCAAGGTGCACGGCTTTTGGCGCTATTCTCAGTCGGCACAGGCAAAGACGCGAATGGCCCAGTACTGGAATATGCTCTACCAGCTTTACATCAAGGCTCGGTCAGCCGCTATCGCCCGACAGTGATAACGGACCTGAGAAAGCGCTTAATATCAATGGCCTCGAATATGTTACGAATTCGGGCCACAACACCGACGGACAAGACAATATGGATTTACTGAACGAATACCTGGGATTCATTGAATGGCAATTGATCGCAAAAACCTGTTTCCGGATTGTCTTCATTCTCGTTATTGCCTGGTTTTCCCGATCCATTCTCGATAAGTTGCTGAGCAGCCTGAAGAGTCGCCTCTACGAGCGAGGGTCGGCGGCCAATGAACCGCGGCTCGAATCGTCCAAGCGGGTTGAAACCCTGATCATGCTGGTCCGGCAGGGGGCGATGTTCGTCCTCTGGCTGATCGTCGGCCTGGTGCTCCTCAAGGAAATCGGGGTTGAAATCGGCCCCTTTCTGGCCAGCGCCGGAATCGTCGGCCTGGCTGTGGGCTTTGGCGGCCAAAACCTGGTCCGTGATGTTATTTCTGGTTTTTTCATCATCCTGGAAAACCAGATCCGGGTCGGGGACGTGGCGATCATCAACGGCACCGGCGGGTTGGTGGAAGAGATCAATTTTCGCACCATCATCCTGCGGGATGTCGGCGGCGTGGTCCACATCTTTCCAAACGGCGCGGTCAATACCCTCAGCAATCTCACCAAGGAATGGTCGGCCTATGTCTTCGATATCGGGGTGGCCTACAAGGAAAATACCGATGAGGTGGTCACGATCCTGCAAGAGGTCGGCAGGGAACTGAAAGGAGATGCGCTCCTCGGCCCGATGATCCTTGAGGAACCCGAGATTTTCGGGGTTGATAAGCTGGATAATTCGGCCGTGATTATCAAGGGCAGGATCAAAACCGTGCCCATCCAGCAATGGGCGGTGGGGCGTGAGTTTCTCCGCCGGGTCAAGCTGGCTTTCGATGCCCGGGGCATCGAGATTCCCTTTCCGCATCAAACCCTCTACTTCGGTGAGGCGAGCAAACCGATGGCGGTACAATTGCTTGAGCGGAGGCAACGGCAAGAAAATACGAAAAAAATATCATGACCTGAACCTGGATCGGCCCAGAGAGTAAGGAAACGGAACTACAACCTAGAAAAGGAGAGTGATTACGATGAAGGTTCGCACCCTGTTTTTGCTGATTGTCCTGATTGCAATTACGGCTTTTGCCGCGCTCAACTGGAGCGCATTCATGACCCAGACCACTCTTTCTTTGGGGGTTGCAAACGTGCAGGCGCCTCTCGGCCTGGTCATGCTCGGGATGTTGGCTTTTCTCGTGGCCCTGTTCCTTGTCTTTGTGGTCTACCTCCAGACCTCGGTACTCTTCGACGCTCGCCGTAACGCCCGGGAGTTGCAAGCCAGTCGAGAGCTTGCCGACCAGGCCGAGGCTTCGCGTTTCACCGAACTGCGCGGATTTCTGGAGGTGGAGCTGAAAAAACAGGCCGACCGGGGGGCTGAAGCGAGCGGGGCCGTGCTGGCAAGACTGGATCAACTCGAGCGTGATCTCCGCGCCGTGGTAGAACAGTCGGAAAACACGCTCAGCGCCTACATCGGCGAACTGGACGACCGGCTCGAAAAAGGAGCTCTGGGCCAGACTCCCCAAACAACGAGCTGATATCACCGCTCGCCCAAGGCCGGATGTCGCGCCTCTTCGATTTGCCGGAGAAACAAGGGCTCATGGCTTGGCGGAACGCCCTTGCCCCGCACACGTTCTGGTCGGAACCCCATTTTTTCTCGACTGCAAGGGGACGACCACGCTCGATCTTCCCGTATTTTTCCCGCATTGCATCCTGACAGGCAATCTGCCATATTTACGGATTAAACGATCTTCCCTTGTGTAATCACCATCAGGTTTTCACCATGCATTTTCTGCTCATTGACCACGACGTTGTTGCCCGCACCACCCTGAAAAACCACCTTTCCGCCATGTTCACGGACTGCAAGATCAGCGAGGCCCCTAACGGGGCGCAGGGGCTATTTCAGTTCTTCAAGAAAAAGCCTGACCTCGTCTTTCTGGACATGCTGATGCCGATCATGGATGGCCGGGCCGTGCTGGACGCCCTTTACGAATGCTACCGCTGCGGCCAGATCGTCAAAAAACCAAAGGTCGTGCTGGTCTCCATGCTCGACACCATGCAGATTGACCAGATGCATAGCCTGGCCGACAGTGCGCTGGTAGCGACGGTGGTGAAAAAACCGGTTACCCGCAACCTCCTCCAGCAGATCGAGGAATTTTTCCCCCGCCCCTCGGCCTGACCTTCATCCAAGCCCCTATTTTTCCAAATAAGGGGACTTAACAAGCCCCACCCTCCTGCCCGATCACATCATCATCGAAATGGCTGACGAAAAATTCCCCCCAACCGCCCCGGCCTCGATCCAACAGGGCACGATTGCCGCCGACAAGAGAGAGAAACCCGCAGCAGGTTTCCGCCGATCTTTTCCTATGGCCTTAAAATACCGTATATTGTAAAGTCAGCGGGATATATGTTCGAGTCTGTTTTTCTGGCCCAGGGGTGACCACGTGCAGGCTTGAGCTGTATCACGACAATAAAGGGCCTGCCCATGTTCTTACAGGATTTTCTGTATTCCATCCGTTTCCGCCTGCTGGCCAGTCTTTTCGTCCTCCTCGGGCTGTCCATCTCCGTTTCCATGTACGGGATCTGGACCGGCGAACGGGACCGACAGATGGACATCGCCCGGAAGGAGGCGATGCAGGCCGGACAGATCATCGAAAAAGCACTGCGCACCGCCATGCTCCAGAACAACCGGAAGGCGATCCATCAATCGGTTGATGACATCCACGCCATCGCCAAGCCTGCGGTGCTCAGCATCCTCTCCTTCGACGGCACCGTCGCGGTTTCCAGTGACCGATCCATGGTGGGCAGCCGTTTCAACCGGGATATCGATCCAAGCTGCGTGGCCTGCCACACCACCAAAGGGATGCTCCCCCTGCGCACCGCGGTTTTTCTTGAAACCGCGACAGGACCCGTGCTGCGCAATATCATCAAGGTTCCCAACGGTCCGGAATGTCACGGCTGCCACCCGCCTTCCCAAAAAAATTGCGGGATTTTGATGTATGATGTCCCGTTCAGCGACACCATCACGATGCTCCGCACCGTCCTGATCCGGATGGCCTTCACCGGTCTGATCTCCTTCATTTTCCTGATCCTTGTCCTGTCGTTCATTATCCAGCGCTACGTACACCGCCCGCTGCACCAGCTCATGGAAGGATTCATCCATGTGGGAAGCGGAAATTTCAACCACTGGGTGGAGGTGAATACCAAGGGGGAATTCCAGGAGATGGCGGACCAGTTCAATGTGATGAGCCGTGCTATCCAGCGCTCCTTTGTGGAGATCAAGGGAAAAAGCTGGGAAACCACCAGCCTGTACACCTTTGTCCAGCAACTGAGCCGGGCCATCGAGTGGGATCGGTTGCGGCGGCTGATCACCGAGCTCCTCTACGAAACCTTCAATGCCCGCCATGTGGTGGTATGCCTTGCCCGGGAAAAACATGACCAAACTGTTTACGAGGTCTCCTGGCGGCAAGCCGACGACCAGCGTTACCACCATCGGGAGTGTGCCCTGCGGATGGATTTCAAGGATCTTCCCTTCTGCGTTATCTCCGAGTGGGAACGCTGGCGGACTGGGGAGCTGCTCTCTCCCTGCTTCAACGAAAATGACACCAGGGTCTTTCTTCCCCTCGATTCGAAAAATATCTCCCTGGGTCTGGTGTGTCTGCAGCGGGAAGCAGGCCAACGTTTCAGCGGGGCGGAAAAGAAGCTGATTATCGCGGTGGGTGAGCAGCTCGGGATTGCCCTGGCCAATGCCCGACTGTACCGCATGGCCATCACCGATGCCCTGACCGAACTGTACACCAGGCGGTATTGCGAAACCGCGATACGCAAATTCATTGAAACCCATGAATCCGCTCCGGAGAAAGGCTTCTGTATTCTGATGCTGGATATCGACCACTTCAAGCGGGTGAACGACACCCATGGCCACCAGATCGGAGATGAGGTTCTCTCCCAGCTTGCCGGCCTCATTCGTACCAGCATCCGCCACGACGATGTGGCCTGCCGGTACGGCGGAGAAGAGTTTCTCGTTCTGGTCGCCGATGGACTGGATAAAGGCAAGGAAAGCGCCCAGCGCCTGCGCCAGATCATTGAAAACCATGTCTTCAACAGCAGCACCGCGCCGCCGCTGGACATACGCAATACGATCAGTATCGGGGTGGCAAATTTCCCCCTCCACGGCGGAACCGGAGATGAGGTTATCGGGGCTGCGGATCAAGCCCTTTACGTGGCGAAGGCACGGGGCCGGAACCGGGTGGTCTGTTTCGGGGAAGAGTCCGTCTAATCGGGCAAGGCGCGACGAAGATGGCCCGGCCGGTCTTGATCGGTATCGGCTGGCCGGGCCCAGTGCAGAACGCTCTGTAGATCGAGCGGAAGCATCCCTGGCCGATAATCCGCTGGTGGGAACAACGAGCCAAAAGCCGGTTCCCCGCAACCTCCTCCGGCAGATCGGAAAACTTCCCCCCTCCAAAAGGCCTTATCCCCACCCCCGCCGCTTCCACCACTGGACTGCGGCCCTCCCCTCCCGCGCAAAACCGATCCGTGCCCCCGAGTCCTTCGCCCGATTCCGCCAGCCTTATTTCCATGAAAAATTTGATTTGCCCTCAATGAAAATGATACAAAAAAATAGAGGGGAGCCGTGGGACGGTGGCGCCAATTCCCCCGCACACCACATTGAACTTCAAGAAGGAAGGCCAAAGCATGAGTGACGCAAGCCGTTCGTACCTTTTGCCGATTTTACCGCTGAAAAATACGGTCGCCTTCCCCAACGTCACGATCCCTATTTCCGTTGAAAGGCCGCTTATCGTCGCGGCGGTTGAGGAAGCGCTTGCCAGCGAGCATAAAATGGTGGGCGTGTTTGCCCAGCGAGATTCAGAAATCGATGCCCCCCGAGCCGAAGATCTTTTCACCATCGGGACCTCAGCGGTCATTCAGCTTATTGCCCGGTTCGGCCAGAAAATGCAGATCATCATCAACGGCATGGAACGGGTTGAAATTGCAGGGTTCGAGCAGGTCACCCCATTCCTGAAAGCGCGCCTGAAACCCCTGCAACTCTCCGTGACACAAGGGATTGAAGCCGAAGCATTGCAGCGGGAAGTGATGGACCTGGCCGGATCATATTTTGCCCTTGGCCATCCCGAGGTACAATTGGATTTCTCTTCTTTTGTTCCTCCAGGCGAGGATTTCATGAAGCTGGTGTATCCCCTGGCCAAACTGCTCAGGCTTAACCTCGACCAGGAACAAGCCCTGCTGGAAGCGCCCGGCAACATCGCGGTAATGACCCTGCTCCGTGAATACCTCAACCACGAGGTGCAGGTTCTGGAAGTCCGTAAAAAAATAGCCGATCAGACCCAAGAAAAAATGAGCCGGGAGCAACGCGAATATATTCTGCGCCAGCAGCTCCAAGCCATCCAGAATGAATTGGGCGAAGGGAATACGCCGGAGACGGAATTGGCGGAGGTGCGCAAGCGTTTGGAGCTGCTCTCCTTGCCCGAAGGGGTGAGCAGCGAAGTGAAAAAGGAACTAACCCGCCTGGAACAGATTCCCCATATTTCACCCGAATACCAGGTCTCCCGGTCTCATCTGGATCTGGTGCTGGAACTGCCTTGGGATACAACGACAACCGATAATCTCGATCTCCATAACGCCAGGCAGGTGCTTGACGAGGACCATTACGACCTCAAGGAGATCAAGGAACGGATCATTGAGCAGCTGGCGGTAATGCTGCTGAACCCCGAGGCCAAGGCCCCGATTCTCTGCTTTGTGGGGCCGCCGGGCGTAGGGAAAACGTCTCTGGGCCAGTCCATCGCCAGGGCGCTGGGAAGGAAGTTCGAGCATTTCAGCCTCGGCGGCATGCACGACGAAGCCGAGCTGCGCGGCCATCGGAGAACTTATATCGGGGCCATGCCGGGCCGGATTATCCAGGCGCTCCGGCGGGCCGGAACGAGAAACCCCTTATTGATGCTCGATGAAATCGATAAGCTGGGCCGCGATTTCAGGGGCGACCCGGCGGCAGCCCTCATGGAAATCCTTGATCCTGCCCAAAACAACACCTTCCGCGACAACTATCTCGATCTGCCCTTTGATCTTTCCAAGGTCTTTTTTATCACCACGGCCAATACCACCGATTCGATTCCCAAGCCGTTGCTCGACCGGATGGAACTTTTGCGCTTGAGCGGCTACAGCGATGAAGAAAAGATAGAGATTGCCCACCGCTATCTCTTTCCCCGGCAACGCAAGGAGGCGGGCCTGAGTGAAGAACGCTTTCTGGTATCGGATGAAACCCTGATCGCCATTATCGGCCGCTACACCCGGGAAGCGGGGGTGCGGGAACTCGAAAGAATGCTGGGCCGCCTGGCCCGCAAGGTTGCGGTGCGATGCGCCGAGGGCTTGACCGAGCCGGTTGCCGTTGGCCGCGACGATCTTGCCGAGATGCTTGGCCCGGAACGATTCTTTGTCGAGCAGCTGCGCCGGGAACTCCCTTGCGGGGTAGCGACGGGATTGGCCTGGACGGAATCGGGCGGCGATGTCTTGTACGTCGAGGCCATCGAGCTGCCCAAGGGGAAAAAATTCCTCATTACCGGCCATCTTGGCGAGGTGATGAAGGAGTCCGCCATGGCTGCCAACAGCTACATTATTTCCCACGGCGTCCCTCTCGGGATCAAGCACCCAAAGGAGTCGGTGCATATCCATGTGCCGGCGGGCGCCATCCCCAAGGATGGCCCCTCCGCCGGGGTAACCATGGCCTGCGCCCTTGCTTCCCTCCATACCGGGCACCCTGCACGCAAGGATACGGCCATGACCGGGGAAATCACCCTGAGCGGCTTGGTACTGCCGGTGGGCGGCATCAAGGAAAAAATTCTCGCCGCCCGACGGGCCGGAATAACGCGGGTGATTCTGCCCACGAAAAACAGAAAGGATCTTGTTGATCTGCCGAAACATGTCCGGACGGAAATGGAATTCATTTTCTGCGAACGGATCGAGGACGTGTTGCAGGCGGCAATCCCCGGCCTGAAAAAAGATGGCAAACCGTCGCATTAATCCGACTCTGCTCCGACACACCCGAGAAATTATCCTTTCAGGCCGGGTGAACCGCACCCCCACCCTGGCGTCCCTTCCCGGAAAGGATGCTTGACAAGCCCCGCCTTCCTGCTATCTTTGTGCCTATAATTCATCCCATTGCCAACACTTCCCCGGAGACCGGAGATTTATGAAAAAGAGTGTAACCTTCCTGCCCGACAACGTTACCATCGAGGTGGATAACGGCGAAAACCTGCTGAGCGCCGCGGCCAAGGCCGGCATCTATATCCAAGCCTCCTGCGGCGGCGACGGGGTCTGCGGCAAATGCAAGGTCAAGATCGAACAGGGCGAGGTTGCCGCCAACAAGGCCATGCAACTCAAAGCTGATGAGCATGCGGCCGGCTTCCGCCTGGCCTGCCAATCTTCGATTATTGAGGATTTGGTGGTCTCCATTCCCGTTGCCACCAGCAAGGACGGCAAGGCCCTCAAGGCCAAGCCCAAAACCACCCGGGCCATCTCCGCCCGCTCCCTGGACCACCTCATCGGCACCTGGCAGGTTGCGCCGCCGGTGGAGAAGCGTTTCCTCACCCTGGACCCGCCGACCCTGGAAGACAACGTTCCCGATCTGCAACGCTTGATGCGAGCGATCAAGAAAAAATGCCACGATTGCTCCGAGCCCACCTACGATCACCCGGAGCTCCTGATGGAGCTGCCCTTCACCCTGCGGGAGGCAGACTGGCAGGTAACGGCGATCATGCTCCGCGGCAAGCGGGCCGAAGAACCGGACCGGATCATCGCCATTGAACCCGGCGATACCACGGGCAACCTTTACGGCTTGGCGGTGGATATCGGCACCACCACGGTATGCGGGGTCTTGATCGACCTCAATTCCGGCGAGGTGATCGCCGAGGCCTCGGCCTACAACGACCAGATCGGCTGCGGCGAGGACGTCATCTCCCGGATCATCTACTCCCAGCGCCCCGGCGGCCTGAAAGCCTTGCAGGAAAAGGTGGTCCGCACCATCAACACGGTGATCGAAACGGTCTGCAAAAAGGTGATCATCAGCCCCAGCAATATCAGCTATATCATGGCCGCGGGCAACACCATCATGAGCCATCTGCTCCTGGGCCTGAACCCGAAATTCCTGCGCGAATCCCCCTATGTCCCGACCTGCAGCCATTTCCCCCTGACCAGGGCCGCCGCCTTGGGCATCCATGCCCACCCCTCGGTGCGCCTCTTTCTCTACCCTGCGGTGGCGAGCTACGTCGGCGGCGATATCATCTCCGGGGTGCATGCCTGCCAGATGTACAAGAGCCCGGAGCTCACCCTGTTCATCGACATCGGCACCAACGGCGAAATAGTGGTAGGCAATGAGGAGTGGATGGTCTGTGCCGCCTGCTCCGCGGGTCCGGCCTTTGAGGGCGGCGGCATCCGCCACGGAATGCGGGCCAATGCCGGGGCCATCGAGAACTTCCACATCCACCCCGAGACCCTGGAGCCGATGATCATCACCATCGACCGCATCAAGCCCTGCGGCATCTGCGGCTCCGGGCTCATCGCCATCGTGGCCGAGTTGCTGGAGGCCGGAGTCATCGACCAGCAGGGCAAGTTCAACCGCAGTCTGGATCATCCCCGGATCCGGGAAGGGATCGACGGCTACGAATACGTGCTGGCCTGGGCCAAGGACACCCTCATGGGCGAGGACATCGCCATCACCGAGGTGGATTTCGACAACCTGACCCGGGCCAAAGGCGCCATGTACGCAGGCTACGTCACCCTGCTGGAATCAGTGGGCATGACCTTTGCCGATCTCGACCGGGTGATCATGGCGGGCAACTTCGGGGCTTACATCGACCTGGAGCAGGCGATCTGCATCGGGCTTTTGCCGGACATCGACCGCGACAAGTTCTACTATCTGGGCAACGCCTCCATGCTCGGCTGCCAGATCAGCCTTACCGACCATGTCCGCTTTCGGGAACGGATGATGGTCAGCTCACTCATTACCAACCTGGAGCTTTCGGAGAGCGCCCAGTTCATGAACCACTACATGGCCTCGCTCTTTTTGCCCCACACCGACATGGCCCTCTTTCCCACGGTGCGCGACAAGCTGCCGCGATAACTGTCAGCAGCACCACCTCCGGCGTTGTCATCGGCACCTCTTCCCGGCATCTGCGACACTGCTGACAGTTACCTGCTGTGGTGATGGATAGTGCCCGAGACTTTTCTGCGAGTCCACCAATTATGGAAGACATAGAACCCGACCTGGCGATCTGCCTGATCCATAACCCGGCCCATCCCGAAGGACTTTTCCCCTTTCTGGATGCGCTGCTGCTCCATGCCGACCCAGTGGCCCTGGAGATCATCGTGGTTGCCGGCCACCCGGACCACCCCGCTCTTGCCCGACTGGAACGCAATTTCCCGGAGGTCATCATTCTGGAAAACAGCGCGGCCGACCATCCGGCCAAGGCCCGCAACCATGCCTGCCGATTGGCCAAGGCCCGCTACCTCTCCTTTTGGGATGAAACCCTGCTTCCGCGCCCCGGCAGCCTCGGCGCTCTGATCCGCTTTCTCGATGAAAACCCGGAAGCAGGTCTGATCGCGCCCCGGATCGTTGACGCCCACGGCATGGTACAGCCTTCGGTGCGCTCCACCCCTTCGCTGGCCGCAATCCTCTGCCTGCACACCCCGCTGGGACATCTGCTCCCATCCGCGCCCCGCATCCTCCGACAACATCTGCTCCTGGAACACGACCACCTGCGCTCCTTCGAACCGGAATGGCTCCTTGACACCTGTCTGGTGATCCGGAGAGAGGTGTTGGAAGACATCGGTCTGCTGGACGAGGGGTTTACCGCGCACTACGCCGATGCCGATTATTGCCTGCGGGCGCGGCGAGCCGGCTGGCATCTCCATTATCTGGCCGAGGCCGTAATGCTCCAGACCAGAGCGGAATCCCCCCTTGCTCCAACTCCCCTCTCCACCCCGCGCCTGATGGGCGACTGCACCCGACTGCTCTTAAAAAAATGGCTGCGCCCCGCTCACTTGCCTGGGTGATTCGCTCCGGAAATCTTGTTTACAAACTGTTCGTTTTCTGTTGATTCCCTGTTGAAAACCTGTTGATTTTCCATCCCCCTCCCCACAATCCCTTGCCGGACATTACTTCCGCCTGATTGCACCCTGGCGCCAACCAGCCTGCGCTCTGTTGATTTCTTCTGCGTTTCACGTGAAACTATCCTGCCGACTCTGCGGCACAATGCCACGCTGCGCAAAAAATACCCGTATGCTACTGTTCACCTGGATACAAATTACCCAGGATTTCCCATGGCCTGAACCGCTCCCCGGCGGCTCGGCCTGAAATTATCCTCGCCAATTCAAGGAAATCCCTCCCTGGCCACGGGCAATGGCATGATTCATGATATAGCCGGCAACACAGAGAGTTACTGCCCCTTTTTCATCTTACGATATGTATCAAAGGAGAATTACCCACATGAAAAAAACCACCATGTTTCGGTTCAGCACCATCCTGGCAGTCTCCCTGCTCACCGCCACCCTGGCCTGGGCCGCCACCGACTACAGCGCCATGACCAACGAGGAGCTGGCGGCACAACGCGGCAGCATGAAACAAGCCACGATTGAAGAGCGAAGCGCCTTCCAGAACGAATGGCAGAATCGGGTGCAAAAGATGAGTTCGGAAGAAAAACAGCAAGCCATGCGGCAGCCGGAAAATGCACCGCGTGACGGATCCGGCCGAAAAAATGGCCAGAGACAAGGCAATGGCTCCGGTCCAGGAAGCGGAATGGATGGGGGTATGGGCTCCGGCTCCGGAATGGGCGGAGGCATGGGGCGGGGTGGCATGGGCGGCGGCGGACGGCATTAATCCGTTTTCCACAATCCTTTTCTGCACAACATGGCCGGACATCCGGCGTCCGGCCATGTTTCATGGTCTGCAATCACACTGCAAACCGCTCTGAAAAGCTGCTCAGACCGCATTGGCCGATCGCTTTTTCCCTTGCAATGGGACTGCGCACGCTCCAGATCGTCTCCGAGCAACGAATAACGACAAAAATCAGGGCTGACACCCCGAACGCCTAGGTAAAACCACCGATTTCCGTGCCAATTCTATATTTTTTTACACCGCCTCACCCTGTTGTCTGTTGACATCCTTTTTGTAAAACGCTATTTTCCCACGTTACCATGCACTCTTAACACGCAGGAAAACCGCCGCGGCCATCCGGAGCGGTAAAATATATATTTTGAATCAACACACAGCACGGGAGAACACTATGATCAAGGTAGCAGCCATCGCGGAAAGCATCAACATCATGGGCAAGAGAAGCGGCACCGCCATGAAGGAACGGAATCCGGCCCCTGTTCAGGAGATGGCCAAGGAAGAGTCCGCCGCCGGCGCCTCCTACCTGGATCTCAACATCGGACCGGCCCGTAAGGACGGGATCGAGCTGATGCCTTGGGTTGTGCAGACCGTGGAAGCGGCCAGCGATGTGCCCCTCTGCCTGGACACCACCAACACCGACGCCATGGCTGCCGGCTTCAAGGTGGTGAAAAACCGTGAAGCCGCGATCATGAACTCCATCTCCGCCCAGCCCGAGCGGATGGAAAAGCTCATCCCCGTTGCCGCCGAGGCAGGCTGCAATGTTATCGCCCTGCTCTGGGGACCGGACGGCATGCCCCGGGACTCCAACGAGCGCGCCGCCATGGCCGTTGACCTGATGATGGCCCTGGCCGAGGCAGGCATCCCCAACGAAAAAATGCTCTTCGACCCGATCGGCACCCCCATCACCCTGGGCGCCGACCAGATCGCCTCCGGCCTGGAGTTCATGTCCATGCTGCAGGAGATCGCTCCGGGCGCAGGCTCCACCGTGGGTCTCTCCAACGTATCAAACGGCGTGGCCGAGCATCTGCGCAAGTATCTCGACCGCACCTACCTCATCATGCTGATGAAATACGGGATCACCACCGCCATCGTCAACTCCTACGACTCTGAGCTGATGGCGATCTGCAAGGGCGAGCGCCAGGATCTGGTGGACATGGTCCACAACATGATGGACGGCAACGATCCCGATCCCGCAGGCTTGGCCGGTACCGCGCTGGAGCACTATAAAACCTATAAAGTACTGAGCGGCCAAAACGTATTCAGCGAGTCCTGGCTGACTCTGTAAAAAAGCGGTAGTATATAAAGGCCGCTTTCTCGAATCCGGGACGGCCTTTCTAAAAGAGGGGGCTGCGGCCTCCTCTTTTTTTATTTCGGGGTCTGAAGCTATGCCGGACATTCCCACGCACCACATGATCTACGGCAGCCTCGCCGATTATGTCACCGGCGAACCCCTGGTGGACACAGACGACGAGCGCTACCGCCAGAAAATGGCCCGGCTGCTCGTGGAAGAACGGGGTTTTGCCAAGGGCGAGCTGGAAATGCGGCGCAGGATCGAAACCCTGTTCAACCACCAGTTCGTGACGTCCAAGATTGATATTGTGGTGAACATCGGCGCGCAACGGGTTTTGGTGCTACGCTACGGCCCCGGCTCTCTGGTCACCAGGGAACGACCGGCCATCGCCGCGGCCAGGGTGCTGGAAGAGAATCAGCTGATCCCCCTGGCGGTGGTGACCAACGGCGAGGACGCCGAGCTGCTGGATGTACGCAGCGGCAAAGTCCTTGGCACCGGGCTGGCGGCAATCCCCACCCGGGAACAGCTTCTGGGGATGATGCCTGGTCTGGACTTCACTGCGGTTGTCGCAAAACGCCGGGAACCGGAGCTGCGCATCCTCAACGCCTTTGACGTGGAGGTCTGCTGCGCCGGCAGCCCCTGCGCCTTGCCTGGGGCGAAAGAAGGCTGAAAACTGCCCGCCGGAACGGGCCAAACCGTACAAAATCTAATAAATTCAAGTTGTTATAATCTTCCGCGACCCCATTCCCACAGGTTTCGCGGCTCAGCCGCTGAAACGGAGAAAAGGTATGACTCACCATTCCTGGAGCAAGACAAGCTGGCAGCAGTTCAAGGCCCTGCAACAACCCAACTGGCCGGATAAATCCGCCTTCGATGAGACGGTGCGGACCATCTCCCAACTGCCGCCCCTGGTTTTTGCCGGAGAGATCCGGGAGTTGAAAAAAGAACTGGCCATGGCCGCCGAGGGCGAAGCATTTCTCCTTCAGGGCGGCGACTGCGCCGAGGCCTTTTCCATGTGCACCGCCCCGGCCATCCGCGAACTCTTGAAGGTCATCCTCCAGATGGCGGTGGTCATGAGCTACGCCGGCGGCAAGCCGGTGATCAAGGTGGGCCGCATGGCCGGCCAGTACGCCAAGCCGCGCTCCGCCGACACCGAAATGGTGGGGGGCCTCGAGCTTCCCAGCTACCGGGGCGACATGGTCAACGCGATCGAGCCGACCATCGAGGCCCGGCTGCCGGACCCGGAGCGGATGCTGAAAGGGTATTACCTCTCCTGCTCAACCATGAACATCCTGCGCGCTTTTACCCGAGGCGGCTATGCGGCCCTGGAGCGGGTCCATTCCTGGAACAACGCCTTTGTCAAGAAATCGCCCCAGGGCCAGCAGTATGAAAAACTCGCCCGTCAGATCGACCAGGCCATCAACTTCATGCGCATCGTGGGCATCGACACCGATATCCCCCAGCTCAAGCAAGCCGGCTTCTACACCTCGCACGAGGCGCTGCTTTTAGGCTACGAGCAGGCCCTGACCCGCCAGGACTCAACGACCGGCGACTGGTATGACTGCTCGGCCCACATGCTCTGGATCGGCGAGCGCACCCGCCAGCTCGACGGGGCGCATGTGGAGTTCTTCCGGGGGGTGCATAACCCCATCGGGGTCAAGATCGGGCCCAACCATGACATCGACAACGTCAAACAGCTGGTCCGCGCCCTGAACCCGGACAACGAGCCGGGCCGCTTGACCCTGATCACCCGCTTCGGCGCGAAAAAGATCGACGACGGTCTGCCGAGTCTGGCCAGGGAGATGAAAAAAGAGGGGTTCAAGCTGGTCTGGAGCTGCGACCCCATGCACGGCAACACCTACACTGCGGAAAGCGGCCACAAGACCAGAAATTTCGACGAGATCATGAGCGAGATCCGCTCGTTCTTCGAGATCCACTGGAGCGAGGGCACGGTGCCCGGCGGCATCCATTTTGAAATGACCGGGGACAACGTCACCGAATGCACCGGCGGCGGCAGACAAATCCTCGACCACCATCTGGCCGAGAACTACCAGACCCAGTGCGACCCGCGCCTCAATGCAGAGCAGAGCCTGGAACTCGCCTTCCAGATTGCCGAACTGATGCGGGAAAAATGACTCCTTCGCCACAATGACAAAAAAGGCCGTCGCATAATCCATGCACCGGCCTTTTTTTATGCTTTTTCCTGAAAAACTTACAGCCTCGGCGCCCCCATCAGGATCATATCGGCGATGGTCTTTTTGACCTTGGGCATGTGGCCCTGTTGCTCGCCGAGCAGCTCTTGCTCAAGCGCCACCAGCTCCCGAAAAAGCGGGGCGCGCTCCACCGCGGGTGTGGCCTGACGGCTGCCGACGATTTCCTGACAGCGGAAACAGCCGGGAAATTTTTTGGCTTGGCCGTTGGGGAAGGTAAGGCTGGACGGTACTCCGTGCATCCGGCAAATCATGAGACGGTGTTCGTAGAGACAACAGCGCCCCTCTTCGTTGAGCGGGCACATGACCTGGGGCCGTTCGTCCCTGGCCAGCGCCGCCTCGCAGGCTGCGGCATAGTCGGCCGCCCGGTTTTCCAAGGCCTTCCTCCGTTCCGCCGATAAGGCCCCGATCCCCACCCAGAGATAGGCCCACTCCACATAGGTATGGTGGAGAAAATAGGAGTCGCAGCAGTTGTCCGGGCAGCCCTGGCAGGTAAAATCCAGCTGGCGGGCAACAATATCGTAGGCCTTTTCCATGCGGTTGTATAGATCGGCGATTTTCGCCGCGAATTGCGGTTGCAGAATAGATGCTTCCATGCTTAGCTGTCCTTGTTTTGTTGGAAAAAAATCAATCTACTCGAAAATAAGTAATCCTTCAAAGACATACGCCATGAACTCCTCTCTCCCCTGTTTTAAAGCCTACGACATCCGCGGCCGGGTACCAGACGAGCTGAACGAAGCCCTGGCCTTTAACATCGGCCAGGCGTACAGCGCCCAATTCGCCCCAAAAAAAGTGGCCATCGGCCACGATATCCGCCTGTCCAGCCCCGGCCTGGCCAAGGCCCTGACCGAGGGCTTTCTGCAAGCCGGGGTCGATGTGGTGGATCTCGGCCTGGCCGGCACCGAAGAAATCTACTTTGCCGCCTTCCATCTTGAAGTAGACGGCGGGGTCATTGTCACCGCCAGCCACAACCCGGCGGATTACAACGGCATGAAGCTGGTCCGCCATGGGGCCAGGCCCATCTCCGGGGACACCGGCCTGCGGGAGATCGAGCGGCTAGCGTCAAAAAAACATCGGATTACGGCAAACACGCCCGGCGTCCTGACCCATCTGAACAACAAGCCCGCCTATATCGACCACCTGATGGGCTATGTTGACAAAAAAGCGTTGAAGCCTCTCAAAATCGTGGCCAATGCAGGCAACGGTTGCGCCGGACCGGTGATCGACCGGCTGGCCGAACGTCTTCCCTTTGACTTCATCAAACTTCAGTGGGAACCGGACGGCGCTTTCCCCAACGGGGTGCCCAACCCGCTGCTTCCGGAAAACCGGGAGATCACCGCCAACGCGGTTCGGGAGCATAAAGCTGATTTCGGCCTTGCCTGGGATGGCGATTTTGACCGCTGTTTTTTCTTTGACGAACAGGGCGGCTTTATCGAGGGCTACTACTTGGTCGGCCTGCTGGCCCAGGCCATGCTGGCCAAACATCCCGGGGCGAAGATCATCCACGATCCGCGTCTGGTCTGGAACACCCGGGAAATTGTCGAAAAGTCCGGCGGCATCCCGGTGTTGAGCAAGACCGGCCACGCCTTTATCAAGGAGCGCATGCGGACCGAAGACGCCGTCTATGGCGGCGAGATGAGCGCCCACCATTATTTCCGCGATTTTGCCTACTGCGACTCCGGGATGATCCCCTGGCTGCTGGTGGCAACACTCCTCGGCAGCTCAAGCCTGCCGCTGTCCCATCTGGTCCGCGCCCGCCAGGCTGCTTTTCCGGTGAGCGGCGAGATCAACAACAGGGTCAACGACCCCAAGGCGGTAATTGCCCGGGTGGAGGCCTTTTATGCCGAAATGCAGGGCGAAAAAGATTACACCGACGGCTTGAGCTTTACTGCGGAAAACTTCCGCTTCAACATCCGCAGCTCCAATACCGAACCGGTTCTCCGCCTTAATGTGGAAACCCGGGGCGATGCCGCGCTCCTGACGGCAAAAACAGCGGAGCTTCTCACATTGATTCGGGAGTGAGAAAAAGAACCGTTTTCGAAGAAAGCCCGGTTACATCTCTCTTGATCGCCCAACACAAAAAAGCCCTCCAAACGGAGGGCTTTTTCCATGGCGTTACATGCGGTCTGCCGAGGCGAATCAGATGCCGTCCACAATGGCATTGAAGGTTGGGCTGGGACGCATGGCCTGTTCGGTTTTTTTCCGATCCGGACGGTAATACCCGCCGATATCCACGGGATGACCCTGGGCGCTGTTCAGCTCGGCCACAATCTTTGCCTCGTTGTCGGCAAGCCCCTGCACCACCTTGACAAACCGTGCCTGCAGCTCTCTATCCTTGCCCTGGGCCGCCAGGCTTTGCGCCCAGTAGAGCGCCAGATAAAAATGGCTTCCCCTGGTATCCCGCTCCCCCACCTTGCGGGACGGAGACTTCTCGTTTTCCAAAAACTTCCCTATGGCCTCATCCAGCGTCTCCGCGAAAAGCTGCGCCTTTTCGTTGTGAAAGGTGGCATAAATATGCTCGAAGGAGGGCACCAACGCACAGAATTCCCCCAAGGAATCCCAACGCAGATGCCCTTCCCGAAGAAACTGCTCCACATGCTTGGGGGCTGAACCGCCGGCCCCTGTCTCAAACATCCCGCCGCCGTTCATCAGGGGCACGATGGAAAGCATCTTGGCGCTCGTGCCCAATTCCAGAATGGGAAACAGGTCGGTGAGATAATCACGCAACACGTTGCCGGTAACGGAAATAGTATCCTCACCCTTTCTCACTCGCTCCAGGGTGAAGCGCATCGCCTCCACCGGCTGCCTGATCCGGATATCCAGGCCGCTGGTATCATGGTTCGGCAGATATTGTTTCACCTTGGCAATAAGCTCGGCGTCGTGGGCCCGATTCGCATCCAGCCAGAAAATCGCCGGCGTGCCGGTGGCCTTGGCGCGGTTGACCGCAAGCTTGACCCAATCCTGAATCGGTGCATCCTTGGTCTGGCAGCCGCGGAAGATGTCGCCCTCTTCCACCTGCTGCGCAAGCAGGGTCTCGCCGGAAGAGACGTCAACCACGCGGATCGTGCCTTTGCCCGGCGCCAGAAAGGTCTTGTCGTGGGAGCCGTACTCCTCCGCCTTTTGCGCCATCAGACCGACGTTGGAGACCGTGCCCATGGTGGCGGGGTCAAAGGCCCCGTGCCTTTTGCAATCGCTGACAACCTCCTGGTAGATGGTGGCATAGCAGCGGTCCGGCACCATGGCGATGGTATCGTGCAACTGGTCGTCAGCACCCCACATCCTGCCCCCGTCCCGGATAACCACGGGCATGGAAGCATCGATAATCACGTTATTGGGGACATGCAGGTTGGTGATGCCCTTGCTTGAGTCCACCATGGCGAGTTCACATTGGGTCGTATAGACCGCCTGAATGTCCGCCTCGATCTCTTGCCGTTGCCCTGCCTCCAAGCCCTGAATCTTGGCGTACAGATCCCCCAACCCGTTATTGACATTGACGCCCAGCTCCTTGATGACTCCGGCGAGTTTGGTAAAAACATCCTTATAAAAAACGGAAACACAATGCCCGAACATGACCGGGTCGGAGACCTTCATCATGGTCGCCTTGAGGTGCAGCGACAGCAAGACCCCATCCCTTTTTGCCGCCTCGATCTGCTCCCCATAGAATTTCCGCAGACTCGCCACATTCATGACCGAGGTGTCAAGAATCTCCCCGGGGAGCAAGGCGATCTTCGGCTTGAGCTCCTTGGTGCCGCCATCGTCTCCGACAAACTCGATCCGCACCTCGCATGCCTTGTCCACCGTTACCGACTTCTCGCTGCCGTAAAAATCCCCGGCGGTCATATGCGCGACCCGGGATTTGGAATCGGCGGGCCACGGTTTCATCATTCTGTGCGGATTTTTTTGTCCGAACCGTTTCACGGAAGCCGCCGCCCGTCGGTCGGAATTTCCTTCCCGCAGGACCGGGTTTACAGCACTCCCCAAGACCTTGGCAAATCGTGCCTGCAGTTCTTTCTCCGCCTCGGTTTTCGCCGTCTCGGGATAATCCGGCATAGCGTATCCTCTCTCCTGCAGTTCCTTGATTGCGCCTTGTAATTGTGGAATTGAAGCGCTGATATTCGGCTGTTTGATGATATTGGTCGCCGGCAGCTTGACGAGCTTGCCCAATTCCCCCAGATAATCCGGGATTCTCTGGCTCTCCGTCAGGTTTTCCGGGAAGTTGGCGATGATTCTCCCGGAAAGGGAGATATCCTTTGGTTCAACGGAAATGCCCGATCCCTTTGTATAGGCCTGGAGGATCGGAAGCAGGGAATAGGTTGCCAGGGCGGGTGCTTCATCGACTTCTGTGTAGATAATCTTTTGGCTGGTCATAATTTATCCTTGGTATTTTTAGGAGGCGTACGAAAATAACTTGTTCTGTTCTGCCTCGCCTTTACAGCTCATATGCCGTCTTGGCAGGACTCGATCTTCAAGCTGTTTTTGCGCAACGGCTTTCTGGAGAGATTCATCACAAAGCTCCCCCGGCACAGTGTGCTTTTCAGGATGCTCATTTTGTATCAGGAACATTACCCGCGAAAGCTTGAAAAATTAGCACATCCGGTTGGGGATTGCAAACAGAAGACCGCCGAGCGCCTTGGGGATGGGTATGCCATCGGCGTCGCCACCCTTTTGGGCCGCACCCGTCCTTTCTTTTCCGCCGAGCCTGTCTAAAAATTACTGTACATCTCTTTTCGTTTTTTCATACAATGCCTTACAGGAAGATGTGTCCCGGTGAACGAACTTTGCATCGTACTTCCCCGAGAACTCCTCGCTAAACGCTAGAAAAATTTAGTCCCGGAGGACAATGAGATGGCACGGAACGTCAAGATTCGTTGGAAAATCCTCACCTGCACCTTTACCGCCATCCTCGCGGTGACCGCGCTCATCACCATCGGCACCGTCGCCACCATCCGCTACAACGCCGCCCAGGAGATCGAATCCTTCCGTCAGGCGGAACTGGAGCAGACCAAGGCGGTGCTGAAGGATTATGTGGACGTGGCCTATGCCACCGTGGATTCCAACTACAAAAACGCCCTGGACAAGACCTATCTTGAAAAACGCTACGGTCAGCAGCTGAAAAACATCGTCGACATGGCGGTGAAGATCGTGGAGGATGCCAACGCCTCGGTGGGACACGGCGGGATGACCACCGAGCGGGCCAAGGCCCTGGCTGCGGAGAGCATCAAAAAACTCCGCTATGACCAAGGCAAGGGATATCTGTGGATCAACGACACCGGAAAGCCCTTCCCGAAGATGATCATGCACCCCACCGTCCCGGCCCTTGACGGCAAGGTGCTCGACGATGCCAAGTTCAACTGCGCCCTGGGGAAAAAGGAAAACCTCTTCGGGGCCTTTGTCCAGGTATGCGAGACCAACGGCGGCGACGGCTTTGTCGATTATCTCTGGCCCAAGCCCACCAAGGACGGGCTCACCAAGGAGCAACCCAAGCTCTCTTACGTGCGGCTGATTCCCGAATGGAACTGGATCATCGGCACCGGCATCTATGTGGACGACGCCATCCCGGACGCCATTGAAAAGACCAAACAGGATCTTGCCAAGATGCGCTATGCCGGCGGCACGGGTTATTTCTGGATCAATGATACCGGAAAGCCCTTTCCGAAGATGGTCATGCACCCCACCGTCCCGGCCCTTGACGGCAAGGTGCTCGACGATGCCAAATTCAACTGCGCCCTGGGGAAAAAGGAAAACCTTTTCGGGGCCTTTGTCCAGGTGTGCGAGACCAACGGCGGCGACGGCTTTGTCGACTACCTCTGGCCCAAGCCCACCAAGGACGGGCTCACCAAGGAGCAGCCAAAGCTTTCCTATGTGCGAGCTTACAAACCCTTGGATTGGATCATAGGCACCGGTGCCTATGTTGACAACATCGACGAAACGGTGGCCCGCAAAACCGAAGCGGTGAACGCGCAAATCAAATCGCTGCTGACCAGAATCATCCTCACCACCGTGGCAATCCTCGCCATGGCCATGTTCGGCCTCTACCTGATGGCCAAGAAGTTCTGTGCCCCCATCGAACAGTGCGCCGTGTTTGCCGATGAGCTGGGAGGCGGCAATTTCGATGCCCAGCTGTCGGTCACCAGCAACGACGAGGTCGGGCTGCTGGCCTCCTCCCTGCAAGGCATGGGCTCACGCATCGTCAGCACCATGCAGGCCATCTCGGACACCGCCACCCACCTCTCCGAGGGCGCCTCCGAGCAGGCATCCGCCCTGGAAGAAACCGCCGCCTCCCTGGAAGAGATGACGGCGATGACCAAACAGAATGCCGCCAACGCCGAGTCCGGCAACCAGCTCATCCTCCAGACCAAGGAGACGGTGGCCACGGCGGATACCGATATGCAAGAGCTTACCGCATCCATGCAGGAGATTTCCGCGGCCAGCCGCGATACCCAGAAGATCATCCGCACCATCGACGAGATCGCCTTTCAAACCAATCTGCTGGCCCTGAATGCCGCAGTTGAGGCTGCTCGAGCCGGTGAGGCAGGCGCCGGCTTTGCCGTGGTCGCCGAGGAGGTCCGCAACCTGGCCCAACGCGCCGCCGTGGCGGCGCAAGAAACCGCCGCCATGATCGAAAACACGGTGCTCAAAATCGAGGCCGGCGATGCCCTGGCGGTCAAAACCGGCGCCGCCTTCAGCAAGGTGACCGACGACATCGAAAAAGTCAGCACGATCATGAACGAAATCACCCAGGCCTCCCGAGACCAGGCCCACGGCATCGACCAGATCCACGGGGCCATCGGCAACATCAACGACGTCACCCAGCAGAGCGTGGACAGCGCCCAGTCATTGCTGCAGGTGGTCAACGACTTCCATGCGGCTAATACTTCGGCAACTCCAGCCCCCACCCGTAAAGCGCTGCCTGGCCCGGTCGTACAATAATTCTCCCCTCTGGGACTGGCGCGCTCTCAAAATAGCCTTGCCGGGATCACCCGCCCGGGCTATTTTGAGCCCTTTCGGGAAGAGGTGAGAAGCACAGGGCCGTGCCCAGCTGCTTTGCAAATATCGGAGAACGCCATGTGCTCATGATCAGCGTCAGCGGCACCGCCGTGAGAACGGAATAGACTCTCCACCTCCCACCAACACAGATCCGGAACATCCTTCCATGACCAACATCCCAAAAACCGTGCCGTCTTTTGTCATTTACCTGTTTCTGGTGATCGGCCTGTTGTCCGCCGTGGCTTTCCGGCTGCTGACCATCATCAACAGCTTCAGTCCCGCCCTCATGCGCCCGGTCTGGTATTTCGGAGTCATCGGCTACATCTTCTTTTTCGCCTACCGCTACCATATCTCCGAAAAACGAAAAACCGCCATCCGCGCCAACCGGCTGCTGGAAAAAATCCAGGGCCGCGACGAGATCACCGAGGACGACCGGGCGCTCATCGCCTATGTCCTCTCCTCCATCATCAAGTCCAAGGAAAACCTCAACTACCTGTTTATCTTTGTCCTGTCCATAGCCGCGGTTGGAGTTGATATCCTGCTGGCCTTGAACGGACACTGAGCCGGGGTCAACCGATCCAGCCATAACACGCTAAAAAACTTGTCTTTTCCAGCTTTTCCGGTAAAACTTGACAAATTGTCACGTATTTTTCCGGAAATTTTTATAAGGAAGCAGGTAGTCCCATGAAAAAAATTCTGGTGGTGGATAACCACCCTGTTGGCTTGAAACTGCTGGAGGAATTCCTGAAAAAGCAGGGTCACGAGGTGATCACGGCGGAAGACGGGCTTGCGGCCCTGGCGATTCTTAAAACGGTAAAACCGGATATCGTTTTCACCGACCTGATCATGCCCAATATCAACGGGGAAAAACTTTGTCAGGTTATCCGCAGCCGGCCGGAACTGAAGCACCTTCATATCATCATCTATTCTGCCACGGTGCTCGAGGATGAAACCAATATCCTCAGCCTCGGGGCCGATGTCTGCATCGCCAAGGGTCCGTTTAAGAATACCGAAGCATATATTACCCAGGTAATCGAACATATCGACAACGGCACCCTTCATGAGTTAACCGGCAAGATCCTCGGCGGAGAAAACCTGTGCAAGCGGTATATCACCTCGGAGCTGCTCTTTTCCAAGCGCCATTATGAGATTATTTTCAACAGCATGCCCGAAGGGGTGATGGAATTCACCTTGGACGGCAAGATCATCCGTGCCAACGCCGCCGCCATGGAGTTGTGCGGCCTGCGGGAAGAAAACCTGCTGGCCTCCAGCTTTTTCGATCTTTTCAGCGGGGAACGCCGGGAACGGTTACGCGCCCTATTGCAGAGCACAGGCCAAGCCCCGGTGATTATCGACGAAACCGCGCCCATCCTGCTCAACGACAAAATGATCACCATCCATTTTCTTCCCAGCACGGGTGAGGCGCACGCCTTTATCGTCGCCATCATGCGGGATCTCACCGACAAGATCACCACGGCGCAGGAGCTCGAACAGCTCCGCCGCCAGCAGGAGCGCATCCTCAATACCGTCGGCGAAGGCATCTTCGGCCTTGATAAACACAACCGCGTCACCTTTGCCAACCCGGCCGCCTGTTCCATGCTCGGCTATGAGGCGCACGAACTGACGGGCAACACCCTGCATGAACTCGTCCATTCCCACAGGCCGGAAGGAGAGCCGTATCCCAGGCATGACTGCCCGATCAGCTCGACTTGCAGCGATGGCATCATTCGCAAGGGTACGGAAACCTTCTGGCGGAAAAACGGCACCGCTTTGCCGATCCAGTACACCTCCACCCCCATTACGGAGGACTATGAAATTTTGGGCGCGGTGGTCACTTTTGCCGATATCACCGAACGTAAAAAATGGGAGGAAAAACTGCGGGAATCCGCCCTGACCGATGATCTCACCGGCCTCTTCAACCGTCGGGGCTTCATGACCCTGGCAGACAAGCTGGTCAAAATCAGTGTGCGCGACCAAACTGACCTTCTGCTCGTCTATGTCGATTTTGACAATCTGAAATGGATCAACGACACCCTCGGGCACTCCGTCGGCGACCAGGCCCTCATTGAAGCAGCTACCCTGCTCCAGGATACCTTCCGACTGGCCGATATCGTCGGAAGGCTTGGTGGCGACGAATTTGTCATTCTCTGCACGGACAACTCAGCGCTGGGCAACGAGACAACCATTCTCCAGCGGCTGAACGACAACATCGAAAAAACCAACAGGATGACATCCCGGCAATACCTGATGTCTCTCAGCGTCGGAGTGGGCCGCTACGAACATACCGCCCCCTGCTCCATCGACGAATTACTTCGCAGGGCAGACCGGGCCATGTATGCGAACAAGCAAGAGAAGAAAACCCGGCACCAGGACGGTTATAACCACTAGCTCTCTCCCCCCGAGGTGGATTTTCTCAGCTCCCCTTCATCTCTGGCCATAAAAATCCCAACCCACTTTTTTCGGTGCTTTTTATACAAAACATATTATAATAATAATTATTACTAATTTTAATGAGGTTAATCATGGATATCACTGTTGATAGAAATGTCGTGGAATTCAAGCCGGGAAACACCCAGGAAACCGCGGCCATGGAGCTACTCTGGCGGGTCATTGTGGATTGTCTGCGGGAGAACAAGAAACTGGTCCCCATCGGCGAGTACATACCCGGCAAGGAGAATCTGGCCCGTTTTGTCATCGAGGGAATACCCGGCGGCAAAACCATGTGGTCGGACCAAAAAGCCGCGGCGGACAACACCTATTACTGTTCCGTCTGCAACAAGTACATGAATGTGAAACAGGGCAGCGATATCCCGAAATGCTGCGGCAGGGACATGGAAACCATGGACTGATCCGCCCCTTATCTATCTGAGAGCCAAAAATAAAGGAGAGCCATCATGGATAAATATGAATGCCCTTGCGGATATGTCTACGACCCGGCGGAAGGCGATTACGAACACGGCATCGAAGCGGGTACCGCATTTGCCGATCTTCCCGATGATTGGGTCTGCCCCAAGTGCGGGGCGGAAAAAGAAAATTTTTATAAAGCCTAAACGCCCCGAGGCGTGACACAGTCCCATCCCACCCCCCCTGGAAACCTCCTCCCTCTTCCCGCGTTTCCAGGGGGTATTTTTTTCTCGCCCCTTGCTAATACCGTCATTTGTTTTCATAATCTTCTCAGCACCACCTTTCATCGAACACTGAAAAAACGCAAACCGCCCGAAACTGACCCAGCGTACCGAGGTAGAGCGAGGTATTGCCCCATGGCCAAAAAAACCATTAAGATACTCGGCGCCGGACCGGCGGGCCTCACTGCGGCCATTGTCCTGCAAAAAGCGGGCTATCAGTCACAGGTACATGAAAAAAACGGGGAAGTTGGCCGCGTTTTCTATGGCGACCTGCAGGGGCTGGAAAACTGGTCGGAGGAGCGCGATGTGCTTGATGAATTCCAAGCGCTTGGCCTTGCCATCAACTTCGATTGCACGCCCTTTTCCGCGCTTACCGTGTTAAACGGCGAAAGAGAATGGGCATTCACCTCCGTCCGGCCCGGATTTTATCTGATCCGGCGCGGAGCAATGCCGGGAAGCCTTGACCAAGGCCTCAAGGAACAGGCCCTGGCTGCGGGGGCCGACATATTGTTTAACCAGCCTCTTTCCCCCCCGGAGGCGGATATTATTGCCACCGGCCCCCTTGTCCGCCACCGCTTTGCCATCGACAAGGGCCTCGTCTTCAAGACAAGCCTGCCCGATGCGGCATACGGCTTGGTCAACGACCGAGCCGCTTGCAAGGGATATGCATATCTTCTTTTCGCCAAGGGGTATGGCTGCCTCTGCACTGTGCTCTTTGACAATTTTTCCGAGGTGAACCGCTCCCTTGCCGAAACGGAGAGGATCTTCAGGAAATTTGTCGACTTCGACATGGAGGAGCCGAAAACGGTGGGGGGCTTGGGCGGTTTTCTGCTCGACCCTGTTTTTGAAAAAGAAAAGCAACTTCTGGTGGGCGAGGCCGCGGGGTTGCAGGATATGCTCTGGGGCTTCGGCATACGCTCCGCCGTGACTTCAGGTGCGCTGGCCGCACAAAGCATCATAACCGGGAAAAGCTATCCGCTATCCGCCCGGCGCCTATTTCTCGGCAAACAGAAAGCCGGCTTCGTCAACCGATATCTTTGGGAAACCTTTGGCCGCAACAACTACAGCCACATCATGGACCGCATCGACCGTTGCGGCGACCATGGCAAATTCTTTCATGATTTCTACAACCTGAACCTCCTGCACCATCTCGCCTATCCTTTTGCTTTTCATTCTTTAAAAAAAAGGTACAATCTCGTGGCCGGCGATGTGCGGTAACCCCGTACAACCCTTTTTTAAAATTTCAGCCCCAAAAAGCGATCGTATAATCAGCCCATGAACATCAACAACGAAGACCAAGCGAGAGAAGCCATTGCCCTCTGGCGGCAAGACCCGGCCCGAGTCCAACTCAAAAATCTACGGCTGGCCCTGGAATCCCTGGAGCTCAGCCAGATGTATTATGAGCAGAAGGGCAACGAGCCAGGCATGGCCAGGGCTGCTGCCTGCCAGACCATCATCGGTAACCGCATCGCGGAAATTGAAGCCGAATAGGCCCGGGAGCGCGCCATGCACACCATTTTCTCCACCATTGGTCTGGTCCTCGCCATTGTCGGGCTTGCCATCTCCGTGGCCTTCTGGATACCCAGACTCTGCAACCGGGCCAGACTCAGGGAGATGCTCGGATCCAGATACCCCCTCGTCTATGTGGTCTATATCGCCAACGGCCCCATGCTCCTCGTTCTCGGCACCATCTTGCTGATCACCTTCCGTTGAAGACAACCAACCCAATAAGGAAAAAATAATGAGCACTGAAACACCATACGGCTGGAACGCAGCCTCGGGCATGACCCTGTTGGTCAAACTGAAAAGCGACCTGAAAACCGCCATGCTGAGCAAAGACGAGACGGTCAAGGGTGCACTCCGTATCATCATCAGCGAATTCCCCACCAAGATCACCACCCCCATCACCCTGGAAAGCGGTAAAAAGAGCACCCGGGCCAAACGCGACGATGAAATCACCGACGACGACATCATCAGTCTGATCATGGGGTTGTGCAAATCGGAAAAGCAAACCCTGGAGTACAAAAAAGAGACCAGTTCCGAGTATCTTGAAATCCTGGAGCGGTATTTGCCGAAGATGGCCACGGAAGAGGAGATCGCCGCCTGGGCCAAGGAAAACATCGACCTCACCCAGTTCAAGAGCGCCATGCAGGCCATGGGCCCGATCATGAAGCATTTCGGCAAGAGCGCGGACGGCAATGTGGTGAAAAAGGTGCTGGCGAATATGGCTGGATAAGAACGGGGGGTCAGGCACCTTCCGCCAGCAACGCCTTGAACTCCTCATCATCCAAGGCTTCTTTCTCAAGCAGGGTTTTCGCGATCTTTTCCAAAAGAGGCCGCTGTTCGACCAGGGTCTTTTCCACCAGCACCATGCGCTCGTCAATGATCTTGCGCACCTCCTCGTCAATGAGCAGCGCGGTCTGGTCGCTGAACTCCTTCTGCTGGAACAATCCCTGCTGCAAGAACTGGTTTGCCTGTTGCAGATAGGTGACCTGCCCCAGCTTTTCGTTCATCCCGTACATGGCCACCATGCTGCGGGCGATATCCGTGGCCCGCTGCAGATCGTTCTGGGCACCGGTGGTGATCTCGTCGAAGATGATCTTTTCCGCACCCCTGCCCCCCAGCAGCACGTCGATCTTCTCCAACAGCTCGGTCTTGGACATCAGAAAACGGTCCTCGGTGGGCAACTGCATGGTGTAGCCCAGGGCGCCGATCCCCCTGGGAACGATGCTGATCTTGTGCACCTTTTCCGCGGTCTTGCGGAAGGTGGCCACCAGGGCGTGCCCGGTTTCGTGATAGGCAACGGTCTTCTTCTCCGTCTCGTTGAGCACCCGGTTTTTCTTCTCCAGCCCGGCAACGATCCGGTCGATCGCCTCTTCAAATTCCGTGGCCTCCACCTGCTCCTTGCCCTTGCGCACCGCCAACAGGGTCGCCTCGTTGACCAGATTGGCCAGATCCGCCCCGGTAAAACCCGGGGTGCGGCGGGCGATGATCCCAAGATCAACCTCCACGGCAAGCTTGATCCCCTTGGCATGCACAGCCAGAATCGCCACCCGCTCCTTGAGGTCGGGCCGGTCCACCAGGATATGCCGGTCGAAGCGGCCCGGCCTGAGCAGGGCCGGATCCAAAATCTCGGGCCGGTTGGTGGCGGCGAGGATCACCACCCCCTTGTTCACCTCAAAACCGTCCATCTCTGCCAGCAGCTGATTCAGGGTCTGCTCCCGCTCGTCGTGGCCACCCATCATGCCGGTGCCCCGCGCCTTACCCAGCGAGTCCAGCTCGTCGATGAACACGATGCAGGGCGCCTTGGCATTGGCCTGTTCAAAGAGATCGCGCACCCTGGCCGCACCCAACCCCACGAACATCTCGATAAAATCCGAACCGCTGATGGAAAAAAACGGCACCCCGGATTCCCCGGCCACCGCCTTGGCCAACAGGGTCTTGCCCGTGCCAGGAGGGCCGACCAGAAGGATGCCCTTGGGAATCTTGGCGCCCAACCGGGTGAATTTTTCCGGGGTTTTCAGGAACTCGATCACTTCGGCCAGCTCCACCTTGGCCTCCTCATGACCCGCCACCGAAGCGAAATCGACCCCGAGATCGGTCTGGGCGATGATCTTGGCCTTGGACTTGCCCAGGGTCATCATGCCCCCCCCGGCCTGGCCCATGCGCTTCATCATGAACATCCAGATCCCGACGAAAAAGAGGGTGGGCAAAATCCAGGAGAGCAAGGTGCGCAAAAAGGTGTTTTCATTGGCCGCGATGATATCGATGCCGTATTTTTCCAGAAACTCCACAAGATTGCGGTCATCAATCCGGGGGGTTATATAAAGAACATCGGGAAACATGGGCTCTTTCTTGCTGCTTTCGACCTTTTCATACCCTTTGAGCAGGGTCGAGGATATCACCACGGAATTGATCTTTTTGTCCACCACGTAACTCTTGAACTGACTGTAGGAAACATTGTTGATCTGCGGTGACAGCCAATTCTGGAGAAGGATGAAGATGGCCAGGGCGATGAAAAGATAGCTGAGAGAAAATTGGAATTTTTTTTCCATGACCAACCCGTCCTTTGTGTTGATGCCTGATCCGGCAGCGGCATGAATTATCTCCCCTGCCCAGACTTGCTTTTCATGGTATATAGCGAGTTAGGAGCCGTTACAAATATCGCAGGGGAAGCGGCGCTGCCTCAACACGGCTCCTTATGCCGTCAATACCTCAATATTACAGTTATTTTTCAACAACGGCTTACTTTTTTTGCAAAGAAGCAGACTGGAGTCCATGAAAATGAATCCCGCCGATGAAATAGTCCTGATCGTTGATGAGCAAAACCAGGAGGTGGCCCATGTTCCCAGACGGGTGATGCGGGAAGGCGGCCTCATCCACCGGGCCTGCTACATCCTGGTCTTTAACCGCAAGCGGGAGATCTTTGTTCAGAAACGGACCATGAGCAAGGATATTTATCCCGGTTACCTTGATGTCGCCACCGGCGGCGTGGTCCTGGCCGGGGAATCCTACGAGCTTTCGGCAAAACGCGAACTGGCCGAGGAGCTGGGCGTGCATAAGGTTGCCCTCACCCCTCATTTTGATTTTTATCATGAAGCAGACAACAACCGGGTCTGGGGCCGGGTCTTTTCCTGCACGGCGGAAGGTCCGTTCATCCTTCAACCGGAAGAGGTGGAGGATGGGTTTTTTCTCGGGCTGGAGGCGGTGAAATCCCTTGCCGCCGTTGAACGATTTACCCCGGATGGCCTTAAGGTGCTGAAAAAAGTGATTGACCGTGAAGCTGTTCTTTAAAGCCCTCCTCGACCTTCTGCTGCCCTCGTTCTGTCTTTCCTGCGAAAAGCCGCTGGGCCCATCACCAGAGCTGCTGTTCTGCCCGGACTGCCTGGAGAGGCTCCATCATATCCAAAGCCCGCTCTGTCCCTGTTGCGGCAGGACCTATCTCGTCGCCGCCGGCGGCGACCATCACTGCGGGATCTGCCTCGCCACCCCCCGCCATTTCAATCGGGCCAGGGCTCTCTTTCTCTACGAAGAACCGATTAAAAAGGTGATCCACCGCTTCAAATACCGGGGAATGACCACCTGTCTTCCGTCCTTCGCCAGGGTTGCCCACAATCTGCCCCAACTTGCCGAAATGGCCGGGGCGGATTGGATCGTGCCCGTGCCGTTGCACCCAAGCCGCCTGCAGGAGCGCGGCTTCAACCAGGCCTTGCTCCTGGCCCGTGCCCTCTTCCCCAAAGACCGGCGGATCAGCAGCAGCCTCCTCGTCCGATCGCACCCCACCGAGCCGCAGACCAGTTTCAATGGCAAGGCCCGACGCACCAATCTAAAAAACGTTTTTGCTGTTGTGAAACCGCAAAAGGTTGCCGGTAAAAAAATTCTCCTCATCGATGATGTATTCACCACCGGCACCACGGTAAACGAGTGCGCCAGAGTGTTGAAAAAATGTGGAGCGACCGAGGTAATGGTACTGACCCTGGCCAGGGTCAAAGAGGATTATTAGTAACTGTCCAGAGGCTTTCATCTTGCGACTATTAAATTCTTGGCAGCGGAAAAATTCCGGATTACCGTGTAACCTTTAACCCTCAGGAAATATGCCCATGAACTTACATAGCATTGCCGGATTTGCCGCTCTTGCTGTCGGCTCCTTAACCTTTGCCGTATTGTTAAAAAAACAGCGGGGTAGCGACTGCCCGGCCTGACTGCTGATCTACGCTTCCATTGGTATGGGTCTCATATCATATTATTTTTTCACTTTTTTCCTCTGATTGCCCGGAGCAGACATGCACGTTGCCGGAACTCCTTACCGTACCATCTGGCCCTCTGATACAGACAGCGCCATCGTCAAAATTATCGACCAGCGGTTTTTGCCTCACCGCTTTGTGATCGAGGAGCTGCGCACCGTGGCCGAGGTCTGCACAGCCATCCGGGAGATGCATGTGCGCGGCGCCGGACTCATTGGCGCCACCGCCGCTTTTGGCATGCACCTTGCCGCCCTGACCGCGCCGGAGCATGACTTTACCCCCTTTATCCAAGAGGCGGCAAAGGATCTGGTGCAAACCCGACCCACGGCCGGCAACCTTGCCTGGGCCGTGAACCGGCAGCTTGCAGCCATTGAACGGGAAAATACCCTGGCGGCAAAACGGGCCAAGGCCTTTGCTCTTGCTTGCGAAATAGCCGATGAAGACGCTGAATTCTGCCGCCGGATCGGGGAGCACGGCAAGGAGATCATTGCCCGACTCAGCCGGAAAAAAAACGGCGCACCGGTTAATATCCTTACCCATTGCAATGCCGGCTGGTTGGCCTTTGTGGATTACGGTTCCGCCACCGCTCCCATCTACGCCGCCCATGCCGAGGGTATCAGGGTGCATGTCTGGGTGGATGAGACCAGACCCTGGCTGCAAGGGGCCAAGCTCACTGCCTGGGAACTGAAAGGGGAAGGGGTACCCCATACCCTGATCGCCGATAACACCGGCGGCCATCTCATGCAGCACGGTATGGTGGATATGGTCATCGTCGGCACGGACCGCACCACCAGATGCGGCGACGTGGCCAACAAGATCGGCACCTATCTCAAAGCCCTGGCGGCGCTCGACAACGGAGTGCCCTTTTATGTGGCCCTGCCCTCTTCCACCTTTGATTGGACGGTTCGAGACGGTCTTTCTGAAATACCCATTGAACAGCGGAGCGGTCGGGAAATTACCCATATCGAAGGTTTGAGCGAGACGGATGCATTGACCACCATCGCCATCGCACCGCCGGATACACCCACGCTGAACTATGGCTTTGATGTCACACCGGCCCGCTTGATCACAGGGCTGATCAGCGAACGCGGAGTCATGGCCGCCGACGAAGAGGATATCCTGCGTCTGTATCCCGAGCACAGGCAAAAACCGGCCTGATCACCAAGCAATATCAGCCAACCCCTTTTGCTTTCAGAGCAGCCCAACATCGAGGAGCACAGGGCGCCATTTTTGAGGTTCCTTTCTTTAGGATGAACAGAAGGCGGAAAGGAGTAGGGGCATAGAACATGCCGAAGAGAGCTAAGCGCGTCTGCGAAGCAGATGCCCTGCCTGTGGCCCTTTACCTCAGACCAGGCCCAGGCTCTCTATCACCGTATCATGAAAAAGGGGCCTGAACTGTTTGATCCGGTTATTATCCCGGCTGGGATGGACCCGGTTGCTGAGCAGAACCATCACCAACTCACGGGTCGGATCTATCCACAGGGAGGTTCCGGTAAAGCCGAGATGGCCCACGCTGGTGGGCGCCAGATATTTCCCCCCGCTTGAACCAGTGCTTGATGGCGTATCAAAGCCAAGAGCCCAGGTGGAGCCCGGGATCTCCTGGCGTATTAAAAATCGCCGCAGATCACTTGCCAGGTAGTTGGGGGGTTCCTCCCTTCCCTGCCATTGATCAAGCAGATGCACCCCCATCTCCAACACCGCATCTATGGTGCCGAACAATCCTGCATGCCCGGCCACCCCGCCCAGGGCATGGGCGTTTTCATCGCTCACCTCACCACAGAGATTTCTCTTGCGAAAATGGCAATGTTCCGTGGGCGCATGGTCTCTTTTTCTCTTTTCTTCTTTGGCTTCATTTTCCTCCGGCCCTGCCTTGCAATAAAATATTTTTTCCGCAATCCCCATGGGCTCCGCTATCTTTTCTCTAAAAAAAAGGGGAAGTTCCTGGCCGCTTATCTTTTCCACCATCAGGCCGAGTAACATGAAACCCAGGTCGCTGTAAACGGAGGTGCTGCCCGGTTGATACGCCTGCGGCTCATCGGCCAGCAAACCGAGAAGCACTTCCTTTCTTTTTTCCTCCGGCAGCTTAACAAGTTCGAGATAATACGGCTTATGAGCATGTAACCCGCTGGAATGACATAGAATATCTTTAACAGAGATCCCGAACAGGAAGGATTTTTCAGTCAGGGATAAAATATCAGAGACCAGATCGGATATTTGTATTCGCCCCTCTTTCAACAAGACAAGAATAGACAGGGTTGTTGCCAACGGTTTGGTTAAAGAGGCCAGATCGTACACCGTTTTTTCATCAACCTTCTTTTCTTCGCTATAATCGGTGTACCCGTATGTCTGAATTATCCGCCTTCTCTGCGCCGGAATTCCCCAGGCAACAGCCATGGTTGCCCCGGGAAAAACACCTTGGCTGACCGCCTCTGAAAATATTTTATAACAACTTGATATTATGTCGTTTTTTTTATTATTTTCCATGTAACGTAAAAATATCCCTCTCGCGGCTCATCAACGTTGCCATCAGAGCCGTAACCGCGGCTCGAAAATTCCCATAATACAGTATCTTTTTATTTATTATCATTGAATTTTTTTTGATTTTACACTATCTTTTTGTAGTTGTTTTCCTATATTTCAAACAACTCGCTAGATTTTAAATATATATAATAATATCAATATATTAATTTCTTTTTAATATCTTAATTCACTCAATATGCTTCGTATATTTTTATCAACACCTTTTCAACCCTTTTACACACGCCGCTGTTTACTCTGTTTTTAAAATCTGTTGATAACTTGTTTTTTTGTTTTTTCCTTATTTTGTAAACCGCCTGATTATTAAAAATAATATAATATTTTTCGATAGTTAAATAGGTTACAAACATATTAACAACCCTAATAACCATAATCTTTTAAAAACTTAAAAAACAACTATTACACTGTGGGGTGCCCATTATGTCCCTTATTTTCAATATCTCCCGCGATGATTTTTTAGCCGGCCTTGCTTCCCTGCAAAATGTAACGGGGAAAAAGGGGAATATCGCTATTCTCTCCAACATCCTCATTGAGTCCAAAACGGACTCGCTTCTTTTGACTGCCACGGATCTGGAAATAGGCATCCGAAACAGTCTGCCGGCGGAGATACTCTCCCCAGGATCCATAACCCTTCCTGCCAAGAAGCTTTTTGAAATAGTACGAGAGTCCAGTGCGGATCAAATCCATGTCGAGATTATGGAAAACAACTGGGCGAAAATAAGCGCCGATTCAGCGGATTACAAACTGGCTGGTATGCCCAGTGAGGAGTATCCGGCTTTTCCTGAGTACGATGAAAACAATATGACCGCCGTGGCCAGCGAGAAGATTAAGGAAATCATAGATAAAACGATTTTTTCCGTGGCCCAGGAAGGAGAATCCCAATTCAATCTCACCGGTATCCTGGTGGAAAAGGATATCTCTGAAGGAAAAAATATGCTTCGCATGGTTTCCTCGGACGGACACAGGCTTTCCCTGTGTGAAACAACGGTGGAAAGCGATCTAAGCGGATTGAAGATGGAAAAAATCATCCTTATCCCGCGCAAGGGCATGCAGGAAATTAGAAAATTTACTGAAGGATCGGCAGAAATAAAAATTTCATTTGAAGAAAAACAGGCTGTTATAAAAACTGACCATTCTATCGTCGTTGTTCGTTTGATGAATGGAGATTTTCCTGATTATAAAAATATCATAAGTATTATTAAAAAAGAAAAACATATTGAATTGAATAGAGTTCAATTCATGAATTCAATGAAGAAGATGAATCTCTTCACGGAAGACCGTTATAACGCCGTAAAATTTCAGGTAACGCATAACAAACTTGTTCTTTCCTCGCAGAGCATGGATATAGGCAGCGCCAAGGATGAAATTGCCATCAATTACGATGATTCTCCTTTAAAGCTCGGATTCAATGGTAAATATTTTATAGAAACCATGCAGGTCATGTCCAGTGATACCATCAAGGCTTATATCAATTCGGAAGAAAGCCCATGTATGATTCAAGGCGATGATGACCCAGGTTTTGTCAGTATCATCATGCCCATGAAAATATAAACGAATATAAAAAGTAGCTACCTCACATATCCGAGAACAAATCAAAGGGTTACAAAGAGGAAAAGGTTGCAAGTTTGTTTTTTGTGATTCCAACACAGACAATTTTTAGAAAATAAAAGAAGAGGGCTCATACTTTGACTGAAGGACAAAAAAATTACGGAGCGGATCAGATCAAGGTTCTTTCCGGCCTTGAAGGCGTCCGGATGCGGCCGGCCATGTACATTGGCAACACGGCGGAAGAGGGGCTGCACCACCTCATTTACGAGGTGGTGGACAACAGTATCGACGAGGCCTTGGCCGGCCATTGCACGGACATCAAAGTTATTTTCCATCGCGACGGCAGCTGCAGCGTCGAGGATAACGGACGCGGTATACCGGTG
The DNA here is from genome assembly GCA_013349295.1 of Deltaproteobacteria bacterium. GTDB lineage: Bacteria > Desulfobacterota > Desulfobulbia > Desulfobulbales > Desulfurivibrionaceae > Thiovibrio. Next base: position 197,936 of record DUZW01000001.1, read on the forward strand.
GAAATGCACGAAGAAGGGGTTTCCGCCCTGGAATTGGTCATGTGCACCCTGCATGCCGGCGGCAAGTTCGACCATGACACCTATAAGGTTTCCGGCGGCTTGCACGGGGTGGGGGTTTCGGTGGTCAACGCCCTTTCCAAATGGGCCACGGCCGAGGTGAAAAGGAACGGCAAGATCCATCGCCAGACGTACCACCTTGGAATTCGCCAGGGAGACATGGAAACCTTCGGCCAGTCGGACAAGACCGGCACCAAGATCACCTTCATGCCGGACCCTGAGATATTCAAGGAAACCACGGAATTTAAATACGACATCATCCAGGCCCGCATGCGGGAAGTGGCCTTTTTGAACAAGGAGGTCAAGATCCTCCTCCATGACGAGCGCACCGGGGCTGAGGATATCTTTCATTTCGAAGGCGGTATTATTTCTTATATCGAATATCTCAACCGTAACCGGACCCATATCCATCCCGATCCGGTTTTTATTTACGGAGAAAGGGACAATGTCCAGGTGGAGGTGGCTTTTCAGTATTTCGACGGCTACTCCGAGCGCTTGTTTTCCTTTGTAAACAACATCAACACCAAGGAAGGCGGCACCCATGTCGCCGGTTTCCGTGGGGCCTTGACCCGCTGCATCAACAAGTATGCCAGCGACGACGTGGTGCCCAAGAACATGAAGGAGAAGATGGGCGGCGACGATGTGCGCGAGGGGCTCACTTGCGTGGTTTCTGTCCGCGTCCCCGATCCGCAGTTTGAGGGCCAGACCAAGACCAAGCTGGGCAACAGCGAGGTCAAATCCATAGTGGAAGCGGTGTGCCATGAAAAGCTTTCCATCTATCTGGAGCAGAACCCCCAGGTGGCCAGAAAGATTCTCACCAAGGTGGTGGATGCGGCCCGAGCCCGCGAGGCCGCTCGGCGCGCCAAGGAACTTTCCCGCAAGAAGGGTTCCGGTCTTGATCTGCTCATGGCGGGCAAGCTGGCCGAATGCCAGTCCAAGGATCCCAAGGATAGGGAAATATTCCTGGTCGAGGGTGATTCCGCCGGCGGCTCGGCCAAACAGGGACGGGACCGCTCCGTACAGGCCATCCTGCCCCTGCGCGGCAAGATAATGAACGTGGAAAAGGCTCGCTTCGACAAGATTCTCTCCAGCGAGGAAATAAAGCAGATAATCTCCGCCCTGGGCACCGGCATCGGCCGGGATGAGTTCGACCTGGAAAAACTTCGCTACCATAAGATCATCATCATGACCGATGCGGACGTCGACGGGGCGCATATCCGCACCCTGCTCCTCACCTTTTTCTACCGGCAGATGCTGCCCCTGGTGGAAAACGGCAATATCTACATCGGCCAGCCGCCCCTGTTTCGTTTGGGCCGCGGCAAAAAGGAGCAATATTTCTCCGATGAGGAAGAACTCAACCAGTATCTCTTCGCCCAGGCCAGCACCAGCGTTCAGGTGACGGTGGGAGCGAGCAAGGAGAAGATGGCGGGCGAGGATCTCATCAACCTGCTGAAGAACCTTTCCGGCTATCAGAAGATCATGGAGTACCTGACCCGGATCAACCTCTGGGAAGATATGGTCCATTTTCTCCTGGACCACGACATCAGCTCGGCGGATCAGTTCGAAGACCAGAACCTGGTGGAGCACCTCAAGGAACAGCTGCACAGCAATGATCTGATCCTCGGCAATATCCGCGCCTGCCGTTGGCGTCCGAGCTGCTGGGAGTTCGACGCGGCCATCAAGGACAAAGCCCACATGATGATCACCGTCGGCCCGCAGATCCCGCTGATCAGTGAATACCGTTCGGCCATGCGGCAGTACGGCCAGATCAAGCAGTATCTCACCACCGATTTTACCGTGGAGACCGCTAACAAGGAGATTGCAGTGCCCAATTGGCAGGAGCTGCTCACCGTTGTCCGGCAGGAATCCTTCCGGGGCAGCAACCTCCAGCGCTACAAGGGTCTTGGTGAAATGAACCCCGAGCAGCTCTGGGACACCACGATGAATCCGGAAAAACGGACACTGTTACGGGTATCCATCGACGATGCGGCCCTGGCCGACGATATGTTCACCTGCCTGATGGGCGACAAGGTGGAGCCGAGGCGCGAGTTCATTCAGAACCATGCCCTTGAGGTGGCGGACCTCGATATCTAGCAGTATCTCCCTCTCGTCAAGGGAGGGAACTTTTGAGGCTTTTGCCCAAGAGACTCAGCTGAAACAAATTCAGGATGGTGTTCTACCCATCCACTGAACAAGGATTTTTGATATGGCGGAAGAAACGACCCACGAATTGCCGATCTCCTCGATCTCCATCGAAAAGGAATTAAAGAAATCCTACCTTGATTACGCCATGAGCGTCATCATTGGTCGGGCCTTGCCGGATGTGCGGGACGGTCTTAAACCCGTGCATCGCCGCGCCCTCTTCGCAATGCGGGAACTGAGCAATTTCCACAACCGGCCCCATCTCAAGTCGGCCCGTATCGTCGGTGATGTTATCGGTAAGTATCATCCCCACGGCGATACCGCGGCGTATGACACCATCGTCCGGATGGCCCAGGATTTTTCCATGCGCTATCCGCTGGTCGACGGCCAGGGTAACTTTGGCTCGGTGGACGGCGACTCCCCTGCGGCCATGCGGTATACCGAAGCGCGGATGACCAAGATCGACCAGGAGATCATCGCGGACCTTGAAAAGGAAACCGTTGATTTTGTACCCACCTACGACAACTCCCACATGGAGCCGGTGGTTTTCCCCTCCAGGATTCCCAATCTGCTGATCAACGGCTCATCCGGCATCGCCGTGGGCATGGCCACCAATATCCCGCCCCATAACCTGGTGGAGGTTATGAACGGCCTGATCGCCATGATCGACGACCCGAATATCACGGTCAACCAGCTCATGGACCATATCACCGGGCCGGATCTCCCCACCGGCGCCTATATCTGCGGCCGGGCCGGCATCCGCGAGGCTTACGAAACCGGGCGCGGCTCCATCCTCATGCGCTCGAAGACCGATGTGGAGAAAAACAAGAACGGCCGGGAATCCATCATCATCACCGAGATTCCTTATCAGCAGAACAAGGCCTTCCTCATCGAGAAGATCGCCCTGCTGATCAAGGAGAAGCGGATAGAGACCATCGCCGAGGTCCGCGACGAGTCCGACCGCCATGGCATGCGCATCGTTCTCGATCTGAAAAAAGACGCCATCGCCGAGGTGGTGATCAACCAGTTGTACAAGTTGACCCCGCTCCAGCGGAGCATGGGCATCATCCTGCTCTCCATCGTCAACAACCGGCCAGAGATTTTGAATCTGCGGCAGATCCTGGAATACTTCCTTCTGCACCGCAAGACCATCGTCTACCGCCGCACCGCCTACGATCTGAAAAAGGCCGAGGAAAAGGCCCATATCCTGGAAGGGCTCAAGATCGCCATCACCAACCTCGACGAGGTGGTGGAGCTGATCAAGAAATCCGCCAACCCGGCGGAAGCCAAGACCGGCTTGATCGCCCGTTTTGCCCTTTCCGAGATCCAGGCTCAGTCCATCCTTGAGATGCGCTTGCACCGGCTCACCGGCTTGGAGCGGGAAAAGATCGTCAACGAATACGAAGAGTTGATGCGGCAGATCACCTGGTTTAAACAGGTACTGGCCGATCAGCATCTGGTCATGAAGATCATCCGCGACGAGTTCAGCGAGATCATCGAGCAGTACGGCGACGAGCGGCGCACCGAGATCATCGAGGCCCCGGACGAGATTCTGCCGGAAGACATGATCATGCAGGAAGAGATGGTGGTCACGGTCACCCACGAGGGCTACATCAAGCGCAACCCGGTGGATCTCTACCGCTCCCAGCGGCGCGGCGGCAAGGGGGTCAAGGGCGCCAACACCATCGAGGATGATTTCGTCTGCAATATGTACACGGCCTCCACCCACGCCACCTTCCTCTTCTTCACCAACCACGGCAAGGTCTTCTGGCGCAAGGTCTACGAGATCCCGCAGGCAGGCCGCATCGCCCGGGGCAAGGCAGTGGTCAATCTCCTTGAGCTCACCGAGGGCGAGAAGGTTGCCGCCATCCTGCCGGTATCGACCTTTGATGTGCCCGAGGGTCAGGAATGCCACGTCATGATGATCACCAAGAAGGGTATCGTCAAGAAAACGGTGCTCTCCGAGTTCCGCCGCCCCATCCGGCGCGGCAAGATCGCCCTCACCATCCGCGAGGATGACGAGATCTTGGGCGCGGTGCTCACCAACGGCAGCAACGATATCCTGGTCGTCACCCGAGGCGGCATGTCAGTCCGCTTCAACGAGCAGAACGTCCGCAGCATGGGCCGCACCGCAACCGGGGTCAAGGGCATCAACCTGGCCGAGGGCGACGAGGTGGTCTCCGTGGATGTGGTACACGAGGGCTCCTCGGTGGTCGTGGTCACGGAAAACGGCTACGGCAAGCGCAGCGAGGTCGATGAGTACCGGCTGATCAAGCGCGGTGGCAAGGGCGTTTTCGCCATCAAGGCCAGCGAGCGCAACGGCCAGGTGGTCGGGGCCCTGCAGGTCACCGATGAAGACGAGCTGATGATGATCACCAACGGCGGCAAGATCATCCGCATCTCCATGCGCGATCTGCGGGTTATAGGCCGCAACACCCAGGGCGTGCGCCTCTTCAAGCTGGACGAGGGTGAAAAGGTCATGGCGGTTGATCGCATGGCCGAGATTATTTCCGAGGATGAGGAAGGCGAGGACGAGGAAACTACTTCCGAAGAATAATCGGACAGCGATATTTATGGAAAATAAATGACACAATTTCAATCACTTGAAGATGGTGTTGAGGTGCGCGGAGAAGCCGTTCTTGCATTTGTGAACGGGATGAGAGGGTTTAAAAAAAAGGCCTTGGATATCTTGCAGGAAAACGGAATCGCAAACCCGGAAAATGGAAATTGGTATTCTCAGCAAGCGTGGCTGAATGCTTTTAAAAAAATTGCTGAAGATGTCGGTCCGTACACCTTGTATTGCATCGGGGCAAGGATTCCCGAAGATGCCCAATTTCCGTCGGGCATTGACTCGCTTGAAGCAGCGCTTGCCTCAATCAACACGGCGTATTACATGAATCACCGAGGCGGCAAAATCGGCAATTATACGTTTCAGAAATCCCTGGATGGTTCTTTTAGTTTTACCTGTGATAACCCATATCCCTGTGAGTTTGACAGAGGAATCATCGAAGGCATAGGCAGAAGATTCATCCCGGAAGGAAGCCATTTGACGTGCAAGCATGATAATTCAGCTCCGTGCAGGGACAAGGGAGCTGCGTCATGTACGTATCGTTTGGAAATTACATAAAAATATGTTGCCAGTCCTGCGGATGACCCAGGGCGATCCAGGCGGTTGGGCGACGCCGGGCAACGAATTACAGGATATCGATGAGCCATCTCAAGGAGATAGCAGTTATAGGCGCCGGCAGTTGGGGAACCGCTCTGGCCAAGCTTCTTGGCGACAAGGGGTTCCACGTGGAGCTCTGGGCGCATCGGCAGGACCATGTGGCCGGGCTCCTGCGGGATCGGGAGAATAGTACCTACCTCCCCGGCTTTCCCTTGCCGGATATGGTACATCCCACCGCTGATCTCGCTCAGGCGGTTTCCGGAAAATCGGTGGTGGTCATGGTGGTTCCCTCCCATGTCTACCGCGAGGTGTTCACCCTTCTTGCTCCCCATCTGGCTCCCAACGCCGCGATCATCTCCGCCACCAAGGGCGTTGAAAATGAGACCCTGCTCACCATGAATCAGGTGATGGCCGAGGTCTTGGCCAAGGAAAACCCCGGATTCAGCGGACAGCTTGGGGTGTTGGCCGGGCCGAGCTTTGCCAAGGAGGTGGCTGCAGGCATCCCCACCGCCGTGACGGTCGCCGCTCCCACCATTGAAGGGGCCAGATTTTTTCAGGATGTTTTTCATACCGAACGCTTCCGGGTCTATGCGGGCACTGATGTGATCGGCATGGAGTTGGGCGGGGCGCTCAAGAACATCGTCGCCATCGCCGCAGGCATCTGCGACGGGTTGGGCTACGGCACCAATACCCGTGCCGCCCTCATCACTCGGGGGCTTGCCGAGATCACCCGCCTTGGGGTGGCCATGGGCGCCAACCCCCTCACCTTTTCCGGGTTGGCCGGCATGGGAGACTTGGTCCTGACCTGCACCGGGGATCTGAGCCGGAATCGGCAGGTTGGTCTCAAGCTCGGTCAGGGCAAGACCTTGGCCCAGATCCTCGCCGAGATGGAGATGGTGGCCGAGGGGGTGAAAACCACCCGCTCCGCCATGGCCCTGGCGAAAAAGATCGGGGTGGAGATGCCCATCCTGGAGCAGGTGTATGCCATGATCTACGAGGATAAGCCCTGCGCCGAGGCGGTTCAGGCCCTGTTGGGCCGTGATTCGAAAGAAGAAATGGAAGAGGTATGACGTATCCACGTCTGGATGTTTACCCATGAAAACACCAACCCAGGAATGCCACCCGAGCGGATCGTATGTGGCCATTTTTTTTTCCATCCACTATGTGCTCAAGGCGGAACAGTTGTTGAAAGCCGGCAACATTCCCTTGGATGTGGTGCCGGTGCCCCGCGAAATCAGCGGGGATTGCGGCATGGCCATCACCTTTTCCCCGGAACAATTGGCTGAGGTGCAGGGTATTCTGGCGGCAGCCGATATAGCCATTGCCCGGATTTTTTGTAAGAATGCGGAAGGGGTTTTTAGCGAGATACCCTGGAAGACGGATTCGTAACAACTCGGGGCGTATATTGTGGTAACGCTGTTTCTGTTCATTTCTTTGCTTGCCCAAAGAAACGAACCAAAGAAAGGGCACCCCGCCACTTGTCCCGCCTAAGGCGGGATGCCCTGTGCTCTTCGATGCTGCCTGGGCTTTGCAAACTCGGCTGCGCCTCAAACAGTGCAAAGCCCTTTTTCGGCAGCCTCTCCGGTGCTCGGCGGCGTGACAATGGGGAAAACCAGGAGCGGCTTACGCCGTTCCAATTTATGGAAGGAACAATGACCAAACCGAAACTGACCAGCACCGTTAAAGCCGCAGGTTGAGCTGCCAAATTGAGTCCGGGGGACCTGGACCAATTATTATGCGGCCTTGACCTGCCCACCGATGCGAACCTGATCGCGGGCGCGGCAACGGGCGAGGATGCCGGGGTGTATCGTCTCAACGATGACACCGCCCTCATCCAGACGGTGGATTTTTTCACCCCCATTGTCGACGATCCCTACCAGTTCGGCCAGGTGGCCGCGGCCAATGCGCTTTCCGACGTCTACGCCATGGGCGGCAAACCGCTCCTGGCCATGAACCTGGTGGCCTTCCCCATCAAGGAGTTGGGGAGGTCCGTCCTGCAGGAGATTTTGCGCGGTGGCCTCGATAAGATCAAGGAGGCCGGGGCCTTGCTGGTGGGTGGGCACTCCATCGAAGACGCCGAATTGAAATACGGCCTTTCCGTTACCGGGGTGGTCCATCCCAATCGGGTGATTCTCAATGCCGGAGCCCGGGTGGGCGATCTGCTGCTCCTCACCAAGCCGCTGGGTACGGGGATCCTCTCCACCGCCCTCAAAGGCGGCGTGGCCGCAAAAGGCACCGAGGCCATGATCACCCAGGTCATGGCTACCCTGAACCGGGAGGCTGCCCAGCTCATGCAGACCGTGGGGGCTCATGCCTGTACCGATATTACAGGTTTCGGCCTGATTGGGCATCTCTATGAAATGGCCCTGGCCTCGGATGTGGCCATCCGCATCAACGCCCGCGAGGTGCCGGTGCTGCCCGAGACTCTGCACCATGCGGGGATGGGCATCATCCCGGAAGGAGCCTATAAAAACAAGACCTTCTACGCGCCTCATCTGAAAAGTTCTTTGGAGGAGCTGGACCCTATGGAGATGGTCCTCTTTGATCCGCAAACCTCGGGCGGTCTGCTTATTGCCGCCTCGGCCGAGGGGATCAACTCCATTGCCGAACGGCTGGGAAAACGGGATTACCCTCTGGATTTCGGGATCATCGGCGAGGTGGTGGCGGGTAAAGCTGGTACCATTGAAATCGTCTCATAATTGCGGATTCCGGCATGCTTAGACTTTTTTTTGATCATCGCGGCCAGGATAATGAGAACAGCAACCGGGTTAAAAACGAACTGGTCCGCCTGATTCTCGCCTCCGGATATTTCGGCAGTATTACGGCTTTGATCCTGAGTGTTGCCCTGATCGTCATGGTGCGTCCGGTGGTTGCGCCTTATGTCTTGCACGGCTGGCTGGCCGGCATGATCGTGATTTTTTTCATCAAGATTGCCGCTGTCTTTTCTTACCGCAAGAAAAAGGATAAAAACAGCGCGCCCATAACCCTGTCCTGCGTGCACGTCTATATCTATATGCTCTTCCTCACCGGCGTCATGTGGGGGCTGGGGGTTATTTTATTTTTCAAACCCAATGCCATCATGGAACAGATGGCGGTAATCTTTATTATTGCCGGGCTGACCGCCGGTGCCATCCCCGTCCTTTCGCCATTGCGCAAGCTCTACCATGCTTATGTTCTTGCCCCATTGTTGCCCTTGGCTTATGTGCTCCTGCAACATGGCGGCCAGTATTATGAGATTATGGCCAGCATTATCGTTTTGTATACCCTGATGCTCATCAAGTCGGCCAGCCGGATGCAGGAAGCCTTGGTCACCGCTCTGGAGATGCGGTTTGCCAATGAGACCCTGGTGGCGAACCTCAGGCAGGCCAGCGAGGAAAGCGAAGCCCTCAATCTTGAGCTGTTCACCGAGAATGAACGGCGCAAGTCCACGGAAGGTGAGCTGGTTCAAGCCCGTGATGTTGCCGAGGCTGCCAGCCGGGCGAAGGATGAGTTTCTCGCCAACATGAGCCATGAAATCAGGACCCCCATGAACGGCATCCTGGGTACCTTGCAGCTTTTGCAGGACACGAAAATGGATGCGGTCCAAAGCGATTATGTGAAGATTGCCCATTCCTCCGCGGAGGGGTTGCTGTCCATCCTGAACGATATTCTCGATTTTTCCAAGATCACCGCCCACAAGCTGCTGCTTGAGGCTATTCCTTTCAGTCTGCGGACAGTGGTGGAAGAACTGCTGACCTTGCTCACCTGCCAGGCCCAGGCCAAGAATGTCGCCCTGAGCGCGGAGATCGATCCGCAGTTGCCGGCGCTGCTTATCGGCGACCCTACCCGGATGCGGCAGGTGCTGATTAATTTCATTACCAATGCCATCAAGTTTACCGAGAAGGGCGAGGTGCGGGTTAGGGTGCAGTGCTTGTCCGCCTTTGCTTCCCGTGTGATCCTGCGGCTTGAAGTATGTGATACCGGTATCGGGATCTCTCCGGAAAAACAGAAGGATCTTTTCCTGAGCTTTACCCAGGCCGACGGCTCCACCACCAGAAAGTATGGCGGTACCGGTCTGGGTCTGGCCATTGTCCGTCAGCTTGTTCTGATGATGGGCGGGCAGATCGGGGTGGAGAGCGAGCCGGGCCAAGGCTCCGTCTTTTGGTGCGAGCTGGATTTTCCCGTGGCGGATCTGTGTGAGCAGGCCGAGGATCAGAAAAAGAACGCACCCCAATCCGAGGGCGCTTTGCAGGGCCATATCTTGCTGGTGGAGGATAACAAGGTCAATCAGATGGTGGCCGGAAAGATGCTTGCTGCCATGGGTCTGACCGTCGATCTTGCCGAGAACGGAGAAAAGGCGCTGACCGCGCTGGCGGAGAAGCGCTACGATCTGGTGCTCATGGATTGCCAGATGCCGGTGCTGGACGGCTACCAGGCAACGAGATCCTTCCGGAGCCGTGAACAGCAGGGCGCAAAGCGGTTGCCGATTATCGCCATGACCGCCAATGCCATGGAGGGAGATCGGCAGAAATGTCTGGAGGCGGGGATGGATGATTATCTCGCCAAGCCGGTGAAAAAAGAGCTGTTGCGCAAGCTGTTGGGGCAATGGCTTCCAGTCTCTTCTGCGTAACTGCTTGTCATTATGTGCAAAATCGTGAAAAAGCTTGAGTGTTTACCCCAATCCATGCTATAGAAAGGATACGGAACCGTTTTTTTTCTCGTTTTGCGAGGCGCCGGAACCGTTTGACATTACCTGAAGATGTGTAACGAGGGACCGCGGACCGGTCCCTTAATTTTTTTTACACTTCTTCGGATGGGCCAATTGTTGGCCGTTGCGCTATCCGCCAATTCTGTGCGTTGGGTTTTTTGATAGCGGTTGTTATGCATGCACATGAGGGAGAATGGATCAATGAATATGTATATCGGCAATCTTGCTTTTGGGGTCACCGAAGAAGAGCTGAAAGAACTTTTTTCCCAATACGGCGAGGTCGCCAGCATCAGTCTGGTCAAGGATCGGTTTTCCGGGCAGTCCAAGGGCTTCGGCTTTATCGAGATGCCCAGCAATTCCGAGGCTGACAAGGCGATTAAGGCCCTGAACAAGACCATGCTCAAAAACCGCGAACTGAAAGTAAATCAGGCCGAGGTGAAAAAGAAAGACAAGAAGCGTCGCCGTCCCAGCTATTGAGGGGAAAATGGAAGCGCGGCAAGATGTGTTGTCACGAAAGCAGGTTGGCCCAATGTGGACTACCTGCTTTTTTTTATGATACGCCGGAGAGGGGGTTGTTCGGGATATTGGCCGCAACCCAGTTCGTCAACAGCGCGGTGCAGGCAAAGCGTACGGGAGAATTATGGACACCAGAATAGCGGCCCTGCTTGAAGCGATGAAGAAGCTTGAAAAAGAGCTGCTTCAGGAGATCGAGAAAAAAGAAGCGGAATTCTACTATACGGTCATCGGCAAGAAGGTCCGCTTTGAAAGGGAGATCCGCAAGCAGCATCGGCGGTTGGTTCAGACGGTTTTCCGTTACCTGTCCGAGGCCTCCCTGTTCAATCTCCTCACCGCGCCGCTCATCTGGTTCATGCTGATTCCCGCCCTGTTTCTGGATCTGTCCGTTACCTCTTTTCAGGCCGTCTGCTTCCGAGTCTACAACATACCCAGGGTAAAGAGGCAACGCTATATCGTTATCGATCGTCAGGCCTTGGCATATCTGAACGGTATTGAGAAACTCAACTGCGTATACTGCGGCTACTTCAACGGCCTGATTGCCTATGTCCAGGAAGTGGCGGCCCGCACCGAACAGTACTGGTGTCCGATCAAGCATGCCCGGCGGCTCGCGGCCATGCACAGCCGTTATGGGAAATTTTTGGAGTACGGCGATGCCGAGGGTTACCGCAAGCATCTGGCCGAGGTGCGGCAGGCTTTTACCGATCTTGAAAAAGAAGAGGCGGTATGAGAACCATTGCCTGGGCAACCATCTTTCTGGCTACCTTGGTCTGGTCGGCCATTGCGCCCAGTGATTCCTTCACCTGGTTTCTGGAGGTGCTTCCTGCCCTGATCGGTGCCGGGATGCTCCTTGCCACCCGCCGCCGTTTTCCGTTGACCCCTCTGCTTTATGGCCTTATCCTGGTCCATTGTTTGATTCTGATGCGGGGCGGCCATTACACCTATGCCGAGGAACCATTTTTCAACTGGCTCAAGGAGATGTTCGGCTGGTCGCGCAATAACTACGATAAGCTGGGCCATTTCGCCCAAGGCTTTATTCCGGCCATGGTGGCCAGGGAGATCCTGCTCCGCAAGGCGGTGGTCAGCGGGCGCGGCTGGCTCAACTTTCTCGTGGTCTGTGTCTGTCTGGCCATCAGCGCCTTCTATGAGTTGCTGGAGTGGTGGGTAGCCGCCCTTTCCGGCACGGCGGCCGACGCCTTTCTCGCCACCCAGGGTTATGTCTGGGATACCCAGTCGGACATGGCTTGGGCCCTGCTTGGTGCTATCCTTGCCCTGCTCATGTTTGCAAAAATCCATGATCATCAGCTTGCCGAGCTGCAGCGACCGGCAAGAAATGAAGGGTGATCGTTTTTACAAAGAAATCTCGCTCCATTCCCTGTCCTGCGATTGAGCCACCTCCCGACTGGCGAGTTTCCCCTTGTACACATTCACTCCCCGCCATAAAGCCCGGTCGTCCCGCATGGCCCCGTCGATGCCCTTGTCGGCCATGGCCAAGGCATAGGGCAGGGTGGCGTTGGTCAGGGCGAAGGTGGAGGTGCGCGGCACCGCGCCCGGCATGTTGGCCACGCAGTAATGGATGATGTTGTCCACCGTATAGACCGGATCGGAATGATAGGTGGGGCGGGAGGTTTCCGTGCAGCCGCCTTGGTCGATGGCCACATCGACAATAACCGCTCCGGGTCGCATCAGGCCCAGCATTGCCCTGCTGATCAGCTTTGGCGCCCGCGCCCCCGGCGCCAGCACCGCCCCCACCACCAGGTCGGCCTTTGCAAGTTCTTCTTTGATGATGTGTCGGCTGCTGGCCAGGGTAACGAGTCGGCCCCGGAACAGGTCGTCCAGTTCGGCAAGACGGCGGAGGTTGCGGCCCAGCACGGTGACCTCCGCGCCGAGCCCCATTGCCATCTGGGCTGCATTGGTCCCCACGGTGCCGCTCCCCAGGATGGTCACATGCCCGGGCGCCACCCCCGGCACCCCGGCCAGCAGCACCCCTCGCCCGCCTGCCTCCTTTTCCAGAAAATGGGCTCCCACCTGGATGGCCATGCGGCCCGCCACCTGGCTCATGGGGGTAAGGAGCGGCAAGAAACCGTTGTCGAGCCGCACCGTCTCGTAGGCCACCCCGATCACCCGGCTATCGAGCAGCACCTGGGTCAGCTCCGGGAGCGGGGCGAGATGGAGGTAGGTGTAGAGGATCAGGTTTGGGCGCAGCAGCGGATATTCCGGCGGGAGCGGTTCCTTGACCTTCATGACCAGATCGGCCTTTGCCCAGACCTCCGGCGCCGAGGCCGCCAGTCCGGCACCGGCGGCGCTGTACTGCTCGTCCGTAATGCCGCTGCCTGATCCGGCGCCATTTTCGATCAGCACCGTATGCCCGGCATGCACCAGGGCCTTGACCCCGGACGGTACGATCCCCACCCGAAACTCCTTTTCCTTGATTTCTTTCGGTACGCCGATGATCATTTCAGATCCTCCTGTTTGTTCCGACTATGGATCGCGATGTGTCTGAGAAAATCCGCAAGCCGGGCCGGGTCGCGCAGTTCCTCTTCATCGGCAATCGGCAGATCGGGAAAGCGTTCCATGACCATACCGGCAAAGAGTCCTGGAGTGCAGGGGGGGGCTCCCTCCCCTTCCCCATGTACCGCCACCCGCTTGCCGCAGGATGGGGATCGGGCCTTGAGGATCAGGCCGACGATACCTTCGCTCGCGAAGGCGTCCAGCCGCCGGGCGGACCAGCTCCGCATCCGGTCACTCAGGTCGCAGCGGCTGGTGATGGTCATCAGTCGCGGGTTTTTCGGATCTCCTTCAAGGCGCATGGGCTCGCGGGGGATGCCCAGGCCGGATTCCGCCTCCGGGCAGAGCGGCGCCAGGGTGACGAGCGGGACCAGCCTCTTGATGAGCAAGGGCTCGAGGCGGTGGCCGCCGTCGTAGCGGGTATTTTTGCCGAAGAGGCAGGCGCTGATGCCGATTGTGATTGGGGTGTTCATAGAGATATTGTAGCATGAAAAAAATAGAGGAGGATAAAAGATGTCTCACGCATTCAGGCTTGGTGAATTTGTAATCAGCTGGCTGCAAGGCGGGGTTTTCGAGATCGACGGCGGCTCCATGTTCGGGGTGGTGCCCCGGGTGCTCTGGGAGAAGAAATGCCCCTCTACCCCGGACAATTACGTGCGGCTGGCGGATTCCCCCATGCTGGTGCAAACACCTCACGGTAACGTGCTCATCGAGACGGGGTTCGGCAACAAGCTGACGGAAAAACAAAAGGGTATTTTCCGGGTGCGGCGGGAATGGGATCTCCTTGGTGATCTGGCCCGGCTTGGGCTTTCCCGCGAGGCAATCAGCCATGTCATCCTCACCCATGGCGATTTTGACCATGCCGGAGGGGTTACCATGCGAAACGACACGGGTGGAGTGGAGCTTACCTTTCCGGCGGCCATGCACTATATCCAGCGCCAGGAGTGGGAAGACGTGCTGGCGCCTAATAAACGCTCGGCCAGCGCCTATTGGCCGGAGAATTTCTCGGGGTTGGCAGTGGGAGAAAATCTGCGTCTGATCGATGGCGAGGGCGAGGTGGTGCCGGGGGTGCGGTTGGCCCGTACCGGCGGCCACACCAGGGGGCATCAGGCGGTCTGGCTCCAGTCAGGGGGAGAGGCGGCCCTGCATTTGGGTGATCTCCTGCCCATGCCGGCCTACAGCAATCCGCTCTGGATCACGGCCTATGATAATTTTCCTCTCGATTCCGTTGCCGCCAAGGAACGGTTTTTGGGCCAGGCGATCAGGGAGGATGTCTGGTTTCTCTTCTATCATGACCTGGAAATCCTGGCCTGCAAGCTCGGCGGGGATGGCGCGGTGCGGCAAGCCTTTTACTCTGAAGAAGATTAAGGCCAGAGGAGCTGTTTGCCTAAAACGGTGGCTGGTTCGGGGCGTGAGCCAGAGAATAGTGCTTGCCTTTGCGAAAAAATATGGCATAAGCTGTAATAATTTTTTCCCCAAAAGCGGGTAACCCACCAGCTCTTTTTAGGGGCCGTCAGGAAATAACCATTTTTCGTCCAGGCCCCTTTATGCTGGTCACGACGTTACAATGTTATCGTTATTTTTTTTGAGCAACGGCTTACAACTGATGTGGGTACTGGAGTTGCAGGAACATGGCTAAAATATTAAAAATTCTGATTGCCGAAGACGAAGAGGTAACTCGTCAGCTTTTCCAGATAGCCTTCCGGGATGGGGAACAGTTTGATACCCGGCTGGTGCATGATGGAGAGCAGGCCCTGGTGGCTTTCAAGAGCTGGCAGCCCGATATCCTGTTAATGGATATCATGATGCCCCACATGAATGGATTTGCCACCCTGCACGCCATCCGGAAGACGCTGAAAGATACGGCCACCACCGTGATCATGGTCAGTTCCGTCACCGACAAGCAGGACATCGTGGCCTGCGCCAAGCTCGGCATTCAGGGCTATGTCCTCAAGCCCTTTCAGGTAAAAACCCTGGCCGAGATCGTGGTCGGGTATCACCTCCAGCACAAAAAAGTCAAATCGGTTTCCTAGAGCGGCAGAATCTGCACTTCCTCCCTGATCGGGTGGGCACCCTGTAAAAACAAGCCTTTGCGCCCGTCAATGCTGATGGGGTCGCCGAAACGGATTTCCCGATCATTGATCTCGCAGCGTTCTTCCGCCTCGTACACCTTCATGGCGTTACAGCCCACCACACAGGTTTTTTCCAGACGGATGGTGACCACAGCCGCATGGGAGGTCTGACCGCCGCGCGCGGTGAGCAGCCCATCGGCCATGGAGATTTCCTTGATATCCTCCGGCACGGTGTCCTGCCGGATGAGGATGAGCGGGGTGGTTGGGTCTTCGGCCTTGAGCTGCCGGATATTGGCCGCGGTGAACACGGCGCGGCCGGAAAGGGCGCTGCCGGAAACTCCGATGCCGAAGCCGAGAAAGGCTTTCTCCAGGGATTTGCTCTCCGCGAATACCGAGAATTTTTCCCGCTTCTTGATGGTGATCATGTCCCGGGTCTGGAGGAGAAACAGATCCTCTTCTTCCGGACCTTCGAAGGTGAACTCGATTTCCTGGGGATTCCAGCGTTTTTCATAGACCAGCTCCCGGGAAATGGCGAGAAGCCGGTTGTACACCTTGGGGAACCTCATCTCCAGGCTGTTTTCCTGGGGGCGGCCGTCCAGTTCCGCCTGTTCCACTGAGATGGGCTGGGTCTTGACCAGGCCGCTCACTATATCCTCGCCTTGATCGCCGGGGGCATAATCTCCCCACAGGGCCACCCGGCTCACCTTGCGGTAGGGGTGGGCGGTGAAGAGTACGCCGCTGCCCGATTCCGGCCCCAGATTGCCGTAGACCATGGCCTGGATGATCACCGCCGTGCCCCATGCCTCGGAGACATCCATCAGGCTGCGGTATTCCTGGGTTTTCTGCGTATACCAGGAATTGAGTACCAACTCCACCGCCCCGGTGAGTTGCAGCCACGGGTCGGCGGGGATGCCGATACCCACCTGGCGAATCTTTTTTTGGTATTCGAGGGCCAGCTCCTGCATCTGGACCGCGGTAAAATCCTTTTTCACCGTGATGCCGTAACGGGTCTTGGCCTCGTTCATCAGGGTCTGGAATATTTCGCGTTCCATGCCCTCGGCCATGGCCCAGGACTGGAGAAAGCGCCGGTAGTTGTCCCAGGCCAGATAGTCGATCTGGCAGGATGGCGGATAGCCCTCGCCCGAAGAGGTGGCAAAACCTTCGCTGATCTCCTCGTTGAGCCCCACGTTGTGGATGGTGGCCATCATGCCCGGCATGGAGATGGCGGCGCCGCTGCGCACGGAAAGGAGCAGCGGGTTGTTCGGATCGCCGAAGCGTCGTCCGGTTTTTTGTTCCAGATCGTCCAGGGAGTTTCGGATCTGGCGCATGAACTCGTCGCGGGCCTTGTAAAAATCCTTGATCACCCGCCAGCAGCGGAAGATCTCCGTGGTGATGATAAAGCCGGGCGGCACGGGTTTGTTGTCCGTGGCCAGCACCGTCAGGTTGAAGCCTTTGTTGCCGAGGAGAATGAGGTTGTTGGTGTGGATATTTTTTAAGTGCAGGCTGCTCACGGCCCGATCCGGATTATAGGTCATCAACAGGTCGAGATGTTCCTCGCTCAGGATCTCCTTCTGGTGCTCAAGGGTCTGGTAGATGCGGGTGATGAAGTTGTCCAGATGCTGGAGGCCGAAGGTGCCGGCGATAAGATCCCGCATGAAGGTTTCCGAAAGCCTGAGGATGTTGCGGGGCAGATCGTCCGCTTCCCAGAGCGAGCGGTATTTGGGCAGCAGATTGCTCTCGCCGATCTTGGGGATGATGATGGAGAGGTTGTTTTCGTGGATGTTGGTGTAATAGGTGTAGATGATGTCCTTCACCCCCTCGGTGAAGCCCCGGAAGATGTCGAGATACTGGGTGTAGGAGAAGCGTTTGATGTTGAAGGAGCTGATCAAGAGCGACATGTAGGTTTCCAGCCGCCGACTGGTGATGCCGTCGATTTTCAATGCCTGCAGATAGAGGCGCAGGCATTTCATGATGTGAATAAAGGTGGCCCTGGTGATGAAGGAGAGGTTGACGGTCTCGGGCAGCTTTTCCAGATAGACGTTGGCCAGGTTTTCCAAGCGGAAGGTGAGGCCTAAGGCGTCGAATTTTTTCTCCCGGTAACGGCCATAGACCGAGGGAATATCCACGGCGATATGGCGTTTGTAGTAGATATCCTCCTTGGCCTCGAAGGTATTCGGGCTTTGGATGGTCTCCTTCAGTCTCTCCAGGGTGTTGAGCAGGGCCTCCAGGCCCTGAAAGGTGTCGCAGATCTCCAGATCCCCCAGCAGCTGCTCCATTTCCGGAAAGCCGGAATTGGCGGCAAGATGCAGCTGGTGTCGGATTTCCTCCACTCCCAGGTTGTACTTCTGGTGGCAGAGACGGTACATCTCGATGAGCAGGGTGAAGCGCCTGATCTCGTCGGGATTCAGTCCTTGCTGGGTGGCCAGCCAGGTGTCGCGGCGGCGGTCGTCCCAGGTCAGCAACCCTTGGATATCCTTGATGGGGCTGAGGCTCAGCACGCGGAGCATCAGGGTGTGGAGGTCGTCGACAAATGGCCCCTGGGTCGTTACCTCCTGGAGCACCTCCTCGGGGAGATACCCTTCCAGGGTGGATTTGTCCAGGGTCTGCCAGAAAAGGAAGATTGCCTCGATGAAATCGACGATCAGGTTGCTCGATTCCACATGGCTCTGCTTGCGCAGAAAATGGATGAGCCGGTCCTTGCGCTTGTGCATCTCGTCCAGTTCGGTGGAGACATCACGGAGTTGTCCTTCCGCCCCGATTTCATTGAAGAAAACCGGCATCAACTTGGCGAACTGCTTGGCCAGGTTGTAGATGGGCTCGATGGGGTGGTTCAAGAGCTGGGTGATGTCGCGCTGAAAGAGATCGGTGTCCTTGACGCAGGTGCCCGAAAGCTTGAGATTGATGATCAGGGCGGAAAACAGGGTGGAGCACCATTTGGGCTCCTGCATGATCAGGCTGAGCCAGACCCGGATGTTGTCCAGATGGGCCGGATTGGTAATGGGCTGCCAGTCATCGTTTAAGCCTTGAAAATTGGCGTACTGAAAACCGAAACGCACTGTTTCAAAGAGGAAGGTTTCCACCAGCCGGCTGTTGCCGCGCTGGAAAACCTCGCTTCCCAGAACCTGAATGCATTGCAGCGAGGTGTGCGGATATTTTTTGACATTGGTCTTCAGGAGCTGGAGGGTGGTGAGCAGGAAGCGCTCGATTTCCTCAAAGGTCTGTTGGCGGATGAGATGGACCAGGCTCCGGTTGATCTCCCGCAGGGTTTCTTCGTGGATCAGTCCCAACCCCGCCGTATCCATGATCCGGAAAAGGAAGAGCAGTTTGCGGTTTTCGGCAAAGCGGTCCACGGCCAGACTCTCGGTGGCGATCTCTTCCCCGAGATGGTCCGGCGCCTGCTTGTAAAGCCGGACGATATCCATGTGGTTGGGCAGGGCAAGCATCGCTCCCAAAGCGCCGGGGGCGGCCGGATCAAGGCCCCCCACCAAGGTCAGATGTTCGTTCAGTCTCTGGTGGGAAATGGCGTTGAACAGGGAGCCGGAACGCCAGCCCTTGCAAAGATCTCCGCATTGTTCTGTAAACCAGAAGAGCGGATCGTCCTCGCTTAGCCAATAACGGTAATTGAGGGCCAGAGCCCGTTGCAGGAGCCGGGCGGCGTGGGACTCCCCGGTGCAGCCAGGCGCGGCAAGACAGAGCTCGTGCAGCCGGGTCAGGATCTTGCCCAGGGGATGGTGGCCCTGGACCAGAAAGAGCAGAATATCGTCATCCAGCTTGTGGAGCCGGTCGAAACACTCGGCCAGGGCGGTCTCGTAACGCACCAGATTGTCGGTGGTGAGCAGGGAGGTCTGCTTGTCGAGATAGGCCAACAACCCTTCCATGGCCGTGGCCAGCAGGGTCTCGTTCTTGCGCGAATCCTCCACCGCCTGCAGAAAGATATCGCAGAAGAGGCTGAATGCCTTCGGCCCCTGCTCGTCGCGGAAATAATGGTCGATATTCTTGAGGACAAAGGAGCGGAGCTTGGGCAGGATCATCTTCCAGTTGCGGAAGGGGTGGCTGATCTCATACAACAAGGCCTCGATGTTCTTGCTTATCCCCTTGTAGTTGTTGACGATCTCAAGGAGCGGGAGCAGCGAATCATCGATGGTCACCGAATCGACCGCGGTTTCAAGGAGATTGGCCTTGAGCGCGTCCGATTCCAGTTCCGGCGGGGTGTGGTCAGTGGTCATGGGGAATCCTTGGGGTTAACGCCACGGCAATGCACTGATTACGTCCATTGTCCTTGGCTTCATACAGGAGATTATCCGCGTGTTTGATCATGTAATCAAGATTTTCGGTGGTTGCCTCAGGCAAGAAGGCAACGCCCAGGGAAATGGTGACGACAGGGCTTGCGGAATTTTCGCGATGTTCGATTGCAAGCTGCTCTACCGCCGCACGGATACGTTCGCCGGTTTCTTCTGCTTCTGTCAGGGTTGTTGCGTTACACATGAAACAAAATTCCTCTCCCCCGAACCTGAAATAAAAATCCCCTGCTCGTTGCAGGGCCGTTTTCAAGGCCCCCGCCACCTTCTGCAAAGCCAGGTCCCCTTCATGGTGCCCATAGGTATCGTTGAAGCGTTTGAAAAAATCAATATCCAGAATGCCGAAGGCAAGGCCTTTGCCGTCACGCCGAGCCCGGTGAATTTCCCGGTCGAAAATCATAGTTAAATAGCGTCTGTTGGGGAGGGAAGTTAGGGGATCGGTAATTGAAATTCGCGCAAGCTCGCGCGAGGCGTTCTGTTGGAGTCGATAAAAAGACAGGGCGAAATAAAAGATGGCTGCAATGGTGAGCGCTGAGATGATGACGGTCAAGAGTAACAGCCGCCGCAGATCGCTGAGTCTTTGCCTCAGGAGGATTCCCATTCTATCGACGGTGGAGTGAAAAATTTCCGCGAACGTATTGATTACTGCTGTGCCCTGCCGAAAGAATCCCTCGGCAGACAGGCTGGACTGCTCTTTCCTGAGCGAGCTGGATGCCTGTAAAAATGAGGCGGCAATGTGATCCAGATTACGGTGTTTGTCGGTAAGAGAGAATTTTGTTTCAGGGTTTGTTGTATTAAGAGTTGATTTGGTTCGCTCAAATTTCCTTATTTGATCTTGGCTGATGGCTAATTTTTTCTGAAAGAGCATCCCCTCCTCTTCCGTGCTGTATCCCTTAGCGAGCATGCTACTCCCGAGACCACGTATTGTGGCAAAGGCTTCACACAAGTCCGGGATTTGCTTGACCGAGAGTTCCATCAGGGAATAGGTTTCAAAGTCCGGGTCAAGAACCAGATTGGAACGATCGGCCACTATGAGGATAAGAGTGTGGATTTTTTCAATAATAACCGTGTATCTCGCATATAGTTCCTCCTCACTCAAGGTGCTGTTTTTCGCATTATAAAGATCGTGCACCTCAAGAAGAATCGTTGCTCCTTCTTTTTCGACACCCAGTTGAGCGCTTAATTTTTCCCATTGAGGCGTGATGAACTGATTTTTGAATTCCACCATGCTTTCTTGTCGCCGGACAGCAAGATCCGGGGTGTCAGACCAGTAGAGCATGCGGGAAAGCCCTCTGATCTTTTGAAGATTAGTCAGAGCCATAAAGAGGTGATGAACCGCATGCGTCCCGACAATCTCTTTTTGGGTAAAGAGATACTGTTTGTGGATACTCAGCATGCCGAAAGAGATGGAAAGGCAAAGAAGGATCGTCGGCACCAAAGTGGCGCCAAGAAAGCGCCACAGGAGCCATCTTTCTGGGTTTTTCGCAACAGGTTCAACAGAAAGATTCATGGAAAATTCCAAAAGTAAGATATTGGTCTCGTACTGCGCTCAGGCAGGCAATTTTAGCCCGGCCGCTCCCCTGTTGCTTCGGTGACAAGTAACGTATTATGCCTTATCATGCGGTATTGCCGAAACTATTTGTGAGCCGCTCATTCCTTGGCATCCCAATTCTCTTTAATCGTAATCAATTCCGGTAAGATGCTCTGGAAGGTTTGCACCAGCAAGGGATCAAAATGCGAACCGGAACCCCTTTGAATTTCGCTGATTGCATCTTCCAACGGCCAGGCCTCCTTATATGGCCGTTTCATGGTCAGGGCATCGAAGACATCGGCAATGGCCACAATTCTGGCCGATTCCGGGATGGCCTCCGCCGCCAAGCCCTTTGGGTAGCCGTTGCCGTCCCATTTTTCATGGTGATACAGGGCTATCTCCCCCGCAAGTTTAAAAAGTGGGGTGTCACCGTTTGAGAGGATGCCATGGCCAATAGTTGTATGAGTCATCATTATCTTCCACTCATCAGCATCGAGTTTGGCCGGTTTTTTTAATATTGCATCCGGAATACCGATTTTGCCGGTGTCGTGCATGGGCGACGCAAGTTCAATGAGGTTGCATCGTTCTTCCGACCAGCCTGCGCCCCGTGCCAGGGCAAGGCTATATGCCGCCATGCGCCAGATATGCACTCCGGTGTTATCATCGTTATAATGGCCGGCATCGCCGAGCATGTACACAGCGGCCCGCTGCGTTTTCTCCAACTCATCCACCCGCACCAGGGATAAGTGGATTCTAACGCGCGCCTGAACGATGGGCGGGGAGATCGGTTTGGTAATATAGTCGACTGCCCCGACGTCAAAGCCTCGGGATTCATCTTTCAATTCATTCATGGCGGTAACGAAAATAACGGGGATTTTCGCCGTAGCGGGATCGTTTTTCAACCGTTGACAGGTTTCATAGCCATCCATCTCCGGCATCATGATATCAAGCAACACCAGATCCGGTTGATGTTTATCCACTGCGGCCAAGGCCTCCTTGCCGTTCTTGGCAAAGGCCAATGCGTAGTCATCCTTCAAGGTCTGCCGTAGAAGCTGTAAATTGTTGGGTTCGTCATCAACGATGAGGATTTTTTTCTTAAGCATTTGCCTTCTCCAGATGCAGATGTAATTCCTCGGAAAGTTTTTTTATTGTTCCCTCGGCGTGTCGGAAGTCGAAAGCTTCAACCTGGGCGATGATCGTGGCCAGAAGTTCTTCCGCAAGATAGCCTTTCAGTTGCTCAAGCAACGGCTCAATACGATCAGGGTCATCACTGTCAAGAGCGGCCAACAAGGCGACAAATATCTCCCGTACCTCTTCCGGGTTGTAATCTGTAAGCGTACCTTTTTTCGCCTCTGTCGTCTGTTTGTGTAAACTTTCAATGGAAACGCAGGCAACCTCAAGGGCTTTGCCGAGAGCAGCGCGCAGGTTTTCGTGATCGGCCCTATGGTTTTTCAGCTCGGCGTCAAGCTGCGTGGCGATTTTCGCAACATCAACCACGGCCAGATTCCCGGCCAATCCCTTCAGGGAATGGGTAAGCGCCATGGCCGTTTGCACGTCATTTTGGGCAATGGCTTTTGTAATCAACTCTGCATCCGTGCGATGGTTTTCGGCAAAGCTCAGCAGGCTTCGGCTGTAGCGTTCCGAATCACGCCATGTTTTCAGGCCGAGGGGAGTGTCAATCCCGTTCAGCAGCGGAAAATCATCCGCCATTTGGTGCAAATCTACCTCCAGGTCGTCAATGGGCTGGCCGCTTTCCTTTGGCACAACAGAGGATATCACCGCGTAAAGTTCGGTAAAATCAACCGGTTTGGCCACGAACCCGTCCATGCCCGCCTCGGTACAGTTGAGTCGATCTTCAGCCATGACGCTGGCGCTTAAGCCAATGATCGGAATATGACCGCCACGCTCTGCCTCCACGGTTCTGATTTGCCTGGTTGCCTCCATGCCATCCATTTCCGGCATTTGGATGTCCATCAAAATAAGATCATATCGTTGTCCGCCGCTAAACATGCGTACTGCTTCCAAGCCATTGGCGGCAACGGTAAGACGGTGGCCGACTCCGGTGAGACGGATGCCGGCCAACTCGGCATTTTCCGGGATGTCTTCGGCCAGGAGAATATTCAGGCTGCGCGTGGCCCGGAACTCTACCTCTGCCGTGCCCGTACCCTCATCACACATCTCGGCACATTCCGCGCGGGGAATGCGGACGGTGAAATGAAAGGTAGAGCCATTACCTTCCTCACTTTCCACCCAGATTCGGCCCGCCATATGCTCCACGATTTGCCTGCTGATCGTGATGCCAAGGCCGGTGCCGCCATGTTTTCGGGTGGTTGAGGCATCCGCCTGGGAAAAGGGGGAAAAAATAGCCTCGAGACGATCGATCGGTATGCCGATTCCGGTATCTTTAATCATGAAGTGCAGATAATTTTCTTGGGCGTCAGGCTGAATATGGAGGGTTATGCCCCCGGCATCGGTGAATTTGATGCCATTGCCGATGAGATTTATAAGCACCTGCCTGAGTCTGGTGGGGTCGCCGATATAACAGTTGGGCAACTCCTTGTCATAATGGAGATGGAGGGTTAAATTTTTCTCTTTGGCCTTAATGCCGAGGATGGCGAACACATCTTCCACGACCCGCGGCAGCATGAAGACTATTTGTTCAAGCTCGACCTTGCCTTCTTCCAGTTTGGCAAGGTCGAGGATGTCGTTTAACAAGGAAAGCAGGGATTTCGCCGATCGATTAACCGTATTAAGATGCTTGCGCTGTGCCGCATCCAGGTTGGTTTGCAGTAAGACCTCGGTAAAACCGATGATCGCGTTCATCGGGGTTCTTATTTCATGGCTCATGTTGGCCAGGAAGGATGATTTTGCCTTTGTCGCGGCCTCGGCAACCGTCAGGGCCGAGCTCAATTTTTTTTCACTCTCCGTGAGTTCATGGGTTCTTTGCTTAACTTGTTCTTCCAGGTCAAATTGGGCACTTTCGAGGACCAGATAGGCCCTTTCCCCGAAAATAACCGTAAAAATCAGACCGCCGGCCGCGAGTAATACGACCACCCCCAGAACTCCAAGCACGGTCCAGCGCAGCAAATAGTAGGCCCGAAGGGCCTCATTGGCATCAATCTCCGAGGCCAAACCGAAACCAAGCGCATCGTCCCAAAGCCAGACGCCAAAGACAGTGACGCCGCGATAATCCCGATACCCTTGCATGTTCGCCCCCGACTCACCACGGATGGCGCTTTCAGCCATAACCGTGAATGGTTGGCGCTCGGCAGGGAGAACCGGCTTGTAACCCTTCAGCAAATCCCCGCCGGGGTCCTTGATTTTGATGGACAGGATGCCATGTTCATTCGCGGTGATCATCCCAGCCTGCCGCAATTGAATATCGAATCGGCTTTCCGACAGGAGTTTGCCTTGCTTGTCAAAGGCATAGGTTTCGCCACTGCCACCTATGCGTCCAAGCTGAATAACCCGGGAAAAATTTTGCGCGGGATCAACCCGTCTGGCCACGGCGGCAATGATCTTCTGCGTGCTATCAATTACAGGGGCAATAAAAAACATGGTGGGCGGGAGCAGGGAGCTTTCCGGCTGATTGTCCAGCAATTCATCCGAGCGGATGGGAGGAACAAAGACGGTTTCCCCCAGAAAAACGCGTTTGAGCAAATCGGGACGTTCCTTGGCTATGAGGTTAAGGGCGCCGAGTTTTTCATTTTTTTCTGAACCAATGGTAATGAAATCAGCGTTGATGATAAAAAAACCGGCTTTTCCGAAACGGTCCTGATGGTTTTCAAAAAAATGCCTGATCAGAGCCAACCCGTCAGAGGAGGCCAGGGTTTCCGGCTCGGGCGGGACATTTAATAATTGCTGGACACCTGCGACCAAGTATTGATCCGTGCCCAAATGATCCATGTACTCCTTTTTTTCCACCAGCCATATTTTAAGGCCCTCGGTGGTGGTCTTTAAAACAGTATCCAAGGAGCTTCGCAGCCCATTCAAGAGTTCGCGTTTATTGTATTCCAGGACAAACACGGCAAGAGCCATGGTCAGAAGGACAAATATCGTGACAAGCTCTATGCTCAGAGTGCGAAACGTCCGTGTTCCAAAGCGAAATTGAGTTGGTTTGGTCATTTGTTATTTCCTTTCGCAGCGAACCGGCCAGACCAGGGTACTGCCTGCGGGATACACGGCGCCATCCTCGCCGACGACAGCAATGTCGACCTTTCTGCGATCCTCCGACAAACCGCGGACCTGGGCCGGCCCATTGACCCCTCGGAGGTAGAGAATCAATGGATCGTCGGGAATCGCTCCTTGCCCATGCACCATGGAGCTATACATCCCTTTTACCGTGTATTCCTTGCTCGGTCCGTAGAAGGTGGAAAGATGCAGGTGTGGATACCCAGTTGCCCCGTAGTGTCCGCCCGTCGTGCCCGTTTTGCCCGCTAGGGCGATGACCTGGCCAAGCTGCACACGATCGCCCTCGGTGAGGTCCGGCAGGGTTGCAAGATGCTGATATTTGGTGAAAACCCAGTACGGCAGGCCGGTATCCGCGGGTGCGTGTCGCAGCCAAAGGAAAATGCCTTCCAGTTGACCGCCTTCACCGCGGGCAATCACCTCGCCGGAGGCAACAGCAAGGAGCGGTGTACCTTCCTTCAAGCTCAGATCGATACCGCCGTGCAATCCGCTATTGCGGTCACTGCGGCGTTTGCTGCCATCATAACGGTAGGGAGAGGCAAAGGGGGAGGCAACAGCTTGGCAGTTGAATCCCTTCGGGAATGCTCCTGTCAGGCCTGTTGCCGTAATTTCGTGATCCCGTTGTTCAATGCCGTCGGATGACAGCGTCGTGTCGTCCGATGAGGTCTCGGCTTGGGATCGCTCAACCCCCTTGCCTTTGCGGCCCAAACCGCCCATCTGAGCTTTTCCCGGCACGGTGATTGAGGCTGTCAGCAGGAGTGCAAGAAAGATCAGGAGCGCGGCTCGACAGAACTGTGTCATCATTTTCTCCATTTTGTGCACTGATTGCCGAATGCGACTGTTTGCGGCACTGGCGCAGAGTGCGCCGCGAACGAAGCAGCTGATTTTTTAGCGTTACGTGATTTTCAAGCAAAATCAAGAAAACCTGCGTGACAAATTATTTTAGCAAAGATTCGCGAAGCTGTTCCTTTTTCTTTTGAGGTTTCCTCTGTGCCTCTTTGCGCATCGTCCCCGGATCAACCGGAGGGTGTATTCCGGGACGGGGCTGTGTATTGTCATGGGCTTCACTCCTGTACGGAAATGCCATGTTCTTGCATGTAGGTACGGATTCGCATGGCATGTTCTTTGTCGTCTTTGTTCAACTTCCTGAAAATGTTACCGATTATTAAGTCTTCTTCTTTATTCATGAATTCCTGGAAATGCAGTTCTCCTGCCGAGTTTTCAATCTTGAGCGCCAGGTTAAACGCCTCTGCCCTCAATGGGGGTGTATTTTCAAATTGTTTGATCAGGGCAAGAAGGTCACTGTTTATATCTTCGAGCTCCTGCAAATTATGGTGCAGGAGATAGGGCGGAAATTCGGTGATCGGCTCGAAGTGCTCTTTCCCGCTTTGAATAAGTGCGGCATGGTTTTTTTCCTCCAAGACCAACTCCCACCAGAAATCCGCATCTTCCGGGAATGACCTCTGAAAAAGCGAATAGAGTTCACTTACGTTTAATTCGAGCTTTATGGATTCATCAATAACAAGGGGGATTTGCTTCATTGTGCTCATGCCTCATCATCAGGATGTCGTGCATTGGCGGCACCGACAAGTTGTCCGGCCGTGGAGTTGCGATTGAAGACAAGGCTGATTCTGCCACTGTTTCGCAGCAGGAGCAGTGAGCGCGCAGCAAGCCTGATGAGACTGCGAAGCAGATGCGGTGCTGCAACGGTTACGAAACATCGATAATCTTCAGGCTGTTGGTGGTTCCCGCAACCCCGAACAGGCTGCCGGCGGTGATCACCAACCGCCGCAGCCCTGGCCGGATCAAACCGGCGCCTTTCAATAACTCTGCCAACTCGAGATCAGACAGGGCGACGGAGGGCACCCCCAGAGGAAAGACCCCGGAGGAAAGGGCGAGGATATTGCGGACCGTTGCATTATCGGTGATCGCCACAATCCAGGGCCGGGGCCGTAACCGGGCGATGCGCCTTGCCGTGGCCCCGGTGGCGGTGGGGGTTACGGCAAGGTCCACCGTGCGGTTCTCCAAGACATCGCAGGTGGCGCTGCTGATCAGATCATCAATAGTGTATTCGGAACGGATCGCCGCCCTAACCTCCAGCGCGACGCCGCCGCTCTTGACCAGGCCGCGCTCGGTCTGACGGGCAATTTTTTTGGCAATCCGGACCACCGCCACCGGATCATGGCCAATGGCGGTCTCCTCGGAAAACATGATCGCGTCTGCGCCATCAAGGATGGCGTTGGCCACATCGGTGACTTCGGCTCGGGTTGGTCGGGCGTTGTCAACCATGGACAGCAGCATCTGGGTGGCAACGATCACCGGCTTTGCCGCCAGATTGGCCCGATGGATGATATCCTTCTGCAAGCCGGGAATTTCTTCAATGGGCAGCTCGATGCCGAGATCGCCCCGGGCCACCATCACCGCATCGGCCACCGCCAGAATGGAGTCAAGATGGGCCACCGCCTGCCGCCGTTCGATCTTGGCCAACAGGCAGGGGTGGTACTTTCCGGTTTTCGGCAGGAGAGCGCGGGCGGCCAGCATATCCTCCGCGCCGCCGACAAAGGAGATGCAGATAACATCGGCCTTGTGCTTGACGGCAAAAGCGATGCCTCGCTTGTCTTCCTCGGTGAGCGCCCCGGCAGGTACATCATAGCCGGGGATATTGACCCCCTTGTTGGAACGAACCACCCCGGCCACCAGGGCTTCGGTTTCGACGATCTCCCCCTCTATGCCCTTGACCTTGAACTGCATCATGCCGTCGCCGACAAAGATGATGGAGCCCGGGCGCAGCCCTTGGGCCAGCCCGGAAATCTCATGGGGCAGAAAGATGCCCGGTCCGGGACGGGAAACCCCTTCCGGTAAAAAACGGACCTTGGCGCCCCGGCGCACGGTAATCGGTTTGGGCACAATGCCCAGCCGCATTTTCGGCCCGGGCAGATCCACGATGATGGCCACCGGTCGGCCCATCTCCGCACTGATTTTCCGCAGACCGGCGATCACCCCGGCGTGTTGCTCAAGCTCTCCATGGGAGAGATTCAGGCGAAAGCCATCAACCCCGGCCGCCATCAGGCGACGTTGCACGGAAGGCGAAAAGGAGGTCGGCCCCAGGGTGGCCACGATCTTGGTTTTGGAGATGAAGGGGTTCATGATGCTCCTTGGTTTTTCAGGCAATCAGAGATTCTTTGTGCCACCGCGCGACAGGGGCTGAGCAAAATAGGAATCTCGATCAGTGTATCGTTTTTCCGCCGCATCCGCCAAACACAAATTGAGCGTCATTTGTTGAAATCGCAACATGCCGCGATTTCAACAGTTATTGCTTGGGAGCTCTTGATTTCGTGTCGCGGACCGGTGGGTTCTTCCTTTTT
Source organism: Deltaproteobacteria bacterium (assembly GCA_013349295.1). Taxonomy (GTDB): domain Bacteria; phylum Desulfobacterota; class Desulfobulbia; order Desulfobulbales; family Desulfurivibrionaceae; genus Thiovibrio. Next base: position 226,463 of record DUZW01000001.1, read on the forward strand.
TTCGAGTCCATCATTCTTTGCCAATCTCTCCGCAGCCGAGAACCGCCTCTCCTTCATAAAAAACCGCAAACTGGCCGGGGGTTACGGCGCGTTGCGGTTCGGCAAAGCTCACCAGTATCCCGCCATTTTCCTGTCGGATAATCTCTGCCTCGCAGGCTGGATGCCGGGAGCGGATCTTCACCATGCAAACACGGGGCAAGCTCGGGGCCTGGCCGCTTAGCCAATGCACGCCCGGCAGCAACACCTCCTTCCGCCAGAGGTCCTCGTCCTTGCCGAGCAGCACGGCATTTTCCTCCAGCGCAATCCCCGCCACATACCAGGGGGTCGCGTCCGATATGCCCAAGCCCCGGCGTTGGCCGATGGTATACTGATGGATCCCCGAATGGCGCCCAAGTTCCTTGCCCTGCAAGCTCAGCATTGGCCCAGGCCGCTCTTGTCCCGGCGAATGGGAGGCGAGAAACTCCCCCACCGATTGGTGTTTAAGAAAACAGATATCCTGGCTCTCCGCCGAATGCCGGGAAGCCAGGCCAAGCTCTGCCGCAAGGCCGTAGACCTCCTTTTTCCGAAAGCCGCCCAAGGGAAAGCAGAGGTGCGCCAGTTGCTTCTGGGAAAGCAGGCCGAGAAAATAGGACTGGTCCTTTTTGGGATCAAGGCCTTTGAGCAACCGGTAACCGCTTATCCCATCCCCGCTGATCCTGGCATAATGGCCTGTGGCGAGCAGGTCCGCTCCAAGGGTATCCCGGACCCGGTCCAGCAGCTGACCGCTTTTGATGGTTCGGTTACAAACCATGCACGGATTGGGGGTTTTTCCGGCAAAATAGCTGGCGCAGAAATAGTCCACCACCTCCTTTTGGAATGCATCGGCGAGATCCACCACGGTCAGGGGAATCTTTAAAAAATCGGCAACCGCCCGAACCCGTTGCACCTGCTCCGTCAGATCGGGCTGGGCCAGGGCCATGAAAACGCCCTGCACCTGCGCACCCTGCCTTTGCAACAGGGCCGCGGACACCGAGGAATCCACCCCGCCGCTCATGGCGACAACAATCTTTTTTTGGTGTATAGTGTAATGATTTTCTGCCATCCGATCCCCCGCACGAAAAGGCTTGTCGATGAAACTTCCGGAACTTCTTGCCCCAGCAGGCAATTTTGAAAAAATGCAGACCGCTATCCACTACGGCGCGGATGGTGTCTATCTTGGCGGAAAAAAATTCAGCCTCCGGGCCCATGCCACCAATTTCGGCGAAGAGGAAATCGCCCAGGCCGTGGCCTATGCCCACGGACACGGGGTTAAAGTATACACCACCATCAACATCTTTGCCCACAATGACGACCTTGCCGAACTGCCAAAATATCTGACCGACCTGCGCGATGCGAAAGTGGACGGCCTCATCATCTCCGACCCGGGCATCCTCGCCGTTGCCCGCCGGGTGGTACCGGAACTACCGATCCATCTCAGTACCCAGGCCAATGTCACCAACCTGGAGTCCGTGCGTTTCTGGGCCGGCCAGGGGGTAAAACGTCTCAATCTTGCCCGGGAGCTTTCCCTGGCCGAGATTTCCGCCATTCGGCAGGCCACCGAAACGGAGTTGGAGATCTTCGTGCACGGGGCGTTGTGTATCTCTTACTCGGGTCGCTGCCTGCTCAGCCTCTATCTTACGGGCCGCGATGCCAATCAGGGCAACTGCGCCCATCCCTGCCGCTACCACTACCGGCTGGAAGAGGAAAAACGTCCCGGCCAGTTCTTCCCGGTGGAAGAAGACAACCGCGGCACCTATATCTTCAACGCCAAGGATCTCTGTCTGCTTAACCGGCTGCCCGAACTGATCCGGGCCGGGGCGGACAGCCTCAAGATCGAAGGAAGGATGAAAAGCGTGTACTATGTGGGGGCCATAACCCGTCTCTACCGGGCAGCCCTTGATTATTGGGCCTCGCATGGCCTTGCCCAGCCTCCTTCCGACGCCACCTTGCCCGCCTCTTTCCGAGAAGAGCTGCTGAAAATCGGTTCGCGGGGCTACACGGAAAACTTCTTCGACCAGCAACCAACCACCGTTGATATGCTCTACAACGGCCCGTTGATCAGTTACGATTATGCCCCGGTGGGTATCGTCCGGCAGACGGGCCTTCAGCCGATTATTGAAACGCGCAACCCCATCGAAGTGGGCGACCGTCTCGAATATCTGGGTCGCGGCCTTAACAATACCGCCCACACCGTACTCTGCCTCACCGACCGAAACGGCGCCCTGCTCACCCGGGCGAATCCGAACAGTCTCATAACCCTGACCCTTGATCCTGCTCCCGCAGCCTGTGAAAACAACGGCCTTTTCAGAAAAAAAATGGCTTCTTGAATGAAAAATTGATATATTTAAGAAAATCATTAACTGACCTATGAGGAGCACCTCCCATGCAGCACAACCTGAGCTTTGCCATGATCCTGATCGGAGCAGTTGTCATGCTCTTCAATCTTGTCAAGGCCCGGGAACTCAACATCCTGACTCCTTTCATCCCCGCGCGTTGCAGAACGGAGATCATCCGTTCCCTGCGTCTGCATCGGAGGCTGATGTTCTTTTTTCTCCTGGGTTACTGCGTGGTGGCAGGGCTTTTTTTCTTTGACCTTCCTTTTGTCGGTGAGCTTCTTGTCGGCCTTGTCTTTCTCTTTGGCGCCATCTTCGTGCTCCTTGGTCTTCACATTCAGACCAGAATGCTCCTTGAGATAAAAAATACCCTGCACGGCCTGTTGCCCATCTGCTCTTCCTGTAAAAAAATCCGCAACGGTGATGGCGACCCCCGTGACCCGGACTCGTGGAGTACCGTTGAGAAGTTCATCTCCGCTAAAACCTCGGCCGATTTTACCCACAGTATCTGCCCGGATTGCCTTAAAAAGCTCTACCCCGACCTCTACCAATAATCGCCTCCATGAATCCCCCTGGTTTTGAACCGTTTCAGGATCGCTTGAGCCGAGATATCAGAAATGAACTTTCCGCGGCGCTCTCTTCGGCGCTGGCTGAAAATGATCTTGCTCCGGTCCGTGCCGTTGCTGAATCTTATCTGCAAAAAGGGTTGGCAGCTCCCTATGTCGCCTATATTGAGGCGCGCTTGACCGGCTATGCCAAGGCTCTTGAAATGATCGCGCGGACAGGTGCCGGCGATGCCCTGTCCAGGGCGTTGGTGCTTTGGGATCTGGGGCTTTTTTTCGAGGTCCACGAAATTCTGGAGCAGGCATGGCATGGGGCATGTGGCGCGGAAAAAGAGATTCTCCAGGCCATGATCCGGGCGGCGGGTTTTTATATTAAGGGAGAGTATGGGTATTACCAGGCAGGGGCCAAAATGGCCGGTCGGGCAGTGACGGCCCTGGAAAAAAATCGGCTGGCATGTGCCGGTTTTGCTTTGGATACGCTGTTGGAGAGCTTAAGAAACCTGGATCCAGTTCCGCCCAAATTGATGGACTCACAAAAAGGGAAAAAGGCCTCTGCCCCGTAACACCAAGGCAAAGAGTTACAAAGCTATTGCGGTTATTGAATGACCCGGAGGATTTTTCGTTCGAGAATCTCCAGGGTGAAGGGTTTTAAAATCAACTCATCCACCTTCAGCTGCAAGGCCATGCTGATCCGGGATTCGGTGGCTTCCGCCGTAACCATGATGAAGGGGATATCCTTGAAAATCTCACTGGCGCGTATTTCCCGCAACAGTTCAAACCCGCTCATCACCGGCATATTCCAATCGGAGATGACAAGATCAATCCTCCGGGCGTGCAGGATTTTCATGGCCTCGCTGCCATCCGAGGCTTCATAAATCCTGGAAAAACCCATCCGCTGTAACTGCACTTTCATGATATTGCGGAGTACCGCCGTATCGTCCACGATGAGGATCTCTCTGTTCGCCTGTATCATTTTCCTCTGCCTCTGTCGTATGATTTCAAGATGCTTTCACTGTACTTCTCGGCATTGTCCGGAGAAAATATGAGGCGTATTTTCAAAAGGTCGCGGTTTCTCTATGCCCACGCCTTGTTCCACGGTTTACGGAAATAAATGTTTCTGTTATGATCACCTCTTTTATAGTGTTGTCTGTTCGATATTCCTGTCGATTCTCGGCATTGAGTTCTATCCCCCGGAGGCTTTCATGGCTGATTCAACCTTGCCGCCATATATCCAGGCGCTGCTCAGGCCGGAGGCATACCCGCATTCCGCGCCGGAAATATCCCTGGTGCAAACCCATATTTCCTATGTGCTGCTGGCTGGCGACTTTGTTTACAAGATCAAGAAACCCGTGGACTTCGGTTTTCTCAACTTTACCACCCTGGAAAAGCGTAGGCATTTCTGCGAGCAGGAGCTGGTTTTAAACCGGCGGTTGTGCCCTTCTCTGTACCTTGGCCTGACTACGATCACTCAGCAGGAAGATTCGACCTTTGCCCTGGACGGCCCAGGGATTCCCGTTGAGTACGCCGTAAAAATGGCACGAATGCCGGAAGAGCGGATGATGGCCAAGGTCATCGCTCAAGGCGGACTCACCAGGGAGATCTTGGACCGGATTATCGCCATACTGGTTCCTTTTTATGCCAGGGCCGAGAGTGGGCCTGCCATTGAAAAATTCGGAACCGCCCAGGCCGTGAGCGTCAATGTGCTGGAAAATTTTGACCAAACCCAAGGCTTCATCGGCTGTGCCGCCTTGAGCCGGGAGCAGTTCGAGTCTATCGGCAGCTACGCGCGCGCTTTTCTCGGCAACGAGCAGCTCTTTGCCGCCCGCATCGCCGAGGGCCGGGTTCGGGATTGCCATGGCGATCTGTATTCCGCCAATATTTGCCTTGCCGACCAGATTTTCATCTACGATTGTATCGAGTTTAACGAGCGGTTCCGTTATTGCGATGTGGCAAGCGACGTGGCATTCCTGGCCATGGACCTTGATTTCCATGGCTTACCCGAGCTTTCCCGCTATTTTATCGAGCACTTTTGCCGGGCTGCGAACGATACCACCCTGCTGCCCATGCTCAACTTCTATAAATGTTATCGGGCCTATGTCCGGGGCAAGATCGGCCTTTTCACCGCCCATGCCCCTGAGGTTGATCCCGCAACCGCCGACAACTGTCTTGCCTTGGCAAAAAAATACTTCGCCCTGGCTGAACGCTATGCCGCAGCCTGACCTGTTTATTTTTTTCGGCCTGATCGCCACGGGCAAGAGCACTGTGGCCCAGGCCTGGGCCGAACGTCACACCCTTGCCTATTACAACTCCGATGTGGTGCGCAAGGAGTTGGCCGGACTCTCTCCCCAAACCCACCAGCGTGAAACTGCCGATCAGGGAATCTATACCAGCGAGTTCACAGCCAGAACCTATGCGGCTCTGCTCGCCCGCGCGGAACAGGATATTACCCGTGGCCGGGGAGTGGTGCTCGATGCCTCGTATCAGCGGAAAAGCGACCGCGACCAAGTGCGGATGCTTGCGCAGCGTCTGGGTGTTCGGCTATATTGTATTCTCTGTATCTGTCCGGAAGAGGAAATGAAACGCCGCATGGCCAAGAGAGCTCTTGACCCAGAGGCGGTTTCGGATGGGCGCTGGGAAATCTACCTGAAACAAAAAGAGAGATTTGAACCCCCGGCTGAACTTACTCCGGCTCAGCTCATAACCCTGTCAACCGATTTGCCGGTGGAAGCTGTTTTAGCGCAGCTGTCCGCCCTGCTGGAGACACAGTCATGAATACTAGAATTTATGTCCTGAAGTTCCCCAAGGAAGTCATTGACCAGCCGATCATCAGCAATCTGGTTCGGAAGTACGACCTGGAGTTCAATATCCTCAAGGCCACCATCCTCCTCCAGCAGGAAGGGGTCATGGTTCTCGAAATCATCGGCCACAAGGCCAATGTCAAGAAGGGGATCGCCTACCTGAACGAAATGGGGGTTACAGTGAAAAGCATGGCCGGCAATATTCGCCGCGATGATGACAAATGTTACCAGTGCGGCGCCTGCACCGGCATCTGCCCAACCGGCGCGCTCGCTCTCCACCGACCCGATATGGCAGTGCTGTTCGACGAGGAAAAATGCACGGCCTGCGGTCTGTGTGTTTCCGTCTGCCCGGCACGGGCCATGGAGGTTTCCCTCAATGGTAACGAGGAGCTTGCAGCCTAGCCTCTTTCTACCCTACCTTCAAGCCGTCCCACACAGGCCTTGGACACGCAAAACCAGCCGGAAGATCGATTTAATCGCCTCTGCGGATCTCCGCTATCCTTTCCGCCACGCGAGGAAAGAGACTGATATCCGTATGCGGCAGGAAATGTGAGGCAATATACTGTTCCTGGAAGGACTGCATCTCCGAAAGTTCGAAGCTCGTCATTTTCCGAACCACCTCCACCACATCCCGTCTGATATGGTTGCTCATCTCGCTCATCCACGCACCCATGAGTGAACCGTTCCCCACATAGAGCACCCGATCAGCATCCACCTGCGGCAGCAGGCCGACGGTCATGGCTGAATCCAGATCGATATAGCTGCCAAAGGCACCTGCCAGGATAACCTGTTCGATGTCGGTGATTGCCAGGCCCACCTGTTCCACCAGGGTTGTGATCCCGGCATAGATCGCCGCCTTTGCCCGGATGAAATTCTCGATATCCACCTCATTGATGACGATATCGTGTTCCACTCCCGCCTCTTCCTTCCACACCAGCACATACTCATGTCCGCTGCGCCCTTCCCGGATTCGGTCCGTATCCAAATCCCGGCGGAATTTTCCGCTTCTGCCGACTACCCCCTGCTCGAACAGGGTGGCGATGATGGCCAGTAATCCAGAACCGCAGATGCCCACCGGCGGTTTGTTGCCCAGGGTGATATTCATCGGCTCAAGGGTCTGGGGATTGATGCTGAAATCCTCGATGGCGCCGATGGCCGCCCGCATTCCGTGGGTAATGCCGCCGCCCTCAAAGGCCGGCCCGGCGGAGCAGGCAGCACACACCAGCCATTCCCGGTTGCCGACGACAATCTCCGCATTGGTGCCGATGTCGATATACAGGGTGATCAATTCGGTGCGGTACATGCCCGAGCCCATGACCCCGGCGACAATATCGCCTCCCACATAGCTGGAGATAGATGGATAGACCAGTGCCACGGCGGTGTGCGGCAGATTGATGCCCAGATCGGTTGCCCTGATGGGCGGCAGGAAGGTGGTGACCGGCACATAGGGAGCGCGGCGGATGTTGTCCGGCTCTAGTCCTAGGAGGAGATGGGTCATGGTGGTGTTGCCCGCCAGTGTAATGGAGGTTATCTCCTCGCGGGTGATACCGCCTTTTTCCTCGGTGTCGCCTGGGCTGGCCATCTTCAGCAGGGTGTTGATGATACTGTTGATGGTGGTTGCCACCAACTCCTGCATTTTGGCCAACCCCTCTTTTTTTTCCGCGAAGATGATCCTCGAGATCACGTCCTCGCCATAGCCCAACTGGCCGTTGTATTCCCCGCCCCTGGCCAGTACCTTGCCGGAATTGAGATCCACCAACACCCCGTAGACCGAGGTTGTGCCGATATCGAAGGCAAGGCCAAAGCTGCGGTGGGTCCAGTCGCCTCCCTGGATGTTGGTGAGATAGGATTTACCCGAGACATTCACCGGCCGGGCGCAGGTAACGGTTATTCGGAAATTATCTTCCCGCAGAGTCTTGCGCAGCTGCCGCAAAATCGCCAGATTTACAACCACCTTGCGTTCATCGTAGCGGCTGCTGAGCTGATGAATAAGCCTGCCGGCATCCGCCATGTTATCCTCGGCCGAAGGTGGAGGAATCTGCAGGCAGAGTTTGACAACCGGGGGGACAAAGATACCTTGTTCTCGAAGCTCTTCAATGTCGTAAACATGCATTCTGGCTCGATGCCTGAGCGGCACGGCAGTTCCCAGCCCGCCGCTTTTCAGGCCCGAGGATTCCGGCACCCGGATTGAGGCATCCCCGACAACTGTTGCGGTGCATGCCTGACGATAGCCGTTTTCTTTCTCCTGGGGGCTGAATTTTTCACTGCCTCCCCCGTCAACCTCGCCTTTTTCTATGATAATCTTGCATTTGCCGCACACCCCGCTGCCGCCGCAGGAAGCATTGATGTGAATGCCTGCCTCTCTGGCCGCCTTTATAATCGATACTCCTGCTCCGACCTGAACTTTTCGCCCGCTGGGCTCAAAAACTATGGTATGGGTCGCCTGAGTTGCTGCCTCGTTCATCTCCCTGCCCCCTCATTTGTCCTGCCTTAAAACATACTTCTCTGTTGGTCTGATCCTTGCTCTATCCTATCCGGGGGCGCTCCTTCCCGCAATGATCGTTTACAACCACGAATTCCTGCATTCCATGGCAAAAAAAAGGCCTCAGCTTTACCAGCGGAGGCCTTTCAAGGAACTGTCTTTATGGGTTGATTATTTTTTCGCCTTGCAAGTGCAGCCGCATCCCGAAGATTTTTCTTCTTTTTTGATCATGCAGTCGCTGCCGCCGCAATCGCCGCATTTTTTTGGTTTGCACCTGCCCTCTTTGGTTGCTCCACATTTTTCACATTTGAATATTGCCATGCTGCGACCTCCCGTACTGTATTGAAAGTAATTGTTCGGCAAAAAAATAGATTCCTCTTGCCAGATGCCTTGAGTTAGATACTTTTAGCCTTGAGCACGGAGACGACTCGCCGGCCGTTGTTTTTCCGTGATTATTTTCTCGCCCCGCAAGGACAGGTGCATTATTCTTTCCCTGTTACCCCGATACACGAGGCGTACTCAAATGCCAAGTGACTCATTCGACCAATTATCACCCGGAAGATGATAATGATTATCATAGAGTATTTTGTCTTTAACCGCAACAAGGAAACAGAGGGAGTTGCATGAATATAAACAGCGAACGTCTTGCTCGGATTTTTACCGAAATGTGTACCATTGACAGCCCCTCCGGCGAAGAAGAGCGGTTTGCCCGTTTTCTCAAAAACCTCGTGATGCAGGAATTTCCCGAAGCCATCATCGCCGAGGATGACTCCCGCACCGCCACCGGTTCCAACTCAAACAATCTGGTTATCCACTTCCCCGGGGATCTCCCTGGAGAACCGATCTTTTTTAATTGCCACTTGGATACTGTGGAACCTGGGAGAGGGATACAGGTTCTCAGAAATGACACTCGTTTTACCAGCGCAGGTGATACCATCCTTGGCGGTGACGACAAGGCCGGCATTGCAATCCTTCTTGAGGCGGTTCGCGCCATTAAAGAGGCCCGCCTTCCGCATCTGTCTTTCGATCTTGTTTTCACCACCTGCGAAGAGATTGGCCTGCGGGGCGCCAAGGCCTTGGATATCTCCCTGCTCCGGGCCAAGGAGGGCTATGCCCTCGACAGCACCGGGGTGGATCTCCTCATTATCGGCGCTCCTGCCGCCAACCATTTCCACTTTACCGTCACCGGCGCGGCAGCCCATGCAGGCCTGCACCCTGAAAGGGGAATCAACGCCATTCAGCTTGCTGCCCGTTGTCTTGCCGATCTGCGCCTGGGCCGCCTTGATGAAGAAAGCACTGCCAATATAGGGCGTATCACTGGTGGCAAGGCGACAAACATCATTCCCGAAAGCGCCGTGGTGGAGGGAGAAGTGCGGAGCCACTCCTCGGAAAAACTCGCGGCCTATTCCCAACAGATCAAAGATACCGTTCAAGCTGTCATCGACAACTGGCAACCGGAGCTTGGCGCGCAGCTTGCATCAGGGGTTCGACCTCGTCTCGACTTTCATATCTCCCAGGAATACCCGGCCATGCATCTTGCCCGCAACGCCCCGGTGTTGCAACGGGTTGACAAAGCCGCCGCCCGTCTTCAGCGTGAAATCCGTTACGAGCGGGCGGGTGGCGGCAGCGACGCCAACATTTTCAACGGAAAAGGCTTGCAAACCGCCATCATCGGAATCGGCATGGACCATGTGCACAGCACCGAAGAATCCATCGACCTGCGAGACATGACACGTACCACCGAGCTCATTGTTTCCATCCTAACAGCATAGAATTAAAGGAAAAATATACACATGTTCCACGTGGAACATGTGTATATTTTTCCTTTTGCCCGACCTGTAAAAAAGAAAAATGCATCGCAAAAATCAAGGGACTCGCCGTGCGGAGTGTGTTAGTATAGACCACAGGTGGGGGAGCCTGACCATTGCTTGCTCCCCGGCAGTGGCTTGCGCCTGAAAAACAGGCGAGTTTTAGCCGGGAATCATCACGCGGTTGAGGTTTTTCAGTATGGGAAAGGACGCAAAAATAGTGGCCTTGGCGAACCAGAAAGGCGGCGTTGGGAAAACAACCACCGCGATAAATCTGGCAGCCTCGGTTTCGTTGCTCGGCAAGAAGGTCCTTGTGGTGGATTCCGACCCGCAGGGGAACACCTCCAGCGGGTTGGGTGTCAGTCGAGCCAATGGAGGGACCCACCTCTATCATTGTTACATGGGGGAAGCGGAAGCTCCTGAGGTTATACAGCCGGTAGTCGGCCTGAAAAAGCTTTCTGTTCTCCCCACCCATATCGATCTGATCGGGGTAGAGGTCGAACTGATGACCGCTGTAAAGCGAGAGCGATATCTTGCGAATCTCCTCTCCTCTGTCCGTGGGGATTATGATTACATTTTTATCGATTGCCCCCCCTCTCTGGGCCTGCTGACCATTAACGCCCTCACTGCGGCCGACACCGTGCTTATCCCCTTGCAGTGCGAATATTTCGCCCTTGAGGGATTGAGTCAATTGGTTCGTACCATCCGCCTGGTGAAAAATTCGTATAATCGGGCTCTTGCCATAGAGGGTCTGCTTCTGACCATGTATGATGGCCGAAATAAGCTGACGCATCAGGTCGTCACCGAAGTGAAAAACCATTTCCAGGGCCGGGTGTATGACACGGTTATTCCGCGCAATGTCCGCCTCAGTGAGGCCCCGAGCCACGGCCAGGCGGCGATTGTTTATGATAAGCGGTCAACCGGGGCGGCCAGCTACCTGCAGCTTGGAAAAGAGTTTCTCCGCAAGCAACCAAAGGTTGCGGCGCAAGAGGGAGTGAAATCATGATTAAAAAAACAGCCTCGGCCCTCGGTAAGGGCCTTGACGCCCTGTTGCCATCCGGCGGTTCAGGTGGCCGGGAATACTTTTTGTGTCCCATCGACTTTATCGAGGCCAACCCGAATCAGCCCAGGAAGGATATTAATGATACGGCGCTGGCCCAACTTTCCGCTTCTATCCTTGAAAAGGGCGTTTTGCTGCCCCTGGTCGTGTGTGAGCATGGGGCTGAGGGCCGCTATCAGATCATCGCCGGAGAACGACGCTGGCGGGCCGCAAAGATGGCGGGCCTTGATGAGGTCCCTGTTCTGGTAAAAGACGTCACCCCCCTTGACCGGCTTGAACTGGCGCTCATCGAAAACATCCAGCGTCAGGATCTGAATCCTTTGGAGGAGGCGGAGGCTTACCTACGCTTGGTAAAGGAATTCAATCTGACCCAGGAAGAGGTGGCAAGGCGGGTTGGCAAGGAGCGATCAACCGTGGCCAATGCCCTGCGGATCAACCAGCTCCCCGATTTTGCCAAGGAAGATCTGGTGCGCGGCGTTTTGAGCATGGGGCACGCGAGAGTACTGCTCAGCGTTGGCGATGAAGAGACCATGCGCGAGGTCAGAAACGAGATTGTCGAGCAGGGGCTTACTGTCCGACAGGCAGAAGCACTGGCTCAGAGACAAAAGAAAAAAATGTCCGCAGCAGGCAGCACCGCAAAACGTCAGCCGAGAAAGTCGGCAAATGAATTGCCTGAATCCTACTGCAAGTCCTTGGCCAACGGCTTGGTCAATTACCTGGATACAAAGGCGCGGATCGTTCAAAGCGGGACCCGGGGGAAAGTGGAAATCGAGTACTATTCCCACGATGATCTCGAGCGGGTACTGTCGCTTATCCTCCCTGGGCAAAACTCAAGATAATCAATATTTTCGAGTGGTTATCCGGCCATGAACATGCACGACCCAGCGCCTGTCGAAGGGTATATCCCGAGACGAACTGAAGCGTGCCCCCATCTGAAAATCATTTGGAATACGCATGAATCAATTTGAAGAACAGGGTGAGATTGTCCGGCAAGAACAACTCGCCCCGGAAATATTTCGTTTGACCCTGACCGCCCCGGATATTGCAAGCAATGCCAGGCCCGGTCAATTTGTTATGGTCCGAACCAATCCGGGCTACGATCCTCTCCTTAGGCGGCCTCTCTCCATTCACCAGACCATAGGCAACGAGCAGTTGCAGCTTATGTTCAAGGTTGTCGGCAAGGGTACGCGGATGCTCGCGGCCATGAGCCCCGGTCAAAGGCTGAACCTGAACGGACCGCTGGGCCATGGCTTTGATCTCGCAGGCAAGCAAGCGATCTGTCTGGTCGGCGGTGGCATGGGCATTGCCCCCCTTTATTTTCTAGCCAAGGAAATCCTGCGCACAAGCAAACCGCCGAAATGTGTCGTTTTGCTTGGCGCACGAACAGCTGCCGAATTTGGCCCTTTGCCTCGGGATTTTATGGATATCGGTGTGAAGGAAACCCATTTCGCCACCGATGACGGGAGTCTTGGTCATCATGGTTTTGTAGCCGAACTTTTGAAGCACCACCTTGATCCTGCCAACAATTGGACGGTATGCACCTGTGGCCCCCACCCGATGATGAAGGCGGTGGTTAAGGAATGTCGCGGCCACGGCTGGCAGTGTCAGGTTTCCCTGGAAACCATGATGGCCTGCGGGATCTCCGCCTGCCTTGGGTGTGCGGTACCTCGGGGTGATCTGTCCGGCCCGTATCTCCATGTCTGCAAGGACGGTCCTGTTTTCAAGGCAGAGGAGGTGGCCTGGCTATGAACCAACCGGATATGCACATCACCGTCGGCGGTGTCGTTTTCAAGAATCCCGTGCTCACCGCTTCCGGTACCTTCGGTTATGGCAAGGAATTCGAGCCCTATGTCAATCTCCACCATCTTGGTGGAGTGGTGGTCAAGGGGATCTCGCTGGCTCCGCGCCGGGGAAACCCTCCGCCCCGAATCGTGGAAACGGCCGGAGGCATGCTCAACGCCATTGGTCTAGAAAACGTGGGGCTGGATCGCTTTATCTCCGAAAAAATTCCATATTTAAAGGAGATAGGCACCAGGGTTATCGTGAATATCCTGGGGGACAGCCTGGAAGAATATCAAACCCTGGCCCAACGACTGAGCGAGGTTGAAGGGATCAGCGGGCTGGAAGTCAATATCTCCTGCCCCAATGTGAAAAAGGGTGGGGTTGCCTTCGGCACCGATCCCGCAATGGCCGAAGCCGTTACCCGTGCAGTATGTACGCATAGCACGCTGCCGGTAATCGTCAAGCTCTCACCCAATGTCACCGATATCAGTCAAATTGCCAGGGCCGTGGAGGCGGGAGGAGCACAGGCGGTCTCCCTGATCAACACCCTGCTGGGTATGGCCATTGATGTCAAAACCAGAAGGCCGAGACTGGCCAATGTCGTGGGGGGGCTATCCGGCCCGGCAATCAAGCCCATCGCCCTGCGCATGGTCTGGCAGGTAGCCCAGGCCGTCAAGATTCCTGTGATCGGCATCGGTGGGATCACCACCACGGAGGATGCCCTGGAATTTCTTCTGGCAGGTGCAACCGCCATCGAGGTCGGCACCGCGAATTTTGTCAATCCCCGCGCCAGCCAGGATATAGTAGAAGGGCTTGCCCGTTATCTGACGGATAATAAACTTTCCGGGATCAGCGAGGTGATTGGCGGTCTCGTTGTCCCTTGATTATTGTTGGGTCGGGTAAAAAGATCAGGGTGAACGGAAAAACGCTGTCCTTTTTGACATAATCCGCTCATCCTGAGAATGCCGAATGGCTGCGTTAATTCATCTCGGGGCATCAGAAGATATGAGAGAAGTCAACAAGGCCGAAGGATAAGCGCAACAAACCTAATTACAACGCCACCGTCGTTCCACCCAACCCATTCCTAACAATCTGCGACACCTGGGCATTACCAACCTTGATCGCCCGGAAATCCTCAATTGGCCGCGCCTGATAATGCAGAAGCAAGCTCCGGACCACGATCAAATGGCTGACAACCAGCAGATTCTGGCCGGGATACCCTTGAAAGATTCTTTCCATGCAGGCAACGGCTCGGTTCTGCACCTCACCAATGGTCTCACAACCCGCCACATAAAATCCTGCCGGATCGTCGTGCCAGGTTGGATATTCAGAGCCGAATCTTGCCCGAATCATCTCCTTTTTCAGCCCGTCCCAGTGAGGAATGTTGATCTCGGTCAAGGCCTCATTCGCTTCCACCGTTACATTAAGCTGATCTGCCACGATCCCGGCAGACTGGCGAGTGCGCGCCAGCGGGCCGCAGAATATCTTGCAGATGCCGCAACCGGCAAGCTGTTTACCAACCGCAACAATCTGGGCTACACCCTCGGGATGCAAGGGTTCCTGGGTACGTCCGGCAAAAACATCGTCATTATTTGCTGCAGTCAGGCCATGTCGGATGAGATAGATGGTGGTTTTCATGCTTGTCCTTTAACACTGTCAGAAAAAAAGCTTCAGCCGCGATTATCGCAAAGCCGTTGCGCACAACATCACATAGCCCACCGGTACACAAAAAACTCTTGCCCTTCCGCGTTTTTTCGGGGTAAGCTTTAAGTTTTGAATTCTACGGAAAATCATTCTTCTTTTCAATAAGGAAACCGGTCATGTCCAAACAAACCAAGCGCACAGTCCTTTTACCGGCCTTGCTCACCGCACTGATATTCGCCATGCATATTGCGCTGCCGACCATCGGGGCAGCTGCCAAAACCGGGCGCATCGCCTTTCTGCCTTTCAAGGCCAACGCCCAGCAGGACATGAGCTACCTGACCAGCGGAATCCGTGATATGCTTGCCAGTCGCCTTGCCTCGGAAATCGGCCTCACCGTCATCGACAAGGGCGTGGTGGACAAGGCCCTGGCCACTGCCGGGACTCCAACCCAGACAGAGGCGTTTCTAAAGCTGGGCAAGAGCCTGCAGGCCGATTATCTGGTGGCGGGCAGCCTCACCGCTCTGGGAAGCAGCCTCTCTCTTGATGCCAAGGTTATTGATGTGGCCAAGGGCGCACCCCAAAGTTTTTATGCCACGGCCAAGAACGAAAGTGAGATTATCCAAAGCATCGACACCATGGCCTGGGACATCGGCGAAAAAATTTTCGACCACAAACGTCCGGCCTCGGCAATACTTCAGCCCCAGGCCATCGGACCGCAAGGTGCCCAAGCACAGCCGCAGTATGCCACCGCCCATCCTGACCGAGCCTTTGCCGGCCGCACCGGCATGGGAGGCGGTTCGCCCTTTATCTACCCCAAGGGCATGACCGGCGAGTTCCAGAAGACCCAA
Organism: Deltaproteobacteria bacterium; assembly: GCA_013349295.1. GTDB lineage: Bacteria > Desulfobacterota > Desulfobulbia > Desulfobulbales > Desulfurivibrionaceae > Thiovibrio. The sequence continues at coordinate 241,799 of DUZW01000001.1, forward strand.
AACATGAAGATGACCCTTCAATTTATGGAAATGGCCGATCTTGACGGTGACGGTCAGGAAGAAGTCATCTACGCCGATTACGACTCAGTACAGATCTATAAACGAGACAACAACCGGTTGAGCAAGGTCGGCCAGATTCCCGGCAAGGTCGGGTATCGCATCCACGCCATCACCGTGGCGGATCTGAACAAAAACGGCAAACCGGAAATCTACGTAAGTGCGGCGGATAGCAAGGAACCGCATTCATTCGCCTTTGAGTGGCTCGGCACGGACAAGGCTAACTATCTTTTTCAGGATGTCAGGTGGTATGTCCGGGCCATGCCCGTCCCTGGTGAGGGCATAGTATTAGCCGGTCAACGGTCCGATTCAGACAAGGCCGTGGCCCCAGGAATCTTTCGGCTTGAGCTGAGCAATGGTGCATTGAAAGCTGGCAGCGCCATGGAGGTCCCGGACAGTGTCAATCTCTTTGAGTTCACCATTGCCGACCTCGACAACGACGGCACCCGCGAGATCATTGCCATCGACCAGTATGACCGACTCAAGGTAATGCGCCCCAGCGGCACCGTCCTCTGGAAGAGCGACGATTTTTACGGCGGCACCACCCGCTTCATCGGTGGGATCGAGGCCCTTGGCGCAAGCAAAACCAGCGGTCAGGAAGGCTCGGCTCGCTTCTATATTCCCTCGCGGATCATCGCTTATGACGTGAATGGCGATGGTCAGCTGGACATTATCATCAACAAGAATCTTTCCACCTCGTCGCGTCTTTTTGAAAACATGAAAAACTACCCCTCCGGCGAAATCCACGCCTTGACCTGGAACGGCCTCGCCCTGACCGAGCTGTGGCGGACCCGAAAGATAGACGGTTATATCGTGGATTACCTGTTGCGGCCCAATGCCGACAAGAAGGGGGCTGAACTGCTGGTGGGCATCATCTTGAACACCGGGGCGTTAGACATGTTTACCGAGCAGACCTCCACCATGCTCATCTATCAGCTGGATTTTACCAAAAAGCAGGAGCAATAAAGCGGCAGGAAAAATTATTAACGGCATCTTAATCGTCAACAAAAGAAAGAAGGCTGAATGACGGATGCCGTTTAATGTGAAGCATTCGAACAGGAAATATTGTTGACAGCTTAAGTCCGTTGGGTGATAACTACACTAGTTAAAAAAATTACACCCCCGGTAAAAAAAACTTGACTTTTGTTCTGTAATTTTGGTTTAAACACTTAAGTTCTTTTTTTTATTAATACTTATCAAAGGAGATAAGAGATGAAAAAAGTATTATCCACAGTCGCAGCGTTGGGCCTGGTCGCGGGACTGGCCTCCACTGCCGGTGCCGTTGAATTCAAGATGAGCGGCCATTACATGGTTGAAGGCGCATACGTATCCGACGCCGCTGGCACGGGTCTTGACCTTACTGAGCCTGCCGGCGCAGACAACGCGTCTGATGCTTACTGGCTGCACACTTTCGAGATCAAGCCCACCATGAAGGTCAACGATAAGATCTCCATGATGGCCAACATTCGTTTGGCTGACGATACCTTCTGGGGCAACCAGGCCAATGGCGATCTGCAGCAGAACGCCAGCAATATGGGCGGCGATGTTTCAGTATGGCACCTTTACATGGATTATTCCTCACCCATCGGTAAGATGCGCTTCGGTCGCGTACCGGGTGGTGCTTATGGCACCGCTTTCCGTGATGCCGATGGCCGCGGTGACCGGGTCATGTTGTGGCCCTCCTTCCTCGCAGATGGACCTTGGTCAACCTTGTTTTACATCCAGAAGAACACTGATAATTTCCAGGTTGCAACCGGTGAATCCGATACCGATTCCGACACCTATGTTGCTCGTCTGTACTACAAGACCGACAACTTGGATTCCGGTATCCATTACGGCTACACCAACAACATGACCAACCTCACTCGCGCCGATTCGAAGAATGAGTTGACTGCCTACGGCAAGTACAAAATGGACAACGTTTTTGTTAACGCCGAGCTGACCCATTTCTTTGGCGAAGTTGACTATGATGCGGCAGCCACCCTTGATCCCGATTATGATTCTTGGGCAGGTATGATTCAGGTTGGTGCGAAGTTTGACGCCCTGACCCCGAGCCTCATGTACTTCTATTCTCAGGGCGATGACAACAGTGCGGATGATGAGCTCAATGCTGCCAGCTCCTCCGGCACCGGTGACCTCTTCGAACCCCTCTACATCCTGACCGGTCGTCACACCGGCATGCTGAACAACGATCTGTTCAGCGGCCACACCGCTACCTTGGGCAATTCCGGCGTACATGCAGTTGTTGCTGCAGCCGACTATGCAGTTTCCAAGGAGTTGACCCTGCACGGTGCAATCGGTTGGGCCAAGGCGGACGAAGTTTCTGTTGCCAATACCCTTCAGGACGACGAGTACGGTTGGGAGTACAATGTTGGTGCAGCTTACAAGTTGCTTGACAACCTCACCTATGAGGCACACTTCGGTTACTTGGATACCGGCGATTACTTCAATGGCAACACCACCGTCGACACCACCAACAATATCTACCTCATGACACACTCGCTGACCATGACCTTCTAATTTTGCTTATGCTTTTTGCATAACACCTTAGTTGGTTGCTGTTCACATCAAGCCCTGCCGGAATTTCCGGTAGGGCTTTTTTTTGGTGCGCCCGGCATGGCGCACTCACTTGGAGGTGGAAGTCCTTTACTCTCCCGGCAAGGGGGAAATCAGGTCAAAGTTAAGATGGACGAGGTATCTTTAAAAAAACGGCGTCGAACTTCGCGCGTGATTAGATGTGAGATGCGCCATGATAGATGAACTGCGAGTCAAATATACGGTAAAATGGCTCAGCCTCTGCTTGATTCGAAACACGTTCATCTTTCCTTTCTTAACAAGGTTTAAGCAATGATTTATACCCCTTGTGTCAGCCGATATGACAGTACCGGAGTAAGCAATGATGCCGATTGGTCAGGGGTGGCCCGTATCCATGACGGTTTGATCTCCGGTTCAGGGGTGCTGCTTGCATCAGGCCTGCATCTCCTCACCGTGGCTCATCTTCTGGATGATCTGGTGCTGACGGATAGTTCGGTGGTTTTCGTCACGGCAAGCGGTACTGTATCGCGTAGGATTCAGGCCGTGGAAAACTATCCGGATGTAGTGATTAACAGCCTGGGGGTTTGGCATGATCTGGCCCTGGTAACCTTGGAGCAGGCGGCTCCTCCGATCATTGACCGCTATGGCCTGTATACGGGAATCGCCGAGCTGGGGCAGACCGCGACCTTGGTGGGGTATGGACAGGCGCAGAGCCCTTTGGGAGTTGTCATTCCCGAGGCCGCAACAACCCGCCGGTACGGAGAGAATACCATTGACGCAATCGCAACCTCGCTATCCCAGTATGGGTGGCAGGGAAGCCTTGCAGACCAATTGCTCTATGATTACGACGATGGCACTATCTCCCGAGATGCTCTCGGCGATCTGCTTGGGGTTGCGAATCGTGGGCTGGGTGGCAGCGAAGCCATGATTACACCAGGAGATTCCGGCGGCGGACTATTTGTTGAACAGGGGGGCGATTGGCTACTGGCCGGGATCAACAGTTTTGTCACCCGATGGACGACGACTGATATCACTACGGCGGCAGAAGGATCGTTGGGCGACATCGGAGCGGCTACACGGGTGAGCAGCTATACGGACTGGGTTGAGAGCCGCACCGGTCAGTCCCAGGCGCCCGGCGGCAATACCACCTCCCCCCCAGCCAGCGCAGATGTCCCCCGTCAGGTCCAGGAAGGGCAGGGGGTGTGGTTTTTAGTCCAGCTCCCAGGTCCGGCCACACAGATTGCCACAGCGGATTTTTTTACCCGCGATGGGAGTGCCGTCGCAGGACAGGACTACATTCCCACCCACGGAACACTTACCCTAGACTTGGGCGAATGGTGGGCCAAGGTGTGGGTTCAGACTCTGGCAGATAATCTGATAGAGGGGAATGAAACCTTTTCCTTGGTGCTCACCAATCCTCATGGGGCGGTGTTTCCAGCAGGTCAGATTGAGCTGACTGCCCAGCGGACCATCCTCGATGATATAACCCTCACGGGCGTGACACAATTGGCAGGGGAGCTGTTTGCCTGAAAGCGTAATAGTGGTTCTGCGCGTTCGGCGGCTGAGGCCATTGGGGCGCTGCGGAGATAATCGATGAGATGCACGTTCTCTGCCCATGACAGGAAGGGGTTGTGTGTCTACCTGATTGAGATTAGGGCTTGAGCGAGCACGGGGGGCCAGCTGCCTGGCCAGAAAGCATCATCTATTCTGACGGCTGGCGTGGTTACAATGGCCTTGTCGATGTTAGCTAGTCGGCCTTGAAAAAGCCGTTTTTAGCCCCTGACCGGCAGGATACTGTTGTCGGTATGCCAAGACACAGGTGGCCGGAACTTCTCAAGCCACCGGACAAGGACGACAAAAAACAAAAGCTCCCTC
>DUZW01000002.1 GCA_013349295.1 Deltaproteobacteria bacterium
GAAAGCTGCAGGGCGGCCTTTTCCGTCTCACCAGCCGTTGCGTCGGAAATATCCCGGGAGATGAGGACAAGTCCTGCGCCGATATTCCGGGTGACGATTTCAAGGATATCGCCGGAGAAAAGAAGGCCATCGGCTGTCGGGTGGCGCTTCGCTTACGGAATTAGATGAGCATGCTGCATGACACTGGAATATGCAGGAATGAAACAGAAAAAATGCGAATCGCTCCCAAACCCCGTTGCGGTTTTATGACCGCGCCGTGCACCATCTCCCGGCTTTCTCGCTTAAAAGATCCAGGTCGCCTTTACGTAGAGGCTGCGCTCGATCTCGGCCGGAATGGAGTCCTCGGAGACATACTCCAGATGATGACTTTCCAGGAGGTTCTTGCCCACCAGGGAGAGTTCCAGATTTTCTTTTGGGTGCCAACCCAGCCGCAGATCAAGGGTGGCATAGCTCCCAACCCCGACAAAGCCGCCGCTCAGGTAACCACTCGGTCGCGCCACATTGTCCACGTAGCGCAACCAGGCATCAAGCTCCAGGTTGTGGGGAAGATTGATCATCGAACGAAGCGAAAGCTGGCTTTCGGGGCGGCCCAATTCCTTATTGTGCCCGGATTCGGGATCGGTGCAGCTATGGAGCCGCATATGCAGATAGGTATAGGCTGCCTTCCATTCCCACCAGGAAAAAGGCTGCCAGGTAGTGGCAAGTTCCAGGCCGTAGGTCTTGCCGTTCATGTTGTTGGCAAAGGTCGAGGGAATGAGCCAGTAGCTCCCCATGTTTCGCGGAGTGCCGATTTCCCGGGTGAGCAGGTCCTCATAGCGGCTGGTAAAAGCGGTAAGATCGAAGAAGAGATGGTCATCAGGCTTGAAACGGTAACCAGCCTCGTAGTCCATCAGGGTTTCGGCCTCCAGATCCGGCGAGCCTTCTATCCTGTAGAGCGTCGGAGTAAACGGAAAGGGCAGGGCATAGAGGCCTACCTGGAAGTCCGATTCACTGCGGGAGGGGGTGCGCACCGCCCGGCTTACCGCGCCCCAGAGAGTGTGGTTCCTGCTGGGGGTCCAGGCAAGCCGGGCACTGGGCTGCACCTCGTAGCCGGTGTAGTCGTTATGTTCCAGCTTGGCGCCCACGGTCAGGCGCAGCCGTTCCTTGACCAGCATGATCTCGTCCTGGAGAAAGGCGCTGAACAGTTCGGTCCGGCGAGAATCCGGATTAAAGGAGATCTGGAACGGCTGAAGATTGTTGATCGAGTCCTGATTGGAGCGGTAGCCCAGTCCCCAGACGAGGTCGTGCCGGTCACCCAGCCCGACGTGGTGCTGGAAATCGAGATCCACAATATTGATCTCCTGGCCGATGGTCTCCCCGGCCCGGCGGTCGTGATCATAATAGATTTGCAGGGTCGTGTCGGAGGTGGGGCTCAAGGCACGGTGCCAACGGCCCAGAAGGTTTGTGCCCCGCAGATAGGAGTCGTCGCTCACCGTTTCCGAATACGGAGCAGCCAGGGTCAGATGTTTGGCCACCTCGGTGTACCGGCCCCGGTGGGCGTCGCCCTGCAGGGTGAAGTTGTCCTGCCGATCCTTGTCCCAGTCCAGCCGGAAGCCGCCGTGGCCCAGGTTGGAGTCGTTATCGAGTTCGCTGCCGGAAGCGTAGCCCCTGGCCCCGTTGCGGCTGGTTTCCTTTCCATAGAGGCGCAGATGGGCCTGGTCGCCGATTGTGACGCCGTGACGTACGGCCGCCCCGCCCTCTGCGGCGCCAAGTCCCAGGCTCACCAGACTGCCTTGGGTGTCGGCCGCCTTCTTTGAAATGATGTTGATCACCCCGTTCACCGCGTTCGCCCCCCACAGGGTGCCGCCCGGCCCGCGGATGACTTCGATCCGCTCGATATCTTCAAGCATCACATCCTGAGTCTCCCAGAAGACCCCGGAAAAGCTTGGTGAATAGATGGTGCGGCCATCCAACAACACCTGGAGTTTATTGGAGAAACGTCCGTTAAAGCCGCGGCTGGTGATGGCCCACTTGTTGTTGTCGATCTGGGAGACCTCCATGCCGGGCACCATGCCGAGCAGTTCCTGAATGCTGGTGGCGCCGGAGTGGCGGATATCCTCCTGGTCGATGACAAAGATGGCGCCGGCCACGGAAAAAAAAGTTTGCGTCTTTTTGGAGACCGAGGTGACCTCCATATCCAGCAATTGTTCCAACGAGAACTGGGTGATCTTGGCGGGCTCGGCCAAGAGCGGCGCAGGGTTGGCGAACAGGAGTCCGGCCAGGATGGCGGGCGTCCAGATGCGGGCGGGACGGCGTTGTGGACAGCGCATGGGGGGCCTCGTTTCGCTTTGGGGTTGTTCAGGCATGGTGATTGACCTGAGCCAGACATTTTTCGATTTCTTGCAGGAGTTCCGCGTGACGATACGGCTTGGCCAGGTATGCCTCGATCCCGAGTTCACGACAGAGCCTGAGCTCGTCCCGATGATCGGTGGAGGAAAGGATGCAGATCGGGATATCCTTGAGCCGGGCGTGCCGGCGCATATGCCCGGCCAGGGTGAAACCGTCCATGCCGGGCATATGCACATCAATGATCGCCAAATCAACGCAACCGGTCAGGCTGTTCAGGGCGTCGAGGGCCGCTTGCCCCTGGGAAAAGGAGCGGACCTGCATGCCAAGGGTAGCGAGCATCTGTTCGAGAATCCTCAGGTTGACCCCGTTGTCATCCACGGCGACAACGGTTTTGCCCGCGAGATGTTCCGGCGGTCGAGCTGCTTCTTCCGGCAGCGTCTCCCGAACCACAGCGAAGGTTACGGTGAAGAAAAAAGTGGCCCCCCTGCCCTCTTCGCTTTCCAGCCAAAGCCTGCCGCCCATGAGTTCAACCAGGCGGGAGGAGATGGAGAGCCCCAGACCGGTTCCCCCGTATTTGCGGGTAAGCGAGGAGTCCGCCTGGGCGAATGGATTGAAGATAGCGGCCTGTTGCTCCTTCGGGATGCCGATTCCCGTATCGCTCACGGAAAAACGCAGCTCCACGCCCTTGGGCGACTCCCCTTCAGGCTGCACGGTGATCAGCACATGCCCTTGCGCAGTGAACTTGATGCTGTTGGCAACGAGATTGGTAAGAATCTGATGCAGGCGCACCGAGTCACCCACCACCATGGCCGGCGTATCCGGGGCAATATTGCAGAGCAGCTCCAGACCTTTTTCCTGGGCCTTCACCGCCAACTCCTGAACCGTGTTCTCCACGTTATGTTTCAGATGAAAAGGGGTCTGTCGCAGCTCAAGCTTATAAGCCTCGATCTTGGAAAAATCGAGGATATCGTTGATCACCTCAAGGAGCCGGTTGGCCGACTGATCGATCAGGCCAAGAAATTTTTGCTGTTGGGTATTGATCTCCGTGTCGAGCATGAGCTGGGTCATGCCGATGACCCCATTCATGGGGGTGCGGATTTCGTGGCTCATATTGGCCAGAAAATCCGACTTGGCGCGGTTGGCCGCCTCGGCCGCCTCCTTGGCCTCCAGGAGTTCGCCGGTGCGGGCGCGGACCTTCTCTTCCAGGCTGTCCTGGGCCACCAGCAGAGCTTGATCCCGGGCCGCTATCTGGTCGAGCATTTCGTTGAAGCCCCGAGCCAGGATAGCGATTTCGTCGTCACCTCCGATTTCGGCCCTGAGGGCATAATCTTTCTCCTGGGAGACCTGTTTCATTACCCCGGCCAGGGCAAGGATCGGCTGGGTGAGCAACCGTTGCAACCGGGAGGAGATCAGCAGACCGACCAACGCCGAAAGCAGCAGCACGGCGGAAACGACCAGCAGATAGCTGCGGATCATGACCTGTTCGGCATGCAGGTCGGCGTGGACGAAAAGCCAGCCGAGGAGTCTGCCGTTCAGGCGGATCTCCTGGGCAAGATCGACGTGCCCCTGCCGGAAGAGCGCCTTTTTGATGGGCAGGGCCTGAGGGCTCAGATCATGGGGAAAGGGCCTTTTGTTTTTGCTGAATTGAGCAAAGACCCCGGCTGGGGTAATGATGGCGCCATAGACAATGCCGGGATCCGCCGCCAGGGTGGCAAGGGTTTGGGCGGCGGCCTCCTGGTCGGCAAAAGCCAGCGCGGCAGTGGCGTTTTCCGCGATTGCCGAACTGAGCACCGCAAGGCTTTCCTCCCGGGTTTGCCGGAAAGAGTACCATTCGTAGGCAAACAGGGCGAAGCAGGCAAAGGTCAGGACAAGCCCGCAGGTGAGCATGATGATCAGCAGCAGTTTCCGGCGGATGGAGTGGAGGCGTAGCACTGCCATGGCATTATGTCCCGGGGGTCTGCGGCGTTGTGCCGGAGCTGATGTTGACCCGGCGGCGGCTATCCGCCGGTGCGTCTGGGTCCGGTCGATTCAGGGAGTGGGGCTCGTTTTTGATGATCGCCAGCCGCAGAAGCTGGGAGCTGATCTTGAGCCCGGCCCGCTGGGCGGCCTGGGGATTGATCTCAAAGCGGATCTTGTTGCCCTGCCGCACGAAATTGATGATGCCGCCGGTATTGAGAAAATCCGGGGATTCCCCAACGGTGATGATCGGTCGGCCGGAAAGAGCAGCCGGAATGGGGAGGGGTTTCCCCGGATAGGCGGCGGGAACGAAAACCATGTCCGCCTGCCGGGCATCGTCGGGATTTTCGCTCGTGAGCACCTTGAGGGGACGGCCAAGGACGGTTTCATTGCCCAGGGCTTCGGCGATGCTTGCCCCGACGGGGCCGGTATCCAGAACCACCAGCAGCATCGGCCGCTGGGTCGACGCGGCGGCGGGCAGGGTGATGAAATTGAAAAAGTTGAACAGGAAGCCCGCCTTGACCTCATATTCGGCAAAATCGCCGGCAGCACGGGCCGACTGCGGCGTCAGGAGCAACAGGGACACGAGCAGGAACAGCGCGCGGTACAGTGTTGTTGCGGCGGAGACCGACAGGGAACGGCGGGATGCGGGAGAAGTGCTTGGCGTCGGCAACATAATCAATTATATACAAAACAGGATAACTGCGGGCCAATTTGTCAGGCCATCCGGCAAGTTCCGGGAAAGATCCAGGCAACCCTGTCCGCCGAGCGTCCTTGTTTTCGGCGTCTTTTCCCGCCGTTGCCTGGTAAGCGCGGCAGGAGAGCATGGGGCGATTTCCATCGGCTGCGACCTAGCACCGGAAAGCTGTAGGAGGTTAGCACTGTTTGCGCCCCCCCGCAAGGGAGAATCAATACCGCAAGTTCGCAAAATTTCGTCATTACATGCCGACTTTCCGCCAACGACGGGACAAGAGACGGCACACCCCTTTCTTCGTCGGCGGTTCGTTTTTTTTTGGCTGGGATGCGAATCTCTGCTGTCGCCTGATTTTTCCGAGAAAAGGCATGGTCGTCTAAAAAAATCATCATTTTTCGATGCTCCCCTGGGAGCGAAGGATCAGGGCACGGGAACGTATGAAACAAAAATCCTCGGTTATCAATATCATCTGGCTGTCCCTGGTCGTGCTGGCCACGGTGACCGCCGCCTATACCAACCGGATGGACGCCCTCACCAAGGCCTCCTTCGAATCGGCCAAGGACGCGGTGGTGCTGGCCATCGGCCTGATCGGCCCCATGGCCCTCTGGCTGGGGATCATGAAGGTCGCCGAGGCCGGTGGGCTGATGCGCATCGTGGCCCACCGGGTGCGGCCCCTGATGGTCCGGTTGTTTCCCGACGTGCCCCACGACCATCCGGCCATGAGCGCCATGATCATGAACATGGCGGCCAACGCCCTGGGCTTGGGCAATGCGGCCACGCCCATGGGGATCAAGGCGATGCAGGAGCTGGAAAAGCTTGCCCCGGAAAAGGGCACGGCCACCAACGCCATGTGCCTCTTTCTGGCGATCAACACCTCCAGCGTCACCCTGCTGCCCCTGGGGGTGATCACCATCCGGGCCGCCGCAGGCTCGGTGAGCCCTGCCGCCATCTTCATTCCTTCCCTTATCGCCACCACATGTTCCACCATCACCGCCATCGTGGCGGCCAAGATGCTGGCCCGCAAAAACGGCGGGCTGGAGCCGGTCGTTGTCCAGGCCACCCAAGAGACAGCGGCAATTGAGGCAGAGGCAGGCAGTGAACCGGAGCTGTATCCGCCGAGCACCACCGGGAAATGGTTTGTCTGGCTGCTGGTCGCAGGTTTTGTCGGAGGGGCGGGGTATCAGTTGAGCACCGCCGCCGAGCCGCTCGCCTTTTCCGCGGCCAGCCTCAACAGCCTGTCCAGCTGGCTGATCCCGGCCCTGATTTCCGGGCTGCTCATCTTCGGCTATCTGCGGGGGGTGAGGATCTATGAGGTCCTCACCGACGGGGCCAAGGAGGGGTTCACCACCGCCATCCGGATCATCCCCTTCATGGTGGCGATCTTTGTCGCCATCGGCATGTTCCGAGCCAGCGGGGCCATGGATATTCTGGTTTCCCTGCTCTCACCCCTGACCGAAGCGGTGGGCATGCCCGCCGAGGCCCTGGCCATGGGGCTGCTGCGGCCCCTTTCCGGCAGCGGCTCATTTGCCTTCATGAGCGAGATCGTCAACCAGTCGCCGGACAGCCTGCTGGCCGCCATGGTTTCGGTCATCCAGGGCTCCAGCGAAACCACCCTTTATGTGCTGGCCGTTTACTTCGGCGCCGTCGGTGTCCGGCGCACGCGGCACGCCCTGCCCGCCGCGCTCTGCGGCGAAACCGCCGGGCTCATTGCCGCGGTAACGGTCTGCAATCTCTGGTTTTAAATTTTCGTCCATAACGGTTACACACAGAACAACGTGGAGCAATAGGAGGTCTGAGCATGGGAGAAATAGTCTTTCTGGTCGTGTTGCTGGTGCTGGTTTTTCTGGTGATCGGGATCTACAACCGGCTGGTGGGGTTGCGGAACCGTTTCAAAAACAGCTTTGCCCAGATCGATGTGCAGCTCAAGCGGCGCTACGATCTCATTCCCAACCTGGTCTCCGTGGCCAAGGAGTACATCAAGCACGAACGGGAAACCCTGGAGGCGGTCATTGCGGCCCGCAATCAGGCGTCGGGTGCGGTGCAGCAGGCGGCGGCCGATCCGAGCAACGCCGCGGCTATTCAGGGGGTGGTTGCCGCGGAGGGGGTGCTCTCCGGAACCCTGGGACGGCTGTTCGCCCTGGTGGAATCCTACCCCGACCTCAAGGCCAACCAGAACATGATGCAGCTCAGCGAAGAGCTGAGTTCCACGGAAAACCGGATAGCATTCGCCCGCCAAGCATTCAACGATGCGGTCATGACCTATAACACCGGCCGCGAGCTCTTTCCCGCCGTGCTCCTTGCCGGCATCTTCGGCTTTCAGCCCGCGCAGTTTCTGGAGCTTGAAGACAAAAAGGAGCGCGAGGCGCCCAAGGTCGCCTTTTAAGCTTCTGGGGAAACGGGAATGCGGGATTTTTTTGAGCAGCAGCACCTCGCCCGCCGGAACACCTTCCGGCTGATCCTCTACTTTGCCGCGGCGGTGTCCGTGGTTGTCGGGCTGGTCACGGTTTTCCTCTATGTGCTGACCACCTTCAACCCAAGCCGTCTCTATGTCTCGGTAACCCCCTTCAACCTCTCCCCCCGCCAGTGGAATCTCGCCCTCATGGACAGGATCGCCATCTCGGTCCTGTTCCTGATTCTTGCCGGCACCCTGTACAAGTACCTGCGGCTGCGCAACGGCGGCGGCAGTCTTATCGCCCAGCTTCTGGGCGGGAGGGTCATCTATCCCGACACCAGGGATTTTCATGAACGGCGTCTGCTGAACATCATCGAGGAAATGGCCATCGCCTCGGGGATCACGGTGCCCTCGGTCTATCTGCTCGACCGGGAAGGAGGAATCAACGCCTTTGCCGCCGGCTTTTCCCAGGAAGACGCGGCGATCGGCGTTACCAGGGGGGCGGTGCAGTATCTCAGCCGGGAAGAGCTGCAGGGGGTGATCGCCCATGAGTTCAGCCATATCCTTTATGGCGACATGCTGATCAATGTCCGCCTCCAGGGGATACTGCACGGTATTTTGGTCATCGGCTTGCTGGGCGAAATCATGCTCAAAACCGCTTTTTCCTCGGAACGCTCTCAGGGGCGAAACCAGGGAGGCGGCGTCTATGCGGCCTTGATCGGCCTGGTCCTGCTTATCTTCGGCTACACCGGGGTGTTTGTCGCCAGGCTGATCAAAAGCGCGGTGGCGCGGCAACGGGAATTTCTGGCGGATGCCGCCGCGGTGCAATTCACCCGAAATCCCATGGGGCTTGCCGGAGCGCTCAAGAAAATAGGCGGGCTGGCAGCCGGATCGAAAATCCAGGACCCGCATGCCTCCGAGATCAGCCACATGTTTTTCGGCAATGGTCTTAAGGAAAGCTGGTTCAACGTTTTTTCCACCCACCCGCCCCTGCTGGCCAGAATCCAGCGGCTTGATCCGGAATTCAGGGGGGATTTTCCTGAGCGGCTTACCTTTGCGCCGATCTCCGAGGAAGAGGCCATGATGTATGCGGCGCCTGTCGACCGGCCAGGCGTTGTGACGGGAGAATCCCCGAGGGCCGGAGATGGTCGGCATGCTTTCATCCATTCCTTGGCCGCGGGCAGACCCCTGAGGGAGGCGTTAGACAGCCAGGGCGGGGAGTACCTGCGCCTGGCCCGGGAGATAATCGACAGCATCCCGTTCCCGGTTCGGGAGGCGGCCAGGAACGGTTTCGGGGCCAGGGCCGTAATCTACGGACTCCTGCTTGATGCCGATTCCACCCTTCGGGTGAAACAGCTGGGTGTCCTGGAAAGGGAGGCGGAGCAGGAGGTGCGGCAGGAGCTGGAGCGGCTTCTCCCCGCCATTGACGGGCTTCTCCCTGAACTCAGGCTGCCCTTGGCGGATCTTGCCATCCCGGCCCTAAAAAGCCTTTCCCCTTCCCAATATGAAACGTTCAAGCGAATCGTTGACCGGCTCATGCAGGCCGACGGCAAGGTCAATCTGTTCGAGTATACCCTGCACCATGTGTTGCTTCGGCATCTGGAGGCACACTTCCACCCTCCTCAGCCCTCCTTGGCGCCGTCCCCCTCCCTGGCCCGGATGAGCGAGGAGATCTCCTGCGTACTTTCCCTGCTCTCCCGACTGGGACATGGAGACGAGGATCTGGCCCGGAAGTCTCTGATGCAGGCGGTGCGGATTTTCGGCAAGGAGATGAAGCTGTTCGGCTACCGGTCCGGCCGGGAATGTTCACTCAAGGAATTTGATGGCGCCCTGAAAATTCTTGCCAAGGGGGCAATCGAGAGCCGGCGGCAGGTTCTCGCCGCAGCCCTCGATTGCATCACCTATGACGAAAGAATAACCGTCCGCGAAGCGGAGCTTTTCCGTGCCATGTCCGAGGCGCTCGGCTGTCCGGTGCCGCCCTGGCTGACCCTGCGGAGCGACAAGGACGAGCCCGGACAGTGAGCAAGAAAGCCCTGTCAGCTACCCGACCAGCACTGCCGCCTTGAATTTCTCCAAGTCGGTGCGCTCCATGAAACGGGCGGTGCGTTCCAGCTTGCGAGCGTTTGCCCCGTAGTACCGGAGGCACCGTTCGGCCAGGCTGATTACCTCCTCGTCGTTGAGGTTTTCGGCGATGATGTTGCCGATTCTCGGCAGCCCTCCGCCGTTGCCGCCGAACACCAGGGTCCAGCCGTTTTTCTTGCCGAACACCCCCAGATCGCGGACAAAACTTTCGCAGCAGTTCATGGGACAGCCGGAGATGCCGACCTTGGTCTTCGCAGGCAAAGGCAGGGAGAGCAGCGCCGGGCCCATTTTTTCCCCCAGGCCGAGAGAGTCCCGGCGACCGTATTTACACCATCTCTCCCCGGGGCAGGCCTTGATGTAGTGGATTCCCACCGGCTTCCGCGGCCCACCCTCCTGACCCAGCTCCTGCCAGATCTGCGCGACCTGCTCCGGATCATGGCCGAGCATGGCCAATCGTTGCGCCTCTGTGATCTTCAGCATGGGGATGCCATGCTTTCTGGCAACTGCCGCGATTGTTTCCAGGAACTCCGGGGTGACAACCCCCATTTTGGGCCCGGGAACGACATTATAACTCTTGAATCTTTCGTTTTCCGCAGTCATGGCGATCTTCCTTGTTTAGGAGCCGTTCAGAAACAACATGGCCGTTTATGTTGCCTTACTGTACGGCTCCTTATGCCATCCGGCCACCTAAAACGGCCATGTTATTTTTTAACGATGGCTTATTGAAAAAGAGGGGCTTGAGTGCCTCCTGCTCTGTACCACCCTTGGGCCATGATTTCCTTGACCTGGGACAAGTTTCGGCTGAATGCGGCGGTAATCGCCTGTCTTGACTTCCAGACGCGCACGGTTTACATCTGTCTTTTACCGATACTATCAGGTCTCAGCTCTTTTGTGAGGAGAAAAATCATGCTCAATATATTGGTTCTGGCCACCAAAAATAAAGGAAAACTCAAGGAGTTCCGGGAGCTGCTCAAGGATTTTCCGGTGGAGGTCCGCTCGCTTGCCGATTTCGGGCCCATCCCCGAGGTGATCGAGGATGGAGCAACCTTTGACGACAATGCCTACAAAAAGGCGCATTTCACCGCCAAGGTCCTGGGTCTGCCCTGTATTGCCGATGATTCAGGATTGGCGGTCGAGGCTCTGGATGGCGCGCCCGGGGTGTATTCCGCCCGCTATGCCGGAGAAAACGCCGGCGATGCGGAGAATACCGCCAAGTTGCTTAAAGAAATGGAAGGGGTGGCCAACCGGAAGGCTGCCTTTCACTGTGTCCTCTCCATTGCCGTGCCTTCCGGCCCGGCCCTGACCTACGAGGGAACCTGCGAAGGGGAATTGCTCACCGCGCCCCGGGGCGAGGATGGTTTCGGCTATGATCCGATTTTCTTCTATCCGGAACTGGGCAAGAGCTTTGCCGAACTGACCATGGAGGAGAAGAACCGGGTGAGCCACCGGGGTCGAGCCATGGCCGAGATGGCCGCTGAGTTCGATCAGGTGCTCAAGTGGATGAAACAGCGGCTTACCGAGGCAAAGCCTCCCAAACCCGACCACGAGCAGTTTGAGCACAACGACTGGTCCGAAGAGATCATGGTGCGCGAGGTAAAATAAGGCATGCAAAACCAATGAGTTCGAACGCAACGAGAGGCGTAGCGTTGTTGTTCGCCTTTATTTCTTATTGCCATCACGCGAGTGGAATTAATGGCTGCTGAAGCCCAAAACAAAAATGTTGTCTCGGTAGCGATTATCGCAGTATTTGCCATCCTGGCGGTGGGGATCTTGCTTACTGGCTACTTTTTTTACCAGGCCGAGGTAAAGCAACATCGGATCGAGGCGGAAGAAAAACTTGCGGTCATTGCGAACCTCAAGATGGCTGAACTGGTGAAATGGCGGGAAGAACGCATATTAGATGGCGCGAGCTTTTCCGCCAATCACGTTTTTGTCAATCTGGTGCGGCGTTATTTCTCTAATCCGCGGGAAACAGAGACGGAACAACAGCTGCGGGACTTTATCTCCTCTTATGTTGCGCGTTATGATTATGACCAAATTCGCCTGCTTGACCAACAGGGGGTAATCCGCGTCTCATTTCCGGCAATTGAGGAGCCGGTCTCGGCTGTTGTGTCAGCACAGATACCTGAAGTCCTGCAATCGAAACATATAACGATCGTTGATTTTTACCGGCATGACCATGATCACCACATCTCCCTCGAAGTACTCGTCCCCATCCTCGATGTTGCGGCGGGCAATCGGACAATCGGCATCGTCGCCCTGCGGATTAATCCTGAACGCTATCTCTATCCCTCCATTTTGAACTGGCCCACGCCCGACCAGTCAGCGGAAACCCTGCTCGTCCGGCGCGAAGGCAATGATGCGGTTTTTCTGAACAATCTCAAATTCAAGAAAGATGCGGCCCTCAACTTACGGTTTCCATTGGAAAAGAAAAATATTCCTGCGGTGATGGCGGTCTTGGGCCGGACGGGGATCGTGGAAGGAATGGATTACCGAAACAAACCGGCGATTGCCGATGTCCGTGCCGTGCCTCGATCGCCGTGGTTTCTGGTAACCCGCATAAGCAGATCGGAGATGTACACGCATTTACGAGAGCATGAGTTGCTGCTCTGCGCAGTTGTGACAGCACTGATCTTTGCTTCCGGTACCGGCATGGCCTTGATTTGGAAGATGATAAATACCGGCCATTATCGGGAGAGACTGCGGGTGGCTGAGTTACTTTCCGCTAATGAACGACGCCTGCATCTCGCCGCCAGTGCGGGGAAGATCGGTATCTGGGATTGGGATGTCGCCACAAACGAACTGATCTGGGATGACAACATGTATTCCCTTTACGGCATCAACAAAGAGGATTTCAGCGGCGCATATGATGCCTGGAGTAAAGCCATACATCCCGATGATCGTCTCTTTGTCGAGGAAGAAATCCAAGCGGCCTTGAGGGGCGAACGAGAATATGCCCCCGAGTTCCGTATCGTGCATCCTGACGGCACCATCCGGTTTATCAAGGCCGCGTCCCAGGTCATCCCTGACCAGTTCGGCAAACCCCGCCAAATGGTCGGCACCAATATCGACATCAGCGAGAGCAAGCAAGTTGAGCAAGTTCAAACCTTCCTGGCCCAGACCAGCACCGGGGGGGTTACGGACGAATCATTCTTCCGTGATCTTGCCCGGTACCTGGCCCAAAGCCTTGGCATGGACTTCGTTTGTATCGACCGCCTCGAAGGGGAGGGATTAACCGCCCGAACGGTGGCGGTCTGGAGCGACGACCATTTCGAGGATAACATCTCCTATGCCCTAAAAGATACACCCTGCGGCGAAGTGGTGGGCAAGCGGGTCTGTTGCTTCCCCGCCGATGTATGCCGACTCTTCCCGCACGATGAGATGCTCACGGTTCTGCGGGCCCAGAGCTATATCGGGACGACGCTTTTCAGCCACACCGGTCGGCCGATCGGCCTGATTGCGCTCATCGGTCACACTCCGTTGACCACCACACGGCTGGCTGAAAACATCTTGAACCTTGTAAGCGTGCGCGCGGCAGGGGAGTTGGAACGTTTGGATGCCGAGGAGGCTAAATTTCAGGCGGAGGAGCATCTGCGCCTGTTCCGAAAGCTCTTCGACCGGGCAAACGATTTCATCCTGGTGATTGATCCGAAAACCAGCATGTTCCTGGACGTGAATCAGTCGTTTTGCGACAATCTGGGCTACAGTCGCGAAGAGCTGCTGGGGATAAAGGTGGTCGGGTTGGATACCAACCTGCCTGATTTTCCTGCCTGGCAGGCTTATGTGGAAAGATTACGCCGGGAGCAGGAATCTGCCGGCGAAAGCCGGTATCGTCGGAAGGACGGCTCGCTCATCCCGGTTGAGATCCACACCAATTACCAGTCCTTTGAAGGAAAAGAGTATGTCCTCGGGGTGGTGCGGGACATAACGGAACAGCTCCGGCGCCGGGCGGAACGCGATGCGGCCCTGCTCAAGGCCGAGGCGGCCAACCAGGCAAAGAGTGAGTTCCTGGCCAACATGAGCCACGAGATCAGGACCCCGATGAATGCCATCATGGGCATGATCGGCCTGGCCTTGAAGCGGCCTCTTTCCGAAAAGGTGACAGAGTTTCTCTCCGTGGCCCAGAACTCAGCGAATTCGCTTCTGGGGATCATCAACGACATTCTGGACTTCTCCAAGATCGAATCGGGCAAGCTCTCCATTGAGGATATCAAGTTCAGCCTGCAGGACTCCCTGGCTAATCTCCTGGGCATGTTTCGGGAGAGCTGTCGTGAGAAAGGGCTCGATCTCGATACCGAGATAGGAAGCGATGTGCCTGATGTGGTGATCGGCGATCCCAGCCGGCTTGGCCAAATACTGGTAAATCTGATTAATAACGCCATCAAATTTACCAGGCAGGGCGCAATTACCGTAACCATCCGTTGCCTGGCAAGGGATGAGGAGAGTGTTCGCCTGCGCTTCACTGTTTGCGACAGCGGCATTGGTATCCCGGCGAATAAGATCGCCACCATCTTCGATGCCTTTGAACAAGCGGACGGCTCCATCAACAGAAATTATGGAGGAACAGGGCTTGGTTTAACGATCTGCAAGAAGTTGGTGCAGATGATGGGCGGCGAGATCAGTGTGGACAGTTCCCTTGGGATGGGCAGCACCTTCGCTTTCGAGTTGCCTTTGCGGCTGCCCGAGACCGGCAGGCTCAACCCTCCCGAGACATTGAATGTTTTCGGCAAACAAATTCCGGAGGTCGATGCCGAGGCGATCCAAGGGTTGCGAGGCAAGAAGATCCTGCTGGTGGAGGACAACCAGATCAACCAGATGGTGGCCCGGGAGGTTCTCGCCAATGCGGGGCTCATCGTGACCATGGCCAACAATGGCCGGGAGGCGCTGGTCATGCTGGCCGATGACGTGGCGGCGGTATTGATGGATATCCAGATGCCGGAGATGGACGGCTACGAGACAACCAGGGCCATCCGGCAACAACCGCGTTTCGCCAATCTTCCCATTATTGCCATGACCGCCAATGCCATGAGCGGTGACAAGGAAAAATGCCTGACCGCCGGCATGGATGACTACGTGGCAAAACCCTTTGAGCCGAAGGAGGTCTTAGGAAAGCTGGTTCGCTATCTGAAAGGCGATTCGACGACAAAACGGCAGGCCGACGAGGTAGCGTAAAAAAGTCGAATCAGGAGGAGCGTTCGGCCCGGTATCCAGGCGCATAAGGACTGCGAAAGCAGGGAACCCGTGAGCCTCTTGCAACATGAAGAATGAAACCCAAGAACTGTCCTTCCCGCGTAGGCGGGAATCCATAAGGCACTGAATTTACCAAAATGGATTCCCGATAACAGCACTCGGGAATGACATATTGGCCATTTTGCAACAGCCTCCCGTATAAAGCATTTTTTTTGCAGCACTGCAAAATTCAATCGGACATCGATGACTTTTTTCGCCTCTTAAAACGGAGTTCTCCGTTTTCGTCAACCCATTCCATCCCCATCCCAGTCAGCTGTTTAAAAAGCGGCCGGCCAAAGAGAAAAAATTCCATCTCCAACGAAATTCCGGCCTGTTGGGCAACCTCGCCCCTTATGGCGAGATCGGCGCGCACTAATTCGGTAAGCAGGGCGATATCCTCCGTTCCTCCTCTTTCCGCGAGCATGGCGGCGAGGTCACCGGGACAGGTCCGCTCATGGCGGTCGATGACAGCAAGGATCGGGTCGTCTGGGTTGATCAGCTCAGCGCGACTCAGGGTATCCCGGTAGATTGTGGCCAGGAGCGCCTCGGGCTGCCTGCACTGGAGAATTCTACAGGTTACCGGCCGGTGCGCATAGATGGTGCAACCATTGTCTTCTTCATCAAAAAAAAGGCAGGTCCAGCCGGCGCCCTTGCCCCGAATCTTGAGCAGCTCCACCGGTACCGGCTCCAGCCTGCCGGTGGCCGGGTTGTAACCGGTTTCCCCTCGTCGGATGGTGATCAATTGATCGTGACGTATATACCCTTGCCGGACAAGGAGGATATCCTCCCGACTCAAGGCCGGTCCGCCTTTTCGGCAACAGGTGCCGCATTGTCTGCACTGTTTTTTAGTCTCTTTCATGTCTCAAGAGTGAAGTGTGGGCGCAATACGATCCTGATTCGGGTCGAGTCCGGAAGCATTGACCGCCTGTTTTCGGGGGGATAACTCTTGTCATCCGGGAATATGACGCCATGCAAATAATGCCGAACCACTCAACATTCAATAAAAAGGAGAATTCTTCCATGCGCCGGTCAAAACGTAAGCCATACCAGATGGGAATGCAAGCCTCACCTTGCGGGTGATCCCGAAGTATTGCTCGAAGGCATGAGCTGGCGAGCTCGGATAACGCCTGGGGGAAATTCCCAGAACCGATACAAAAAGCCAAGCTGTTTACAGGCCACAACCCTCTTGGTTTTGAGGCAGAGTCTCGACTTTACCGCCCCTGTGATTGTTCGGTTTTTTTCCAAAGCGCGGGCTTTGTCGGTACCGTTGCTCTTTTTCAGCAAAAAGAACCTTAAAAAGCGCCTTGACCACCAAGCTACGGGCGCATTTTAAGTCTGGGTAAAAATGCCTATCTATCTGATTTCTAAGTTTTTTTCTTGACAAGTATCCGGCGAGGTGTAAGAAAAACGGTACAAATTGAGATCAGGAAAACAGTACAAATTGGAACTCGTTGCAAAATGAGTTAAGCATTGTATCCGCAGTAATGATTAAGGAGAAAAAAAATGAAAAAGATGATCCGTACCGCTGCTGCGGCAGGCTGCCTGCTGCTGCTCACCGCCGTCCCTGCCCTGGCCCATAAACCGAGCCCGGACGAGGCTCTCACCATGCTGAAAGAAGGCAATGCCCGTTTTGTGGCCGGCACCCCCAGCCACCCGCACAGCGACAGTGCCCGCCTGATTCAGGCAGGCACGGAAAGCCAGGCGGACCATGCCATTGCCACCATCCTTGGCTGTTCCGATTCCCGGGTGCCGCTGGAACGCCTCTTTGACGCGGGGATCATGGATCTCTTCGTCATCCGGATTGCCGGCAATGTGGTTGATGTGGACGAGGCCGGTTCCATCGAGTACGGCCTGGCCCATGTCAACACCCCGGTGCTGGTGGTGCTCGGCCATACCCAGTGCGGCGCGGTCACTGCGGTAACCGATGCGGTTCAGGGTCACGGACATGCCCTGGAGCGGAATATCCCGCCCCTGGTCGATAACATTGCCCCGGCGGTGAAGCGCGCCATTGCCCAGCATCCGGAAGCAAAAGGCAAGGACGTGGTTCCTTTCGGCATCGAGGAGAACGTCTGGCAGGGTATCGAAGACCTCTTCCTGAGCAGCCCGGCCACCCGTGAGCTGGTGAAAAGCGGCAAGGTCAAGGTGGTGGGTGCCATTTACGATGTGGGTACCGGCACGGTCAAATGGTTGCCCGAGGCCAACACCGCCGTGCTGTTGAAGAAAGCCGAGGCGAACCCCAAACGCGCCACCAAGGCCATGGCCGGCGACCACTGAGTTTTTTTCTTTCCGGTAAAGACAAGGCGGTACTGCCCGAGGGCGGTGCCGCCTTTTTTTGTCCCCCGCTCGGCCTCAGGTTCTCCTTGACAGGTCGCGCCCGGCAAGGGTAGGAATCTGGTTTGAAAAAATTTACCGGACCAACCCGGTTTCTTATTGTGCAAGGAGGTTGTACCCATGCTAGAGGCGTATCAAAAACATGTTGCCGAACGTGCTGCCCAGGGGTTGCCCCCCCTGCCCCTTTCCGCCAACCAGACCACGGCCCTGGTTGCGCTGCTGCAAAAACCGGTTGCCGGAACGGAAGCGACCCTGGTGGATCTGATCAGCAACCAGGTGCCTCCTGGCGTGGATGAAGCCTCCAAGGTCAAGGCCGGGTTTCTTGCCGGGATAGCCCAAGGCAAGATCGCCTCTCCCCTTATCGACAAGAAGGCGGCGGTGCAGCTGTTGGGCACCATGCTGGGCGGCTACAATGTGCAGCCGCTTATTGACCTGCTGGATGATGGTGCGCTGGCTGAGGATGCGGTGGCGGCCCTTTCCAACACCCTTCTGGTCTATGACGCATTCAATGAGGTGGTGGCCAAGGCGAAAAATAATCCACACGCCCAACAAGTGCTTGCCAATTGGGCTGAGGCGACCTGGTTCACCTCTCGCCCCCCCATGCCCGACGAGCTCACCGTTACGGTGTTCAAGGTTCCGGGTGAAACCAATACCGATGATCTCTCTCCTGCCTCCGAAGCATGGAGCCGACCGGATATCCCCCTGCACGCCCAATCCATGTTGAGCAACCGGCTGCCCGGCTCGCTGGCGGTCATCGAGGAGTTGAAGAAAAAGGGTCATCCCGTCGCCTATGTGGGCGACGTCGTGGGCACCGGCTCTTCCCGCAAGTCCGGGGTAAACTCCATGCTCTGGCATATGGGGTGCGACATTCCCTATGTGCCTGCCAAACGCACCGGCGGGGTGGTCATGGGCTCCACCATAGCGCCTATCTACTTCAACACCGCCGAAGATTCCGGAATGCTGCCCATTCAGTGCGAAGTGACCAGCCTTGAAACCGGCGACATCATCACCATCAACACCCGCACCGGCACCATCAGCCGCGACGGGCAGCAGGTCACCACCTTCACCCTTTCCCCCGCCACCCTGCCCGACGAGGTCCAGGCCGGCGGCCGGGTGAACCTTATCATCGGCCGAGGCTTGACCGCCAAGGCCCGCGAGGCCTTGGGGCTGCCGCCTTCCACCCTCTTCCGGGAGCCGGAGGTTCCCAAGGATACCGGCAAGGGCTTCACCCTGGCCCAGAAGATGGTGGGCAAGGGTTGCGGTTTGCCAGGGGTTCGGCCCGGCATGTACTGCGAGCCCAAGATGGCCTCGGTGGGCTCACAGGACACCACCGGCCCCATGACCCGCGACGAGATCAAAGAGCTGGCCTGCCTGCGCTTTTCCGCTCCCCTGGTCATGCAGTCCTTTTGTCATACCGCCGCTTATCCCAAGCCGGTGGACGTGAAAACCCACCAGACCCTGCCCGGCTTCATCAGCGAACGGGGGGGGATCAGTCTGCGCCCGGGCGACGGGGTGGTTCATTCCTGGCTCAACCGCATGGTCCTGCCCGATACCGTGGGCACCGGCGGTGATTCCCACACCCGCTTCCCCATCGGCATCTCCTTTCCGGCCGGTTCGGGGTTGGTGGCCTTTGCCGCAGCCACCGGCTCCATGCCCCTGGTCATGCCGGAATCGGTGCTGATCCGTTTTACGGGCACAATGCAGCCGGGCATTACCCTGCGGGATCTGGTCAACGCCATCCCCTATGCGGCCATCCAGCAGGGTCTGCTCACCGTGGAGAAGAAGGGCAAGAAGAACCTCTTTGCCGGCACGGTTCTTGAGATCGAGGGTCTGCCCGACTTGGCCGTGGAACAGGCTTTCGAACTGGCCGACGCCTCGGCGGAGCGCTCCGCCGCTGCCTGCACCGTCCGGCTCAACAAGGAGCCGGTGGCCGAGTTCCTCCGTTCCAATGTGGAGCTGCTGAAAAGCCTGTTGACCCGGGGCTACCGGGACGCTGCCGCCATCCGCAAGCGGATCGCGGCCATGGAGGAATGGCTGGCTGCGCCCGAGCTGCTGGCCCCGGATGCGGATGCCGAATACAAGGCGGTGCTGGAGATCGATCTGAACACGATCACCGAGCCGGTGCTGGCCTGCCCCAACGACCCGGACGACGTGAAACTGCTTTCCCAGATGGCGGGTACCGGTATCGACGAGGTCTTTGTCGGCTCCTGCATGACCAATATCGGCCATTTCCGGGCCCTGGCCAGGATTCTCGATAACCGCCCCCAGGCTGCCGCCCGCCTCTGGGTGGCGCCGCCCACCCGGATGGACGAGGAGCAGCTCAAGAGCGAGGGGGTGTACAGCATCCTGGCCAAGGCCGG
Source organism: Deltaproteobacteria bacterium (assembly GCA_013349295.1). Lineage (GTDB taxonomy): Bacteria > Desulfobacterota > Desulfobulbia > Desulfobulbales > Desulfurivibrionaceae > Thiovibrio. The sequence goes on from DUZW01000002.1 coordinate 19,373, forward strand.
GGCGAGGACGGAGATACCCGGCTGTTCGCTCTGCATGGGCAACCAGGCGAGAACCCGGGACAACGCCGTGGTCTTCTCCACCTCCACCCGCAATTTCGACAACCGCATCGGCACCGGCACCAAGGTCTTCCTGGGTTCGGCGGAGCTGGCCGCGGTTTGCGCCGTGTTGGGACGCATTCCAACCGTGGACGAATACAACAAGATCCTCGCCGAACGGGTGACCCCCAAGGCGGACGAGGTGTACCGCTACCTCAATTTCCACCGGATCGAGGGGTACGCGGATAAAGGGTGGTAGATTGCAGTCGGAGGTTCCTATAAACCAACCTTGCATTGTTGTGGGACAAAATATAGACTTATTTTGAATTACGCAAAATGGAACGAATTATGGGAACAATATCCATACGCATCGAAGATGAGCTTCTTGCCGAAGTTACCAGCCAGGCAAGGGCGCTGCACATGACCCGGACAGAATATCTCCGACGCGCGATTGCCGAGATGAACGAAAAAGTAGCCCACGATCGCCGTCGGCAGCGTCTCCAGGAGGCCTCACGGAAGGTCCGTCAGGAAAGCATGCGGGGCAACCTGGAGTTTGCCGACATTGAGGATGATCCTGCCACAATTTTGTGGAGTAGGGGTTAAACCACTTTTCTATTGTTCCACCATGCCAGCTCAAAATGAGCCGGAGACCTATAGCCATTCGTCGAATGCTTCCGTTGCCGATTATAGTAGACTTCGATGTAGTTGAAAAGCGCCTGCTCAGCCCCGGCAACATTCTGAAATCTACAGTGATGAATGAGTTGGTCTTTATTGTGTGGAAGAAAGATTCTGCCACTGCATTGTCCCAGCAGTTCCCCTTCCGACTCATACTTTGCACGAACCCGTGTTTTTTCAGTACTGCTCTGAAATCCCCGCTGGCATACTGAACGCCTCGGTCACTGTGAACCATCAACCCTCGGCCAGGACGGCGGCGCAAGATTGCCTTATTTAATGCCCTGATTGCAGAAGCCCTCTCAAGAGAGGCACTGAGATTCCAACCCACCACGACACGGGAAAACAGATCTATGAAAACCGTCAGGTAATGCCATTTGCCTCCAACCTTCAAATATGTGATGTCCGTTACCCATGCCTGGTTCGGGGAGGATACTGTAAATTGGCGGTCAAGCAGGTTGGGTGCCACGGGTTCATTGTGTTTTGAATCCGTGGTTGCCACAAACTTCTTCACGGTGCGGCATTTCAACCCCATCTCCCGCATCAACCGGGCCACACGAGGACGGCTTATCTTCGTCAGCGCTGGATCGTCATGAAGATCTGCGGTAATCATCGGGCTGCCTGCCATACCGTTATGTTTTGCAAACAGATCTTTTCTGCCGATTTTTAAATTTTCATTCCCAATCCGCCGTCGAGACAACGGCGCAATACGCCAACGATAATAGCCGCTCGGGGAAACAGCCAAAACATGGCACATCTTCTTCACCGGAAATGAGGAGCGGTTTTTTTCTATGAATTGAAATCTCATTTCGGTGCCCTGCTGAAGATGGCCATGGCTTTTTTTTAGAATATCTCGCTCCATTTCCGCATCTTTGAGCTTCTTCTCAAGTTCTCTGATCCTCTGCTCTTGAGGGCTAATTAGCTCACGCCCATATCCAGGGAAGGCGTGACCCTCTCTGCCCCGATGCTCTCTGCGCCATCTATAGAGAAGATCTTTTGTGATACTACCGAGATGCTCGGCTACTTCGGTGGCTGTCCGGCCCGGCTCCTCTGACAACCGAACTGCATTACGTTTAAAATCTGGATCGTAGTTCCTGCGTTCTAAATTCATGACACACTCATGTCATTGCCTCTAACAATGACTTAACCGAGTGTCCACTATTTCATAGCAGGATCACTCCGGATCGATTATCCCCGAAGGTTTCCCGCCGCGTTTTTCTCATGATTCGGCGTTTTTCGGGCGGAAATCTCCCAGAAGGCCAGGATCTTGGGGTTACGCAGGTTTTTCTTCACGGTGCAGACCCCCAGGGAAAATGGGGCCAACCGGGGAGAGATATCAAGTACCGTGATCTGCTCCTGAAGGGGGCTTTTTTCCAGGACCAGCAGGGGCACCACCCCGACCCCGCACCCCAGGCTGACCATAGCGATGATCGCCTCGTTGCCCGCTACTTGGGCGTAGATGTTGGGCTGAATCTTTTTCGCGGCAAACCAGCGGTCGAGCCGCTCCCGGCTGAGTCCCTGTTCGGCCATGATCACCGGGGTTTTCCGCCAGTCGATCTCCGGCCCGTCATGGATCACCGTTTCCGGAAAGGCCAGCGGCGCGATGAAGACCAGCGGCGTTTCGGTAATCGGCATGAACTCCAGGCCGCTTGCCTCCTTATCCGGCAGGGCATCGATGATCACCTCCACCTCGCCGTTTTTCAGCCGGGTCAAGCCCTGGGCCGCATCGCCGGTCTGTAGCTTGATCTGCACCTCCGGACAATCCTTGCGGAACCTGCCGAGGATACCGGGCAGAATGCCGTAAGCCGCAGTCACCGAGCAGTAAAGGGAGATGTCGCCGTGCAGGGTCGTATCTCCGGCAAGGCTGTTTTTCAGCTCCTTCCAGCGCTCGATGGTCTCCTCGGCATACTGCTTCAGAGCCTCTCCCGCCTTGGTCAACCGCACCGAGCGGTTGTCCCGGTCAAAGAGCCGTTCCCCCACCTCCGCCTCAATACGCTGAATGGTGCGGGTGAGGGCAGAAGGCGTCACATGACAGGCCCGGCTGGTCCTGCCGAAATGCAGGGACTCGGCCAGGTGGCGAAAGAGTTTCAGAGAATCCATGTCCATGACAACGGTTTCCTTTCCAGAAAAATAGTGCCTTCTTGTCTGTGGTTGGGCAGGGCAAGCAGACATGTTGCGATTTCTGCAATACAATATCGCGAACAAGTCACTTGACGCAACAGAAAATGCCGCTATGATGGGCCGAGAAGTAAGAAAAGAAAAACATATTTCCAATACGATAAGGAGAACCATCCCATGGGACAGAACTATTTCAACAGCCTGCCGCTGCGTCTGCAGCTTGAGGAGCTCGGCCAGTGCCGCTTCATGGACTCTTCCGAGTTCAACGGGGTTGAGGCGCTCAAGGGCAAAAAGATCGTCATCGTCGGTTGCGGCGCCCAGGGGCTGCACCAGGGGTTGAACCTTCGGGACAGCGGGCTTGATGTTTCCTACGCCCTGCGCGCGGAGGCGATCAGCGAGCAGCGCCAGTCCTTTAAGAATGCCAACGGCAACAGCTTCAAGGTGGGCACCCCCGAGCAGCTGATCCCCACCGCCGATCTGGTCATCAATCTGACCCCGGACAAACAGCACACCAAGGTGGTCTCCGCCATCATGCCCCTGATGAAGCAGGGCGCCTGCCTCTCTTACTCCCACGGTTTCAACATCGTTGAAGAAGGGATGCAGATCCGCAAGGACCTCACGGTGATCATGGTTGCCCCCAAGTCCCCCGGCACCGAGGTGCGGGAGGAATACAAACGCGGCTTCGGCGTGCCCACACTGATTGCGGTGCATCGCGAGAACGACCCCAAGGACGAGGGCTGGGACCTGGCCAAGGCCTATGCCTGCGGCACCGGAGGCGACCGCGCCGGCGTGTTGCAGTCTTCCTTTGTCGCCGAGGTGAAGTCCGACCTGATGGGCGAGCAGACCATCCTCTGCGGCATGCTCCAGGCCGGTTCCTTGCTTTGCTACGACAAGATGATGGAAAAGGGAATGGAGAGCGGCTATGCCTCCAAGCTCATCCAATCCGGCTGGGAAACCATCACCGAGGCCTTGAAGCACGGCGGTATCACCAACATGATGGACCGCCTCTCCAACCCGGCCAAGATCAAGGCCTTCTACCTTGCCGAGGAGCTCAAGGAAATCCTGGCATCGCTCTTCGAGAAGCACATGGATGACATCATGAGCGGCCATTTCTCCAAGACCATGATGGAAGACTGGGCCAACAACGACGCCAACCTCCTCAAGTGGCGCGCCGCCACGGCGGAAACCGCCTTCGAGAAGTCCATCTCTGCCACCACACCCATCGCCGAGCAGGAGTACTTTGACCACGGCATCCTGATGGTGGCCATGGTCAAGGCCGGGGTCGAGCTGGCCTTTGACACCATGGTCTCCGCCGGAATCAAGGAAGAATCCGCCTATTACGAATCGCTGCATGAGGTTCCCCTCATCGCCAACACCATCGCCCGAAAGAAGCTCTACGAGATGAACGTGGTTATCTCCGACACCGCCGAGTACGGCTGCTATCTCTTTGCCCATGCCGCAGTGCCTTTGCTCGCCGACTTCATGAAGAAGATCGACACCGACGTGATCGGCAAGGGGCTTGTGCTCAAGGACAACGGGGTGAGCAACGTGGAGCTGGTCCGGGTCAACGAGGCGATCCGCTACACCGGGGTCGAGGAGATCGGCGCGGAGCTGCGCTCCTACATGGAGGCGATGAAACCCATCATCTGAACGGCAGCCCAAAAGCTCGTAGTCATGGGGAACCCGAACGGGTTCCCTTTTTTTTGTCGCCGACACAGGCGTTGACGCTCCGAAAAAATTCGGCTTGACCGAAGCCTAGCCCCGTATGCTACACTTTCTCTATCCTTGGAATAAATTTTCTTAAAATCATCCAAAAAGAGGAGACGCAGCGCATGAAGAAGCGGATATGGATAGGCTCGATCGTGGCCCTCACCCTGGTCTGGACAACCCCTGGCTTGGCGACGGCCAAAACTACCAAGTCCGGTAAGGGCGTGGATGAGGCCACCTGTTTTTCCTGCCATGAGGAGGTCAGGGAGCTAAAAAAAGGATCCAAGCACGCGAGTCTTGCCTGCACCACCTGTCATTCCCAGTTGGACGCCCATCTGGCCAATCCCGAGACCAAGCCGGTGACCAGCCTTGATCTCGCCACCTGCGGCAGCTGCCACAAGGATCAGTTTAAGAGTTTTTACCGGGTGAACTACGATGCTCAGCCCCGGAAGGAAAAAGGCACCCCCACCGGCCGTTCACCCATGCAGGACAAGCTCCTCGCCCCCCATGGCTTCACCAAGGAACACAACGAACCGCGCTCCCATCCTTTTATGGTCGTTGATCAGCTTGCGGTGGATCGTTTTGCCGGGGGCCGCTACCAGTTTAAAAATATGCACGGTATGACCGAGCCGGGCAAGACCTGGGATGTGCTCGAGGATACGGGCAAATTACTGCCATACACGGCCAAGGCCGGTAACCCCGTCTGCCTGCAGTGCAAAACCTCCGACCTGATTCTTAAGTGGAAGTATATGGGCGACAAGGACCCGCAGGCCAAGTGGGATCGGACCTCCGATGTCAACGCGCTCATCAAGGATGTGCATAATCCGGTGGGGTGCATCCAGTGCCATGATCCGCACGGCACCAAGCCGCGTATCGTCCGCGACGGTCTGATCGAAGCGGTGGAGCGTGACGGGGCTCGACCTTACAATGCCGACAAGGGTAAGGGGAAGGTCAAGGTTTTGGATTTCCGAGGTTTTCGCAAGATCGGACTGCTTGACAAGATGGACTCCACCCTGCTGTGCGGCCAGTGTCATGTGGAGTACAACTGTAACCCAGGCTTTGAGCCGGAAAGCGGGGCCAAGGTCGGGATGGACGACCGTCGGACCAATCATTTCCCCATGAAGAATGCCTTGGATATTCTCGCCCACTACGACAAGCTTAAGTTCCGCGACTTCAAGCATGCGGTGACCGGCGCCAATCTGATCAAACTCCAGCATCCGGAGATGGAAACCTACTGGGGCAGCGTCCACGACAAGGCCGGGGTGCAGTGCCATAACTGCCATATGCCCAAGGAGAAAAACGGTGCCGGCAAGTCCTTCACTTCACATCAGGTGGTGCGGCCCAAGGACCATGTCAAGCAGGCCTGCCTGACCTGCCATCCCAAGTCCACCGTGGAGGAGAAGCTCTCTCAGATCCAGGCGGTGCAGAACTATACCCGCGGCAAGATGCGCAAGTCCGAAGCCTTGCTGGGTGAATTGATCGACACCTTTGCCGCAGCCCAGAAGGCCGGTGTGCCGGAGACGGTACTGGCCGAGGCCCGCAAGCAACACGAGATAGCCCATGTGCTCTGGGAGTGGTGGACTGCCGAGAACAGTGATGGATGGCACAACCCTGGCTTGGCCAGGGAGAGTCTGACCGCTTCCATGGCTGCCTCCCAAAAGGGAATCGACCTGCTCAAGGAAGCGATGAAGAAGAAGTAGAAAAGAGAAGGAGAAAAACAGAAACGGCGGGCTTGGCCCGCCGTTTCTGTTTGGAGGTTTTTTTACCGCTTGATGGGCAGTCCCGCCGCCTTCCAGGCGCTGATGCCGCCCCCTGGATTGCAGATCTCGCCATACCCCGTGCCGAAAAAATACTGCCCCACTGCGCAGATCAGCAGAAGGGGATGGCCGGTGGCCAGAGTCATCCGCCCCTTGGCCGGTTCCCCGTAGGGTATGAACCGCGAGCCGAAAATGGATCCTTCGTGGAGTTCCTGGGACGAGCGGACATCCACAAGCACAAGATTCTTGCGGCTTTCCATGAGGGCTTTGGCTTCATGCGAGGACAGGTTCAGAAGATGGAGAGTAGTACTCCCGAGCAGGCAGGGAACTCTTATGTTTCCTGCGCGTTACGGTCGGAGCAGGTGTAAATCTCCACTCCCTGGGCGACCAGCTCCCGAAGCGGAGCAATCAGATCTGATTCGGTGGCGGTGATTTTTCCCCGGAATTATGAAGCCTTTCCTGTAATCCGGCAACAAGAAAAGATGTAAAAAAAAGGGAAGCCCATGCGGGCTTCCCTTTTTTTCATGGTGTGCTGTTCGTGTTACACGAAAATTGTTCGGTGTCGATCAAGCGGCGCCCCGCACCAGGGCGGTCAGGCTGCGCACGGTATCCTTCATTTGTTCCGACTGCGCGTTCAGTTCTTCGGAGGCGCTGGCCGCCTCCTCGGCGATGGCGGCATTCTGCTGAGTCACCGTATCCAGCTCGGTAACCGCGAGATTCACCTGGCCGACCCCTGTAGCCTGTTCCTGAGAGGCGTTGGCAAGCTCGGCCATGAGCATGGCAATCTTGGCGGTGTTCTCCGCCGCTTCCCGGAAAGAGTGGTTGGTGGTCGCCACCAGTTTGGTGCCGGCCTGAACCTTGCTCACCGTGCCCTCGATCATCCCGGCCGTGTTTTTGGCAGCCTCCGAAGCCCGCATGGCGAGATTGCGCACCTCATCGGCCACCACGGCAAAACCCGCGCCTGCTTCCCCGGCCCGGGCCGCTTCCACCGCCGCATTCAAGGCCAAAAGATTGGTCTGGAACGCTATCTCATCAATGGTCTTGACGATCTTGGATGTTTCTTCGCTGGCCTTGGCGATCTCGTCCATGGATTTGGTCAGCATCCCCATGGATTCATTGGCCGTGTTGATCACCTGCCGGGCCTCACCGGCCAGGGTATTGGCCTGGCCGACGTTGTCGGCGTTCTGCTTGGTAACGCTGGAAATCTCTTCCAGTGAGGCCGAGGTTTCCTCGATGGCGGCGGCCTGATTTCCGGCCCCGTCCGCCAGGGACTGGCTCACGGAAGAAACCTGGCTGGCTGCGTCATGCACCTCCGCGGCGCCGCAGGTCAGGTCCTCGCTGATTCTTTCCAGCGAGCCCACGACGAGAGAGGTAAAATAGGCCGCCATGAAAATGCTGAAGGCAATGACGAGCAGACCGGCAGTCGCGGTCAGGAGCAGGGAAAATCTGTCCTCCTGCATATGGCTGTCCGCAAGGGCAACAAGGTCCGCAGCGAGACGGTTTTCCACCTCTTTCATCAGATCGATTTTTTGGGTCATCGTATCAAACCAGTGTTCCGCCGGAATGCCGAAGCCGCCCTCCAGATGTTTGTCAAAAGCGGCGGTCTCCATGGCGGCTACCTCACCGACTGCCGGGGCATTCATCTTTTCCTTGTGAAAATCCCTGGCCGGTGAGTCGACAAAGGCAAGGAAATTATCAAGAAAAACTTTCTGCGCCGAATAAACTTCCACAAACTTCCGGTACATCCCTGGGGCGAACCCGTCCTTGGCAAAGGTGTTGCTCAGCACCGCCCTCTCAATGCCCATTCGCTCCTTGGCCTCCACAAAATTGTAGTAGGCGGTGAGTGCCTTCATGATTTTCTGATCCGGGCTGGTCTTGGCAATCATGGGAATAGCGGTCAGGAATTCATGGATCATGCCGGTGTAAAAACCAATGGCCTCTGGTCCGGCAATGGCTTGGGCATCGGTCTGCTGACGGATCGCGGTGATCTTCTCTGCCCCGGCCAAAGCGCTTTGTAATTTTTCCTTCAGGGCAGGGTCACCCTTGTCCGCCTTGGAAGCGACGAGAAACTCCTTGAAGGCGACGATTCGTTTGTCGGTTTCGGCACGTTGGCCCGGAAGCCGATCAGCGAATTTTTGCCCGTTGCTGCCAAGAAAACCCGCCGTCATCCCCCGTTCCTTCTGGGCCTCATGGGCAATCTCCGTGCTGAGACCGGCGATGGCGGCAAGCTCCTTGAGGGCCGTGGCCTCACTGAGGTTGGTGTATCGTTCCGCACTGTTGCTGAGAAGAATAGCGATCAGAAAAAACAGTGGAAGACAGACAAGCAGGCGCAACATGGTTTTGATGGGGAGTTTCTGGACAAAATTCATGGGGATGGACTCCTCCTGACGTAGTGTGCGGTTTCCTACAGTTAAAAAAAAATAGCATTTCCGCAAAATTTCATACATGACTTAAGTCAAGGGGAGACATTTTTTTAAAATTACAAGCAGATTAACGCGGTTGCAGGGGCAACCCCGCCGCCTTCCAGGCGCTGATCCCACCGCCCAGATTGTAAATCTCCCCATAGCTTTTGCCGGAAAAATACTGGCCCACCGCAAAGCTTCGCCCGCCAACGGCGCAGATCAGCAAGAGGGGGTGGCCGGTGGGCAGGCTCATATTGCCTTTGGCCAGCTCGCCAAACGGCATGAGCTGCGAGCCGGCAATGAATCCCTCGGACAGTTCTTGCGGCGAACGGACATCCACCAGCACCAGATCCTTGCGGCTTTCGATGAGGGCCTTGGCCTCCTGTGGAGAAAGGGTGCGGAAGATCGGGGTATTGGCGGAACCCGGCGAGGCCTGTGTGTTTTGCGGGGTATTTCTGTCGCCGCAACCGATTGCCGCAAGCAAGAGGATCAAGAGGAAACATGCCTGGAGATAGCTTTTCATAAAAACCTCGATTGTTTTTTTTTAAATTGAAACAGCGGCATGACCGCATATGGATAAGAGTGGGAAAATGGGCATGAAATTATGATTCGCAACGGATCTGCTCAAGAGCGGCAAGAACATCCTGAATCTCGGCTTCGCTGTTGAAAAAGCCGGGGGAAAGGCGCAGGGTACCATGGGGAAAAGTGGCGATGCTGCGGTGGGCGGCAGGCGCGCAGTGGAGCCCCGCTCTGGCCATGATTCCGTAACGGCGGTCGAGAAGATGGGCGAGATCGTCCACGCTTCTGCCTGCCATGGTCAGGGAAACGGCCGAGCCTCTTTCAGCGCCGGCCGGTGGTCCGTACACGGTGATCCCCTCTATCCGGCTTAAACCGTCCAGCAGCATGCAGGTAAGGTGTTCTTCGTGCCGTCGGATCGTTTCCCTCCCGGTGGCGCGGATAAATTCCAACCCCGCGGCAAGGCCGCCAATGCCGAGGGTGTTGGGCGTTCCCGATTCATAACAGTCCGGCATGAGTTGCGGTTGCGCCTCTTGTTCCGAATTGCTGCCCGTGCCGCCCATCTTGAGCGGTGGAGCCATGATCCCTTCCCGGAGCAGAAAACCGCCGGTGCCGGTCGGGCCAAACAACCCTTTATGTCCGGTGAAGGCAAGAAAATCGATTGCCATACCCTCCATGTCCAGAGGGAAAACCCCGGCGGACTGGGCCGCGTCCACCATCAGGAGCGCCCCGCCCTTGCGTTTGCCGATGGCGCCGAGATCCGCGACACTGCCGGTTACATTGGAGACATGATTGATAATGATGAGCCGGGTCTTTTTGTTCAGCCGTTTGGGGATATCGTCCGGATCGATGGCGCCGCTGGGGGAGGTGGGCAGAATTTCAAGATGGATTCCCCGGGTTTTTTCCAGGTGGCGCAGGGGCCGCATCACCGAGTTGTGCTCCATACCCGTGGTTATTACCTGGTCGCCGGGTGCGAGCAGCCCGAAAATCCCTACATTGAGCGCTTCGGTGACATTGCTGGTGAATACCACCCGGCTTGAATCCGGGCAGCCGAAAAAATCGGCGACCAGTTCACGGGCCTCGAAGATCACTCGACTGGCGGCCAGGGAAAAACGATGCGCGGAGCGACCGGGGCTCAAGGAAATTTCCCGGATCAGACGGTGCATGGCCTCCGCCACTTCCGGAGGTTTGGGAAAGGAGGTGGCGGCGTTGTCGAGATAGATGAGGGCAGAGGATTGCGGCATAGTGTGGGAAGCGGAGACCGCTTTCAGTAAGGGCTGACCACCTTGGCGGAGCCGGCCATGGCATCCATTATTTCGAACATGTTGGTAACTTGGCCAACCAGCAGGGTGTCCTTGATGTTAAAAAAATCCAGACAGGTGCCGCAGGAGTAAATCTCCACCCCCTGGGCGGCCAGCTCCCGAAGCGGGGCAATCAGATCGGATTCGGTGGCGGTGATTTTTACCCCGGAATTGTAAAAGAAGATCTTGGCCGGCAGGGGACTGAGGCTCTTGATGGTCTTGATATAGGCCCGCATGAGTACCTCGCCCAAGGTATCGTTGCCCCTCCCCATGGTGTCGGCGGGGATGACGTAGACCAGACCGGTTCCGGGCAGATCGCAGCGGTAGTCCTCCGGGGCCGGCGCTGTAGCAACAGGCTTGGCGCCCTCCCCAAGCGGAGCCTTGCTGATCGTTATGTGACGGGTATCTCCCGAGGAGCGAATTTCCACGGTGCAACCCAGGCTTTTGCCGAAACGTTCCAGATTGCTCTGGGCGGCCTCGTTGTCAACCAGGATCTCCACCGAGCTTTGTTCCTGGGAATCGAGCAATTCCTTGGCTCTGATCACGGGTTGTGGGCAAGCCAGGCCCCGGCAGTCAAGCACCGTATTCATATTCCGTCCCTGCTTCTCTTCAGTCATTAAAGCTTATCTGGCGCACCAGACCGCGGATGATTTCCTTTGCGTCCGCATCGAGCTTGGGAGCGGAAAATCCCGTGTCATAAAAATCCGGATTGATATCGTTGGAGGTCCACATGCTGTGTGCCTCGAAATAGAGATCCTTTTGCGAAAAATACCCCTCCGGCAGCATCATCCGCAGCTTGTAGTCACGGTTGGTGGGTATCCGCTGCTTGCTCACCAGCTTGAGGCCGCTGGTGGTCAGATCGACGAGATGCCCCAGGAGTTCGTTGGTCTCATCATCGTAAACCTCAAGGTAGTACACAAGGTGTCTGCGTTTCAGAGCCCGGATTTCATCCGTCATGCTGTCCTCCTTTTGGTCGTACGACCTAGCGAGCTGATTTGGCAATGCTGGCCAGCATGAACTCGATGACCGCCTCGGGACCCATGCTGGAAGAATCGACAATAATGGCGTCATCCGCTGGTTTGAGCGGAGCAAGCTGACGCCTGGAGTCATCATAGTCCCGTTTGCTGATCTGGTCCAGAATTTCCTGAAAATCGACAATCTGTCCTTTTTCCGCCAGCTGTTTACAGCGGCGGCGGGCCCGCTCCTCGGCCGAGGCGTTGAGAAAAAACTTGCTGGCCGCCTTGGGAAAAACCACGGTGCCCATATCGCGCCCCTCGGCGACAATACCGCCCTTTTCTCCCAGTTGTCGTTGCAGGGCGGTGAGCTTTTCCCGCACCAGCGGATCGGCTGAGACCCGCGAGGCGACCATGCCCATCTCCGGGGTCCGGATGGCCTGGGAAACGTCCTCGCCATTGAGCAGCACCCGCACATCATCATCGCCGTTTGGGGCAAGGGTCAGCTCGATTTCGTCCAGGCATCTTTTAAGCGATGCCGTGTCGGCCAGGTCAATACCCTGCCGTTCCAAGGCGAGGCCCACCGCCCGGTACATAGCACCGGTGTCCAGGTAGGTAAAGTGGAGCTTCGCCGCCAATCCCCGGCTGATTGTGCTTTTTCCGGCACCCGAGGGGCCATCGATGGTGACGATGGCTTTGGCGTCAAGCACGGTCCACCTCGCCCAACGCCGCGGTCAACGCCTTGACGAAGCGCTGGTTTTCCGCGGGCAGCCCCACGGTGATCCGGATATAGGTCGGATAGCCGTAAGCGTTCATGGGTCTGACGATGACCCCCTGGTGGAGCAGGGCATCGTAGAGCTTTTTGCCGTCGCATTTCACGTCGATAAGAAAAAAGTTGGTCTGGCTGGGAAAAGCATGGCAGCCGAGTTTCTCCACCTCGCTGCTCAACCAGGCGATGCCTTGCCTGGTGAAGGCGATGGTTTTCTCGTAATGTTCGTCATCACCCAGGGCGGCCAGGGCGCCGGCCTGGGCCGGCAGATTGACGTTGAACGGCTGCCGGACCCGATGGAGATAGTCGGCGATATCGGCATGCATCAGTCCGTAACCAACCCTTAATCCCGCCAGGCCGTATGCCTTGGAAAAGGTCCGCAGGGCCACCACCGGCACCCGGTGTTTGAGGTAATCCCTGGCGTCAAGGCGCAGGCTCGGCTCGACAAAATCCACATAGGCTTCGTCAAGGGCGACGATCACCTGATCCGGCACCTTGTCGAGAAAGGCGGCAAACGCCTCATTGCTGAACACCGTGCCGGTGGGGTTGTTGGGGTTGTCGAGAAAAATCAGCCGGGTTTTTTCGGTGATCTGCCCGGCGATAGCGTCCAGATCATGGTGCATGCCGACCAGCGGCACCACACGGTTAATCCCTCCCTGGGCCTGGACCGCCTTCTGGTAGACGAGAAAGGTGGGCTGGCTGGTGATCACCTCTTCGTCCGGTCCGAGAAAGGCTGCGATCAGCAGTTGGATCACCTCGTTGGAGCCGTTGCCGAAGACCAGCTGATTCGGGGCCACGCCGATCTTTTCGGCCAGCGCCTGGGCCAGGTAATAACAGCTGCCGTCGGGATAACGATGCAGGTTTTTCAGGCTGTCGGTCACGGCGGCCACTGCCTTGGGAGACGGCCCCAAGGCGTTTTCGTTGGAGGCCAGTTTGATGGAGCCGGTGATGCCGTACTCACGCTCCAGCTCTTCCAGAGGCTTTCCGGGTGGATAGGGGATGAGGCTAGCGATGTTGTCGCGAACGGGGAGTTTCATGAAATAAAATCCTTATAAGGAGATGTTGCCACGAAATCCACGAAAATTTTTGGTTTTTTCTTGTAACGGCCCAGATCTATTTGAAAAATATCTGCCTGAGCAGTTAGCCTTTCTTTCGTGTCCTTTCGTGGGTTTCGTGGCAAATTTTTTCTATAATTCCGGCTTGTTGCCAGCCAGATCGAGCCGTTGCTCCAGGGCATAGGCGGCCCGAAAGATCTTTTCCTCGGCGAAATGAGCGGCCTGAAGCTGAAGGCCGATGGGCAGGCCGGCGGTGCTTATCCCGCAGGGCACGGACATGCCGGGCAACCCGGCAAGGTTGGTGCAAATGGTAAGGATATCGGAGAGATACACGCTCAGTGGGTCGTTAATCTTTTCGCCGATCTTCCAGGCAGGTGCGGGAGTGACCGGGGAAACCAGCAGATCGCACTGGGCAAAGGCCTTGGTGTAATCTTCGACGATCAGGGTGCGGACTTGGGAGGCTTTTTTGTAATAAGCGTCATAATAGCCGGAAGAAAGGGCGTAGGTGCCGATGATGATTCTCCTTTTCACCTCTTCTCCGAAACCTTTGGAGCGGCTGTGCCGGTACATCTCCAGGAGTTCGTTCTGTTCAAGATCGCGGAAGCCGTACTTGACCCCGTCATAACGGGCCAGATTGGAGCTGGCCTCGGCCGGAGCGATAATGTAGTAGGCCGCCACGCCGTACTCGGTATGGGGCAGCGAGATTTCCACGGTTTTGGCGCCGGCTTCCTTGAGCAAGGAAATAGCCCTGCTCACCGCCTGTTCCACCTCCGGGTCAAGCCCCGCGCCGAAGTATTCCTTGGGGATGCCGATGGTGAGTCCGTTACAATCGGGGACAAGGGCTCCGGTGTAATCCGGCACCGGTTGGTCGATCGAGGTGGAATCACGCGGGTCATGGCCGCTGATGGCATTCAGCATGATGGCGGCGTCGCGCACATCCTTGGTCAGCGGTCCGACCTGATCAAGGGATGAGGCATAGGCCAGAAGGCCGAACCGGGAGACCCGGCCATAGGTGGGCTTGATTCCCACGATCCCGCAATGGGAGGCGGGCTGGCGGATGGAACCGCCGGTATCCGAACCCAGGGAGGCGATGCATTCGTCCGCCGCCACCGAGGCCGCCGAGCCGCCGCTGGAGCCGCCGCAGACATGGGCAAGATTCCAGGGATTTTTCGGCACCCCGTAGGCGCAGTTCTCGTTGGCGGATCCCATGGCGAACTCGTCCATGCTCACCTTGCCGAGAATCACTGCCCCGGCGTTTCGCAGTTTTTCCACCACCGTGGCATCGTAGGGCGGGATGAAGGATTCAAGGATCTTGGAACCGGCGGTGGTACGCAACCCCTTGGTACAGAGGACATCCTTGATGGACAGGGGGATGCCGCAGAGGCTTCCCCCTTCTCCCCGGCGGCGTTGGCCATCCGCCACCGCTGCCTGAGCCAGAGCGCCGTCGCGATCCAGAGTGATATAGGCGTTGACTTTTGACTCCACGGCTTCGATCCGATCGAGTACTGAACGAGTCAGATCCAAGGAGGAAATCTCCCCGGTGGAGAGGAGCTGCTGCAAGGCATGAATGGTTAAGGCGTGGAGTTCCATAGTTTACAGTACCGCTGCTGTGATTGTCCTATGTTTGAAGGCGCCAATAAAAACGGACCTCGGAAAGGAGGTCCGTAACCGGCAGCCTGGATGATTTTATGCCGCGCCGACATGACGATTGGCCACCCCGCGCCGTTGCCGCCCGCCGTCATTGCAATAACGAAATAAGAAGCGGTAAGGATCCAGCCGGAATTGTGCCGATATTTCCTAACGGCTTCTAGATTACCCTGGGCACCACAAAGGCCTCGCTGTTATGCAAAGGCCCGTTGGCAAGCGCCTCCCGTTGGGGCAGGGATTCCCGAATCTCGTCTTCGCGGAAGGCATTGCGGACGGCCAGGGCATGGGTCGTGGGCTGAACGGAAGCGGTGTCCAGTTCGCCGAGCTTTTCCACATAGCTCAGAATCCCGTCCAGCTGGAGGGTGGTTTTTTCCACCTCTGCCTCCGACAGCTCGAGCCGGGCCAACTTGGCCACATATCGTACTTCTTCCTGGGTGATTTTCATGCCTTGTTTTGTAACGTATTCAGCCGGGCAAGTCAATCCCTGATGGTCTCGTAAAAAGGGAGATGACACAGGTCCGCGACATCAATTTAAAGAACTCAAAGGCGACCACTCTCACCGGTCGCCTCGGTTTCCAGCTGCAATCACGGCTGGTTGCGATTTCAACAATCCATTATCCGGACGAGCGGGGTTCCGCCATTTGCCCGTTGGAGCGAGATGGTCACCTTGTGCCCATTTTCCCCTGGCCCTCGAGAACCTCGACAAAGACCTGCACCACCTCGGGGTCAAACTGGCTCCCGGCGCAGCGCTGCAGCTCGGCAATGGCCTCCTTGACCTCAAGGTTCTGCTTGTAAATGCGCTTGGAGGTCATGGCGTCATAGCTGTCCGCCACGGTGATGATCTTGGTCAACAGATTCAACTCATTGCCGCCCAGACCGTCGGGATAACCCGTGCCGTCCATGCGCTCATGATGGTGGCGGACAATGAAAATCTCTTGCTGCATGAAGGCCAGGGGTTTGATGATGTTTGCCCCGATCTCCGGATGTTTTTTCATGAGGAGCCATTCTTCTTCGGAAAGCGGCCCGGGTTTTCGGATGTAGTTGACATCCACCACCAGCTTGCCGATGTCATGCACCTTGCAGGCCCGTTCCAGTACGGTCATTTCCTCCGCGCCCAAACGCAAGGCCTGGCCGATGCTCATGGCGTGGAGAGTAACCCGGGTGGTATGACCCGCGGTATACATGTCCTTTTCTTCAAGGGCGGTTTGCAGGGTGAGCATGGTGTTCAGGGTGGAGATTTCCAGATTTTCGTTGTATTCCTCAAGCAGTCGATTTTTTTCCGCCAGCTCCCTGGTCTTGTTGCGCACCTCGACCTCAAGATTTTCCTTGTAGGCCTTCTCCTGAAGGACGTACATCCGTTTTTCAATGGCCCGCTTGACCTTGATGTTAAAGATGTCAAGATCTTCGATGGGCTTGGGAATGAAGTCGTAGGCCCCAAGATTGATGGCCTTGACCGCATACTCCATGGAACCCGCGCCGGTGAGAAAGATCACCGGAATCCCGTAATTTCGGTCGTTGATGAGTTTGAGGGTTTCAAACCCGTCCATGCCCGGCATGTTGATGTCGAGGATGATGAGATCGAACTCAGAAGTCAGGGCGGTTATGGCCTCTTCTCCGCTGGCGCAGGGCACGACCGTATGACCGAACATGGTGAGTATTTTGTAAACGGCTTCCCGAACCAGGGTGTCGTCGTCAGCGATGAGGATCTTTGCTTGTGCCATGGCGAATATATCCGTAAGACCGAATTTTAAAGGGAGAGTGTGTTCGATTGTGGCCCGCACTGACCGCAAGCACTATCGTATAGCTTATAACACAGATTTTGGCTTAAAAAGTCCAGTATTTTTTTGCCGCAGCCAAGGCCGCATCCAATGGGGGCAGGGGCCTTTTTGTCTGGGCCAGGGCCGCGAGCGCAGCGGGCTCCAGCCCTCCCTTCCCGCTCATCTCATGGAGGCTGGCGAGCACCCCATCGGCAAGGCCTTGCAGATGGTAGCCCCCTTCCAGCACCAGCATCAACCGTCCATGGCAAAGCTCCGCCGCCAGATCGACCAGAACCCGGGCCATATAGGCAAAACCGGCGGTGGTAACGGCCATGGAGCCCAGGGGATCGGAAACATGGGTGTCGTAACCGGCGGAGACCATGATGCAGTCCGGCTTGTAGCAACGGGCAACCGGGGCCACGAGTTCGTCCATGATCCGGGCAAAGTCCTGGTCGCCCTGGCCCCCAGGCAGCGGCACATTGAGGGTGTATCCTTCGCCCTTGCCCACCCCGGTTTCCTTGAGGCTGCCGGTTCCCGGATAATACGGGTACTGATGGGTGGAGCAGTAGAGCACCTGGTCGGTATCGTAAAAGGCGTGTTGGGTGCCGTTGCCGTGGTGCAGATCCCAGTCGAGGATGAAGATCCGCTCCATACCGAGATGTTTCAGGCCATAGCGGGCGCCGATGGCGATATTGTTGAACAGGCAGAAGCCCTTGGCGTAGTCCGCCTCGGCATGGTGCCCGGGCGGGCGGACCAGGGCGGCGGCATTGTCGGCCTGACCCGCGGCCACCAGCTTGAGGCCGGTGATTACCGCACCGGCGGCGAGTACCGCCGCCTCGTAGGAGCGGGGCGAGGTGTGGGTATCCGGGTCAAGCACGTCGAACTGCTTGCCCGCCGTCTCGGCCACCCGTTCGATATGATCGGAGGAATGGTTCAAAGCCAGGTCCGCGTAGGCGGCGGGCTCACATTCGGGATAGAAAAAGGCATCACTCTCATCCCGGGCCAGGGCCTGGTAGATGGCGGTAAGCCGTTCCGGGCTTTCCACATGGTCGTAGCCCGGGTCATGTTCAAGAAAGAGGGGGTCTTTCAGGACCGCTGTTTTTCGGGGCATGGCGTTGTTCTCCTCAAATGGATGGTGCGGGTCTCGGTGATAAGATAGTCGAGTTGTTGATCGTGGCTTTCGAGCGGCACCGCCTCAACAACCTGGAGATCGTAAGCCAGGCCGATACGCAGGGCCTTCGGCGCGGCAATCTGTAAAAAACGGTCATAGTAACCCCCCCCGTATCCCAGCCGCCCTCCCCTGGCGTCAAAGACGCTGCCGGGCACCACCACCACGTCGATGGAGGCGGGGTCCACCAGGGGCAGGGTTTTCAGCGGTTCCGGAATGGAGCAATAGCCCGGGATAAGATCCCGGTCCGGATCGGTGATGGCATAGGGCAGCAACCGGTGTTCCCGAACCAGGGTCAAAGGCACGCTTACGGCCACCCCCCTCTTGAGACAATGCTCGATGAGAGGCAGGGTTTCCACCTCACTCCTGAAGCTGACATAGGCAAAAACGGAACGGGCGGCGGCAAAATCCGGCAGGGCCAGGAGATGTTCCGTAATGGCCCGACTTTTTCGCTGCCGTTCCTCCGGAGGCAGGGTGTCGCGGGCGGCCAGCATCTTTGCTCGCAAGGTGCTTCGCTCTTCAGCCATGCTTTCTCCTTTTTTCAATGCCTCTAAGCCGTTGTTCAAAAATAACTGCAACATTGTAATGTCGTGACCGGCATTAGAGTCCGAACCGAAATTTGGGTTGTTTTTGTTCGTTTCCTGCCTTGAACCGGATAGTTACAAAAATCTAATGCTTGTTTCGTAACGGCCTCTAATCATAACGCAACAGCGCCAAGACGCTAACTTTTTTGTTTTGTTCTTTGCGTCATTGTGCCTTTACGTTATATTGAAGGAAATCATTAAATTCCCAAATGAAAATCCCAGGAGATTATTGCATGTTTGAAGAATGGCAACGCTTGGAGCAGGACGGAATCCCGGTGTATGTGCAGCCGGAAAAGCCGGACTGGTTCGTGCCGGATCACGAAGCGGATTGCCTGTTGCAGGAGTTGCGGCACGGGGAAAATTGTCGAGCCGATAACGCGCTTTCCGAAAAAAATCTCGGCGACCGGATGCTGGCGGCTCAGCAGCTTATCTCCCAGCTTGCTGCAGGACCAGCCGCCCCCTACAGGGGCCGGCACTCGCTTCTCACCCTGGGCAGCCTGAAGGAATGCTGGTTTCATCTCACCGACCGGTGCAATCTGGCCTGTCGCCATTGTCTGTTCGCCTCTTCCCCGGCCCAAGCCGCTACCCTTTCCCCGGAAGCCCTGACTCAAGCCATTGGTGAGGCCAAGGGACTGGGCTGCACCCTGTTTTATTTCACCGGGGGCGAACCCTTTGTCTTCCCGGGTTTTGTCGGGATGGTTTCTGAATTGCTTGGTGATCCCAAAATCCATGTGGTGGTTCTCAGCAATGGTCTCTTGATCAGGGAGCACCTTGCCGAGCTGGCGACTCTGCCCAGGGAGCGTTTTCATTTGCAGCTCAGCATGGATGGCCTGGCCGAGCAACATGAGAATCTCCGGGGAAAAGGTACCTTTGCCGGGCTGCTGGAAAGCCTGGGCTTGCTCCAAGAGTTGGGTTTTCCCCTGACCCTGTCCGTGGCGGTGAACCGGGGCAATGTCCGGAAACTGGCCGAGATTGTTGCCTTTGGCGCTGACCAGGGGGTCGGCAATATCCATTTGCTCTGGCATTTTATCCGGGGCAAGGGCAGTCTGGAGCAGTTTGTTTCCCCGGATATGATTCTTCCCGAGTTGATCCGAGCCCAGGAGATGGCAGAGAAAATGGGGGTGCGCATCGACAATGTGGAATCCCTGCGCAGCCAGGTGTTCAGCACCCCCTCCACCCGGCATGACCTGTCCAACACGGCCTGGGAGTCGCTGGCCGTGGGGCCGGACGGGCTGATCTACCCCTCCCCCGCCCTGGTGGGGATTGCCGCCTTGGCCTGCGGCGCCCTCACCGAAGGTCTGGAAACGGTCTGGCGGCATAGCCCGGTTCTGGAGATGATCCGCAAGGCAACTCTTGCCGAAAGCGAGGTTTATCGGGCCAACCCCCTCCGTTTTCTGGTGGGCGGCGGCGATTTGGATCACAGTTATCTGGCCGGAGGCAGTCCGGTCGACCACGACCCTTATGTGGAGCTATACAATGGCTTGGCCCTCTGGCTGATCTGCAAGCAGGCCCGCCAATACCCCGTCCGGACAAAGGGCGAGCTTCTGCTTCGGATGGGCGAGGTGCGCCACGATTGCCCGGACGGTGGCCGGGAGGTGGCTCTTACCCATTGCAACTGCGTAATCTCTCTCTCCGATGACCAGGGACACTCCACAGTGCGGGAGTTTTATGGCCGGGCCGCGCTCACGGCCAATGAGGAGATCGTCAATCCCTTTGCCCCGGATCAGGCCCTGGCCAATTTCATTCCGGCGGATTCCCGGAAGAAATCCTATGGCTGCGGCAGCCCGGTCCGGGATGCCGCGCCGCAACCCGGCGAGGTGCTGGTGGACCTGGGAAGCGGCAGCGGAGTCGAGTGCTTCATGGCCGCACCCCAGGTGGGGCCATCCGGCAGAGTGATCGGCATCGACATGACCGACGAGATGCTCCATCTGGCCCGTGTGGGCAAGGCCACGGTGGCGAGCCGACTGGGCTATGACAATGTGGAGTTCAAAAAGGGCTTCCTCGAAG
This sequence comes from Deltaproteobacteria bacterium, assembly GCA_013349295.1. Lineage (GTDB taxonomy): Bacteria > Desulfobacterota > Desulfobulbia > Desulfobulbales > Desulfurivibrionaceae > Thiovibrio. Next base: position 39,822 of record DUZW01000002.1, read on the forward strand.
ACATCCCCCTGCCGGACTCCATGGCCGGCGTGGTGATCTCCAACTGCGTCATAAACCTGAGCCCGGACAAACGCCAAACCCTGCATGAGATCTTCCGGATCCTCAAACCAGGCGGTCGGCTGGTGGTGTCCGATATTGTCACCGACGGTCCCATTCCGGTGACCATCAAGAATAACGAGAAATTTCGGGGCGAATGCCTGGGCGGAGCGTTGCGGCAGGAGGATCTGCTGGGCATGCTCCGGGGGGCCGGTTTCGCCGGGGTCAGCCTGATCAAACGCTTTCCCTACCGGATCGAAGGCGAAACCCGCTTCTACTCCCTCACCTTCCGGGCCTATAAACCGGAAGAGATGCGGAATGTCGAAGTCATCTACCGTGGGCCCTTTGCCGCAGTGTGGACGGAAAGCGGCACCATGCTGCTCAAGGGGAGACGCGCGACCGTGGCCTTAAGCGAGGCGGAAAGCCTCGCCGATTCCATCTTTGTCCTTGATGGGCAGGGGGCGGTTTCCAACCTGACGCTTGCCGACAGTTGCTGCGCTCCTCCGGTCGAGCCCCCCCTGCTCCAGTCCAGCGGCAATTGCGGCTGCGTACAGGAGGAAAACGTGCCGGGCAAGATTGTCGCCCTTCCCGCCCTGCGTCCGCCAGCCGACGGTCGGCATCAGTCGGGCTGCATGGCCTGCGGCAAGGAGATCGGCTACCTCGCCCATGAACGGGAGGTGTCCTGCCACTATTGCGGAGGGGTCAAGAAAACCAATGCGCTCTGCGTTGAAGGCCATTATATCTGCGATGGTTGCCACCAGCAGGACGGCCTTTCCGTCATCCAGCTGCTCTGCGCCGAAACACAAGAGCAGGATATGTTGCTCCTTCTGGACACGATCCGCCGCCACCCTGCCATTCCCCTGCACGGTCCCGAGCATCATGCCATGGTCCCCGGCATCATCCTGGCCACCTACCGAAACCTGGGCGGCAAGATCAGCCGGGAAGCCATCCTCACCGGCATTGAGCGGGGCAGCAAGGTGCCGGGCGGGGTCTGCGGCTTCTGGGGTAATTGCGGAGCCGCTGCCGGAGTGGGCATCGCCTTCAGCGTCCTGCTCGAGGCCACGCCCCTCACCCCCAAAGCCCGTCAACAGGTGCAGGAGATCACCTCCCGGGTGCTGAGCGAGATCGCCCAAACGCAAGGGGCACGTTGCTGCCAGCGGGAAACCGTGACGGCCCTCAGGGAAGCGGCGCTTCTTTCCCATCGCCTTCTGCCGGTGCCGCTTTTGGCCGAGGCGGATTTTTTCTGCCGTCAGTATTCCGGCAACCGGGAATGTATCGGTGGACAGTGTCCTTTATGGAATAAGGCGGCGTTGCAAGCGGGCGGTGAAAAATGAAGCAAGGAAAAGGGGTTGGCAAGGCGGTTGTTTTCGCGCTCTTCATTACCGGGATGATCGCCCTGTTTCGCTTTACCCCGGTGCGGGAATACATCTCGCCGGACTATCTGCAAGGCTTGGTGAACTCCTTTGGTCCATGGGGACCGCTGGCCTTCGTACTCCTGTATGCAGGGGGCATCTGTCTTTTTTTGCCCGCCACCCTGTTCACCGGCATCGGCGCCCTGCTTTTCGGCACTCTTCACGGGTTTATCTACAATGAATTGGGGGCCATGCTCGGCGCCTCCCTGGCTTTTTTCATCGGCCGCTATCTGGGCCGGGATTTTGCCGCGGGCATGATCGGCGACAGGCTGAAGAAATACGATGATCGGATCGCGGCCAACGGTTTTGCAACGGTACTCTATCTGCGGCTGGTTTTTTTTCCATTTACCCCCCTCAACTTCGGCATGGGGTTAACCAGGGTAAGCTTCAGGGAGTATTTTCTCGGCACCCTGTTCGGCATCATCGCCGGAGGCTTTATCCTCACCTTTTTCTTCGCCACCTTGGCCGAGGTCTGGAGATCCGGCGACTGGTCGCAGCTGGCGGGCTGGAAGACCTTCTTCTCCCTAGCCCTCTTTGTCGCCTCCTTTTTCATCCCCCGGGTGATCCGGAAAATAAAGCCCGAAGGTGCAAGTTAAAAAAACAATGAATTCGCGAAAAAGAAAAAAGTGCCGAGCCGACACCCGTTGAAATCGCGGGTTGTGACGATTTCAACCTGAAGGAGTTTCTCCATGCCCGAATTGCCGGAAGTGGAAGTGGTCTGCCGGGGGCTCGCCCCCCTGGTGCTCAAACGCAAAATTCTCTCGGTTTCCTACAGCAACAAGAAACTGCGCAAGCCTTTTCCCCGGACCAAGATGTACCGGCAGGTCGAGGGCGCCTTCATCCTGGGGGTGGAGCGTCGCGCCAAATATATCCTCCTGCGCTTGACCGGCAAGGGTATCCTGCTGTTTCATCTCGGCATGACCGGCAAGATCGGTATTTTTGACCGCGACATACCCCGTCGTAAACACGATCATCTCCGCTTTCTGCTGGATAACGGCAAGGAGATGCGCTTTAACGATGTACGCAGGTTCGGCTGTGTCGAAGTGTATTCTGAAAAAGAGCTGCAGGAGAACGATCCCTTTGCCGGGTTAGGGCCGGAGCCTTTTTCCGAGGATTTTTCCGCGGACTATCTGCTGGAAAAGGCGCAAGGCAAGAAGCAGCCGGTGAAAAGTTTTCTCATGGACAACCGGGTGGTGGTCGGCCTTGGCAATATTTACGCCAATGAGACCCTCTTTGCCGCCTGCACGCATCCGCAAACCCAGGCCGGTCAGCTGTTGAAGATGGATTGGCAGCTCATTGTCAAAAAGAGCCGGCTCATCCTTGAAAAAGCCATTGCCATGGGAGGCTCCACCATCTCCGATTATGAGAACGTCAGCGGTGAGGCCGGGTATTTTCAACTGGAGCTCGAGGTCTACGGGAGACAAGGGCAACCCTGCCGGCGCTGTGGCCTGCCGATCATCCGCTCCGTGATAGGTGGGCGGGCTACTTTTTGCTGTCCGGTTTGTCAGAAATAATGAGGGGATAGCGTTTTTTTTTCGTAATTGTTTATTTTTTCTTTACTCGAACGATGGGCGGAGGTATATGACGTATATTTGTCATCCCCTGACTGAGGGAGGAGTTGGACGGGTGATCCGAACATGATCACTACCAAGCGTAATGCGCATTGTCGCAATTATTAAAACACAAACCGAGGAAAAGAACCATGAAGTCAGTAAAAACCACCGTTGCCCTTGCCCTGATGCTGCTCCTTGCCACCGGCATGATCGCTTGCAAGAAAAGCGAAGAAGCAGAAGTAGTTGCTCCTGTTGAGCAGACCGCTCCCGCTGTTGAGCCTGCCGCACCCGTTGCTCCGGCTCCCGAGGCTGCTGCTCCTGCTGCTCCGGAAGCTGCTGCTCCGGAAGCTGCTGCTCCTGCTGCTGAAGCTCCTGCTGCAAAGTAAGTCGCTGTTCCATTTCCGGGCTGGTTCTCCCAGCCCGGAAATTTTCCCTTCCTTGCTTTCTTTTTTCCCCGACTCTACAATCAGACTATATATCGATAATTTCCAGCAATGCCCTGGCCGCCTGGGCGAGATCCGCCTTGCTCTGATGGCGGGTAATGGAAAACCTGAGCCGCGCTGTACCCTCCGGCACGGTGGGTGGCCGGACCGCCGTGGCGAAGATCCCCTGCTGCCTGAGCAAATCGGCCTTATTTAATGCCGCGGCGCTCTCTCCGATCAGGATGGGGATGATCTGCGATGAGCCAAGGTCGGCGTTGTAGCCTCCGGTGCGCAGCAACCCCTTGAAATAGGTTGTTTTTTCATGCAGTTCGCGGCGGAGATCCGGTTCCCGCCGGACAAGCTGCACCGCCGCCAGGGAGGCCGCGGCAACTGCCGGCGGCAAGGCCGTGGAAAAAATAAAGCTTCGGGCCCGGTTGACCAGATAGTCGATCATCTCCTTGTTACCCGCCACATAAGCACCATAGCTGCCAAGGGCCTTCCCGAAGGTGCCCATGGCCAGATCCACCGCCTCGCCCACCCCATCCTCTTCGATAACCCCGCCGCCGTTTTGGCCAAAAACTCCCGTGGCATGAGCCTCGTCCACCATGAGCAGGCAGCCGAATCGCTCCTTGATCTCCACCAGTTCCCGCAATGGGCACCGGTCGCCATCCATGCTGTAAATGGACTCCACGACAATCAGGGCGGAGCCGCGCCCCCGTTTTTCCTTGAGCAGGTCTTCGAGGTGATTGAGGTCGTTGTGCCGGAAGCGCAGCAAGCGAGCGCCGGAGAGGCGGCAGCCGTCATGGATGCTGGCATGATTCAGCCGGTCGCTGAATATGAAATCGTGGCGATCCACCAAGGCGGGAATAATGCCGGCGTTGGCCATATAGCCGGAGCCAAAGGTGAGAGCGCCCTCCTTGCCCTTGAGCCGGGCCACCGCTTCCTCCAGTTCGTGATGCACCGACAGATCGCCGCTCATCAAGCGGGAGGCGCCGGAACCTGTACCGAATCGGCTCAGGGCTTGCTGGGCCGCCGCAATGAGGAGCGGATGTTCGGCAAGGGCCAGGTAGTCATTGGAAGAAAAATCGAGGAGTTCGCGGGTATCGTCCACGGCCAGGGTGACCCGCCCATTTTTCCTGCGGACGACAGGCCGCAGGCTGCGCAGCCCCCCCTTTTCACGCTGCAGGCTCAGCCATGCCTTCAGATCGACCATAACTGCTGGATTTCTTCGGCAAATTTGCGGTCTGCCTCCGGGGGGCGGCCCCGCTGGGTGAGATACCCGCCGATCATCATGCCGTCGGCGCCGCCCAGAAAAGCGGAACTTAAATAATCGGCCAGAGCCGATTCGCGTCCGGCTGCCAGACGGATGGCCGCCTCGGGCAGAATCAACCGGTACAGGGCGATGGCCCGGAGGATTTCAGCGATGGCCAGGGGGGGAAGCCCTGCGCAGGGCGTACCGGCCAAGGGGATGAGGACATTGAGGGGTACGGAATCAATCCCGCATTCGACAAGGCTCTTGGCCATGGACAATCGATCCGCCTCGGATTCACCCAGGCCGAAGATGCCACCGCTACAGACCGAGAGTCCCGCGGCCTGGGCAGCCTTGATGGTTGCGATCCGGTCAGCAAAGCTGTGGGTGGTGCAGATTCGCGGAAAAAACTCCCGGGAGGTTTCCAAGTTATGGTGGTAGCGGGAAAGACCGGCCTCCTTGAGCTGACGGAGCTCGGACTCCCCAAGAATACCCAGGGAAGCGCAGACCTTGATCCCCACTTCTTTCCGGATGGCGCGAATGATGTCCAGCACCTGCTCCAGATCATCACTTGCCAGGCCCTTGCCGCTGGTCACCAGGGAAAAACGAGTGGCCCCGATTTTTTGGGCCTCCCGGGCGGCGGTCAGGATCCGGGCTTTGTCCAGTAAGGGATAGACCGGCGCCTCTGTCTGGTAATGGGCGGATTGCGCGCAAAAATGGCAGTCTTCGCTGCATCTGCCGGACTTGGCATTGATGATGCTGCACAAGGAAAAGGAAGTTCCCCGCCGGGCAAGCTTTGTCGACAAGGCCTGCCGCATGAGTTCGGCCAGGGGCAGTGCCTGGAGTTTGAGGATGTCGGGCGGTTGGAGATGCATGGTGTTCACGGTAATAGGTATTAGTCAGGTGGACAGGCTGAAGACTGAAGGAACGTTCGTATACTTCACTCTTCGGTCTTCAACCGCAACATCCGCTAATCCCATGAAAAACAGAGACACATTCGTGTTCTTTCGTGGGGTTAGCGGCTCACAAAAAGTAAGCGGCGGCGGCAGAAACCCCGGCCTATTTGAGACCGAATATTCCGCCCTTCTTGCCGGAAAAGGCAGGGGTGCGACTTTCCGTTCGGGGCGGCCGACTTTTGCCTGTTCTGGGCTTACCGCTTCGAGCTGGCTGGGAAGACTCAAGTCGCGGAGCAAGATCGGCGGGTGAGCCGCCAAGGGCCTCTTGGTAAATCTGAAAGAGCAGCAGGCCATCCGGGAAATAACTCTTCCGCTTCAGCCAGGCGGGCCAGGCCTGCTCCGCGCCGTATCGGACAAAAATCGGGAGATTGACCAGCAGCGAGGTGATCTCTTCCCTGGACGCCCGCTTGACATTGAGGTGCTCCAGCTGGATGTCGATCTGGGTGCGAAGGGTCCGGGAAAAGGTAAAGGCGTCGCGACCTTCGGCAGACTGGTGAATAAGGTTGAAGCGTGCCTGAGCCCATGGCAGGATGAAAACCGCGAGCAGGAGGTGTTCCGGCAGGGGGGTGCCTTCGCCATGCAACCGGTCGATCACCCGACACAGGGCGAACAGGAGGCGGGTTTCTTCCGAGGGCTCTTCCGGTTCCCGGCTGATAACCCCTTCATAGCAGGGCAGAAGGATAAAGAACAACCCGCTGGCAACGGCAAGCCGACACCAGGGGGCGCAAGCGCCACTGTTCAGGTCTTTGAAGAATTCATCCCGGATCCGGGAATCAGGGCAGAGGCGCAAGGAATCCCGATTGGCCAGAATGGCCTGCCAGGTCTGCTCTTCAATGGTAAAACCGCTTCTTGCCGCATGGCGGATGGCCCGCATCATGCGGACTGGATCCCGGACGATCCGCCGGGACGGTTCCCCGACAATGCGGACAATCCGGTTGTTGAGGTCTGCCACTCCACCGGTGTAATCAATGATGGTGAAGTTTTCAATCTCATAGAACAGGGCGTTGATGGTGAGATCCCGCCGGAAGGCGTCTTCCGCCTCGGAGCCGAAGGTGTTGTTGTGGGCCAACACCTCGTCCTCTTCCTTCTCGCCCTCTTCAAACTCGCTGCGGCAGCGCAGGGTAGAGACCTCGACGATCTTGCCCCCCATGAAAAAGACCTGCACCAGGCGAAAGCGGCGGCCAATGATCCGGCTGTTCCTAAAAAGGGTGCGCAGCTGCCCGGGCCGGGCGTTGGTGCTGATGTCAAAATCCTTGGGGGTTTTACCGAGGTAGAGGTCGCGCACCGCGCCGCCTACCAGGTAGGCGGAATAGCCTGCGTCGCGTAGACGATGCATCACCTTCAGGGCCTCGCGATCGATATCCTTGCGGGAGATGATGTGTTCGGCCCGCGGAATGATGAGAGGTTCCGGCAAGTCAGAGGATGGGTCCATGGGATCTTCCGGGCAGGAGAGCAAGGTGGTTGGGCTCCTGCTTAGTACGTTGCCGCAGGTTCCTTGTACATGGACTCGGCCTGCGAAACAAACTGGTCGAAAACCTCGCGGACTGTGAGGATTTCTTTGATTTTAAAGACATTTTCGCCGGAAAAAACAAGACCGTCTTCCATGTTGCCCTCGCAGGCAGCAGTGAGTCGATCGCTGATGCAATAAACGTGATCGCATTTTTTCAGGCATTTGTATTTGCATTCCTTGGCCTTAAGGTCTGCCTGACTCAGCAGCTTTTCCACAAAGGGCGTCTTGATGGCCCGGCCAGGCAAGCCCACCGGAGACTTGATCAGGGCAATGTCTTCCTTGTGGGCGTGGAGCATGGCCTGCTTGAAGCTTTCCGCCACCGAACATTCCTTGGTGAGGACAAAGCGGGTGGCGATCTGGACGCCGTCCGCCCCGAACTTGTCCATCATTTCCGCCATTTCAAAGCCGTTGGTTATACCGCCAGCCGCGATCAGAGGCACCTTTTTCACCACCTTGCGGATCTCGGGAAAGAGCTCCCGCAAGGGAACGTTGGTGCCCAAATGGCCACCGGCCTCCTTGGCCTCGACCACAATTGCCGAGGCGCCCAGTTTCTCAGCCAGCATGGCAAAAGAGGGCGAGGAGACGATGGAGACGATGGGGGTGTTGGTTTCCTTGCCGATCTTGAAGATATCCCGTGAAAAACCGGCGCCGGTGACGATCATGTCCACTCCGGCTTCGATGGAGCCCTGTACCAGACTATAGAAATTTTTCATGGCGAACATGATGTTCACCGCGATGATTCCCTTGGTTGCAGCCTTGGCCTTGCGGATATCGGCCTGGAGCTCTTCCACCGGAATGGCCGATCCGCCGATGGTGCCGATCCCGCCGCACTCGGCTACGGGAATGGCCAAGGCCGAGGTGGATACACGGATGGACATGCCTCCCTGAACAAGGGGTACCTGGGCGGTGAACTTGCCGATGGTAAGGGGGGGTAGCTTCATGAATATATGGTACTCCGTTTAAATTTTGGGGCCAGTACGAATCAACCGGTACTGTGAATATTTCGTTGCTGCCCCTTATGCCGGACACAATTTTTTGTTTGCTACGGGGTATTGCTGAACAATGGCCAAGGACGAATGAGCAAGTATGCTTTTTTTCGTTTTTTTTGTCAAGAAAACCTGGTGGCTTCGCAAAATAAGGAAAAAAGTCACCTGTCCGCGATCCAACACCAAAAAGTTACAGCAGCGTAGCGGCAACCCTTGCAGGCGCAGCTTGCTGCGATTTCAACAAACATTCCAGACAAAAAGAAGATTTTTTGCCTTTTTTACCGGTTTCTGGTTTAAACATATAAAATAGGTGCGCTGTGGCGCGAAGATGTACCCGATTTTGATTCTTCTCCGCAACATATATATGCGCGGATCAGGAAATCTTGCATGCATATTCACCCAAGCCGGATCGGCTTTGACATAGACGGCGTGGTTGCCGACACCATGGAGGCCTTTATCCGTATGGCCCTGACCGACTATGGGGCCAGGGTGCTGCCGGAGGAGATCACCGAGTTTCAGGTGGAGGATTGCCTGGACCTTGATGCGTCCGTGGTGGAGGATATTTTCGGGCGCCTGCTGGAAGAACCCATTGCCTGCGGGTTGCGACTGATGAGCCATGCCCGTCAGGTCCTTACCGAATTCGCCGAACATGGCCCCCTCACCTTCATTACGGCCCGACCACAAAAAAAACCCATCGCCCGCTGGCTGAAAAAAGAACTGGGTCCACAGGTTTACGGACGGGTGCGGCTGGTGGCCACCGGCGAGCACGACACCAAGGCCGCTCACATAAAAGAAATGGGATTGGCTTTTTTTGTGGATGACCGGGCCCAGACCTGTCTGCAGCTTGCCCGAGAAGAGGGCATTCAACCCATTGTCTATCGCCAGCCCTGGAACCAGGGCAAGCATGCGCTGCCGGAGGTGGAGAGCTGGCACACCATCCACGCCCTGTGTCTTGGCGAGTCCGCATGATGAGCCAATGCTCCGCTTGCGGCCAAACGATACCGGCGTACAGAAATCCGGTGCCGACGGTGGATATAATTATCGCCCTTGACGGCGGTATTGTCTTGGTGAAACGTAAAAATCCGCCTTGTGCCTGGGCCTTGCCCGGCGGGTTTGTGGATTACGGGGAGTCGCTGGAACAGGCGGCGGTGCGTGAAGCCCTAGAAGAAACCGGGCTGCATGTTAGGCTTGACCGCCAGTTTCACACCTATTCCGAGCCGGATCGTGACCCCCGGCAACATACGGTGAGTACGGTTTTTCTTGCCACGGCGGAAGGAGCGCCCATGGCCGGCGATGACGCGGCCGAAGTTGCGATCTTCACCGAAGAATCGCTGCCGGCGCTGGCCTTTGACCACTCAAGAATTCTGGAGGATTATTTTGCTGCACAACGAGCTGGCGCCCGAAATGAATACCCGCATCCTGCTGGTGGATGACGATCCTTTCATCCTTGCCATGTTAGAATCTTCCATGACCGCCCTTGGCCATGCGTTTGATACGGCAGAGGATGGCGAGGTCGCCAAGGACAAACTCAAGCAGGGGGATTTTACCCTGGTCCTCACCGACCTGACCATGCCGCGCTGCGACGGCATGCAGCTGCTGAAGCATATCAAGGATGAATACCCCCAGATCGAGGTCATCGTTATCACCGGACATGCCGAGATTCATGGCTATACCGATGTTATCAGAGCCGGGGCCAGCGATTTCATCTCCAAACCCTTCGGCTTGGATGAACTTGAGGCCAAGGTCCGTCGGGTGATCCGCGAGCAGACCCTGATCAGAAAGCTCGAGCATCTTTCCATGTGCGACATGCTTACCAATCTTTATAACCGTCGCGCCTTTGAGCTAAAACTGCACGAGGAGATACCACGGGCGCACAGGCAAGGATATCCGGTTTTTCTCGCCCTTCTTGATGTGGACCGTTTCAAGGAATATAATGATCATTTTGGCCATCAGGCCGGGGATCAGGTTTTGCAGGAGATCGGCAGAATTTTGGTGCAGTGCACCAGGGAGAATGTCGATTGGTGTTTTCGGTTCGGCGGCGACGAGTTCGCCATCATCATTCCTTACGCCACCGTGGCTCAGGTTGAGCAGATTGCCGACCGGATCCAAGAGCGGTACGGGCACGGGTCCCGCTACGCCTCGACCAGTCTCACCGTCGGCCTGGCCCAGTTCCTCCGACGACCGGAGAATTCATGGCCGGAGGATATTGCCGAACTGGTGGCCAGAGCCGACAAGGCACTGTATGCCGGCAAGGAGCAAGGGGGCAATCGGGTGATTGCCGACCCCTCCTTGGCGTGTCCTGCAAAATTATCCCCCACCGAGGATCACTGAATCGGTAAAAAAATCCACCATCCAGAAGATTTTTCAATCAAGACCCACGCCACCCCACCCCAGTTGAATCATTAAATCCCTTTTCTTTCAACTGGTTATGCCACACTTTTACCAGTACTGCCCGCCGTGCTTTCCTCGGGATTCCGCTCCCCTCGCCGCAGATAAAAAGTTTGTATTTGCCCATATTCTCTGGTATATAGGCTCGATCTATTAAAGGAGGATTGTTTCCATGGCAAAAAGCACAACAGCAACCACAACGAAGTCCGATGTCAATGTAGAGGAAATGAGCTTTGCCCAGCTTTTCGAGCAAAGTCTCAAGGTGGCGGAGGTGGGTGAAGTCGTATCCGGCACCGTTATCGCCCTAACCAACGATTATGTCGTAGTGGATATCGGCGACAAATCGGAAAGTGATATTCACTGTTCCGAATTCAAAAACGAAAATGGCGAAATAGAGGTCAAGGTTGGCGACATTTTTGACGTTTTCGTGGAGAAGCGGGAGGCCGAAGGCGGCCTGAAGCTCTCGCGCGAGAAAGCCATCGGCATCAAGGTATGGGAAGACATCGCCAAGATCCAGGAAGCGGACGGCACCATCTCGGGCCGGATCGACAACCGGGTCAAGGGTGGCCTTTCCGTCGATATCGGCGTTCCTGCCTTCCTGCCTTACTCTCAGATCGATCTCCGACCGGTCAAGGATTTGGACAGCCTCATCGGCCAGACCTTTGAGTTCAAGGTCCTTAAATATAACCGCAAACGCAACAATGTGGTGATCTCCCGCCGCGCCATCCTGGAAGACGAGCGCAAGAAGCTGCGGGAAGATATGCAGTCCAATCTGGTGGAAGGCCAGGTGGTTACCGGCACCATCACCAATATCACCGATTACGGGGTCTTTATCGACCTGGGCGGCATGGACGGTCTCTGTCACATCACCGATCTTTCCTGGGGCCGTGTTTCCCATCCCTCCAAGCTGTTCAAGGTGGGCGAGGATGTACAGGTCAAGATTCTCAAGTACGACCGCGAAAACGACAAGGTTTCCCTTGGCGTCAAACAGCTCAAGGAAGATCCCTGGGCCACCGTACAGGAGCGCTACCCCATCGGCGCCAAGGCCATGGGTAAAGTGGTCAGCATCACCGACTATGGGGTGTTCGCCGAATTGGAAGAAGGCGTTGAGGGGTTGATTCACGTTTCAGAGATGTCCTGGTCCAAGAAGACCCGGCATCCGTCCAAGATTGTCGGCGTTGGTGAAGCGGCCGAGGTGGTCATTCTCAACATCGACGTGGATGCAAAACGCATCTCCTTGGGCATGAAACAGTTACAGCCCAATCCTTGGGATCTGGTCAGCGAGAATTATCCTGTGGGCTCCATCATCGAGGGCAAGATCAAGAACATCACCGACTTCGGCGTCTTCATCGGCATCGAGGAAGGAATCGATGGCTTGATTCATGTTTCCGACCTCTCCTGGACCGAGCGGATCAAGCATCCTTCCGAGAAATACGCCAAGGGTGAAACCATCCAGGCCGTGGTTCTCAAGATCGACCGCGAGAACGAGCGCTTCTCTCTCGGCGTCAAGCAGCTTGAGCCTGATCCCTGGCAGGCCGCCATCGAGAAATATCCGGTGGGCGCCACCGTTCAAGGCAAGATCACCAATGTAACCGAGTTCGGCATCTTCGTTGAAGTTGAAGAGGGTATCGAAGGGTTGATCCATGTTTCCGAGATCAGCAAGGACAAGGTTTCCACCCCGGTTGGCCTGTACAACGCAGGTGATACCGTGGAGGCAAAGGTGATCAATGTTTCCGCCAAGGACCGCAAAATCGGCCTCTCCATCAAGGCATTGACCGATGATTCCGGCGAAGGCTCCTACGAGGAGTACAAGCAGAAGCAGGCCAAGAGTGGTCCGTCCACCATTGGCGATCTTTTGAAGGAAGAGATGGACAATAAAGCCCAGGAGTAGCTGACGGAAGGCGTCGTTCCAGATGTTGAGCAGCCGGAACGACGCCTAACCGGCGCCACTGCCAACGGTATAAGGAGCCGGCTCCGTGTTAACGGCGACGATATAGTCGGGAAAGGACAGATTGTTTCGTAACGGCTCCTAAATTTTTATTCCAGGTTTGTCATGTCACAAGGGTTATTCCGCCACAAGCATCCGGTCCTCACGGGATTATTGGTCCTGGGGGGCATCATGCTGTTCTTCTGGGGCGGAATAACCTTTTTTATTACCAGCCTTGCCAATCCTTCCAAGTCCGAGCTTTTCCTTAAGGAAGGAATTGGAGTTATCGATATTAAAGGCGTTATCCTCGAATCCGAGGAAACCCTTGAAAATATGGTGGCTTTTCGGGAAGAGCCCAAAATAAAAGCCATCGTCCTGAGGATTGACAGCCCTGGCGGGGCAGTGGGCGCTTCCCAGGAGATTTATGATGAGGTCCGGCGGACCTGCGACGTCAAGCCGGTGGTCGCCTCCATGGGTTCGGTGGCTGCTTCGGGTGGCTTATATGTTTCCCTTGGCGCCACCAAGATTGTCGCCAACCCTGGAACCCTGACCGGCAGCATGGGGGTAATCCTCAAGTTTGCCAATCTCGAAGGGTTGTTTGAGAAGATAGGTTACAAAAACGAAGTGGTTAAAAGCGGCAGGCTGAAAGATATCGGTTCTCCGTCCCGACCCATGACCGGTGAAGAGCGGCTGATGCTCCAGGGCATGATCGATATCGTCCAGAGCCAGTTTGTCCAAGCCGTTGCCGAAAGTCGATCCCTGCCCGCTGCGGAGGTGAGAAAGATTGCCGATGGCCGTATTTTTTCCGGTCAACAGGCCAAGGAATACGGCCTGGTTGATCAGATGGGCAATTTCAGGGACGCAGTCATGTTGGCCGCCGACCTGGCCGGACTGAAGGGTGAGAAGACGCCGGAACTTATCTATCCCAAGGGAGAAGATTTTTCTTTTCTGCGGCTGATGACCGGTAAAAAAAATGAATCGCTATTACAGCAGACAGGTTTATCCGGTCCTATTCTGGCCTATGAATGGACCGGGACCTTGCGATAGGAGTGTATCAAACGATGTTGAAAAGGGATTTAGTAAATGCGGTGGCTGAAGAGATGGGCGCGTATCTGAAAAAAGATGTGAGCCAAGCCGTTGATATCATGCTGGACACCATTGTTGAGGCCCTGGCCGAGGACCGGCGCGTCGAGATCCGCGGCTTCGGCAGTTTTTCCGTGCGTCAGCGCAAGGCGAGGACAACCAAGAACCCCAGGACCGGCAAGGTCATGAAGATTACCTCCCGCAAAAATCTCCATTTCACCATGAGTAAATCGCTGAAAGACGCTCTGATCCAGAACGGGAAGTAAACGAGGGCCAGGCCTTTCGGGTCGACCTTCAGAAGTAATGGCTGGTTTCACCCTTGCCTTGACGCAGCACCTCAGGCGTTTCGCCGATAAGCGACACCACGGATGATGGTTCAGGGTACACCGTGCCCCCATCGATGATGATATCCACCTGACGACCGAACCGTGCCTCGATTTCAAAGGCCTCGCTCATCGGCGGATCTTCTGGGTTTTGAATGGCGCTGGTATTGAGCATCGGGTTGCCCAGGGCTTCGATGAGCGCCAAACAGATGGTGTTGTCCGGCACCCTGATCCCCACGGTTTTTTGCCGGGAGAGCATGATTTTCGGCACCAGCTTAGCCGCCTGCAGGATAAAGGTGTAGGGGCCCGGCAGATCTTTTTTCATGATCCTGTAGCTTGTGTTGGAAACATGGCAATAGGTGCTGACGTTTTTGAGGCTTGAGCACATGAAGCTGAAAGGCTGGTGTATCGGCCTCTTTTTTATTTGATGGATCCGCTTGATCGCCTTCTGATTAAACATGTCGCAACCGATGCCGTAAACGGTATCAGTGGGATAGCAGATTACCGCACCTTTGCGCATGGCCTCCGCCGCCTGTTGGATCAGGCGCGGCTGCGGGTTGTCAGGATTGATGGCAAGTATCACGGTGCGATCCTTTTTGCTGGGATAAGAAGTGATTTTCAGAAGATCAGGGGCCGCTCTTGCTGATTAAATGGCTAACCCCTTAAGTCGATTGAATTTCTTTTTATTGTACGGCAGGTTCCGGCAAAAGGCAACAGCGAAGCGGCAACCCCAGGGAAACGGCGATGATCAGAGCCTGTGGCATTGATATCGGGAGCAACAGCTTCCGATTGCTGGTGGCTGAAGTGCGAGAGGGCCGCCTGTACCCTCTGGCCCACGATCTTGTGACGGTCCGGCTGGGTGAGGGGCTTGGCCTTAGCGGCAGACTAGCGCCTCAAGCCGTGCTACGGGCCGAAGCTGCCCTGACCCGTTTTGTTGAAACGATGGATGCGTACCGACCGGAGTGCGTGCGAGCCTGCGCCACCCACGCAGTTCGGGTCGCCGGCAACAAAGATGATTTTCTCCAGAGGATCAAGGAACAAACCGGACTCCGCATCGAGGTGCTTTCCGGCGAAGAGGAAGCGCGCCTCGCTTTGTCCGGAGTACTTTCCGCCCTGCCGGAAGATCGGCGTCGATACCCCCTGTTTTTGGCGGATGTGGGCGGGGGCAGTACTGAAATTATTCTGCAGGTCACGGCCCGGAGCGAACCCCGACTGATAAGCCTGCCCTTGGGCGCAGTCGGCTTGACCGAGGAATTCGGTGCGGATCATGAGGCCATGTGCGAGAAGATCAGGATGACATTCGCCCCGGCTCTTCGAAGTTTCACCGTGGGGGATATGGTGGGGCACACCTCTCTTCTGGTGGCCTCCGGCGGGACAGTTACCAGTCTTGCCGCTCTCGCTCTTGGGCTGGACCGGTATGATGCACAACGGGTTCAGAATTTTAATTTGGACCCTGCAACGCTGCACAGTCTGTATGCCGGTCTGGTCGCTCTTTCGCCGAGGGATCGCAATGATCTCCCTGGTCTGAGCGACGGACGCGGGGAGATCATCGTTGCCGGAGCGATAATATTGCAGGAGTTGCGGCAGGCTTTGGCCAGCCCCTCCCTGCTGGTAAGCGATGCCGGATTACTGGAGGGCATTCTCCTGAGCGGGGCAGCAGACAGCTGAACTTACCGGCAAAAGCCCGGCTGTTGATGCGCTTCTCAGCAAACTCCTCATTGACCTCCGGATTGAAAGTTTTTTATAGTGAATACTCTACGTTTTTTTTGCCACCTGTTTTGGGATGGCTTTGTGTATCTCAGGTCGCCTTGGCAAGCGAGGCGCATCACCCGCCATAATTTTTTTTGAGGGAGTCCGCTGATGTCACTCGAGACAATCGAACATGCCTATACCTTTGACGACCTGCTCCTGGTGCCTGCCGCATCCGAAGTGCTGCCCAACGAAGTAAGTCTCGCCACGATGCTGACCAAGTCGATCACCCTGAACATTCCCTTGGTCAGCGCGGCCATGGACACGGTTACCGAGCATCGCGCCGCCATAACCATGGCAAGGGAGGGCGGGATCGGGATTATCCATAAGAATATGAGCGTGGAAGAACAGATCCGCGAGGTCCGCAAGGTCAAAAAGTCCGAGTCGGGCATGGTCATTGATCCGATCACGGTAAACGATGCCCAGACCGTGCGGGAGGTAAACGAGATCATGCGCAACTACCGGATCTCCGGAGTGCCGGTTCTGCAGGGCACCAAGCTGGTAGGCATTGTCACCAACCGTGATCTTCGCTTTGTTTCCGACGAGGATCTGCTGGTCCGGGAGGTCATGACCAGCAAGAATCTGGTAACCGCCAAGGCCGGCATCACCTTGGAGCAATCCAAGGCCCTCCTCCATGAACACCGGATCGAAAAACTCCTGGTGGTGGATGACGAGGGCAATCTCCAGGGGTTGATCACCATCAAGGACATTGAGAAGGTGAGAAAGTACCCCCATGCCGCCAAGGATGACCTGGGCAGGTTGCGGGTGGGCGCAGCCATCGGAGTAAATTCTTCTTTGGAACATGTGGAAAAATTGATCAGCGTGGGGGTGGATGTGGTGGTTCTCGATTCCGCCCACGGCCATTCCCGCAATATCCTCAACGCCCTGACCCGGATCAAGGACGCTTTTCCCGAGCTTCAGGTCATCGCCGGGAACGTGGCCACGGCGGAAGGAGCCGAGGCCCTGATTCGGGCGGGTGCCGATTGCGTCAAGGTAGGGGTCGGACCCGGTTCCATCTGCACCACCCGCATCGTGGCCGGGGTCGGAGTGCCGCAGATGTCCGCGATCCACAACTGTTCCAAGGCGGCGGAAAAATTCGGCGTGCCGGTGATTGCCGACGGCGGGATCAAATACTCCGGCGAGATCGCCAAGGCCATCGGCATCGGAGCCAGGGTGGTGATGATCGGCAGCCTTTTTGCCGGTACCGACGAATCCCCCGGCGAGACCTTCCTCTACCAGGGCCGGACTTATAAGGGCTACAGGGGCATGGGCTCTCTCGGCGCCATGAAGCAGGGCTCCAGCGACCGTTACTTCCAGGAAGGGGTGGAAAGCCAGGCCAAATACGTTCCGGAGGGGATCGAAGGCAAGGTGCCCTACCGGGGGCCGCTCTCCGATATGATCTATCAGCTCATGGGCGGTCTGCGCTCCGGCATGGGTTATCTGGGCGCGGCCACCATCGAGGAGCTGCGGCAAAAGGCGAGGTTTGTCAAGATCACCGCTGCGGGACTCAAGGAAAGCCATGTCCACGATGTGATCATCACCAAAGAGGCCCCGAATTATCGGTTGGGGTAGCGAGAGTGAAAAATGAAAAGTGCATAATGAAAAGTTATGAATGCAAAGAGCAGCGCATGCATGGCGGAGGAATTTTCCCTCACTTTTCATTTTTCACTTTTAACTTTTAATTATTTTCACCAAAGGTGAAAAAAATGGATATCCACAGCGAAAAGATACTGATTCTTGATTTCGGCTCCCAGTACACCCAGCTCATTGCCCGCAGGGTACGGGAGGCCGGGGTGTATTGCGAACTTTATCCCTGGGACATGACCTCCGAGGAAATCCGGGCTTTTGGTCCCAAGGGGATTATCCTCTCGGGCGGGCCCCAGTCGGTGCATGAAGCCAAGACCCCTCGCGCCGCCGAAGCGGTTTTCACCTTGGGAGTGCCGGTGCTCGGCATCTGTTACGGCATGCAGACCATGGCCGCCCAGTTGGGTGGAGAGGTTGAAGCAGCGAGCCACCGCGAATACGGCTATGCCCAAGTGCGGGCCCGCCACCATTCCCGGCTGCTTCGGGATATCGAGGATCATACCAGTCCCGAGGGCTACGGGCTGCTCGATGTCTGGATGAGCCACGGCGACAGGGTAAACCGGCTACCCGAAGGGTTTCAGGCTATCTGCGAGAGCGATAATGCCCCGCTGGCCGGGATGGGCGACGAGAGCCGTAACTTCTACGGGCTCCAGTTTCACCCGGAAGTGACCCATACCCGCCAGGGCCAGCGCATCATCGAACGCTTTGTCCACGAGATCTGCGGTTGCGGTCGCCTCTGGACACCGAGCAATATCATCGACAATGCCATCAAGCAGATCCGTGCCCAGGTCGGCAAAGACGAGGTGCTGCTGGGACTTTCCGGCGGGGTGGATTCCTCGGTGGTCGCGGCCATGCTGCATCGGGCCATCGGCACCCAGCTCACCTGTGTCTTCGTGGACAACGGCCTGTTACGGTTGCATGAAGGCGATCAGGTCATGACCACCTTTGCCCGGCACATGGGAGTCAAAGTGCTGCGGGTAGATGCGGAGCAACGCTTTCTCGACGGGCTCAAGGGCGTGGAAGACCCGGAGCTGAAACGCAAAGTCATAGGCAACACCTTTATCGAGGTTTTCGAGGAAGAGGCAGCGAAACTCGCCAATGCCAAGTGGCTGGCCCAGGGCACCATTTACCCGGATGTCATTGAGTCGGCCGGAGCCAAAAGCGGCAAAGCCAAGGTAATCAAGAGCCACCACAACGTGGGTGGGCTGCCGGAGCACATGAAGCTTGGTTTGGTCGAGCCCCTGCGCGAATTGTTCAAGGACGAGGTTCGCACCATCGGGGTCGAACTTGGGTTACCCTATGAGATGGTCTACCGGCATCCCTTCCCAGGTCCGGGTCTCGGTGTGCGCATTCTGGGCGAGGTACGCAAGGACTTCGCCGACACCCTGCGTCTGGCTGATGAAATCTTCATCGAGGAGCTCCGCAAGAATGAGCTCTACGATAAGGTCTCTCAAGCCTTCACCGTATTCCTCCCGGTGAAATCGGTGGGCGTGGTCGGCGACAACCGTCAATACGCCCATGTGGTGGCATTACGGGCCGTGGAGACCGTGGATTTCATGACTGCGCGCTGGGCGCATCTCCCCTACGATTTTCTCGACCATGTCTCCAGGCGGATAGTCAACGAGGTCCGGGGCATCTCCCGAGTGGTCTACGATGTGACCGGGAAACCGCCGGGAACCATCGAATGGGAATAGCCCGCTTTTGTCGCTTTGCCACGCCGATTTTTTTGTGATACCATGAACGCACAGATGCTTTTTTGCTGGTAACCAGATGGTTGCCGACAAATCTCTACGAAAAAAGGGGCTGCCGTGAAGGGTGGAGAAAAAGAGTTGCGGGATCTGGAGCTGGCCAACCGGCTCTTAAATAGTTTTTCCAAAATTTCCGGGGTGATCAATACCAGGGGTCTTGATTATCATGCACGGCTGGGCCGGATTCTCGAAGTTATCTTGGAGTATCTGGGGGTGGAGCAAGGATCCCTCATGGTGCTTGAACGGAAGAAATATCTGGTGGTCCAAGCGGCAAGCCGGGGCGAGATTATCGGCCACGAGCAGACCATTGACGATGACCGGTCCGTGGCCTCGTGGGTGGCCAAGAATCAGGAGCCTCTCTTTATCAAGGACATCTGCAAGGACGACCGCTTTGGCGGACAATGCCGGAGCAGCTACAAAAAAAATTCCCTGCTCTCCATGCCGATCCTCCATAAGGGCAAGGTGCTTGGGGTAATCAACGTGACCGACAAGATCGGGGATAGGGATCTGCTCAAGGAGGACATCACCCGTCTTTTTGACTTCAGCAGTATCATCCTCTCCCTGCTTGTCCAGGAAAACCTGCAACAGGATCTCCGGCGCCGGCAGCGCACCCTCAAGGCCCGGAACCAGGAGCTGCGACATCAGGAGACCTTGCGTGCCGAACTCTCCAGCATGCTCGTCCATGACCTCAAGGGACCGCTTTCCGAAGTGGTGGCCAATCTCGATATCCTCTCCTACACCGTTTCCGAGGAAAACCGCGAATTTTTAGAGTCGGCCCAGATGGGATGCGATCGGGCGGTACGCATGGTCTCAAACCTGGTGAGCATCGGCAAGATCGAAGACGGCAAGCTCACGCCCATTAAAGAGGTTGTCGCGCCCGGCCCCATGCTCTCCGAATGCCTGAGCAGCATCAAGGGCATGGCTAAAATCAAGGGAGTTGAGCTTATTCTTGAGACGGAGGCGGAGCTGCCGCAGATTTCCTTGGATCGGATCCTTATCCTGCGGGTGTTGCAGAACCTGCTCACCAATGCTCTGGGGTATTGCGCGGGCAACACCACGATCCGTTTCGGATGCAGGCTGGTGCCCGGCAAAAAGCAGCTGGAATTTTATGTGCAGGATCAAGGCCCCGGAATCCCCGCCGAAAAACATCGCACCATTTTTGAGAAATACGCCAGAATTTCCGACAAGCAGGATTCTTTGGTGGGCAGCGGTCTCGGCCTCTATTTTTGCCGTCTGGCCGTGGAGATTCACCGGGGCCGGATCTTCGTCGAGAGCAAACCAGGGCAAGGTTCTCGATTTTATTTTATATTGCCCCTGTAACACAGAGCTGACAGCGAGCAGCAAAAGGAAGAAAAGCCGGATGAAGGTCAAAGCGCCAAAAGATATGATTTTTCTGGTCGTGGACGATATCGACAACATGCGCCGGTCCGTCAAGGCCATGCTGAAGTTGGTCCATTTCGGCAAGGAATTTTACGAGGCGGCCAATGGCCGGGATGCCTGGAAACTTTTGCAGGATGAGAATATCGTCATCGACTTTATCATCTGTGATTACAACATGCCTTACATGTCGGGGACCGAGCTGCTGGGCCTGATCCGAGCCACCAAGAAATGGCGTGATATCCCCTTTCTCATGGTCACGGCGGAAGCCAATATGGATATTGTCGCGGAAGCGGCCGAGCATGATGTTGACGCTTACATGACCAAGCCTTTTGTCACCGCGACCCTGGAGCAAAAGGTCATTGAGCTGCTGGGACAGATCAATAATCCATCGCCATTTAATCAACTGTTGCTTCAAGCGCGCACCCTTGAAGAAAAGGGCGATCTTGAGGGCGCCATTGGTGCGGCCACGGAGGCGGCCAAGCTTAATGACCGCTCCTCAAAGCCCTACCGCGAGTTGGGACGGCTCTTCGGCAAAAAAGGGGATCTGAAAAAGGCTCAGCTCTGTTTTGAAAAGGCCGTGGAGATCAATCGACTCGATGTCAGCTCCTACCATGCCCTGGGCCAGATTTACTACCATCAGGGCAAGATGGAAATGGCCATGGAAAACTTCAACCGGGCCATGGAGATCAGCCCCAGGCATGCGGATCGGGCCATGAATTTTGCCAAGCTCCTCATCAAGAAGAAACAGCTGCCCGAGGCGGAAAAGGTCCTGCGCTTGGTTTTGAAAACAAAGAGCAACGATATCGACTTCAAAGAGGATATTGCCGAGACCTGTAGTAACTGCGGCCTCATGGAGCTTGCAGTTAAATGTTACCGCGAGGTGCTGAAGGCGGACCCGGAGCGCATCTATCTCAACAAAAAAATCGGTTTAGCCCTGTTTGCCCTGGGCGAAGTCAACGAAGCACTCAAGGTGCTCGAAAAGGCAGCAGAGAAAACCTCCGACGACATCGACCTTTTCATGGCCCTGGGCAACGCCTATTTTTCCATAAAACAGCTGATTCGGGCCGACCAGTGGGTTTCGAAGGTGCTCCGAATTGATCCCAGCCACAAGGAAGCTCGCGCCATCTTGGACAAATGTCTGTAAGCCGGAACCGAACGTTTTCCGACAAGGAGCAGGTTATTTCATTCATGGCAGCCGAAGTCAGTATCCTCCTTGCCATTCATGCCCTGAACTCCCAAGGGCAGAATATATTGGGAGATGCCTGGACGGATTTTCTTTTGGATCTCCAGCAGGATCTTGCCGTAAAAGGGAAAGAAAATCCTGCCAGCACGGAGGGCCTGCTGCTTTTTCATTTCATACAGCCGGATACCGCCTGTATCACCTTGCTCGAAAGCCTGGCCAGATTGAAACAGGTTTATGAGTGGAAAGAGAACGTCGGCCCTCTGCCCCTGCATATTGTTCTCCACCTTGAAAAGGAGGGCGACCCGCCCTGCCCCGTGTATGACGCCACGGCGAGCTTTTGGGATCTTCTTCAGTACGAACAGCCCTATGTGACCCGACCCTTGAAACAACGCTGGTCCGAAGGTCAGATCGGTGAAAATTTGGTCTCCCCCTCCTTTACCGAGGCGAGCAACGGTTTATATCTTCTTTCTACGTCCATTCCGGAAATTTCGCGAGTCGAACTTTTTCCCCACCGCAGCCTTCCCCTTGCCGGGCCGTTCCCGCCCTGTTTTTATTGCGGCATGACCACCCACAAGCCGGCGATCTGTCCTGGAAAAATGCTGACCATGACCGACCAGGGGATTTCGCTGGCAGGGTATCTGCCTCTCGAAACATTAAGCGAGCTATTCGGCAAGGCTATGTCGGTTCAGGAAAAATTGGCCAACATGATGGCGAGCGGAACCACCGTATCCCAGATCCTGCAGAATCAGCTCCTCCAGGTGTATCTTGCCTATTTTGACTTGAATCTGATCTATCAGCCCAGATTTTTGTTGAACATCGCCTTTAACAGCTCTTCCAAATGGGAGGAATTGGCCAAGCCGGACACGGTCTCGGCGGACCGTCACAGCCTCCATCTTGGCCTTGATTGTCTGCGGGTCGGCCAGCACGCCCAGGCCGAGGATCTCTTTGTCGAGGAATGCAGACGACCAAAAGGCAAGCAGTTTTATGCCACTATCGGTCGCGCATTTGTCGCCCTGGAGCTTGAGCGGGACAACGATCTGGAACATTTTTTGGAACATGCCGCAGTCACAGCAAATTCCGACAAGGAAAAGATATACATCTCCCTGTTGCAGGCTCGATATTATGCCCTGCACGATGATCCCTGGAAGGCGGGACGCGTTCTGGATACTATTTTCAGCCTGCGCCGGGATCTTGCCGAGGCCCTTTTCCGGCAGGCCCAGCTCATGGTGCAGGGGGATCTGCGAGAGAAAGGCATCCGGCAGCTCCGAGCCTTGATTGCCGACCGCAAAGAGCTGTTTCTTGCCGCGCTCATGGACCCACAGCTGCTTGCCGTTGCCGGGCCGATAGAAGATCTCATCGCCGTCCGATTACAGGTGCAGCGGCAGGAGGCCGAAGAAAACCTGCTTACGGCCCAGTCCGTCTGCCATGATCTACAGTCCTGGTTTCCCGGGGAGGAAGGACCGGCGGCCTCTCTGTTAGCCGATCTTGTGGGCCTTGAAAAGCAGTTTGCCCAAGGCAGTTATTACGACCTCATTGATGTGGCGCACAAGACGCAGGTGTTGTTGCGTGCCTGCTACCGCTTACAGGAAAGCACCCTTGATGCCATGCATGCCGACATCGTTCGGATGGTGGCGAGATGGGAGGGCTTTCGCCGCTACTGGCAGACCTATCCTTACCAGTCCTTCTTCGAGAATTTTCAGGAAATTCTCAAGGTGTCTCGCGAGAAACTGAGTGAAACAGAAAGACTTGCCAAGCAGAACATGCACGGTCAACTGTACCAGACTGTTCAGGAGAGGCTGACCCAGATCAAGGAGAATTGCGATACATTGAAACTGCTCTCTGCGAGGATGGCCTGGGTAAAGACCTTCTGTGACGGAGCAAAGGTGTTTGGCAAGAAATTGCTCATAACCGAGATTGTTCTGCTGGCTGGGGTGGCTTTGCTGTTTCCCGTCCTTGCTTTCTGGCTGGGCGGCAATTCCGGCGGCATGGTCGAACTGCTTACCAATGCGTGGCTGCAGAAACAGGTACTCCTCGTTGTCACTATCTTTGTCGCGCCGCTCTTCGCCTTGGCCCAGACACTCTGGCAGATGATGGACACCGCCTGATCGCTTGTCGCTAAAGCACGCTTTCAATGCCTTCCGGCCGGTTATCTGTGCAAAT
Organism: Deltaproteobacteria bacterium; assembly: GCA_013349295.1. Classification (GTDB taxonomy): domain Bacteria; phylum Desulfobacterota; class Desulfobulbia; order Desulfobulbales; family Desulfurivibrionaceae; genus Thiovibrio. The sequence continues at coordinate 63,471 of DUZW01000002.1, forward strand.
AAATGGCCTCCCTGATCATCACCGCGAAAAATCCATATTTTCTCAGAGTAATATCAGCAAAGCGACACCACCGCCGATAACGGCAAGGTTGCCGGCTGCGGAGATGCCATGGATTTTGCGAAACCTGACACGGGCGGGGTGATCCGCAGGGGTGTTTTCAAATGAGGCGATTTCCTTTTTGAGCGCGACTGCCTTCGGCTCAATCACGAAAGCCTGGATTGCGGTAATTGTCAACATCACTGCAAGGATGATTGCTGAAACAGTGCGGCATCTCCTTTTTGTGATTGCAAGGCAGATGAGTGCTACCAGTCCACATGCCAAGCCCCACCTGAAATATCCAGGGAAAAGCACACCAACAATCCCACCAGCCAGATCTCTGTTGAAGGACGTGAAAATGGTCGGCGTCAGGACAAAGGTAAAAAGGGATGCTCCCCCAACCCAGAAAGCAACAGCGAGACGGTACAGGACGGGCGGAATTTCTATACGGTTCATGGTCTGCTCTTTTAAACCGGGAGTGTCTGCGGATTGGGTTTGTTGTGCTGCCGGTGACGGAAAGCAAAAAAGTTGGACAGGGGGTTGGATAAACTGACAGTTGGACAAAAAACAGTGTTTCGAGATTGGCAAGGAAACCCTTGGTATTGCTGGTGCGCCCGAGAGGATTCGAACCTCTGACCTACGGCTTAGAAGGCCGGTGCTCTATCCGGCTGAGCTACGGGCGCCCATGTGGGACAGATATTAGAACGATCGGGCCAAGAAAGCAATACCGTTTTCGCCCTGCATTCTGTGTCACCCCCTATTCTTTCTTCTCCATCTCTTTCCAGACAGGGCCTTTGGCCGTATCAAGCACCTCGATCCCTTTTTCCGCCAATTCCTGACGTACCCCGTCCGCTTTTTGCCAATTCTTCTGTTTCCTCGCCTCTTCCCTATCCCTGATCAGCCGGTCAATCTCCGGCGCAAGGGGGCATTCCTCGAGCCTCATGATTCGCAGGACGGTATTAATCCGGCGCAGTGCTTCCAGGATATAGTCCTTCTGTTCACGATCAAGGAGACCTTGGCTGAGGATCGGGTTGGTTTTTTTGACAAAATCAAAAAGAGCGGCAAAGGCTCGGGAAACGTTCAGGTCATCGTCCATGGCTGAAAAAAACCGGTTCTCCAAATCGGAAAGATAAGCAGCCACCTCCGGATGGGGCAAACCAGGCGGCAGACAGAGCAGCTTGCCGATAAATCCGTCCAGTCGACGCAGGTTTTTGCGAGCTGCGTCCAAACTGCGAATGGAGAAATTAATCGGTTTCCGGTAATGGGTGCGAATCAGAAAATAGCGCATCTCCCTGCCGGTGTAGCCCAAGTCTTGGACATCCCGTAAGGTGACGATATTCTGATTGTCTGGAGACATCTTCTTGCCGTCCATAAGCAGTAATTCGCTGTGCAGCCAGAAATTTGCCAAGGGCTTACCGGTGACTGCCTCGGCAATGGCATTCTCGTTCTCATGGTGGGGGAAAAGCAGATCACGGCCGCTGGTATGGATATCCATGGTTTCACCGAGTAAATCAAGGGTCATGGCCGCGCATTCAATGTGCCAGCCGGGCCGCATGTTTCCCCACTCGGTTTGGAAAAAGACCCCGTTTTTCAGCTCGCTTAAGGTCGAACGCTTGAGCAGGGTGAAATCAACGGGATTCTCCTTTTCGTAGTCATCCAGATCAACGGTTTTTCCGACCTGAATCTTGCTCAAATCAACGCCGGAAAGCCTGCCGTATTTTGAGAATTTAGAGATATCAAAATAGATGGAGCCGTGTTTTTCGTACGCATATCCTTTCGTTACAAGCTTCTGGGCAAGAGAGATCATGGCGGGGACATATTCCGAGGCTCTTGGGTACCCGGTGGCTTCCAACACCCCGAGCGCGGCCATATCCTGCTTGAATTCCTTGATATATGTATCGGTGAACCCGGCGAGGCTCTCTTTGCGCCGATCCGCTCCCTGGATTGTATTGTCGTCCAAGTCGGTAAAATTCATATAGAATCTCACCTGATACCCCTTCAGCACCAGCACCCGGTGTATGAGATCGGCAACTATAAAACGCCGGCAATGGGCCAGATGGGCCAGTTCATGGGCGGTGGGACCGCAGGCGTAAAATGTCACCGAATCCGGAACAATGGGCCGGAATACTTCTTTCTTTCGAGAGAGGGTATTGAAAAAACGCAGTTCAGCCTGTTGGGACTCCTCCGGTTCCTGCTTGCTGAAAAGCTCGGTGCTGAGATACTTTTCGCCGCCATCCGGAAAGATGACCACGAGCACCCCCTCCTTCATCTGAGCACCACGGGTAAGGGCGGCGGACATGGCAGCCCCGGAACTCATCCCTGCAAAAATTCCCTCTTTCCGGGCCAGAAGGCGGACAGTGGTAAAAGCCTCTTCGTCCGGAATATTGATGATCTGAAAGGGAAGTTTTTTGTCGAATATTCCCGGGGTATAGGACTCCTTCATATTCTTGAGTCCTTGCAGCTTATGCCCGAGAAAGGGCTCAACAGCAGTAATGCGCACCTCGGGATGGTGCTCGGCAAAATACCTGCACAAACCCATGACGGTACCGGTGGTGCCGAGGGTGGCGACGATATCCGTCACCCGGCCTCCGGTTTGTTCCCAGATCTCCGGTCCGGTTGTCTTGTAATGGGTCAGCCAATTTGCCGTACTGTTGAACTGATCGGTAAGGAAATAGCGATCCGGATACTGGCGAGCCAAAGCGTATGCCTGTTCAATGGCTCCATCCGTGCCGCGTTTACCCGGGGTCAAAAGGATCTCGGCGCCAAAAGCCTGCATGATCTTACGCCGTTCGATACTCGCCGATTCCGGCATGATCAGCTGGCATTTATAGCCTTTAACCGCACAGACCATAGCCAGTCCGATGCCGGTGTTGCCGCTGGTGGCCTCAAGCACGACCTTGTCCGGGGTCAGCTCACCCTCGGCCTCGGCGGTTTCAATCATGTTCAAGGCAACGCGATCCTTGACTGAGCCTCCAGGGTTGAAGGCCTCAAGTTTGGCGTAGATGGCCACCTTTTTTAAGGGGTTCAGACGTTTGATCTGCACCAGCGGGGTATTGCCGATTTTGTCAAGAATGGAGGATATTGGCGAGTTACAGGTAATGTGCGATGGTTTCATGGCAAAGTCAGCTTTTGGTGTCCGGCATCAGGAGTTCCTCCCGAAAAACGGGAAGCAACGGGATCGATTGGCAACAATATCGGAAGATATACAGTATAACCTCCTGGCGAACCACCCAAATATTGTCTTCGTGTGGGAATGGTTAAGTCCGCAAGGGTGAGTATAAAAAAAAGGCAAGCTCACCACGATGGGGTGAAGCTTGCCTTGGTCCAGCTATCTACTTAAGTAATACAGACCAGCTTCAGGCGTCCTTCTCAAGCTTGACGCTGATCGCCACCTTGTAGAGGATGGAGAGAATGAAAAAGCCGGTAGCCCAGATGGCCGCGGTAATGCCAAGCTCCTGGGCGCTGGGGTAGTATTCGGTAACCTGATCCATCATGTTCGGAACAAAGCCGCCGAGTACCAAGCCGAGACCCTTGTCGATCCAAAAGGCAAAGAATATGAGGAGACAAGAGACCACCAGCAGGTTGTCGGATTGTCTTGCCCGAGAGACAAAGATCAAGGCAATGCCCGCCAACCCCATAACCACAGAGGCCCGCATGAAGGGAACCAGGTTGTTGTAAACCTGATCGCCATGGCCAAGACCCCAGAAGAGGTAATCCAAGGTGTGCATATGACCGGGAATCTGGCTGTAATAGGCGACAAAAAATTCGCAGCCCAGGAAGAAAAAGTTGAGCATGGCTGCATAGCCGATGATGGTCACCAGTTTGTCCTGCGCCTCACGGCCCACATCAAATTTGGTGGTTTTCTTGAGGATCATGGCGATGACCATCAGCAGAGCCGGACCCGCGGCAAAGGCCGAGGCAAGGAAACGAGGAGCCAGAATGGCAGTAAGCCAGAAATGACGCCCCGGCAGACCACAGTACAGAAAAGCGGTAACGGTGTGAATGCTGATAGCCCAAGGAATGGAGAGGTAGATAAAAGGCTTAATCCATTTAGGATACTTGATCCCTTTATATTCCGACTGCAACACAACCCAACCGCAAAGAATGTTCAGAATCAGATAGCCGTTCAGCACGATCATGTCCCAAAACAACATGGAATGGGGAGTGGGATGGAGCAGTACGTTCATTGCGCGCATGGGCTGCCCCAGGTCGGCAATGATAAACATCAGACACATAGCAATGGCCGCAATGGCCATGAATTCGCCAAGGATGACGATGCGGCCGAAGGCTTTGTAGTTATGGATATAATACGGCAGCACCAGCATCAAGCCACCTGCGGCCACACCGACCAGAAAGGTGAACTGGGAGATATACACGCCCCATGTCACATCACGGCTCATGCCGGTGATCCCCAGGCCATAGTTAAACTGCTGCACGTAACAAAGGCCGCCTACACCCATTATGGAGAGCAGGAAGAGCATCCATAACCCGTACCCTGTGCTTCCTTTTAATGCTTTCTCTATCATGGTCTTGTCCTCAAATAATATAGAAGAGGGATGGATGTGTCCCTGCAGAGGGTTTCCGCTGGATGGTGAAGGTTGTCTTCAGTATCTGGCTGATCTCTGAGTTGGGATCATTCAGGTCGCCAAAGACAAGAGCCTTACTTTGGGCTGCTACTTCAACGCAGGCCGGAATCTGGCCGATGGCCAACCGTTCGGTGCAAAAATTACATTTTTCCACAACCCCGCGCATCCGGGTAGGATATTTAGGGTTTTCAGCCTTGATAAACGGCTGACCGTTTGCATCCTTGCCACGCGGGTCGCGCCAGTTGAAACTCCTCGCTCCATACGGGCAGGCAGCCATGCAGAACCGACAACCGATGCAGCGGTGGTAGTCCATGCCCACAATGCCGTCCTTGCTCTTGAAGGTTGCCTGGGTAGGGCAGGCACGCACGCAGGGCGGGTTGTCGCAGTGGTTGCACAGGGCCAGGATAGGCATGGAGTTCAGGGCTTCCGGCTGCTTGTAGTGGCTGCTGTCACCCGGGAAGACATGCTGGAAGGAGTCCACCCATATCCACTTGATCTCATCCTTCTTGTTCCCGAAATCCGGCACATTATGGATGGTGTGGCAGGTGGAGACACATTTTTCGGCAAGGTCTGGATTCTCGGAGAACTTTTTCACATCAATAACCATACCCCAGCGTTTGCCGGTGGGTACAGCGGCTCCGTGTTGTCCGCCGGCGGAGGCAATGGCCTCGCCCTTAAGCAGGGTGTTAAAAGCCGACGGGGCGGCAATGCCGGCAATGGCGGTGAGCCCGGCAATCTTCAAAAAATCTCTTCTCTTGCTATTCATGTTACATCGCCTCCTTCGGCTGGAGATGACAATCCCAACAATACGGTTTCACGGAGGCATAGTTGTGGCAATCGTCACAGAATTTTTTCTTGTCGCTGTGACATTTCATGCAGCCATTCTGCAGGCTCCGTACATATTCGGTGCCGTTGGCGGTTTTCCCGATTCGGGGGCCGCCCTCGCGCAGGATGTCGTCGCGCCATTCATTAAGCAAGACCATGTGGGAGGTCCGCATATACTGAGTTGGCGCCACACACTCCGTGTAGTCTTTTGGTTTTTCAGGTTTAGGCATTTTGCCGGCATCCCCGGACTTATACCACATCGGGGATGTGACGAGGCCTAAAAACAGTATCAACGCAGGTATGATTCTTCCTTTCCCGTACATGGCTATCAGCCCTCCATTCCTGCCAGAGGCGCGGAACGAAGATCCGTTTCGCGCTCTTTTTCACCTTCCATAATGAGGGCGTTGCCCACCAGCTCGGAAACACCGCACACCTCGACATCAGGATTCCAGTACTGATTAAGGGCAAGCAGGGTTGCCCGGTCAATGGCGCATACACAGGAAAGCATGTTGACCCCGTGCTTGTCGGCCACATGACGGACCGCATTTGCTCTTGGGAACCCACCCCGCATCCGCAGATCCATGATTTCCCCGGTGTTGAGTCCGGTTCCGCTGCCGCAGCAGAAGGTATTCTCGCGGATGGTGTTTTCCGGCATTTCGTGAAAATTGTTACAAACACTTTTCAGAATGTGACGGGGTTCATCAAGAAGACCCATACCCCGCGCCGTGTTGCAGGAATCGTGAAAAGTTACGATCCGGTGGTCATTGCGGCGGGGATCAAGCTTCAATTTGTTGTGCTTGATCAGGTCGGCGGTAAACTCGCTGATATGGACCATCTTGGTGGAGGCCGTATTATCAAAGCGGGTGCCGGTGATCGGTGAGGTCGGGACCTCCAGGAAGTCGGCCGGACCGTTCATGGTGTCCATGTACTGGTGAAGCACCCGCCACATGTGACCGCACTCGCCGCCGAGAATCCACTTGACCTTCAACCGCTTTGCCTCGGCATACATCTTGGCGTTGAGTTTCTTCATCAAGCTGTTGTGGGTGAAGAGGCCGAAGTTACCGCCTTCAGAAGAGTAGGTGCTGATGGTGTAATCGAGCCCGATATGCTCAAACAGCAGCAGGTAGCCCATGAAGGTGAAAATACCCGGTTCAGCGAACACGTCGGCCGATGGGATGACAAAGAGAATCTCCGCACCCTTGCGGTTGAAGTTCAGGTTGTTCAGACGAACTCCCGTGGCTTCCTCGATATCGTCCAAAAGGAACTCGGCGTTCTCCTTGAAGGTGTGGGGCTGCAGCCCCAGATGGTTGCCGGTCCGGTTGGAGTTGGCGGCCGGTTCCAGGATCCAGTTGGTCCCTACCCCCACCAAGTGGAGCATTTCGCGGGCCATCATGGTGATTTCGGCGGTATCGATGCCGTATGGGCAGAATACCGAACAGCGACGGCACTCGGTACACTGATAGTAGTACATGAACCATTCCTTCAGCACGCCGAAGGTCATGGGCCGGGCACCGGCCATCTTGCCCAGCAACTTACCGGCCAAGGTGAAATCGTTACGGTACACGGAACGCAGCAGCTCAGCCCGCAGGACGGGCATATTTTTCGGATCACCGGTACCCAGGAAAAAGTGACACTTGTCGGCGCAGGCACCGCACCGGACACAGCAATCCATGAAGATCTTGAGGGACCGGAACTTGTCAAGCCTGTCCTTGAGCCCATTAATGATGATCTCTTTCCAGTTTTCCGGCAAAAGCCAATTGTCGCTCTCCGGATCCCATTCACGGGGCTCACCGAAAACCCCGGGCAAATTTTTGTTGTGGTATTCAACAATACTTTTCTTGGCCGGATAACAGTAATTCCCCGGCTTAAAAACGGCTTCCGTGTCCCACCAATCCTTTACTGGAACGGCGCCCGTCATCAAGGATGGCCCCTTGACAACTTTCTCCTTCATTTGTGCTACTTTGGTATCTGCCATTGTCGTCATTCCTTCTCAGAGATTTTCAGGCTCACTCGGCCGATTTCGCCGTTTATTCCGCGGCTGGCTGAGCGGGCAACTCCTTTTCGACCGGTATATCCGCCCCTACCATGAACTCACGGAATTCATCCTCATAGGATGCGTAAGAATGGGGCTTGATGTTGGGATCATTCCACGGATTGATATGCCGGACCATCCGGCTGTTATTAATCATATTCCGGGTGGGGCTCATGAAAACGCCGGCCATGTGCATCAACTTGCTGAAGGGGAAATAAATCAGCAGAGCACAGACCAGGAAGACATGGATGAAGAAAATCGGGCTGATTTGCCCGGCAAGGATGGCTGGGGTAAAGGTTGCCAATCCATGGGTCAGTTGCTTGATCGCGACCACATCGGCCCTGAACACATAACGCATCAGGATGCCGGTGAGCCCGATGCCGAAGATCAGCAGCAGCGGGAAGTAATCGGCGGGCAGCGAGATGTATCGAATGTTGGGAAGAACCACCCGGCGGAGAAAGAGAAAAGCGAGGGCGCCGAGGAAGATGGCATCGGTCTGGTAGAAGACCGGCGCGCCGATCTGCATGAAACCGTCGCCGAACTCAAGGGCGGCGACAAAGCCGGGAACCGGGTCCATGAACAGCCGCATGTGGCGCAGAACAATGACCAGGAAACAGTAGTGGAAGAGCAATGCGAAGAGCCAGAGAAACTTGCTGGAGCCGTACACCAGCTTGGGGCCTTCGTGTATCTCCGCCTTGGTGTTGCGAAACAGGGAACGGAACAGGAATACCTCCAGGATCATCCTGGCGATGACCCCGAGCTTGGTGGAGGGGCAGTCGATCTTGTTCTGCTTGATCCAGGGCAGGGAGTTGGCCTGACCACAGGTGGTCGGAATCCGGAAGGGAACCGGGGATTTTGCCCAGTGCAACACACGATAGGCAAATCCTCCCAGAAAGAGGGCAAAGGCAAGATAGGGCAAGATTATCCCCACCAGCGCCTGCCCACCCGCCACCTGGGCAGCCGCTAGGGCAACCGCGATAAGCGCCAACACTGCGATGAATGGACTCAGGATTCTCATTTACTGTTACCTCGCATCAAGTTTAGGATCCGCAGCGGAACAACCTTCGCCGTTAGCCTTGCAGTGCTTTGGGCATTCCGTTACGCGTCTTTATGCCGTTCTTGCCGTGACAACGACAAGAACATTTTTTAGTTACAAAGGCTAGTTTACACAACTATGGGTTTGAGCTCCGCCTTCCGGGCGGTATTTCCGTCCATCAACTTCGAAGGGCAACCCCCATCCGTTATGATGTGGTTTCCGCTTTTTAACTCCGCCAGCCGAGTCTGGTAAAGCCTTTCCCGGCATGCGGCATACAGATCAAACAGAGTGTAGGCCAGGATATCCACTTTTTCCTCAAAAACATGCCACCCTTCCAAATCGGCGACCTTCTCCTGCCTGCAAAAATCCTTTACGACACCCTTCAAGATGTATGCCATGGAGACCGCTTCGGAAGGAATAAATGTCTGCACCGCCCGGATCAGCACCATCTGCTCAAGGGAATCGACGATCCCTTCCGTGGTGTTTTTCTCGAAGAGAAGGGCATAGACTGTCCACAGGGTGTTTTTCACCGCACAGCCCACCGGATTGGCAAACTGATTCTTCCCTTTCTTGAAAATCATGGCGGCATCAGGAGGATAGGTGGCCAGAACCTGATCGGCCCAGCTGTCCAGAATCTCGCCTTTTCGGTCTATCAGCAGCTCCGCAAGCAACATCCCTTCCCCCCCCAAGCACCTTATTCCGTTAAATAAAAATATACATCCTGAATGACCATTCAGAATATGAAAGGCATTGGTAGCATGTTTCAATCCAGATTTCAACAAGAAAAACGTTGAGGGAATGAGGCTGATCAGGAGATGGTGTCGAGCAGAATACCTGCTTCCTGCTGGAGGTTTTTGAGGAGAACCGGCAGGTCGTTGAGGTCAATTACCACGTCGCCGATAATGGAGCATTGATCGCTGCCGGTACAATCATAAACATCAAGGGAATAGCCGTGCTCATCTTTGATGAGCACCAGATGGATGAGGATTTTTTGGTTTTCAAGGTGGGTGTTTACCTGTTCCACCAGATGCCGCACCTCGGCTTCTTCGGCCGAGGGGAAAGGTGATTGTTTATGTTCTTGGCGTGTATCTTTGTCCCGTTGCCATTCGCGTTTGAAGGCGCCGATCCGAGCCACCGGAGCGAGACCGTCAATGGGATCGACTTTTTTTTCCGAGCGATAGGGGTCGATTCGTATTGGTCTTGGAAACTTGATCTCATCGGAAATAACCATTGTCTCCCCCCGTGGCTGTTTCCTTATCCAACGTTAATGCTTCTCCTTAATATTCCGTTACAATACCCATCGACATTATGAACGCCGAACAATAGTATTTTCGCTTTTGCCTTTTGTCCTAAATTTCTCTTTCCACTCCTTCCCTGGCAAAAAAAATCTCCGTACTGCCTTCCCCTGGCCGGACGCAATATTGTTCAGACAAGGCGTCGATCTGGTCATCGGTGCGCATGGGATCGTGATGAAACAGGGCCAGGGCTTTTACCCCGGCCCGTTTGGCCGCGGCAACGGCATGCTCATACGAAGAATGCCCCCAGCCCACGAATTTGGCGATGTACTCCTCATGGGTGTACTGGGTGTCATGCACCAAAAGATCCACCCCGGAAAAAAACTGTTCCAAAACTCCATTCTGTTCCTGGGCCACCAGTTCGCCCTCGGTGGCCATGCCCTGGTCATAGGAGGGGTCTTCCGGGTCCGTGCAGAAAAGGTTGCGGAACGGCTCGGTATCATAGGCCGTGCATACCGTTTTTCCTTGCCAGGCAAATCGGTAGCCGAGGCAGAGGATGGGATGATTTAAATATTTTGCGGTCACGGTTATCCCGTCACCAAGATCGAACTCCCCTTCCTTAAGATCAAGATATTCGATCTTTGCGGCCAGTTCTGCCTGGCGAACCGGGAAATATCGGTATGTCAACTGGCCACCAACAATCTTTTCCAGGGTGTCGCCTTCAAAACTGACCGGGCCATGGACCCTGATGGTACTGCCCGGCACATAGATAGGGGTGAAGAAGGGAAATCCCATGATATGATCCCAGTGGGTATGGGTCAAAAAAATATCTGTGGTGATAGGCCCCTTCTTAAAATCGTTGGCCATCATAAAGTTGCCCAGTTCCCGAATGCCGGAACCGGCATCAATGATGATGAGACGATTGATTTCCGGGAAACGCAGCTCAATGCAGGCGGTGTTCCCGCCATACTTCATGGTTTTTGCCCCGGGACAGGGAATCGAACCCCGGACCCCCCAGAATTTGATCCGCATGCTCATTGTGCCCCCCTGGCGACCTGGAGAAAAATCTGAGCCTTTTCGATTTCCTGTTGCACCACCATGTGCAGACTTGAAAGATCGCGCCATTTAAGGCCGACCAGGCTAAGTAGTTCGTTGACTCTGGACATGTCCGGATAGCGATCTCCGGCCGAGCCCACGTCGAAAAGATTGGCGTAAGTGTTTGCCAGGGCCACCACAGCAATGAGCTGCCGGTTATCTGCCGCGGCCTTTTCCGGTGCGTGGTGAAAGCGGAGCAGTTCGGTGAGAGTCTGGTTGAGCTGCCATTTTTCGGCGATCATCTTCCCTGCCAGACCGTGATCAAAGCCCAACAGTATCTCCTCGGCTCTCGGCAATGGCCCCTGCTCAATTCCGGACAATTCCAAGGCCTGTCGGTATTCCTCGGCAAAACAATTGTTCAGCGGGATTTTTCCCAGATCATGGAGCAGCCCGGCAACAAAGAATTCCTCCTGCATCATGCCGGGGATTTTCTTCACCCCGGCCAAGGCCTTGGCCATGACCCCGACACAGAGGGAGTGGGTCCAGAACTCATCCATGGACAGCGAGCGAAAGGAGTCTTCCCGCCCCATGCTGCCCAGGACCGCGGTACTCAAGGCCAGGTTTTTCACGGTGTTAATCCCGAGCATGATGATCGCCCGGGTGAGGGAACTGATCTGATTGGGCAGGGAATAATAGGCTGAATTGATGAGCTTAAGCACCTGTCCGGTCAGGACCGGGTCCAGGGCAATGACCCGGTTCAGGTCGTTGGCCGAGGTGCTGGGGCGATTACAGACCTCCAGAACCTTTGTCACCGTGGTGGACAGGCTCGGCATCCGCTCGATATATTTCCGGATCAGCGCGAAGCGCTGTTCGTTTGTCAGGGGAACCCCGGGCATCAGCAGAACCTATTGGTATAGTTGAGCAACCATTGCGAACTTATCTCTTATTCCGTGACCGTCGCCATTGTCAATGTTTCGCCATGACTCCTCGCGCGGTTAACACTGGTGCCGTTTTGGTCAGCCAAGAAAAAAGAGAGCTGGTTGCCACGGCTTGGTTCATAGTAGCTGAGGCTGACCGTGCGGTCAAGGAGGGGTCGATTAACAATTGTGCTTAACCAAAAAATCACGCACCATTTCGTTCATGATCTCGATTCTGGACCTGCCGGTTTCATGGACAATAATCCAGACGCAGCGTTGAAAGGCGCGAAAAAGATCCTGGTCCACCTGAAGGGTCAACCGTTGGGTTTCTCCTGCGGCATCCGTATTCTGGTGCGGTTCGTCATCCAGACCCAAGGTCAGCATCCTTCCTGTCTATTAAAGGCAACCGCCTCGGCATAGGTGACACCGCTGCCACCGAAGATATCGAGAGCGCTGCCGATGGTGGCGTCCAAGCGATTATGCCCCAGTTCCTTGACCCGGTAAAGATCGGCAAGGCTTTTTACCCCGCCCGCATAGGTGGTGGGAATAGGGCTAAAACGGCCGAGCAGCGCGGTCAGCTCTTCCTCAATCCCGGCGCATTTGCCTTCAACGTCAACGGCGTGGATCAAAAACTCATGACAATGGCCGGCAAAATACCCGAGGGACTGCTCGGAAACCGTCACCTGGGTGAACTTCTGCCACCGGTCGGTGACGATATAGTAGGCATCACCTTTCTTTCGGCAGCTCAGATCAAGGACCAACCGTTCCTTGCCCACGGCCCGGACCAGCTCGGCAAGCCGGTCCTCATGCACCATCCCGTCCTTGAACACCGCCGAGGTGACGATAACCGCGCTTGCCCCCTGATCCAACCAATGGGCGGCATTGTCCGCCGTAATCCCGCCGCCCACCTGCAATCCTCCGGGGAAGGCCTGCAAGGCATCGGTCGCCGCTGCTTCGTTGCCCGGGCCCAACATGATCACATGGCCGCCGAACAGCCCATCATGCTTATACATGGCGGCATAATGGGAGGCCGGCTGGTCCGAGGCAAAATTGGTGGTCAGGCGCTCCTGCTGACCGTCGGAGAGGCTGGAGCCGACAATCTGCTTTACCCTCCCCTGGTGGAGGTCAATACACGGTCTGAATTTCATAGGGTCTCATTTGTCTTGGAATAACTGGTTATTTTTTTCGGAAAGAGTAGCCTTTTCTCCGGAAAAAGGTCAATAAAAATGGACTTGCAAAAAAGGAAAAAGGTCGCAAGTCCGTAAACAAAATCAAAGAGTTGCAACCTGATAACCACAGTGATCGCCGCTTGTTACGATTGCACCAATAAAAAAGGTGGGCAGCTTGCGCCGTCCACCTTCTGTGAATCCATCTGTTACTCCGGGGAAACGATTAGTTGCAATCTTCCCTGATCATAAAGGTCCTGGAATCAAGCTTGAGAAGCTTGCCGCATTTGCTGACCGCAGCAGACCCCTTGACAATTTTCAGGTCGATGCAGTCGCTTTTCGGAACCGGGTGGAAAAGAACAATAGTATTGAAAAGATCTTCCACGGCGTTACAGGGAGCCGGCACTCCGGCTGGGCTCAGAACTTCACTTGTCTCGTCGCGCACAGCGGAAAACCAGATCTGCAGATCCATGCTCTTAGCCAGTTCCCGCATTCCTTCCAGCACCGTGCGGTCGGTATGGCCAAAGTCAAGGCCGTCAACCACCATGCAGCTGGGCTTGATGACGTTCTGCTGCACAAGATCATGCAACCGCTCTTCCAGTTTGGCCAAGCTGAACCTGGACTCGTTGAAAGTGATGATCATCCGGTTATGCATGATCGAGTCATGGATTTCCCCGGCGTTATCGAGCTTGCAGCACTCGGCAATATCCTTGAACATGTCGTCGTACCAGAGCTTGGTCTTGTCCAGGCTCTGACCGACACTGACATGGACAACCTGCTTGTCCTGCAAAAGGCTGTCCAGGGCGATCTGCACCAGCAGGGCAGTTTTGCCCACACCGGCTCGCGCCATGACCAACCCCATCCGGCTTGATTCCTTGGCATCGCTTTCACCCTTCAGGTGGCGGATGGGATTCTTTTCAATCAGGTCTTGTTTCTGCATGGCGGTATCCTATTTTTGTAGTAACTACTCGGTCAGCTAGACTGAAGTGTACTCAAATCAACCTTCAGTCTATCCACCTGGGTCGTTAAGATTTTTTGTTTTTCTGGGCCTTGACGATCAACTCTTCGGCAACGCTCTTGGGCACCTGTCTGTAGGTGGCAAATTCCATGGTGAATTCCGCCTTACCCTGGGTCAGGGAACGAAGATCGGTTGAATAGCCGAACATCTCGGAAAGCGGAACCTCGGCCTCGATGACCGTGTAGGCATCTTCCTCGTTAGTGCCTATAATCATGCCGCGCCGCTGGTTCAGGCTGCCCATGATCGAGCCCTGGAATTCGGAAGGACCTTCAACCGCGACCTTCATGATGGGCTCCATGATTACCGGCTTGGCCTTCATGTATGCCTCTTTGAAACCGCCCATGGCGGCCAACTGGAAGGCGATATCCGAGGAGTCCACGGCATGGGAGGCGCCGTCGTTGATGGCGCAGCGGACGCCGGTGACATGGGCGCCGACGAGAGCACCCTTGTCCAGGCATTTCTGGAAGCCCTTGTCGCAAGAGGGGATGTATTCACGGGGCACGGAACCGCCGACGATCTGATCGACGAATTCGTATTCACCCTCTTCCATGGGCTCGATGTAACCGGCAACCCGACCGAACTGTCCGGAACCACCAGTCTGCTTCTTGTGGGTGTAGTTGAACTCGGCCCGCTGGGTGATGGTTTCGCGGTAGGCAACCTGGGGCGCGCCCACGGTGACCTCGGCCTTGTATTCGCGCTTCATCCGCTCGACGTATACGTCAAGATGCAGCTCGCCCATGCCGGAGATGATGGTTTCCAGGGTTTCCTGATCCACATAGGTCTTGAAGGTGGGGTCTTCCTTGGTAAAACGGTTCAGAGCCTTGGACATGTTGTCTTGGGCCTTGTTGTCGACCGGGGTGATGGAGAGCGAAATAACCGGGGCAGGCACATGCATGGAGGTCATGGAAAAGTTATAATCGCTGCCGCTGGTGAAGGTGTCGCCGGAAGCGCAGTCGATGCCGAACAGGGCGACGATATCGCCGGCCCCTGCCTCATCAATCTCTTCCATATCGTCGGAATGCATCCGCACCAGACGGCCGACCTTGGCCTTCTTGCCGGTACGGACATTGACGATGGAATCACCTTTTTTCAGGGTGCCCTGGTAAGTCCGCACATAGGTGAGCTGTCCGTACCGGCCATCCTCAAGTTTGAAGGCCAGGGCCAGCAAGGGATCGCTTGAGATGTTGGTCACCTTGACCTCGGCTTCGTCATGATCCAGATCCAGGGCGAAGTTTTCAACATCGGTGGGGCAGGGCAGATAGGAAACTACCGCATCCAGCAGGAGCTGTACTCCTTTGTTTTTGTAGGCAGTACCCATCATTACCGGGGTAAAGGCAAGGTCCAGCGTTCCCTTGCGGATCGCGGCCATGATCATTTCCTCGGTGGGGGTGCCTTCAAGCACCGCCTCCATCAATTCATCGGAAAACATGGAGACCGCGTCCAGCATCTCTTCCCGTTTGATATCGCACTCTTCCTGGTACTGGGCGGGAATCTCCTCTTCGCGGATCTTGTCGCCGTTTTCCCCGTCAAAATAGACGGCTTTCATCCGGACCAGATCGATGAGTCCCTGCATGTCGCCTTCGAGGCCCATGGGAACCTGGATGGGTACGGCGTTAAGGCCCAGTTTGTCACGCAACTGTTTGATAACTTTATCCGGATTGGCGCCGGTCCGGTCGCATTTATTGATAAAGGCCACCCGGGGAACCCGATAACGGGTCATCTGCCGGTTAACCGTGATGGACTGGGACTGTACGCCGCCTACGGAGCAGAGGATCAGTACCGCGCCGTCGAGAACCCGCAGGGCCCGCTCAACCTCGATGGTGAAATCCACATGGCCGGGGGTATCGATGATGTTGATGGCATGGTTCTTCCAGTCGCAATAGGTCGCGGCGGAACAGATGGTGATGCCGCGCTCCCGCTCCAGTTCCATGGAGTCCATTTTGGCGCCGACGCCGTCCTTGCCGCGCACTTCATGAATCGCATGAATACGCTGGGTATAAAAAAGAATGCGCTCGGTCAGGGTGGTTTTCCCCGAGTCGATATGGGCGCTGATTCCAATATTGCGGACTTTCGTAATGTCTCTCATGGTAAATTTTCCACTCCATTCGTGCAGTTGCGCGGTTACGCCTGGCGCCGGTCAAGGCACCATACCTTGGCAAACCGGCATTAAGCCGTCGTTAACAAATAACTTGCTCATCATCTGCCCGCAAGCGGCATAACTCGCCGTAACGAAGGCCAAGAAAGTACAGGTTATTTTTGTAACGGCTACTAAAAAACAGCCCGTGTCCGGGGCCGCATGGACAGTCTTTTTCAGAACCGGCACTTTTACCCTTAAGCCCTTCCGCTGTCAAGGGAAAAATTCGGCGCATTCGCACGCAGTTACTCGTAACGACAAGGGAGAAATCCAGGGACGATGGGTAAAGGAAATGCAAGCAAGTAAAGGCAGGGTTCTTCTCGTCGGAGCAGCGGATTATTCACCGGTTAACAGTCCATCAGCTTGAATCGGAAATCCCACGACCTTTTCCTGCGGGAGATCAAGCTTGCTCAAGTTTTCCCGGCCCGATCAATCGGCAACGACCCGGTTGCGGCCCTGATTCTTGGCTTGGTAAAGAGCTGTGTCCGCCCTTTTGATCAAAATTTCCTGGTCATCCCCGTCTCGGTAGGAGGTTACCCCGAGACTGACGGTGATGGAAACCTCCTCTTGCACAGCCAGGCGAATTCTTTCCGCTACCTCATGGGCCTCGGGGAGTCCCGTTTCCGGCAGGAGCACAAGAAATTCTTCCCCGCCGAACCGCACCTTGAGATCGATATCGCGGAGTGTGCTTGCCGCAATCTTGGTAGTTTCGACCAAGATTTCATCACCGGCGTCATGGCCGTGGGTGTCGTTGAATTTTTTAAAATGATCAATGTCGAACATGATGACGGAAAAAACCGTTCCGGAGCGTTTTGCCCTGGAAAGATTGTCATGCATGATGATTTCCATATGGCGCCGGTTTGCCAGACCGGTGAGCGGGTCACGCAGGGACAGGGCGCGGGTCTCTTCATACAGGCTGGCGTTGTCGATGGCGATGCCGATCTGGTTGCCGAGGGCAATCAACAGCTCCATTTTATCTTTCTCCACCTCCGTGTTGACCGGCAGATAGAGACAGAGGACGCCGGCCAGGCGATTTTTCGCCTTCAGGGGAATAACGATATGTCCATGGGCTGGAATTTCCGGGTACTGCAGGGTGTGGCGTTTGTCCGTTTCCGAATTGAGTGAAACAACAATCTCCCCGCTCCGGGCCGCCAGACCGCACAGACAGGTGTCGAAGCCGCAAGTGCGGTGATCATCAAGAAACCTGGGCACCACCTCCTGGCCATGCCCCACTTCATGAGCCAAGACAAGCTGTTCATCCTTGAGCAGAAAAAGAGCGCCCCTCTTCTCCAGGCTCAGCATCTCGATGCAGGTGATCGCTTCCAGGACTTCGGCCAGAGTTTCATCCAGATTCAGGGATTGATTGATTGTTTGGGAAACTTGATACAAAATAGCCAGATCCGCATTTTTACGGCGCAGCTCCTCCTGCTCTTTCTTACGCTGGATGGCATAAGTCATGGCACGAACCAGGAT
The DNA here is from genome assembly GCA_013349295.1 of Deltaproteobacteria bacterium. Lineage (GTDB taxonomy): Bacteria > Desulfobacterota > Desulfobulbia > Desulfobulbales > Desulfurivibrionaceae > Thiovibrio. The sequence goes on from DUZW01000002.1 coordinate 80,964, forward strand.
TTCCCGCTCGACCTCTCCCTTGATCAGATAGTCCTGTGCTCCCCGCGTAACCGCTTCCATGCCGATCCCCTCGTCGGCCAGGCCGGTGAGTACGACAATGGGCGTATTTGGTGCATTCTGCAGCAAAGCGGTAACGGTTTCAAGCCCCTGGCTGTCCGGCAGGCCAAGGTCGGAGAGCACTACATCGACCTGCTGCTCCCGGATATATTCCAGGCCGGCGCTCAACCGATTGGCATGGGCCAGTTCGAAGCAATAGAGCAGGCCGCAGACAGACTCGATCATATCCCGGATGAGGAACACATCATCCGGGTCGTCCTCAATGAGGAGCACTTTGATAAGCGGATTTTTCATTGCTTGCTTACTCCTCTGTCGGCAGGGCAACGATTTCCAGCCAATACTCCTTGAGAGTCCGGATGGTTTTTAAAAATTCTTCAAAGGAAACGGGCTTGCGGATAAAGGAGTTAACCCCGAGTTCGTAGGTTTTGGCGATGTCTTCTTCCGCGTCCGAGGTGGTGAGCACCACCACCGGGATTCGGCGCAGGTTCGGAAGGGATTTGATCTGCTTGAGCGCCTCCCTCCCATCCATCTTCGGCATATTGAGATCAAGCAGGATCAAGGTCGGCCGAGGCGATTTTTCCGGTTCCGCGTAAGGCCCTTTCCGCTGAAGATAGTCGAGAAGTTCCTCTCCGTTTTTGACCCGGTATATGGCATTCCGCAAGTGGTATTCTTCGAAAGCCTCCTGGGTCAGAAGGAAATCATCATCGTCATCCTCGGCAATGAGAATGACCGCCGGTTTCTCAGGACAGTTCATGGCTTGCTTCCTTTTCCTGATGTTGTAGCGGCAGACGGATAATAAAGGTGGCGCCCTGCCCGACACTGCTGCGCGCCGTTATAGCGCCGCCGTGCCGTTTGACGATCTTTTCACATATGGCAAGGCCCATGCCGGTTCCCTCGTATTCATCCCGGGCGTGCAACCGCTGGAAGGGCACAAAGATTCTCTCCAGATACTTTTCGTCAAAGCCGATGCCGTTATCAGATACCATAATCTCACACCAGCCGTCGACTGTTTCTGTTCCGGAAACGATCACCTTGGGAACCTCGTCCGGCGCCTGATACTTGAGGCTGTTGCTGAGCAGATTCTGAAAGAGCTGGCGCATCTGCAGCCGGTCTCCGCATATCCGCGGCAGGCTTCCCACCTCTACCTGGCCATTGCTCAGGGCCAGAAGTTGCTCCAGGTCGGAGAGAACCTCCCGGACAATCTCCTGGAGATCAATGATCTCAAAGGGTTTCCCTTTTGTGGTTACCCGGGAAAAGAGAAGAAGCCCGTCGATGAGATTGCGCATCCGACCCGCAGCATTCTGCATCCGTTCCAGATAGTCGAGGCTGCGCTCATCCAGAGCCGGCCCGCCATGTTTTTTGAGGCGATCACCAAAGGCCATGACCTTGCGCAGGGGTTCCTGAAGATCATGGGAGGCCACATAGGCAAACTGCTGGAGCTCCTCGTTGCTTCGCTCCAGCTCCCGGGTGAAACGGTTGAGCTTCTCCTCCGCCTCTTTGCGGGCCCGGATGTCCCTGGCCACGCTGAGCACCATTTTTCTGCCACCCACCTCGATGAGTTTGGCATTGACCTCAAGAGGAATCCTTGTTCCATCCTTGCAGACATGGGCCACCTCAAACTTGGCATGGCCGTATTCCATCATTTCCCGGGAGCGGTTCGGAAACTTTTCGGCAAACTCAGGAGCATCGAGATCCTTGATATTGAGAGTCAGAAATTCATCTTTTCCGTAACCGCGCAGCCGGTAGGCCACCTCGTTGGCCTCGATGATGTTGCCCTCCAGATCGTGGAGAATAATGGTATCGTTGGCCGCGTCAATGAGCTGGGCCTTGAGCCTGATCTCCTCCTCGGCCCGTTTCAGAAGGGTGACGTCGCGGAAAATAGTGAGAAAAACATCCCGGCCGCCAAGTTTGATCCTCTTGACCGTAACCACAATGTTTCGCAGCTCGCCATCCTTGCGACGGTGCAAGGTTTCAAAATAATCCTGGCCATGTTTAAGAAGGCGCGCGATACGGCTTTGGGTTTCTTCCGGTCTTTCCTTGGCCTCATACTCGGAAACATGCAAACCGGCGAACTCCTCGCGGCTGTATCCCAGCTGCCGATGCGCGACCTCGTTGAAGGCCATGGGCAAGGCGGTTTCCGGGTCGATAAGACAGATCCCGTCCGGAGATTGTTCAAACAGGGTGCGGTAACGATTTTCCGCGTCCTTGAGCAAGGATTCCGCCTGTTTGCGTTCGCTGATATCCTCGTAGGTGCCGAGCACGCCATATACATGTCCGGCCTTGTCCTGTAATGGTATTTTATTGGTCAGAGCCCACAACTGCACCCCGGCGGTTTTGCGTTGCTGCTCCTCAATATTGAGTTGAGGGGTGGCGGATTCCATGACCGCCTGATCGACTGCGCGATACTGCTCGGCCTTTTCCCGCCAGGGCATGTCAAAATCACTCTTGCCGACGATCTCCTCCATTGAGGTGAAGCCGGCGTCCCGCAGGAAGATTCTGTTTCCGCCAAGATAGTTGTCCTGCCGATCCTTCCAGAAAACCCGTTGCGGGATGTTATCGAGAACCGCCTGCAGCATCTGCCGGGAATAGAACAATTCGCTCTCAACCCTTCTTCTCTTTAAGATCTGCCACATGGAGTTCATATAGAGGGTGAGCTGCCGTATATCCTGGTCGCCGTACGGCCCCTCCTTGTTCCCCACCCCGATAACCGCGACCACCGTATCCTTATCAAAAACAGGGATGCTCATGTGCCGCCTGATGGGGAAATGCCCTTCCGGTACGCCTTTTTTCTCGGCTAATCCGGGATAATCGTTATGGAGAACCGGTTTTTTCGTTCGGACACTGTCTGCCCATACCCCTGCGGAACCGATGGGGTAATGGGGGGTCTTGGAGGCGTTGCATTTTTCCTGGACGTTTTGAGACCAGGCATGGAGGGCAATAGTGTTGTTTCCCGGGTTGATAAAATGGAGGTAGCCAACCTCACTTTCGGTAAGTCGGACCGCCTCTTCCAGGGCAAAGCGGGTAAGATCTTCCTCCGATGCCCAGCTCCTCTGGCTCAAATTGAGCAGAGACGACAGACGCTCTTCGTCCTGTTTGAGCAGCATCTCTATCTTCTTGCGTTCGGTAATGTCTTCGGCAATGGAAAACAGGCGCCGGATGCCGCCGATGGTGATCAACTCCCCGGCGTAAGAGCAGAACATCACTTCGCCATTCTTCTTCCGGAACCGAAGCTCTTTGCTGGCCAAATATCCCTTGGCCTCGATTTCCCGGCGCATCGGCTCCCGATACTCTTTGGAATAACAGCCAAGCTCGATGGGGGAACGGCCGATCATCTCCTCCCGGCTGAAGCCCGTGCTCTCCGCAAAGCAATCGTTGATCTCCAGCAAGGTGCCATCCATGAGATCGCTGATGGCCATCATGATCGGTGCGTTTTTAAAGGCCTTGGCAAACTTTTCTTCGCTCTCCCGCAGGGTGCGTTCCGCCTCTTTTCGCTCAGTGATATCGAGCACCGTGCCCACCATCCGCATGGGGGCTCCCGCACTATCCACCAGGAGCTCGCCCTGTTCAAGCACATACCGTTCCCGGCCATCGGGCAGGACAATCCGGTGCTCAATAGCGTAGGGCTTGTGATTGGCCAAGGTGTCCGCCACCGCCTGTTCCACGAGTTTCCGGTCTTGCGGATGGACCGTCTCCAGAAACTTTTCGTAACTGGCAGTAAACGACTGGGGGTCCAGGCCGAATATCCGATAAATTTCATCCGACCACCAGAGAAAGTTACCGGCGATATCCCAGTCCCAGTTGCCGAGATGGGCGATTTCCTGGGCTTTATCCAGACGTTCCTTGGCTGTTTGCAGCTCCCTGGTCCGTTCAAGAATTTTTTCTTCCAGATCCTCATAGGCGGCTTGCAACGATTCTTCCGCCTTTCGACGCTGAAAAACCTCAAGCTGCAGCAGCTCGTTATTTTGGTGCAACTCTTTCTGGGCCTGCAGGAGCTGCATGGTTCGATCATCAAAGGCCCGGGCCAATTCCTCCAGTTCGTCGTTGGTGCCGACCGGACTGCAGGGAACGGCTTTTTGACCGGCACCGGACTCGCGCACCTTGTCGCACAAACGGAGAATCGGCTGGGCCAGCTGCCCCCCCAGGCGAGAAGCAACCAAGATCGCCGCAACGACAAAAAGAGCGCCCAGCCCCATCAGGCGCATGACCGCAGTGCGCACCGGTTGGAGAAATTCCTTTTTGGGCACCCCGATTTCAAAGGTCAAGCCTAACTTTTCGACATAGCTCCCCTCCCCCTCCGTATCGTGCCGATGGAGATGAGTAACGTATTCGAGCCCAGGCCGTTCGTTGGCGGAAAAGAGCAGGGCTTTTCCTTGGTAGAGTCTGTACAGTCGCGGAGGCTGCGGAGGGAGTATTTCTTTTAGGAGGGCCGCCAGATCGACAAGGATGACAACCGCCCCCTGGGTGGTTTGATAATAATGGATGGGCTGCATGATCACGAGCTTCATCTCTTTTTCAATAAGATACGAAGTTTGTGTACCCACAGCCAGGGTTGTCCGCAGATTGGGATGCTGCAAATACCTGGGCGTTTCCCCGGAGCTTGCATAAATAATATCGCCGGCGAAATCGACCACCGTGGTTTCGACAACAAAAGGGGTCCTGTTGAATTCTTTAACAAAATCAGGAAGATACAGCGCCCTCCCCTGGGGATCAACAAGACTGTTGGTCACAAATCGGTTCTTGCTGAGCTGCGCAATGTTTTGGCCCAGAAAGGAAAGACGCAGATCGAGATCACGCAGATAGGCGTGCGCCAAAGCATCAAGCGAGCCCATCTCTTTTGTGGTGATCGCCTGCTGCAGCATAAAAGAGGTGGTGGCGATACCGACCGCCATGACCAGAACCACAAAAGTGGTGATCTGGCGGATCAATCTTCTCCGCAGCCCCTTGGGAACCATTTGTTTCTGTTTTCTGAATAATGCGGTTATGTTCATTGCCTTCCTATAATGACGGCGCCATTGCAGCATGTGCGTCGACAGGTCTATTGCTTGAAAAGCGTTACCCCTAGATCCTCTTCGCTCAAGGCTTCATGGCGCTGTTCGGTAAATGGCGGCGAGTACAGCTTCACCACCCCTTCATGACGAGGAATACGTTCCAAAGCCCGCACAATCGACTCGGGGGCAAGATTCTCACTGTTTTTCACCCCCGTGGCCAGAAGGCAAATGAGATCATAGGAGTGGGCCGCGGCATCGACCATGGCATCGTGTTTTAACAAAGTCGCATGATAGCGGCTCTGGTAGCGCTCCATGAACTCCTTCTTTTTTTTGCTCATATTCACGGCGGCGGAAAATGTTTGCACATAGCGCACATCCATCGGCGCACCGTTTTGGCCCCACCTTTTTTCAAGATCAGCGCCGATATTTCCACCAAGGAGCAAAAGTGATACTCTGCTGGAAAGCTTTGCCAGATCCCGGGCAACGGTGGATACTTCCTGGTTTTCCGCAGCCAAGACAATGACCCTGGCTCCGGCTTGCACCATGCGTTGCAGTTGCGGCAGCATGGTATCCTGCTCCTTGTCAAAGGACTCAACGGCGCAGGGTTTCATGCCCCTTGCGGCAAGAAACGCGCTTAACTCCTTGCGAACGCTTCCCCCCCAGGCAGTATTCTCAAGCAGAAAGCCGATGTGAGGGGAAATCGCCAAGCCATTTTTCAGCAGAACCGGGCCTGCAATCTCATCCTGCGCTGCGATGCGGAAGAGATAATTCGGTCGGTGATCGTTTTTCACAATCTCCGAGGCAGATGCCCAGGGCACAAGATAGACCATCTTCTGTTCATGGATCAGAGCAAGATTGGCCAGCATAACCGGGCTTCGTTGCCCGCCCACAACCGCCAGCAGATTCGGGATGGCGCCAAACTTTTTGATGTTTTGCCGAGCCCTGGCGGCAATACCGGCGTGGTCCATGGCCAGGATGCGCACCGGCTTGCCGAAAATTCCCCCCGCCAGATTGATCTCTTCCACCGCCATCTCCATGCCGCGCTTGATGGCAAGGCCTGTTTGCGATGAGGCAAGGCTCAGGTCGGCATTGAGACCGACGATGAACCCCTCCTGTTTTCGTTGAGGGTGTTGTTCGTTGAGATACTGTTCCGTCTTGGCGAGAATATCCTCACCGATAACATCCCGGTATTTTTCGCTGATATGGGCAGTAGCCTCCCTAAACCGCGCGATCTCCGCCTCGGAGAGGGTGATAATCTCTGTGCCGGATTTTTGGATGTTTTCAAGAAATGTTTTTTCCCTGGCCTGGGTTTCAGTCCGCTCAAAAGCGGTCAGCTCCCGCGCGGTGGAGAATAAGATCCCCTGCAGATCCTGGGGCAGCTGCTCATACACCTTTTTGCTGAAGGAAAGCACATAGCACAGGTAAGCATGATTGCTTAAGATCAGGTGCGACTGCACCTCATGAAAACGCATGTTGTGAATGGCCACCAGGGGATTTTCCTGGCCATCCACCACCCCGTCTTTCAAAGCCTGATGGGTCTGGTGAAAATCGATGGGAACGGGATTGGCGCCAAAGGCCTTGAACTGATCGAGAATCATCTGGCTTTGCATGACCCGGATATTCAGACCGGTAAAGTCTTCCGGGCCGTGGATGGGCCTGTTGGCGGTAAATTGCTTGAAGCCGTTTTCCCAGAAGGTCGCCCCTATCAGGCCGTGGGCGGGAAGCTGGGCCAGCAGCAAGGAGCCCACCTCGCCGTCGAGCAGGGCATAGGCGTCGTCACGATCCGGAAAGAGAAACGGCAGATCGGCATACTGCATGGCCGGCGCCAGGGTGCTCAGCTTAGCTGTGGGAGTCAGGACGATATCCAGCTCCCCGGCCCGTGCCATCTCCACCATCTGGTTGTCATTGCCCAGAGCCTGATTGGGGAAAATTTCAACCATCAACCGGCCGCTGGATCTTTCCTGGACCAGGGAGGCAAATTTCACGGCAGCAAGATGCATGGCGCTGTCTTCCGTGATATTGTGACCGAAGCGCAGTGTGTACACCCCTTTTTTTTCCGGTTGGAATCCTGCCTCGTTACGATTTTTTTGAAACGAGACGAGGAGAAGAACGGCTGTTACCGCCACGATAACCGCCCCTGCAATCCCGACCTTCAAATTTTTACCCATATTTTGCCTCTCATTTTTCCGCAAGCAGACCCTACAGAAAAAAATCGCCTTTACCCTTCAAGCTCCGCTGGCAAGGTAATCTCATTTTGATAATATTGCCCCAGACTCAAAGGTTATTCAAGCAGATCTCTTCTTTTCTCGAAGGGAACGGGATCTTGGCTTCATGCTTGAGACAACTAACATGCGGGGGACAAAAGGATTGCGGAGGTGAGCCTGCGGGGATAGGATTGCCTCCCCGACCATGGGTGGCAAGCTGTCTGGCCGACTGCGTGCGGGGTGTCAACGGCAAGGGAAGATTGACTCCGCTGCATCCGAGGTTTTGTTCAACACTCTGTCCGTGACCAGAGTTCCGGATCGACAACCCCGATCTTCACGGCATAGCGCACCAGGGCCATGGGCTCATGGATATCGAGTTTTTTGACGATATTGGAGCGATGTTTTTCCACGGTTCTTGGGCTCAGATAGAGCATCGTGGCTATCTCCTTTGTCGGATGCCCTTCGACCACCATGCGGAAAATCTGCTGTTCCCGCTCGGACAAACTGTCATAGCCGGTTACTGCGGGATCTTCGACAGGCGTCGGGAACAGGTATCTGCGGATCACGGCGGTATTGAGTTTGGGGCTCAAATAATAGTGACCGGTTGCGGCCCTTAAAATGGCCGCAATAACCTCATCCCCCGAATCGGTCTTCAAGACAAAGCCGACGGCGCCCGAGGCCAGCGCCTGATGGACATAGGCATCTTTATCGTACATGGAAAAAATTACCACCTTGCTGTCCGGCACCGCCTCCTTGAGCAAGGGCACCACTTCAAGACCGTTTAACCGGGGCATGGAAATATCCAGCAGAATGACATCGGGCAGGAGCTTTTTTGCCTTGGGTACAACCTCCCCGCCATCCGCCGCCTCGCCAACCACCTCCATCCCGGGATGATTTGCAATAAGCTGCCGCATGCCGTGGCGTACCACGGCATGGTCATCCGCCAGCAAGATCTTCAGCTTACCTTTCATGCTGCAACTCCGCATACGCGCCATCCTTGATCATGAAAATGGAAGAGTCCTCTTGTCCCCGTTCCAGCCACCTCACCTCCGCCCGGATGGTTGTCCCCTCTCCCGGACGTGAACGTATGGAAAGAGTTCCGCCAATCGCCAGCATTCTTTCATGCATGCCGCGCAAGCCGATGCCGCCATGGGCGCCCGAAGGGAGATCGGACAGGCATGCCGGGTCAAAGCCAAGGCCATCATCGGTTACGGTCACGATGAGGGAGGGGTAGCTGAAGATCAAGCGAACCGCGACGTTTTTCGCCCGGGCATGTTTGCCGATATTGGTCAATCCTTCCTGAACCACCCGATACAGGGCGATTTCATATTCAGGCAGTATTTTTCTCGGGGCGCCTGATATTTCCATGGAGGTTTGTATGGTCGGGAGGCGACCGGCGAAATCGTGCAGGCCCCATTCCAGAGCCGGCACAAAGCCGAGGGTGTCCAGCAGATCCGGCCTGAGTCTGTTTGTGGCGCCGCGAATAGCGGCGCCTATCTTATCGATAAATGCAACGACTTGAGTGAACTCCGGGGAATTTCCTCCACCCAGGGAGGTGACTTTTTTCTGGAGCGCATCAACCTGATGGCGGAGAGAAGGCAGAATCTGACCGAATTCATCATGCAGATCCCCGGCGATTCGTTTTTGTTCTTCTTCCGCCGATTTAATGATCCGCCGGGAAAGATGCCGGATTTTTTCTTCCGCAAGCTTTACCTGGGTTATATCGCGGTGCACACAGTGCATGAATTCCAGCTCCTTGAAGGAGAGTCGGTTTCCCCGGCATTCGATAAAATTTCTTTGACCGTCCGGACGCACCCAGGAATACATCCCCTCGCATCGCTCCTTGGGCTCAACGCTGTAAAGAGGGCAAAGCGTCGAACGGCCCGCTGTTTCCCCCCTGGCTTCCTTGCGGATTCTGATATCGGAAAGAGAGAGAAGCTCGGCCTTGGATCTCCCCGCCATCCCGAGATAGCTCGTGTTACAATTGACAATTCGTATCTCTTCTTTCTTTTTGGACAATTCGTAGATGCTGATCCCATCCGTGCTGCTCTCAAAAATCATGCGATAACGGGATTCCGATTCCTGCAACCTGTCGAGGACTTCCATGTAATGGGTGATGTCCTCGGCAATACCGACCTCGCGGTATTCCTTGCCGCTCTGGTCGCACAGAACAAATATCTTGGCGCGAATCCAGCGGATAACTCCGTCCGCCCGGATTATCCGGAACTCCAGGACGCGCTCTCGAGAATTCGGATAAAAATGATTTGTCCGCAGCCGGTCGAGATCCTCGGGATGGACCCCATCCCGCCAGGAATCATGGTTCAGATAGAGACTTTTACAGCTTCTTCCCCAGATTGTCTCGTAGGCCGGGCTGATGTAAAGCATCTGCCCGGCAGGCAGGCCGCGGAGCCAGAAAACGCTGGTGAGATTCTCTGCTATCTGCCGGAACCGTTCCTCGCTTTCGCGAAGTTCCGCTTCCGTTTCCTTTTGTTTTTCAATGGCATCGACCAATTCGGCAACCTTCTCCTCCAACTCCCTGGTCTGCTCGGCAATCTGCCGTTCCTGCTCTTCGTTGGCCTGCCACAATGCCTCCTGTGCATTGTGCAACGCTGTCATGTCGCGGGCAATACCGTTGATGTGAAGGAGCGTGCCGTTTACGTCGTAATGAAAATTGCAGGTCCAGTGGAGAAAATGGGTTTTACCGTTTCGGCCCAGCTGCCGGTTTCCCCAGACGACAACTTCACGGCGCTCCTTCAGCCAGTCTTGAAAAGCCATTTGCGTTTCCGAGCGGTCTTCCGGATGGACAAAGTCGAAGGCCGAGAGTCCGATAGCTTCTTCCGGCGTAAGACCGAAGATTTTTTGCGCGGCGTGATTGACAAAGAGAATTTTTCCCTGGGAATCCACCTGGGCGACAAGGTCTTCGGTTCCCTCGACAAACTCACGATATCTTTTTTCACTTACGGATAATTCTTCTTCAAGTTGCAGGCGGCGGCCCATCTCGCTCGACAGCATGGCATTGGTTGTTTGCAGGTCAAGAGTCCGCTCGGCAATCAACTTTTCCAATCCGGCCTGGTATTTCGCCAACACCCTGGAGAAGAAACCGACATCCGGAACAAGGGAATCCACCTTTGCGGCGAACAAGGAACAACGTTCCTCCAATTCCCGCACCCGTTGTTCCAATTCGGCATAGGTCGGCTTTTCGGCCATGAGCATCCCTGCATGTCGGAGATGGAAACCGGGGCGACAGTTTTGTTAATGACTATCAGTCTTCCCGGTTGAAAAATTACAGAAGGCAAAAAAATCCCCTCTCCCCATGCGGGATAGGGGGAGGGGGAACGTGCCGGCCATGATGCCATCGGCTGCTTCACCCACCCCCCGCAAGGGAGAAAGAGCCTCATGCAAAAAGCAAATCAAACATTACTGAGTAACTATTAAGCCATCGTCAAAAATCACATGGTCGTTCTAGGTAGGGCCAGATGGCATAAGGAGCCGTACAGTAAGGCAACATAACCGGCCATGTCGTTTCTGAACGGCTCCTAAATATTGTGGATGAGAAAAATTATTCAGTCAAGGGGGGGGTGAGTAATAAAATTGCTGAGAAGCCAAAGAGTTAAAAAAACGACCGGTCTCAACCGTCACCATTCATGCGTAATCTCCCCTGCGGGAATACGTAGCTCCTCTTATATATTTTTGCTCACGTCTTTCTCTACAATCAAATCAGAATCGATCCCGGCTCCCGAATATTCACCCAAAAATCCACAATAATCTGCCGGAATCACTGACGGGGAGGAAAAACCAATGCATTCCAATAACCAGCAGTATCTGCTTACCATGCGTCTTTTCGGGTTGTTTCTCAAATGCCCATTCCGCGAGGCAACCGAAGATTGCCCCTTTGTCGATATCCGTACCCTAAGCAATCTGGAGGTGAAATTTAAACTGGCCGAGCAGATGGCCACCCACCCCAGCTGCAATGAGAATGTCCGCAATACCCATGAGGCGTGTTACCGGCAGCGTATGCAACAGGTAGTTGATGCTTGCCGGGGGAAATCCGCCCCCGCACCGGTAACACAAAGGGCCCGGCCCCCTGTGCGCCATCAGGCGGCCATGGGCCGACTCTGATTCCGATTTGCAATCAAAACGACCTTCCCCGGCAGGAGCGAATTAGCCGCAACCCCGCAATAAATCGCGGCTAATTTGCTTTCACGGCATCTTGACTTCATTCTTAAAATAGACCCGGCATACGGAGAAAACATGGCCTTTTCCTTTTTCATGCGCGATCAGCCCACCCTTGAACACGCGGCGGACCAGATGATCCCCTATTCCAGCGGAAGAAGCAGGATCAGGGTCTGGGACGCGGGGTGCGCCCTTGGCCAGGAGACCTATACCCTGGCCATGATCCTGGCCGAAAAAATGAACCGGTTCGCCTTCAAGAACGTGCAGATCGACGCCACCGACCACGACAGCGCCAACCGCTTCGGCGATGTGGTCAGCGAGGCGGTCTATCACGGCGATGAGTTGAAACGCACGCCCAAGGATCTGCTGAGCAAGTATTTCGAGCCGGCCCCAAACCACGGCTATACCCGAGTGAAGTATGAGCTGCGCAGCCGGGTACGCTTCCAATACCACGACCTGCTTTCCCTGAACCCGCCGGGCACCGACTACTGCCTGGTGGTCTGCAAGAATGTGCTCCTCCATTTCCAGCCCAGGGAACGGGTTGAGGTGTTCAAGATGTTTCACCGGGCCTTGGCGCCGGGCGGCTATCTGGCCAACGAAAACACCCAGAAACTGCCCCACGAGGTGGCCCATCTCTTCTCCCAGGTGGTGCCGGACGCCCAAGTCTACAAAAAAACAGGAAACTGAACAAATGAAGGTCGTGCAACTCGCCAGGAACCTCGATATCTATACCTGCAATTCCTACCTGCTCCTGGGCGACTGGAATCGGCTGGAGGATCTTAACACCCTGATCGATCCGGGCGCCGATGGAAGCGTCATCCGACAGATCGAGCGCCTTTCCACCGGCTGCGGCAAGAGGGGTGTGGAACAGGTGATCCTCACCCACGAACATTTCGACCATGCCGACGGGGCAGCCGAGGTCAAAAAAAAATATGACTGCCCCATCTTCGCCTTCAAACCCGGTAAGGGGGTTGACGAGGTGTTGCAAAACGGCCAAAAGCTGCTCGCGGCAGACCGAACCCTGGAGGTGATACATGCCCCAATTCACTCAAACGATTCTATCTGCCTGTACTGCGCGGAAGAGGGGTTGCTCTTTTCCGGAGACACCCCGCTCAAAATCATGCGAGGCGGGGGCTCCTATTCCCAAGCCTTTTCCGATCTTTTAGCCAGGTTTTCCCAGCTGCGGATCGAGGCGGTCTATTCCGGCCATGACGAACCGCTTACCACGGAAGCGGCCCAGGTTGTCCGGAGAAGTCATATGCACGTGCTGACAAGTACATGCACATAACTAAATAGTCTGGAGAAATAACTAACGGAGTCCCGCTTGAGATAATCATTCAGCGAAAACACAGCAGAAAGAGATGTGGCCCGAGGCATTGTTCGGCGAGTTCGCATGTTTCACAGTCCATACGTAACTAACAAGGGAGGGTCCGCACTATGTTTAAGAATATGAAGATAGGCATGAAGCTCGGTTTGGGGTTTGGTGTGGTACTGACTCTAATGCTGATTGTGGGAGGGATATCTTTCGGCAAGCTTCAGGAGCTGGGAAATGACAGCGAGAAACTGGCTGAAGATATGTGGCCAAAGGCCCAGATGGCCTATGCAATTCAGGGGGATCTCAACCTGGTGGCCCGCGCGGTGCGAAACATCCTGCTCAATACGGATGAGGCAATTCAACAAAAAGAGCTGACCAGGATCTCGGAGGCGGATAAGGATATAGAAAAAAACCTTGAAGAACTGCACAAGGTAGTCCGCAGTGATGATGGCAAGGCTGCTCTGAAAGCCGTTGACGACACCAACAAAGCGTACGACACAGAGCTGAAGAACATGCTGGCCCTTGAGGAAGCACACAAGAGGGACGCGGCAATAGCTCTGCTTTTCGGCAAGTTTCGCGAGGCACAGACTGCATACTTGGGGGCGGTTGAAAAGCTGGTCGAGCATCACGCCGAAGAGATGCATAAGGTCGGCAGCGAAGCAGTGGCCACGGCAGCAATGGCGGAAAAAATCGTCATGAGCATCAGCATCGTTGCCTTACTGCTCGGCGGCATAATCGCCTTTGCGGTAACCCGCAGCATCACCAAGCCGGTCAGCGCCTGCACCGAGGCGGCCAACAAGATTGCCGCCGGCAACACCGATGTAACCCTGGACACCAGCGGCCATGATGAAACCGGTATGCTCCAGGTGGCCATGCACAAGATGGTTGTGGCGATCAACGCTCTGGTGGCCGATGCCAAGATGCTCGGAGTTGCCGCGGTGGAAGGCAAGCTGGCCACCCGGGCCGATGCCTCCAAGCATCAAGGCGAATTCAAAACGATCATCGAAGGGGTCAACAATACCCTGGACGCAGTGATCGGCCCCTTGAACGTGGCCGCTGAATACGTGGACCGGATCAGCAAGGGCGACATCCCGCCCAAGATCACCGATGCATACTGCGGCGACTTCAACGAGATCAAAAACAACCTCAACGGCTGTATCGAGGCGGTCAACGGCCTGGTCATCGATACCAAGATGCTCTCCCAGACCGCAGTGGCGGGCGAACTGGCCACCCGGGCCGACGCCGGCAAGCACCTGGGCGATTTCCGCAAGGTGGTGGAAGGGATCAACAATACCCTGGACGCGGTGATCGGCCCCTTGAACGTGGCTGCCGAATATGTGGACCGCATTGCCAAGGGCGACATCCCGCCCAAGATCACCGACAACTACAACGGCGATTTTAACGAGATCAAGAACAACCTGAATTCCATGGTTGATAACCTCACCAATTTCGCGGTCCATTGCCAGGAGGCGGCGGAGCAGGTTGCCGCGGGCAGCGATCAGATCAGCGCTTCCGCCTCGGATATGAGCCAGGGCGGAACCCAGGCTGCCGCATCCATTGAAGAGATCTCCAGCGCCATGGAGGAGATGAGCAGCACGGTGGCGCATACCGCCGACAATGCCCGGCAGACCGCCTCCATCGCAACCAAGGTGGCCGTCGATGCCAAGGAGGGCGGCGAGGCCATGGTGGAAACCGTTGCCGCCATGCGGAATATCGCGGAAAACATCCTGATTATCGAAGAAATTTCCCGGCAGACCAACATGCTGGCCCTGAATGCCGCCATCGAGGCGGCCCGAGCCGGGGAACACGGCAAGGGCTTTGCCGTGGTTGCCGCCGAGGTACGCAAACTCGCGGAAAGAAGCCAGAACGCGGCCAAGGATATCGGCAGCATGGCGGGATCGAGCGTCCAGATCGCGGAAAAAGCCGGAACCCTTATCGCAAAAATGGTGCCGGAGATCCAGAAAACAGCGGATCTGGTCTCGGAAATCAATGCCTCGGCCAGTGAACAGGCCCAGGGCATCGCGCAAAACGCCAAGGCAATCGAGCAGCTCGATCAGGTGATCCAGCAGAATGCCGCGGCCAGCGAGGAGATGGCAGCCACCAGTGAAGAATTGTCCAGCCAGGGGGCGCAGCTCATGGAAACGGCCTCTTTCTTCAAAATAGAACGCAATGCGGGCAAGGCAAAAAGCGCCGCCCGGCCGCAGCAGGGCAGCAGGCCCGCAGCCCGCTTGAAAGTGGTGGGAAAAGGGCTGCCCAAGCTCCAAGAAACTGGGGCGGTGCTCTTGAACCGACAGGTTGTGGACGAAGACAAGGGGAAGGCCACGGCGGGTTTTCAAGTGGCCCTGGAGGAAACGGTGCCTGATACCGAATTCGCCAGATATCAAACCAGTTGAGCGGGGCACATAAACGGAGCGTTGCTTGCTTACCTGCAAAGGAGATTATCATGACAGCATTAAAATCCGAGGAAAGCATGAGTAATCAATATCTGACCTTTACCCTGCGCGACGAGGATTTTGCCATCGATATCGGCAAGGTCCGCGAGGTGCTGGATATGACCACCATGACCAAGATCCCCCAGATGCCTGCTTATATCAGCGGGGTGATCAACCTGCGCGGCAATGTCGTGCCGGTGCTGGATTTGGGCTACCGGCTGGGCATGAAGCCCGTCGTGCCGGGGGTAAACACCTGTGTGATGATCGTGGAAACGGAAATCGATGGCGCCACCGTGTCCATGGGCGCCATGTCGGATTCGGTGCAGATGGTTCTGGACATCCAGGCCACGGACATCGAGGCGGTACCGCGCATGGGATCTAATATCAGCACCGATTTCATTGCCGGCATGGGTCGGCATGATGACAAGTTTCTCATCATCCTGAATATCGACAAGGTCCTGGCCCAGGACGGGGAAGACCTCTCCCTTCTCCTCGACCTGGACACCGCCTTGGCTTCGGAGCCGGCAACTCAGGCGGCGGAAGGTGCGGCTGCATGATCGTTTCCGGGAAAATCGGGGCAGGCATGCCCCCCTGCGGGGAGAATCATGGCGGGGTGGATTGCCTCTGAAAAGTCGCCGGGTTGAGTTTCACCCACCCCCCAGCCCCCTCCCGTCAAGGGAGGGGGAGCTTGTTTCGCCGGACGAGGGAGAAACGTAATGTTTACTCTAGAAATGGAATGAATCACACGGAATCATATCAGCAAAGATATTCGCTCATCCCAAGACTTGTCGAAGGAACATATCCATACCCTCTTGATTGCAAGACGGAATTCCATACCTTTTATGAAGGTGAACAGGTGAGATGATGAAAAAGCACATACTGGTGGCTGACGACGACACCCTGCTGGCGGACATGATCAGCCGTTGCCTTACGGCAAACGGCTATACGGTGACCACGGCCAACAGCGGGGAAGAGGCCTTCTCGTTTCTGGAGGTTCACAGTTTTGATCTGGTTCTCTGCGATATCCACATGGATGGACTGGACGGTTTCGCCGTTCTCGCAGCCTGCAAGACCATGCACTCCCAAACCAAGGTAATCCTCTGTTCCGGTGACGTGGCTTACGAAGCTGTCAGCAAGGCGTTTCAATGCGGAGCGGACAGCTTTTTGGCCAAGCCGTTCCTGGCAAGCGAGCTGAAGCATCAGGTCAACCGATATATCGGCCGGGAACAGCCTGCAATCCCTGAAAAAAGAACCTTACCGACCCCACCGGCACAGTTTGTCAGCCCGGGACGATTCAGTCAACTGATACACCGGCAATGCACAAGCGGAGGAGTCCAGCATGAAACCAAGTATCCTGGTGGTTGACGATGAGGAAATGGTGCGGCGCTTTATCTGCGAGGAGCTTGCCACGGCCGATTATGCGGTCTCCGAGGCGACGGATGCCCTTTCGGCCATTGCCTTGCTGCAGCAGGAGAGCTTCCAGGTCGTTGTGACCGATAAAAACATGCCGGGCACCCAGAATGCGAACGAGGGCGGGTTTGATGTGTTGCGCTTTGCCAAGAAAATCAACCCCGCCTGCGGGGTCATAATGATGACCGGTTACGCCTCGGTGGAGTCGGCCATAGAGGCCATGCGGCTTGGCGCCTTTGACTATGTCGGAAAGCCCATCAAGTTCGGCGAATTGAAGGAGAAGATCGCCCGGGTGATTTTTTATCAAAGAGCCCTGAATCCTGCCGCCAATCTCACCGCCTATGAAAGTTTTTGGCGTGATTACATGGAGATAGTGGAAGAAAACAAGGATATCAAGCGGTGCCTGTGCCGAGGGCAAAACGTTAACCTTTTCAAGAGCATGCAACGCAATCTGGATATGTTCTTCCAGGAGAGAAATGTGCGGGAACATTTTATCCTGGAGGAGCGTGATGCCTTGCTCAAGATCGTTTCCCTGGCCTCTCAACTCAAGGAGATGCTTGGAGCCGATTCAGCGGAAAGTGCCCTGGTTGACTTGATTATAGAAGAAACCGAACGCCGACTTTAAGGGCCGCGAGGGATAGGGTGGAGATTTTCGAAAAAAGCTCTTGTGGTTCAGAAATGGCTCACGCACTGCTGTTTGGCAGGATATCGGCCGGCAAGTACGACAGGAGGGCGGTCCAATGACAGACCGGAAAAACGAAACGGGATTTATCCTTGCGCGTGATGACCATCGGCAAAGGGAACTGCGCTACCAAAAACTCCTGGATGCGACAACGGATTACACCTACACCGTGCAGTATGGGCAAGGAGAGCCCGTTGAAACCCTGCACTCTCCCAGAAGCTATGCCATAACCGGCTATACCCCGGAAGAATACGAAAAAGCCCCCTCCCTCTGGTATGAGATGATCCACGAAAAAGACCGGACGAGGGTACTGGCGGAACTTAACAAGCTCCTGACCGGCGCTGCAATCCCGCCCTTCGAACACCGGATCATTCATAAGGACGGCTCGGTTCGCTGGGTCAGAAACACAACCGTCCCCTGCTTTGCCGAAGGTGGCAGCCTTCTGGGCTATGATGCCCTGGTTACCGATATTACCGAAAAAAAAATCGCCGGGGAAAAAATAGCCAAGGCCAACCGCGCCTACAAAACCCTCAGCCTTTGCAATCAAGCCCTTGTGCGGTCGAAAACGGAACAGGGGCTTTTGGAAAATATCTGTCATATCCTTGTGGCGCATGGCGGTTATGCTCTGGCCTGGGTAGGGTATGCCAGGCAGGACGAAGAAAAATCCGTTCGGGTCGCAGCCAAGGACGGGAACGGACTGCAATTCCTGCGCGCGCTGAAGATCAGCTGGGCGGCCACGGAAGAGGACGGGCAACGACCGGCGGGGGAGGCCATCCGCTCCGGACATATCGTTATCAACAATAACACCGGAACTTCCCCATACGGCAAGAAATGGAAAGAGGCCGCCCTCCACCACGGCTATCTCTCCTCCATCGCGCTGCCGCTTTTTTCAGAAGGAAACGTTTTTGGAACCCTCAACATCTACGCGGAAGAAATCGAGGCGTTCACCGTCGATGAGGTGCAGCTTCTTTCCGAGCTCTCCCTTGACCTTTCCTATGGAATTATGGCGCTGCGCACGAAGAAAAAACATGAAAAATCTGCAAAAGCCCTGGCCGCCAGTGAAACGCGGTTGCAATGCATCTTTGATACGGTGCAGACCGGCATACTCCTCATCGACCAGGAGACTCAAAAAATCCTGGATGTCAACCTTGCCGCAGCCGGATTGATCGGCATTCCTCCCAAAAAAATTATCGGCCGCTCCTGCCATGAGTTTTGTCCGGCGGAAAAAGAACGTTACCCGATCCTGGATATGGGGCAGCAGATCGACAACTCCGAAAGAATTCTCCTCAATGCAAACGGCGAAGAGATCCCGATCCTGAAATCCGAGGTGCAGCTCGAACTCAACGGACGCAAGTGTCTTTTGGCAAGTTTTCTTGATATCTCCAAGCGGGTACGGGACGAGAAAGAACGGATCGCCTTGCAGGGGCAGCTCCGCCAAGCACAGAAGATGGAGGCCATCGGCACATTGGCCGGAGGTATTGCCCATGATTTCAACAACATACTTCAGGCAATCCTCGGTTACGGGGGAATGCTTCTCCATACACTGCCCAAGGAAAGCGAGCCGTACGAATTTGCCCTGGCGATTACCGGGGCGGCAAAATCGGCGGCGGAGCTGGTGCGGCAAATTTTAACCTTCAGCAGACAGACAGAGGTGGAAAGAATCCCGTTGAAACTGCAGTACCTGACCAAGGAGGTATTGAAGCTGCTGCGGAGAACCTTGCCCAGCACCATTTCGTTGCAGGAAAACATCGATCTTTCCTGCACTCCGATCCTGGCCGATTCCAGTCATATCCACCAGATTATCATGAATCTGGGAACCAATGCCTATCATGCCTTGCCGGACCAAGGCGGAATCATTGCCGTGAAACTGGACGAGGTGGAGGTGGACGGGGAACTCATCGCCGAATTGCCGGAATTAAGCCCGGGCAAACATGTTCGCCTTACGTTCAGCGACAACGGCTGCGGCATGGACCGCGTAACCCGGCAACGGTTGTTCGAGCCCTATTTCACCACCAAGGAAAAAGAAGAAGGCACCGGCCTGGGGCTTGCCATAGTGCATGGCATTATAACCGGTTATAACGGGGCGATCCGCGTAGAAAGCAGCTTGGGGGAAGGAACTTCCTTCACCCTGTTTTTCCCGGCCCTGGAGGAGTATGCTCCCCTGGAAGAGCGGAAAATGGATCTTGTCCTGCCCAAGATGCGCGGCCGGGTGCTTTTTGTGGATGATGTGAAATTCAATGTGGAGCTGGGCAAGCATATCCTGAAACGGGTCGGCTGCGAGGTTTTCGCCTTCACCGACTCCAGGGAGGCCCTGGATCATTTTTGCGCGGACCCGGAAAAATTCGATCTGGTGATCACGGACCAGACCATGCCCTTTATCACAGGTTTTGAACTTGCCAAGAAGATGCTCGCGATTCGCCCGAATCTGCCGATCATCATGGTGACGGGGCATAGCGAAATCGTGAATGAGGAAATGGCAAAGGCCGCAGGCATACGGAAATTTCTTATGAAACCCATGGATATCGGCACGATTGCAAAAGCCATGGAGGAATTTCTCCGCCCCGTTGCAGCGTCTTCGGGGCTGGAAAACGAGGGGAAGAAAGCACCGCAGATTTTCAAAATCCGCATTGAGGCGGAAGCATGACCAGGGAATGGCCGAAATGAAAAAAGGGGATATGCTTCACCGTTGTCCGGCTAGAACATTGCAGAATGCAAAGAAGCCCCCTCCCGTCAAGGGAGGGGGAGCCGACTCAGCAATCCTCTCCGCCGAGCAACCCGGCAAGCCCGGCCTGCAATTGCGCGATGAGCCCTGAGTAGTCCACCGTCGGATCGCCATCCTTGGCGCCGAGTTCAATGGTGCGCGCCAGCTCCCCCCATTGCTCCAATCCCAGTTGCAGCAGCTCTCCCTTGATGGTGTGACTGATTTTGATCAAGGCCGCGAAATCCCCCTGCCCTGCCGCCTGTGCCAGCTGGCCGAGATACTCGGCCAGGGTCATCCGGGCGATCTGGCAGAGATGGTTTATATTGGCCTCGGGCAGCAGGTATTTTTCCCGCAGGTGCCGCTTTACCGACTCGGGCGAAACCGCCCCTTCCTCTGCCCGGACC
The DNA here is from genome assembly GCA_013349295.1 of Deltaproteobacteria bacterium. Lineage (GTDB taxonomy): Bacteria > Desulfobacterota > Desulfobulbia > Desulfobulbales > Desulfurivibrionaceae > Thiovibrio. Next base: position 101,330 of record DUZW01000002.1, read on the forward strand.
GGCCTCGGCGGTCTTTCGCCTTGGCGGACATCATTATGACCGTTGTTGTCTTTGTCCCGGGAGAGGCCGGTGAGAATCCCCAGCAGCTGCTCCGGTTGAAAGGGCTTGGTCACATATTGGTCCATCCCGGCGGCCAGACACTCATCCTTGTCGCCGGACATGGCGTGGGCGGTCATGGCGATGATGGGCGTTCGACTGCCCCTGATCTTGGCCCGTACCCCTTCGGCAAGCTGTAAGTATTCCGGTTGGTCGGGAAGGATTCCCGCCTCGCATTTCCGGATGATCCTGGTGGCGAGCAGGCCATCCATATCCGGCATCTGGATGTCCATGAAGATGACGTCGAAGGCGGTCTGGCTGAGCAACAGCAAGGCTTCCCTCCCGCTGACAGCCGTGGCCACCCTGTGGCCCGCCTGCTCGATGATTAACTGGGCCAGCTCCAGGTTTACCCTGTTATCTTCCACCAGCAGAATATAAAGCTGTGTGGTGGGCTGCTCCATGGATAAAAACGGCGCGGCAGGCTCATCTTCCCTGGGCATCGGGCAGATAGGGACATCGCCCAATATCGAGTCCAGACACTGTTTCAACGCCGAGGAGAGAAATGGCTTCCGGAGCAGACAGCAGAAGGCATCCTTTTTCAATCCAAGCTCATCCACGTCAACTGCCGCGCCGAACAGCGCCAGCGGGATCGCAGCATGGCGTGGATCCTCGGACAGACGATGCAAAAGGGTGCGATTTCTTGCGGCCCCGCCCCTGACGTGCACAACAATGAGATTGTATCGTGGTTCCGTCTCATCCCCGCCGGCAGGGTCCGCCTCGGCCAAAGAGTTCAGGGCGGTAACCGACAGGCCCCATCCCGCAAGCTGCTCCGCCAGTATGACCCGACTCACCTCCTGTGGGTCAAGCAAGAGAACCCGCCCCGGCGTTCCTTCCCGCTTAGGCGCCACATACGGGGCCGGCTGCTGCTCCGCCTTGCGGAATCGCGTTGAAACATAAAAGGTGCTGCCCTTGCCCTTCTCGCTCTCCAGCCAGATCTCCCCATCCATCATCTTGGCCAACTGGCAGCAGATGGACAAACCAAGACCGCTGCCGCCGTATCGCCTGGAGATGGAGTTGTCCGCCTGGCTAAAGGTGTAGAAAATGCTCTCCTGCTTATCCTTGGCCACCCCGATGCCGGTATCTTGAACGCTGAAAACCAGAACGACAAAATCTTTCTCCTGCTGGTGCAGACTCACCTTCACCACGATGTGGCCATGCTCGGTGAACTTGATCGCGTTGCCCACCAAATTGACCAGGATCTGCCTCAATCGCATGGCATCGCCGATCAGGGCCACCGGTACTTCGGCCTTCAGGCGGTGAAGCAGTTCGATCTTTTTTTCCTGCGCCTTGATCACAAACGGGGACAAGGTTTTTTCGAGCAACTCCTCAAGATCAAAAAGGTGTTCATCCAGTGTGAGCTGGCCGGCCTCGAGCTTGGAAAAATCAAGGATGTCGTTGATGATGGAGAGCAGGGACATGGCCGAATCGTTGACCACGGAGAGGTAATGGCGTTGCTCCGTCGTGAGTTTGGTGGCCAGGGCGAGATTGGTCATGCCCATGATCCCGTTCATCGGCGTCCTGATCTCGTGGCTCATGTTGGCAAGGAAGGTGCTTTTGGCCTGATTCGCCGACTGGGCTGCCTCCAGAGCCTCTTGAAGCTGTTGATCTTTTTGATACCGCTCGCTTATATCCCTGACCACCCCGACCATATATTCTTTTCCCTGGGGAAGAGTGATGAAGGAGACAAAAACCTCCACAGGAAAGGAGCTGCCGTCCTCCCGGATGTTGACGCTTTCAAACCGTGCCGCGCCGACACTGCGCATCTGGGCGACGTGGCCATCCCAGGCCGCCTTGTCCGGGATAGTCCCATCCATCTCATAGACATGCATGCCGATAAGCTTTTCTCTCGGGTAGCCCAATGACCGGCACGCTTTTTCATTCACATCCAGAAACTCTCCACTTGCCGGATTCACGACATAGATGCCGTCCTCAACCCGGTCGAGCAGCTCCCTAAACAGGGAAAGCCCCTGCTGCATCGTGATGAGATCGTGGATGTCCAAACCGACCGCCTGCACACTCACCGGCTTTCCCGCTTGATCGGAAATAAGAGTGGCCGTCCAGCGATACCAGCGGCAGACCCCGTCCCCGCCCTGCATCTCAAAATTTTCGCGGATCATTTGCTGCCCTTGGGAAAAGGATGCCATGCACTGTCGGACCAGGGGCAGGTTTTCAGGCAGCAGCAGGGATAAAATGGAAAGACCGAGCAGCTCATCCTCTGTTTTGCCAAGAAAGCGGCAGAAGGCTCCATTGACAAAGGTCAGGGTCCCGTCCAGGCTGAAGCGGAGCACCATCTCGCTCTGCGACTCGACCACGGCCTGGTACTCAGCCTCCCTTTCGTATAACGCAGCCTGCGCAAGCTTAAGGCGAGTAACATCCTGATAGCTCTCAATGATGCCGGCCAATTTCCCTGTCGCATCCAGAAAGGGCGAGGCAACAAACCAGCAGTGGACGGGGTTGTCTGCCGCATCGGCAAGCATCTTCTCTTCGTGCAGCTGTTTTGCCCCGTTTTGAATCTTCCTCAGGCAGCATTCAGGGGTATGGCAGGCAAAGACCGGGGAAACCTCATGGCATTTTTTTCCTTCCACCTCCTGTCGATCAAAGCCGAACATGGAAAGATAGGCCTTGTTGGCGTGTCTGATGGTGAAGTTCTCGTCAATGATACGGATGCCCGCCGGGGCGGCGTTGAAGATCTGAGCCAGATCCGAATCGACCTCCCTGACACGGTTTTCGGCCTCCACCGTGGCCGTGATATCGGTGAAGACCACGATAAAGAAGGCTTCCTTTTCTTCTTTCAGGGCAACGACTTTCACCTCAAGAATCCGATCGTTGTGTCGGATGACAAAGCTTTCCCTCTTGCTTGTGTCGCAACTGCCATCGGATCGAGAGGGAAACTCCAAGGCCTGCAGAAAATCACGCTGGGTGTCTGGATCGAAATGAGCGATCAGCTCGCTGCCGAGCAGCTCGTTTTCGTTTTCTCCCAGCAGTTTGCAGGTGATGGGGGAGAGGGAAACGATCCTGTAATTATCGCTGAGACTCGCCATGCCGGTGTTGACGGAAAGCTCAAAAACACCGTCCGAGATGTTGTCCCATATCTGTTCGTAGTGGCTCTTGATCCGCAGCAGTTCCCTGGTGGCCTGCCTGGAATAGACATCTTCCAGGCCGAGAATCTCCTCGCAGACCGGCAACCCATCGGGCCCTGCCCCTTGCAGCAGTTCCAGGATGATGGCAAAAACCTTGCCCAGTGGACCCTTGGCGATACAGGCATTGGCGCCGAACCCGCGAAAATCGATATTGCTTTCCGCGGCTACCCCTGAAAGTATGATGATACAGGTTTGATCATATTCCTTTCTGCCGCGGAGAAGGCGGCAGAGCTGCTCACCGGAGATCTTGGGCATGAGCAGATCGAGGATGATCACTTCGGGACGAAACTTTTCCAGAACCTCCAAGGCCGCAAGGCCGTTTTCAGCCGTTTGGATCTCGGCAACACCTTCCTTGGCAAAAAGATGCTGTAGACCACGCGCAATGACCGGATTGTCATCGACAAGAAGCAGCTTTTGGGGCAGCTTCGCTACGGACATCTGGACTCCTCCGGTAACATTTTTGTCTGGATAGTGAATGGCTACTCATATTGTATGCAGACCTTTCTCTCCATGTCCAGCAGGAAAACGATAAATTGTCGCAGAGCGCAAGCGGCAAATTCATCGGAAAGTCAGGGAGATTGAAGGCTGATTCAACAGTGATCCGACACAGCTCGCTTTAGGTTGCATGCCCTGCGGTCCAAAGGGGGTGATGTAGTGCCAAAATGAGCCCTGATCATAAGAAACAAAGCCACGAAGGATTTTAAGTCCCTTGTGGCTGATCATCACAGCACTACAGCTTTAGGGGATTCTATCATATCTCATTCCTCACAAGCCGGTCCGGTCCATAAAAAAACCGCCTCCCTCAAAAGGAAAGCGGTCTCTGTGCGTCCGTCGGTCGTAACCTTGGCGGCTTCACCGTTTTATGCTGACCGAAAATAATGACGCCGACCGGACAGAAAACAAATGCCATGTCTCCGGCGAGTTATACAACACGTAACGTCGAGAAGCTCTAACAACGGGGTCCGCTTAAAAATCCTCAAAGTTATCGCCCAGGGAAGGAGGAGCGGTTTGTTTTTTCAGCGCTGGGGGCAAAGCCTTTCCGACCGGGGCTGTGATTTTTTTGGCGCCGGCGTGTGCCAAAGCGGGGGGGCGCTTCAAGGTTTTGCTCCCTGAACGCGCAGTTGCCGAGCCTTCCAAGCCGCCTACCATTTCCAACAGATGGCCCACCGAAACCTTCATCCTTTCCGCCTGGGCATTCAGCTCTTCGGAAAAAGAGGCGGATTCTTCCGCGACCGCCGCGTTATTCTGGGTTACAGTGTCGATCTCGTGGATAGCCTGGTTGACCTCTCGGATGGCATTTTCCTGCTGGTTTAACGCCCCGGCCATCTCGGTGATTATTGTCCCGATCCGGGCAGTGGCCTGGGAGGCAACGCAAAAAGAACCGCTGGTTTCGCTCACCAGGGCATTGCCGGAGGTGATCTTTTGCACCGTGCCCTCGATGAGTTCGGAGGTGTTTTTCGCAGCCTCCGCTGCTCGCATGGCCAGATTACGGACCTCATCGGCAACCACCGCAAATCCTGCCCCGGCTTCACCAGCCCGAGCCGCCTCTACTGCGGCGTTTAAGGCCAGCAGATTGGTCTGAAACGCAATTTCGTCGATGGTTTTTACGATTTTCTGGGTTTGATTGCTGGCCGCGGAAATCTCATCCATGGATACGGTGAGTTTTTTCATGGATTCATCGGCGCTCCGGATAACCTGGCTTGCTTCCTTCATGAGTTCGTCCGCCTGCCGGGCATTGTCCGCATCCTGCTTGACCATGGCACCGAGTTCTTCCAGGGAGGCGGAGGTTTCTTCCACCGCCGTAGCCTGTTGGGACGCACCTTCCGCCAGGGAATTGCTGGAGGAGGAAACCTCGCCCGCGGCAGCGGTCACCTGCTCTGCCCCCTCGTTCAGGCTCTGACTGACCTGCTTGAGAGTCGCGGAAATCCCGCGGACAATAAAAAAAGCCACCCCCAACCCCAAGGCCAAGGCCACAACAGCAATCACCCCGGAAAATAACCGGGTCTTTACCGCCGCATCCAACATGCCCTGATCGGTGAGCAACCGGCCGCGTGCTTCTTCCCTGATCTTGTTCAGCAGGCTCTGCACCGACTGCAATGCAGGGAGGGTCTGGGCGGTGTAAACCGCCAATGCTTCCCCGGGGCCGCCACTGGCAAGGCTCCCCTTGATGGCCACTGCGGATTCATGGAGTTTTTTGTGCGGCTCCTCAATCTCGGCAATAAGAGGCTTGAGCGAAGGAAGCAGCTTCTCGGCATGTTCGCGGCCCTCCCCATAATACCATTTCCCAAAGCCGCATTTATGGGGATCGGTCTCCACGCTCAACTCTGTCCCGCCGTTGACCAAGACGCCGGTCACCTTACCCGCCCAGTTGAGATGGTCCACCTCCCGCTGTGCCAGCTCGGCGTTGAGACGCCCCCCTTCGATAACTTCCTTGGCGTTGCCTACGATCTTGCCGACCCCAATAAAACTGTTCAAGGAAAGGAGCACGAGCATGATCAAGACCAGCCCAAAACCGCCGCCGATTTTTTTGCTTATCGTTGCCTGTTGGCCGGACATTTTTTCCTCCATACAGCAGATTGATTATGACAAAAAGTTTACATTACTCAGCTACTTTCCATTACCTGTCAATACGGAAAAAATACTAAACAACAGAATCATAGGAATTAACCATGGTGCATTTTAAGCTATTCAGGCAACGAAACGGTCCCCATTGATCAGTACCCGCAGCGAAAAAGGCCATTGGCCGACACATGTTGCGCACCTATTTTTTATTTTTATAATGAAAAATTAGCATACGTTCTAAACCTACTACACTAGTATCAGAGGTTCCGGCAACGCTTCTCCGGAAAAATATCGGGAATATTTAATCGCCTTTTTGACATGAAAAACGTCAGACCAACAACTTGTTGTCGCGCACCTGGGGTTGGTCAGGCCAACAGGGCATCCTCCAGCATCACCTCCAGCTCGGCCAATAGCACATCGCCGACATTAAGCAACTGCGCTTCCGGGGTGACCGGCAACTCCAGTGAGGCATCGGCATGGATGCCTATGCCAAGCTTGATGCAGGCCTGATTGCTCAGCCTGACAATGGCCAGCAGAACGTTACTCTGATCGAATTCCTCCACATGGTGATCCCGCACCACAAGGCAATAATTCTCCGGCAGGCTCCATTTACGGGCCAGCAGGTATCCCTGCTCGGCATGCATGGACTCCAGGACTTGAAGAACCAGGGCTGCAGGAAGATGGAGATCCTTCTCTTTCTTGAGGGCATCCAGCACCTTGAGAATGGCAAGCATGCCGATATCGTGAATGAGGCCGGCAACAAACGACTCGCTGAGAATTTCGGTATAGCCAAGCTTCTTGGCGAGCCACTGCGCGGCCATGGCCGTGCCCATGGCGTGCCGCCAGAGTTCACGCATCAGACGATTGACCTCGTTGTCCGCTGCCGCATACCGCTGCCCTTCGGCGGCGAGCATGATCAGACTTGCAAGTTGTTGGCCTCCCAGCCTGACTCCTGCGGCCTGCACCGTGGATACCGGCGCGAGCCCGCCATAGAAGGAAGAATTGGCCGCCCGCAACACGTCACTCACCAACGTTTGGTCGCTGCGGATCAGTCGCTCAAGATCCTTGACTGCATAGTCGTCGGTAGCAAGCAGTCTCAGCACCTGGGCGGCAACCCTCGAAAAAACCGGTAGCTCAAGCCCCGGATCGTTGATGGCCGTGACGATCTGTTCTTTCAGTGAAGTTGTCGAACTCACCCTACCACCCCCTGTACGCGCCGCAGCTCAGACAGCGGCCTGGGCTTGCTCAACCGCGGCAGTTGCCGCATGATTTCCTCGAAACTGGTTTGCCCCTGCACTGCCTTCAAAATACCGTCTTCCAACAGGGTGACCAGACCGGCGGTTTCGGCACTGATTCTGCGGATCTCGTAAGAAGTCTTTCGGCCGATCAGCGCGTCCTTGACCAGCTCATTCAATACCAGCAGCTCGAAAACCGGCACCCGTCCTTTATGGCCGGAAAAACGGCACTGCCGGCACCCTTTACCACGCATGAAGGATACCCCATGCATGTCTTCCACCTTGTAACCCAGCCGCCGGATCTCATGAGGTGTCAGGCGGTGCTCTTCCGCACAGTGGGGGCATACCCGCCGCAGCAGGCGTTGAGCCAGGACACTGACCACAGTGGATGAAATCAGGAAGGCCTCGATGTTCATGTCCAGCAGCCGGATTAACCCGCCGATGCTGTCTTCGGTATGGAAGGTGGTCAGCACCTTGTGACCGGTGAGTGCCGCCTGAATAGCGGTTTCGGCGGAAAAACGATCACGGATCTCACCGATGACGATGACATCGGGGTCCTGGCGGACGATATGACGCAGGGTTTCCTCGTAGGTGAGGCTGATCTTAGGGTTGAGGGAGCACTGGGAGATGCCGTCGATGACATACTCCACCGGATCCTCGGCAGTGGTAATGCTGACGTTGATGTTGTCCAGATAGTTGACGGCGCTGTACAGGGTGGTGGTTTTACCTGATCCGGTGGGGCCGGTCACCAGGATGACACCGCTGGCCGCATCCAGGGCCTCCTCGCGGAAGAGCTGCAACATCCGCGGGAACATGCCGATCTCGTTGATGTCGAGGAGTAGCGACTGCTTGTTGAGCAACCGCAGAACGATCTTTTCTCCGCTCACCGTGGCGTAAAACGAAACCCGCATATCAAGTGTGCTGTCATCCAGCTCGAAGACGATCCGACCGTCCTGATGGCGGCGCTTCTCGGTGATGTCGGCTCCGGCCATGATCTTGATGCGGCTGGTCATGGCCGGCACCATCTCCAGGAGAAACTCCTTGTAAGGGATCATAATGCCGTCTACCCGGAAGCGGACCCGGAACGCCGATTTCAACGGCTCCAAGTGGATGTCGCTGGCCTTTTCCTGGATGGCGGCGCGGATGATCTCATTGACCGCTTCGACGATCACATTCTCGCTTTGAAGGGTAGCGGCAGCCCCTTGGCGTTGCAGCTCCAACCTTCGCAAGGCCTGCTGGATTGCTTTACTGCTGGTAATGCAGGGGGTGACCTCAACACCAAACACACTCTTCGCCCGTTGGACCTGGGCGGGGTGGAACATCTCGCTGAAAGCAACCAGCAATGCTTTGCCCTGCCTGCGGAGGGGAAGGAAGTTCTGCGCCTGCAACTCCTTGAGCGAAGCAAGCTCCAGCACCTCCGGCGCCGGCTCCTCCTCGGCCAGATCGACGGCCGGAAGCCCATACTGATGGGCGAGGATTTCAAGAAGCTTTTCCTCGTCAATAAAGTGGTGGTCAATCAGGATCTCGCCGATCTTTTTGCTTCCATCCTCCTCCTGAATGGCAAGTGCCTTGCTCAAGTCAACCCTGCTGAGATAACCGAGCTCCACCAGCAGTTCGCCAAAGGGGCCCTCCACCGGTCTGCCGTGCAATGCTTCTCGGAGCTGTTCCTCGGAGATATAACGTAACTCCCGAAGAACACCAAGGAGCGTCTTGGTGGCCGGCAACTTGACAAGCAGCCTCCTGGCATACGCCACCTGCTCTTCGGTCAGATAGCCGGTTTCAATCAACACGCCGGCGATCTTATCCCTCACATCCAGGGGGGGATCTTGCCGTTCCGTTTTCTTTGTGGTCATTGAGAAAACATCCTTTCTGAGCGGATGAACAATGGTTCGTCACCAGCAACTGTCCCGTTCAGAACCACACATCATGGTCCATGCCTTTCCCAAGGCAAGAGGGTAAAGGGGCCTAGCAAAACTCAGCTTCCTAGAAGGAACATTATAGGAGGGGCCTCTCCTTTGCAATGTCTTTTTCCCCGGAAAAATGCGGAACTGGAGACCAGCGTCTATTTCCACCTACCACCAGGCGGGCCTGATGCGATAGGGGTAAACACAAGAAGCCGGCCCTCGCCATTGTGCTACTTTTCGGAGAGTGAGCGGAATAAGTGGAGTATTCCGTTTGGCTTTGAGGGGTCTGTTCTCATCCTGCGGATTCCACCGCCCAACGATGGGGACCCTTGCCTTAGGCTAACCGTTTCCCCCAAGCCGGTGGAGGACTCCCAAGTCATCGACCCGTCACCACACCAAGCCGAACCGCGCCGGTCACGGCGCTACGCGCCATGCCTGGCGCAGCAAAAAAAAGGGGGTTTACAGCTAAAAAGCTGTAAACCCCCTCTAATTTACTGGTGCCGGGACCAGGATTCGAACCAGGGACACTCGGATTTTCAGTCCGATGCTCTACCGACTGAGCTATCCCGGCAAAAAAGTAGCTATCATATATTGAAATATGCCCCGCTTGTCAACTTATTTCACGAAGACAATTATTTCATAATCACCCGGGTAGCGGCTATGTGGTCGTGCCAGGCGCATTTTTCCCGGTCGAGAATACTCCAGAAAAATCCTATCCCCAAGGGCAAAATCGAAAGGCCATAGCCGATAAAGCGCAGAAAGGCGAGGCCAGGTGTCACCTCCCCGCCGTCGGCCCGCACCACTCTGAGGCCCATGAACATCTTGCCGAGGGTCTGTCCCTGCCAGCCATGCAGCGTCATAAAATACACCGCGATGAACAGGGGAAAGGAGAGCAGGAACAGGAGAAGACAAAAAATGATAGAAGAAAGCAGGACGAGCCAGTGGGGGGAATAGGCCCACAGGGCTGTGGCCGCAGCACACAGGCAGCAGAAATAAAGAAGGTGGATCAGGAGGATATCGAGACCAAAGGCCAGCCCTCGCGCCATAAAACCGGCGTATTGGGGCTGGGGAGCTATGTCCCCAGCCATGGGCGGGTCGAACTCCCTACTGGTCATCGTTTTCCAGGGTCAGACCGAGATCCGGGATATCGGCCGCAGTGCTTGCCGGCTTTTTGGGCACATCGGCTGGGGCCGTCTCGTCATCTTCAAGATCCAAGTGCAAATCGTCAGGCTCATCCTCAAGGGAAAGCTCAAAAATATCCTGGTGTTCTTCCTGGCCGGTCGGCTTCTCCGGCGTTTCGTCAAAACTCATCAGGGAAGAGAGGTCGATAATCTCCTCGTCCTCCGGGCTCTCAGAAGGCTCCGGCGCTTCGTGGTCAAAGCCTCCTCCCACAAGACTCTCTTTCTCGTCAAGGCCCATGAGATCCTCGTGCTCAAGGCTGGGCATCTCGATTCCCATGAGCGAATCCTCCTCATCCTGGGCCTGAGCCGGGAGCATTTCTTCTTGCTCCTCTCCCAATGAGAGCATCGGCTCTTCTGCTTCATCCCGTGGCGGGATAAGGTCTGAAACATCGATATTTTCGAGCCCAAGAGATGGCAGAGACTGCTCTTCCAGGTCGTCCGCATCCAACGGCGCCCCTGCAAAATCGAGCGCCTCCTCGTCCAACGGCGCCCCGGCGAGATCCAGCTCCTCCTGGTCCAGCGGCGCTCCGGCGAGATCAAGCTCTTCCTGGTCCAGCGGCGCCCCGGCGAGATCGAACTCCTCCTCGTCCGCCGGCGGAGTTTCCGACTCCAACTCATCCAGGGCAAGGGTCTCTTCTTCCTCATAGAGAGCCGGACCGGAGGCTGCCTCGGCTTGTTTCTGTTTCCCGAGGATCGCGCCAAGAAAAAAAGGGGCGGCAGCTTTACTCACCGTACCTTTGAGCTGTTCGGCCACGGCGGTTAAGTCATTGCTGCACTTGCCGCAGGATCTTTGCCGGTCAAACGAGATATAGCCGCATTTTGGGCAACGCATGGTGGATCTCCCTTGTCACAGTGAGGCCGACGCTCAAACAGCTGGCGGGTTCGCCAAGAAAAAAAGTATGGATAACGCTACAACTTTATTATATATCTTCACTTATGGTCAAGACATTCTCCTGTATCCGTAGCAAAAAAGCAACTGTAGTTTGCCTAACCGGAAAAAAGCCGATGCGCGCTTCCTTGCAAAATACGATGAATAGCGGTAACTATCCGGCAGCACCACATCTGCTAACCAGTTATATTTCGTGGTTTTTGTCCAATTCCGACATTAAGCTGGATAGTTATGAATAGCGCTACCCTTCCCTGCTCGTGCCTGCGCGCCAACCCCTTTTCTCGGAGGAGAAAAAAATGAGATTTGCCTTCCCCCCGCGTTTTGTTGTCTGCCTGTGCCTGCTGGGTTTTGTCGGCTCAGGCTGTTTTTACCGTGAACCGGTGCGCCATCTATCTTCGGATATCTGCCTGATAACCCCCAATCTCACCCAAAAGGAGGTTATTGCCACTCTAGGTTCTCCGGATCTAAAACAGAAGGGAGAGCAGGGCGAGGTCTGGATATATCGCGAGGTGAAAAAAAGTTTCCTGCGAAAAACCCCTTATATCGGGGAAAAGCTGGGGTCGGAAAATTATGATGTGGTGACCATAACCTTTGTCGGGGACACTGTTTCCACCTGCCTCTATCGTGCCTATAACGAAGAGGAGATCAAGAAAACCGGTATTGCGATCAGTGAGCCGCGTGCGGATTAACAAGTACGAAAAATTCCGGACCCGCATGGTTGAGGAGCAGCTGCTTCCCAGAGGCATCGACGACCCGGCTGTGCTCCACGCCATGGCGATGATCCCCCGCCATCTCTTTGTCGCCGATGCCCTGCACGCCCAGGCCTATGGCGATTTCCCCTTGCCCATCGGCCATGGTCAGACCATCTCCCAGCCCTATGTGGTGGCCCTCATGACCCAACTGCTTCAGCTCACCGGACAGGAAAAGGTGCTGGAGATCGGCACCGGTTGCGGCTATCAGTCCGCCATTCTTGCCGCGCTCTGCGAACGGGTATACACGGTTGAACGGCTCAAGCCCCTCCTGGCCCGCGCCCGGCGGACCTTCGACCAACTTCAGATTTACAACATCATGAGCAAGGTCGCGGACGGCACCGAAGGCTGGCCGGACAATGCCCCTTTCCCGGCGATCATCGTTACCGCCTCCGGACCACGGATTCCACAGCCGTTGGTGGACCAGCTGGCAGACCCGGGCATCATGGTTTTGCCGGTGGGTGATCAGGAAGAACAGACCCTCACGGTTGTCAAAAAGGAGGGGGGGGAGGTCACCATCACTTCCGTGGAAAGCGTCCGTTTTGTCAAACTGGTCGGCACCCACGGCTGGAAGGCAGCCTAAACCTGTAATCGGTCACAGGGCACCGCATCTGCTTTGTCATCGGCCTGCTCGTGTGCAACAGCACACTTCACGGGCCTCTTTCGCGCATCTGCGGCACCCTGTGACCGATTACTCTGGGGTTGCCCTCTCAAGCGATCGGAGTCTGTTCCTGATTTTTTGTTTTACGTCACTCGCCTCTTTCACTTCTCTGCCCTCACCCGCCCAGCCAACCGTCGCACCTCGCTCATGGTTTCTTCCAGATCAAAAGAAACAATCCGCCGATCCTGCATGACAACCCTGCCGTCAATGATCGCGGTGGAGACATCGCCGCCCCTTCCCGCATAGACCAGGGTTTCAGAATTATGAAAAGGGGTCAGGTGAGGCTGTCTGGTGTCGATGATGATGCAGTCTGCCCGCAGGCCCTCGGCCAGGCGGCCGGTCTGTCCACCCAGGCCCAGAACCCCGGCGCCCGCCCCCGTGGCCATGCCCAGCACAGTTGCGGCGGGCAGCCGGGTTGGCGTCAGGTTGGCAACCTTGTGCAGTCTGGCGCAACTCCCCATCTCCTGAAACAGGTCCAGATCGTTATTGCCGGCGCAGCCGTCCGTGCCCAAGCCCACCGGAACCCCGGCCCCGATCAGTTCGGCCAGGGGAGCGATGCCCGAGCCCAGCTTCATGTTGCTCTCCGGACAGGTTACCACCTTGGCCCCGGTCTCCCGCAAAAGCCCGATATCCCCCTCTTCCAGCCAGACACAGTGGACACAGACCGTTTTTTCATCCAACAGACCAAGGCGATGGAGCAGATCCACAGGGGTACAGCCGTGTTGTTCCTTGATCTGTGCAATCTCCCCTTGGGTTTCGGCAAGATGGATGAACAAAAGGCTTCCGGCCTCGCGGGCCAAGGCCTTGGCCCGTTGCAAGGTGTCCGGGCTGCAGGTATAAGGGGAATGGCAGAACAGGGCCGGAGTGAGCAGGGAGTTTTTTCCCTGCCAGGAAACAAGATAATCCGCAGCCGAGGCAATGTTTTGTGCGGGGTCGGGCACGCCGGGCGCAGGGAAATCGATGATGCCCTGGGCCGCTATCGTACGCATCCCTGCCTCGCAAAAGGCGCTGGCCGCCGCATCTTCATGAAAATAGGCGTCAGCCACCGTGGTGGTGCCGCCCATGAGCATCTCGGCGGCGGCGAGCTTGCTGCACCAGTAAACCATTTCCGCATCGACCAGTCGCGCCTCGGCCGGGAAGATATGCTCGGTAAGCCAGGTCATAAGCGGCAGATCATCGGCCAATCCCCTGAAGAGGGTCATGGCGCCATGGCAGTGACAGTTAATCAGACCGGGCAGGACCAGATCGTCCGCGGCGTCAATGATCCGATCCGCCACAGGCCGCGCGGGCAGATCGGCCATTTCGCCGATCGCGACAATGGTGCCGTCCACCACGGCGACATAGGCCCCATCCTGCAGGTGGCCGTCTGCCGGATTCGCCAGGAGCGTGGCATTTGTAATGAGCAGATCATGGTGCGGCACGGAGGTGAATTCTCGCAATGGTCAAAGAGGTGAGGGGAAATGGTTCGAGTAATTCGGGGGTAAAAAGGTCACCACGAAAAGGTCTCGGCTTATGGGAACAGACTACGGCATCAGGTAAAAGCCCAGAGCCTTGTCGGTGGTGGCCGGCTCGTCAAAACGCATCCCAATGTATGAGCCCTCGACAAGTTGCACCACCCCGGTTTTTTCGATCCAGGTTTTGTGTGGGTTATCAAGGGTAAAAGCCAGGATGAGGCGGCCATTTTTCTCGATCCTGTGTCGGCCCAGGGTCGAGAACCCGGCGCCATGCATGGAGATGTTTTCAATCCGGCAGTTTGTTGTTTTTTTTGCCTGGGAGAAGTCGGGAATATCCCTCCCATCGAACAGCACATGGTAGGTTCCCTCAAGATTGGTGGCCTTACGGTAAAACTTACGGTACTCGAACCGTACTAGAAAAACAGCGGTGCAGACGCATCGAACCTTGATCTCCGGCGAGATCTTGGCAGCATCCTGCAAGCGCACCGTCTTGATAAGCCCGCATGTATAACATCGTATTTTCGCGCAATTATCTTCTTTTACGAAGACCTTTTGCACCTTCTTCTCAGCCATGCTTCCGCCTTTGGCTTACCTCTGCCAACCGGCAGATCAGTGTTGCAATCACGTGAATTCCCTCACATTATTAAAAACAGTAGCACTTCTTCACGCGATTGAAAATAAAGATATCCATGTAGTTATCTGAAAAAATACGATTTTTTTCTGCCCTCCCCCCCCTTTGACTGGCTTTTTCAGCCGAACCCGACCCACCTGACACAGGTAACATATTGATGTTTAAGCTATTTTCATGTATTTCCACGCCGGATTCAATGTCCCACGGGGGCCGATCCTTGCTGCTTGCGCACCCTGCCCTTGGAAAATATTTTGTCGCAAAGCGGATTACAGGGGTTGTTCGTGGATGAATATCGCCGGGTAACGGTGATGCCGACCCCGGTAAAAATGGCGAAAACAGCTTGGCGCTTCAACCGGAATTATCCCAAGGTCCGCAGGCCAAGAAAAAGCCTGCGCACCTTGGGTGGCAGGCTTTTATAAAATACGGAACGGTTACGGCTGGTTCGACCACCTACCCGCCTGATGCACCAGACGAGGGCAGGGTTGGATTTTATCCTACTTTTTCCCGTCCTTGGGTCGCTTGGGTGCGGGAACAGCGCGGAAGGTATTTCCCACCAGGGGCTTGGCATCGCTCTGCGTCACATGACACAAGACGCAGAAGTAATGGCTGGAAGCCAGGGTTGCCATCTCCTTTCCTTCGCTGTCCAGGAAATGGGTGGGGCTGATTCTGGTCGCTCCCGCTGAGGTCTCCTTGGTTTTACCATGGCAGTCCAGGCATTGGTTGGTGTTTTTATCAATTTTGTATTCATCGATGGTGTGCGGAATGAGCGGCAGTTGCTCGGCAAACTCGCGTTTGATCGGTTTTGAGGAGGGCGCGGCCTTTTCCGGTTGCGGATAGGGAGAGGGAGCGTTGATCTCCGTGGCGCCGCGCAGGGATTTTACCGTTTCCCCCGCCGAGGCGGGCTGGGGCAAGATGGCCAGACAGCCGACGATGCTCATCAGGATGAAGGGGGTCTGTTTTTTCATGATATCAACTCCTTGTTCAGGGTTAATTTTCTACCAGAAGCTTCTCAGTGTCCTGGTCAAAAACGGCTGCCGAAGGAGAAAACCCCCTCGGCGCAGACATCAATACATCTGCCACAGTTGGTGCAGTTTGCTTCGGTTATCACCGGACCTCTCCCATCTTTTCCCTTGAGAGCAGGAGAAATGACTTGGGGTTCCGGGCAGACGGCATAGCAGTCCAGGCAGTTGCTGCATCGGTCTCGTCCCTCGGCGCGAACGCGGATAAGGCTTACGAGGCCAAGCAGGCTGTAAAATCCGCCCACCGGGCACAGATGACCGCACCAGCCACGCTTGCTCATAAAAAGATCAAAACAAAAGATGGCCACGGGGATGGTCCAGGCCAATCCCAACCCGAAAAACAACCCCCGGTGCAGCAGGGTGACGGGGTTGATCAGTTCCCAGGCCAGAATCCCGGTAATGGCCGTGACAACCAAGACCAGCACCATGCCCCAGTACCGGAGGGTGCGATCCAGTTGCAACCCCTCCCGGATATCAAGGCGAAGCCGCAGCCATGCCGCCCCATCGGTGAGAATATTCACCGGACAGACCCAGGAACAATAGGCGCGTCCACCGACCAACATATAAAAACCGGCGATGATCAGCGCCCCGATGATGGCGGTACTTGCCGCAATGGTGCCGGTGGCAAGACTTTGCAGCAGAATAAATGGATCGGCCAGCGGCACGGTGTCGAACAAACGGCTGGCCGCCAGATTTCCTTTAATAATCCAAAAACCGGTAAGCGGCCCGCAGGCGAACAGGGCAAGAGTGAGCGCCTGACAGCTTCGCCGCAGTAACAGCCAGCGGTTTGCCCCCAGCCGGCCCTTCTTTTTTTTAGACAACACGCCGGGATGTTTTGGAGTACTCATGGCTTCCACTCCGGCGTAATGGTTGAAGTGAATTCAGGCATCCTGTCCGGCAGGTCCATCTGCTCCGGAATCAGGCTATGCCCGGCCTTGGTTTTTTCTTCCCAGCCCAAGCGGTAGTGTTTCCCAAGCTCGCCCTTGGCCAGATCCAGGGGGAGCACCTTGATGGCGGCCTTGTCCAGAACGCAGGCCTTTTCGCACTTGCCGCAGCCCGTGCAGAATTTGGAGTGCACCTCCGGCTGGAAGATGGTGTGCTTACCGCTGCGTTGGTTGTGCAGGGTGGCAAGGGTGATTGCCTTGTCGATCAGCGGGCAGCTGCGGTAGCAGACATCGCAGCGCAACCCGAGAAAGTTCAGGCAGTTTTCCCGGTCAATGAGTACCGCCAACCCCATGCGGGCCTTGTAAATATCGGTGAGCAGAGGGTCCAGGGCGCCGGTGGGGCAAGCGCGGATGCAGGGCCTCTTCTCACAGAGTTCGCAGGGGATCCGGCGGGGAATAAAATAGGGGGTTCCGGTGGCCACCTCCTCTTCCGGTTTGGCAAGACGCAGGGCCTTGTATGGACAAGCCCGTACGCACTGACCACAGCGGACACAGGCGGCCAGGAACTTTTTGTCGGGCAAGGCTCCCGGCGGTCGCGTGGTGTAAACCGGTCGCGCCACCGCCTGTCGGTTGGCATACAGCCCAAGGCCAAGACCGACCAAGGCCGCCCCGCAGGTAGTGCGCGCTGTGTTCAGCAAAAACCTGCGCCGCTCGGCATCAGGTCCGGCTGTCTCCGGTTTTTCTTTCATAGCCTGGAATCCTAAGCCTTGGTTACCTTGACCGCGCACTTTTTGAAGTCAGTCTCCTTGGAGATGGGACAGGTGGCGTCCAGGATCAGTTTGTTGACCAGGCGGCGCTCGTCGAAGAATGGGACAAAGATCGACCCTTCCGGCATCTTGTTGCGCCCCCTGGTTTCTATGGTGGCCAGGATTTCTCCGCGCCTGGAGATTACTTTTGCCGCCATGCCGCGGCTGAGACCCCGTTTTTCCGCGTCTTTTTGGTTCATGAAGACCACGGCATTGGGCACGGCCCGGTACAGCTCCGGCACCCGCTGGGTCATGGAACCGGAGTGCCAGTGTTCGAGCACCCTGCCGGTGCAGAGCCAGAGGTCGTACTCTTTGTCCGGGGATTCGGCCGGCGGTTCGTAGGGCAGGGCGAAAATATTGGCCTTGCCGTCCGGGTTGCCGTAGAAGACCACCCCCTCGCCGGGTTTGACATGGGGATCATAGCCCTCGCGGTAGCGCCACAAGGTCTCCTTGCCGCCGATTACCGGCCAGCGCAGGCCGCGGGACTTGTGATACTGGTCGAACTCGCCCAGCTCATGGCCTTTCTTGGGGCCTTCCAGACTGAAGCGTCTGTACTCCTCGAAAAGCCCCTTCTGCAGGTAAAAACCGAAATGCTCCATCTCGGAATTGGCATAGGTCTTTCCGGCCAGATCCTTGATCGGCTGCTTGGGGATTGTGTTCACCTGGCCGTTGGCAAAGAGCACGTCGTAGAGGGTCTTGCCCTTGTATGACGGATTTTTATCCAGCAGCTCTGCGGGCCACACCTCCTCCACCTTGAACCGCTTGGAAAACTCGACCAGCTGCCAGAGATCGGACTTGGATTCGCCCGGCGCCTTGATCTGCTGCCGCCAGAACTGGGTGCGTCGTTCGGCATTTCCGTATGCCCCTTCCTTTTCCACCCACATGGCGGTGGGCAGGATCAGGTCGGCGGCCATGGTGGAGACGGTGGGGTAAGGGTCGGAAACCACGATAAAATTTTCCGGATCACGCCAGCCCGGGTACATCTCGTCGTTGATGTTGGGTCCGGCCTGCATATTGTTGTTGCACAACTGCCAGTAGCAGTTCATTTCCTTGTCGCGCAGCTTGCGCTGCATCAGGACGGCGTGGAAGCCGACCTTGTCCGGCAGGGTGCCTTCCGGCAATTTCCAGATCTTTTCGGTAACGGCGCGATGTTCGGGTTTGTTAACCACCATGTCCGCCGGCAAGCGGTGGGCAAAGGTGCCCACCTCACGGGCCGTGCCGCAGGCCGAGGGCTGGCCGGTGAGGGAGAAGGGGCCGTTGCCCGGCTCGGAGATCTTGCCGGTGAGCAGATGGATGTTGTAGACGAGGTTGTTGGCCCAGGTGCCGCGGGTGTGCTGGTTGAAACCCATGGTCCAGTAGGAGACCACCTTGATCTTCGGGTCCGCGTAGATGTTGGCCAGAGCCTCAAGTTGTTCCTTGGGCACCCCGGAGATCTCGTGGGCTTTATCCAGAGTGTACTCGGCCACAAAGGCCTTGTACTCATCAAAGCTCATGGGCTCGGCGTCGTTTGCCTTGGCTGCGTTCTTGGCGTTTTTCTCCCGAGGATCGTTGGGCCTGAGGCCATAGCCGATGTCGGTGGCGCCACGCTTGAAGTTGACCGATTTCTTGACAAATGCCTCGTTGACCTTACCGCTCTGGATGATGTGGTTGGCGATGTAGTTGAGGATGGCCAGATCGGACTGCGGACGCATGACCAGCTTCAGGTCGGCCAGCTCGAAACAGCGATTTTCAAAGGTGGAAAGCACCGCCACCTTGACATTGGCCGCGGTAAGCCTGCGATCGGTGAGCCGGGACCAGAGGATGGGGTGTGCCTCCGCCATGTTGGAGCCCCAAAGAACAAAGGCGTCGGCATGTTCGAGATCGTTGTAGCAACCCATGGGCTCGTCGGAGCCGAAGGTGCGCATGAAGCCGGCCACGGCGGAGGCCATGCAGTGGCGGGCATTGGGATCGATGTTGTTGGAGCGGAAACCGGCCTTGTACAGCTTGGCAGCGGCATAACCCTCCCAGATGGTCCACTGGCCCGAGCCGAACATGCCCACCCCGCTGGGACCCTTCTTTTTCATGGCCTCTTTCCATTTCGTGGCCATGATGTCAAAGGCCTGGTCCCAGCTTATCGGGCTGAACTGGCCGCTCTTGTCGAACTTGCCGTTCTTCATGCGGAGCATGGGGCGGGTGAGGCGATCCTTGCCGTACATGATCTTGGAGAGGAAGTAGCCCTTGATGCAGTTCAGCCCCTTGTTGACCGGAGCGTCCGGGTCGCCTTGGGTGGCCACGACCCGGCCGTCCTTGGTGCCCACCAGCACACTGCAGCCTGTGCCGCAAAAGCGACAGGGCGCCTTGTCCCAGCGGATGCTCGGATCTTCGGTTGCGGCCAGGGCCTCGGTCTCCGGCAGCGAAATCCCGGCGGCCAGGGCGGTGGCCGCTATGGCGTTGGCTTTGATAAAATTACGTCTGGTCAGTTTCATGTCTCTTCCTCCTTCTACGCTTGCTCTTGGGTAATTTTTCCGTATGGCCGCGCACAACAAACCGGCGGCCGAACAAAAAAAGCGTCAGGCCGGGTAATCGATCGTGGCGGTGTTTTCTTCGGGTTCGGCGTGCTGGTAGACCATGGCCGCGGACAACACGCCATCAACGGTGTGCAGCTTGAGCAGGGTCTCGGAGATGACGGAATTCTCTTGCTCTTCGATGGTTACCACAAAACGGTGGTCTTCGGTGCGGGCATGGATTTCAAGCCCAGGCATCCGGCCCAGCGAGGCGGCAACCTGCTCACTGGAGTCTGCTCTGGCATGGACAAGAACGCCGGCGATATTCATTTTTTCCTCCTCTTGAAGCGTTTCAATTTCGAGTTCGACATCTGTCGGGCGGAAAAGCCCATGCGGACATGTTTTCAAGGTATTTTAATTAGTATAGCAACAGGCATGCCAAGAAAGTCAAGCCTTGAATTTACGTGATAATTCAGGTTTTAAAATATGGAGTGTTACCGATGGATTACACTTGGACGGGTGGATTTGTTACCGATAGGTGACGTTGCGTTTCCGGGGGGGGGGCTGCCTTGGAAATAGAAAAAGACTTCAGGCAAGCATACTGACGGCCTGGACAGGGCACACCGCCTGGCAGGCGCCGCAGCCGTTGCACTCGGCCGCAACCAGTTGGGGCAGGATGCGGCCGCCGGGGGAAGGCTGGAAGATGATGGCGCTGCTGTCGCATTGCTCACCGCAGGTGCGGCATGGGATGCCTTGGCCGTTCAGGCAGGCTTCGGAAAAAACCGCCTTGTGTTGCCATGGCGGAACGCCGCTCTGCATGACCAGCGCCTGCTCGGAACATTCTTGAACGCAGGCGCCGCAGAAAGTGCACCCCCCCTTGCCGAAGTTCACCATCGGGTAGCCAAGCCAATCGGAATCGAGAATCCGCTGGGGGCAATGGGCAAGACACGCGCCGCACCGGTTGCAGCGCTTGAGAAAGTCGTTTTCCTCCACGGCCCAAGGCGGTCTAATGGGCAGGGGTTTTCCTCCTCGCAGGAAGAGGCGGCGGTTCGGATTCATGATCATGGCAATTTCCGTGCTCGGTCTTGGGCGGCAACTGTTTTTGGTCGGGATATATATATCCCCGAGTATATACCTTTATAACCTAATTCTTCGTCCATTTCCAAATCAGAGGAGCCTCTTGCGAAAACACCTGTAAATTCCCTCCCCACCCCACAAGATGACGGGATCAGTTGCAGAGAACACATGGAGCTTGGCTCAGCGCACAGGGAAGAGCTCGGGATTGTCCTTGAGACCGCGCTGATCGATGATGATCTCCACCCGCCGGTTTTTTTCCCGGTTGTCTTGGGTGGTATTGGGTACTCGCGGCTGGGTATCGCCGCATCCTTTCAGGACGAACCGCTCGTTGGGCAAGACGTTGTCTTGAAGCAACTCATGCATCAAGGAAAAGGCCCTGGCGCTGGAAAGCTCCCAGTTGGAGCGAAATTTGCCGCCACTCATCGGCTGATTGTCCGAGTGACCGGCCACCGTGATATCGCCGGGTACATCGACCAAGGCATCGCGGATCTTCCTGGCGGTGGGCAAAAAGTTCGGATTGAGGGTGGAGCTGCCGGTCTCGAAGGAGCCGTTTTGCAGAATCAGGATGGTAATCAGCTGGTCGGAGACCTCGATATCAAGCTGCCGCTGTTGGATTTCCGGGGCCAGGACAGTGCGGAGCTGATTGGCATATCCCAAGGTGCGCCGGAGCCGCCCGGTCATGTCGCTTTCTTCCTTGCGGGCTATCTTGGGGATATCTTCCGCCGAAACGGGAACATAGATCACCGATTTGCCGCCCAGGGCGCCGGACATGGATTGAGCGATGAGACGGAATTTTTCCAAATCGAGTCTGGAGCTGGCAAAGAGCAGGATGAAAGCGCAGAGCAACAGGGTCATGAGATCGGCGAAGCTGATGATCCATCCACCTTTTTTTGCGTTCATTTCGTTCGAAAATGGAAAGGGGTGTTCGTCCTGATCGAAGGCGAAGAGGATGTATTCCTCCTCTTTCCCCGCCTGGGGCGGGGCCAATGCCTCCTCCGGCCGAGAGGCCGGAGAATCATGCCGGGCAGCGGTGGACGCAGGTTGATCGCCTGGTCTTTCGACCGGGCCGGACTCCTGCCCTTTGGTGGGGGACGGTTTCTCCGGAATCATGGCCGCGGTTCCTCGGGATGAATAAACGGCGCCAGCGGACTCGGCTCGGAATGCTTCTTCTCCTCCGGATAAACAACCGGGATGGCGCTCAACGACGAGTAACGAACCTCCCTTGCCTTCCATCTGCCTCCCGAGCGCTGGGAGCCCGGCAGATAGGTAAGCAGGATCTCTTCCAGCACATAGGGATGCAAAGCCTGCTGGATGCCCAGCACCCCGTCGGCGATCAAGAGCTGCAGCATATATTCCTCCTGACTGCGCAGCTGGAGTTTGTCGGCGATGGGACTGGCGATCACATAGGCCATCAACGCGCCATACAGGGTGGTGAGCAGGGCCACCGCCATGGCCGGGCCGATCCCCTTGGGATCATCCATGCCGGCCATCATCTGCACCAGACCGATGAGGGTGCCCACCATGCCCATGGCCGGACTGACTTCGGCCAGGGCCCGGAAGACCCTGGCGCCGCTCTGGTGGCGCTCGAAGGTGTGGCTGATCTCCTTGTGCAGGGTGTTCTTGATAATGCCGGGGCTGATGTTGTCCACCACGTATTTGATCCCCTGCCTCAAAAATGGGTGCTCGATGGGTTCGTCTTCCAGGGCCAGCAGGCCGTGGATGCGGGCCTTCTTGTGCAGGGTCATGATGACGTCGATGAGTTCCCGCAGGGTGTCGGTGGGGACGAAAAACGCGCGAAAAGCTATACCCATGGCCTTGGCGAACTGATACACATTGAATTTGATCAGCACGATGAAGGCGCTGCCCACCACCACCAGCAAAAAAGAGGGCAGGTTCAGGTAGATGTGGACGGTGTGGCTCATGGAGATTACCCACCCCACCATGGTAATGGCGCCGAACAGGCCAAGGATGGTGGCATAATCAACGTTTTTTTTCATCCGTGCTTTCATGGGCGAGCCTTCGCTTTGTGTTGTGCGTCATTTCGGGCAGGGCTGGTAATGGGCAAGGTTTTTTTCTTTCCTTATCGTTGGCGGCCCGGAGTTCATTTTCCTTATTGTGCGCCCTGGCGGTTAAACCGCACCAACCGTGGCGGACCGCCCTACCCCAGCCAGGAGGATAAACCCTTTCGCAACTCTGCAAACTGCGCAAGGAGTACCTCCCCTTTGTTGTCAGCGCTCCTGGTCTGCTGCTTCTCGATCCGCTCGGCCAGGCCGGCCAGCTCCTTGAGCCCCAGTGCGCCCAGCGACCCCTTAATGCTGTGGCCCACCCGGCTCAACCCCTCCAAGTCGTTGCCGGCCAAGGCCTTCGCACCCTGGACGAACTGCTCCAGCAACGTTTTCTGGGCACCCTCCAGCATAAGCGTTCTTTTTTCCGGATCGAAACCGTACACCTTTTCCAGATGCACATGGATAGCAGCCACAAGATCGTCCTGGGCCCGGCATTTTTCCACCTCCGGCCCGGGCTCCCGTTTTTCCGTGGCCTCCCCGCCCACATACCGGGTCAGCATGGCAAAGACCTCTTCCGGCTCAAACGGTTTGGCCACGTAGTTGTCCATTCCGGCGGCCAGGCATATTTCCCTGTCGCCGCTCATGGCGTGGGCGGTCATGGCAATGATGGGAAGCTTGGCAAAACGCGGCTGTTGCCGGATTGCCCGGGTCGCCTCGTAGCCGTCCATCTCAGGCATCTGGATATCCATGAGCACCGCCGCCACGTCGTCGTCCAGCATGGCCAGCGCCTCCTTGCCGTTGTTGGCCACCGTCACGATGATCCCCACATTGGCCAGAACCTCCTGGGCAACCATCTGGTTGAACAGGTTGTCCTCCACCAGCAGGATCTTCTTGCCTCGCAAAATCGTGGTGGCCTCTTTCTCGTCCACCCGAGTGCATGCCGCCGGTTCCTTCATGCTTTCCCCTAATATATCATTGATGCAGCTTAAAAGCAGGGTCCGGCTCACCGGCTTGCGCAGAAACCCGTTCACCCCCGCCTGCTTGGCCCGCTGCTCTTCCAAATCGCTGCCCATGCCGGTGAGGATGATGATCGGTATATCCCGCAACCGGGTATCGCCCCGGATGGCCCTGGCGGTGATGATCCCGTCCTGCTCCGGCAGCATCAGATCGAGCAGAATCAGGTCGAACCGGGTCGTCGGAATCGTTTCTTCCTGAAGGATGCGCAGGGCCTCGCTGGGCCTGGTCGCGCTGACCACGGTAAATCCGTGGGACTCAAGGATTGCATGCAGGAGTCGCACCAGATACTCTTCGTCATCGACCACCAGGATCCGCTTGCCGCTAAAATCCAAGATCTCGGGAGCACTGACCTGCCGGGCCGCCGGGAGGCGCAGCGGCAGCGCAAAAGAGAAGGCGCTCCCCACCCCGGGCGTACTTTCCACCCTGATCTCGCCTCCCATCAGATGCACCAGTTTCTTGCAGATGGTCAGGCCAAGGCCGGTTCCGCCATACTTACGGGTGGTGGATCCATCCGCCTGGGCAAAGGCAGCGAAGATGGAGGCGATCTTTTCCGTTGGGATGCCGATGCCGCTGTCGAGCACCTGAAATTCCAGACGAACGCTTTCCTCCGACCTTTCCAGACAATGGATGCTCACCGTGATCTCGCCCTGATTGGTAAACTTGATGGCGTTGCCGACCAGATTCATCAGCACCTGCCCCACCCGGAGGGGATCGCCGATCACCAGATCCGGCACATCGTTTGCCACGTCGATATTGAGATCAAGCCCCTTGTCCCGCCCGCTCTCCCGGAACATCTCCAGCAGGTTGATCAGGATATCCTGCACGCTGAACTCGATGCTCTCGATGGAGAGCTTGCCCGACTCGATCTTGGAGAAGTCCAGGATATCGTTGATGATGCCCAGAAGTGCATTGTTGGAGAGCTTAGCGATCCGGAGATATTCCATCGCCTTGGGCGGGAGGGGTTGCTTGATGGCCAGATTGATCATGCCCATGATGGCGTTCATGGGGGTGCGGATCTCGTGGCTCATGTTGGCCAGAAATTCGCTCTTGGCTCGGCTGGCCTGTTCCGCCGCCTGTAAGGCTTGGTGCAGCTTGGTCTCGTTGCGCTGCCGTTGGATGGCCATGGCATAGTAGTCAGCCAGCCGCTGGATCGCCTGCAGGTCCCGGGCGTTGTAATGCTTGGGTTTTCCGGCCAGGGCGATCTGGCCGACAAGCTCTTCCCCCAGCAGGACCGGCACGGTGAGGAAGTTGCCCAGCGGCACGTGGCCGGGAGGCAATCCCTTTGCCGCGGGATGCGTGGCCGGCGTATTGGTGTAGAACCCTTTTTTGCTGTTGAGCGCCGCACCCCAGAGAGAGGGATAGGTGCCATCCGGATTGGGCGGAAAGATGGTCTTGCTCTGCCCCTGCGCCACACGGCACGCCTGCCCCATCATCCGGGTGAAGGTATGGGGAAAAAGCTCGCCGGTTTGCGGATCGATGGTGGCCACAAAGCCGTGCTTGCTACCGGTGAGCTGCTGGGCCTGCTCCAGCACCACATGGGCGTAGTCCTCAAAGGATGAATCGAGGGAAACCAGGGGGGCGTACAGACGGGCAAGAGCACCGGTGACCACCAGTTCCCGTAAGAGTTCCTGTTCCATTTTTTCCCGTCGCTTCATTTCGGCCCGCAGGGACTTGTTGGCGACCAGCAGTTCGACGGTTCGCTCCTCCACCCGTTTTTCCAGCAGATCGTAGGCGGTGCGCAACTCTTCCTCGGCATGCTTGCGCTCGGTGATATCCTGCACCACGCCATCGTAGCTGAGCAGAACCCCATCGCTGTCGTAGGCAGGCACCGGCATATTGCTTATCCAGCGGAGCGCCCCATCCTTGCGGATAATCCGGTGTTCCAGAGGGCCAACCTTTTCCCCGGCGAAGAGTTTCTGGATCTGTTCCCGTACGAGGGGTCGGTCCTCTTCCGGCACGATATCGATCCACAGGGTGGACCTTGAGGCAAACTCCTCCGATGAATAACCGGTGACCGCCTCGCAGGCCGCGCTGTGACTGGTCTCCACCGTCTGGTTGTTTTCCAGCCGCACGGTGTAAAGATAACTGGTAACCGCATTGAGAATCCGCCGATAGCGTCCCTTGTTCTGCTTCAGCTCGCACTCGATGCGATGGCGCTCCATGGCGTAGCGCAGGGATCGTTCCAGAGAACGCCCCACATCGAGATGTTCCATGCACAGGTATTCCTCGGCGCCCATTCTGAGAGCGGCAAGGGCGGATTCTTCATTCTCCGTATCGCTCAAGACGACTATGGGCACCAGGGGCGACACCTCCCGGATAGCCCTGAATGTGGCCATTCCCTGCGAATCCGGCAGGGAAAGATCGGCGAGGATAAGCTCGGGGGTGTGCTCCCGCAACCATGCCAGGGCCTCCCCCAGGGAGGGACAATGACTTATCCGGAAACGAATGCGCTTGCCCGTGTGCAGCAGACCGGTGATCATTTCGGCCGCCGGCGGACTCCCCTCGATGAGCAGAAGATGGACTGTCTCTTTTTTCATGCCCGATACTCCCTTAACTTGTCCACTCCTATGACCCACAGTCCATGGTACAGGGTGGCAATTCCGGTGCGAGTGCCATTGCTTTTCGCTGCAAGGCCGCGGTTTCCACAAGCCGCGCCTCGATCGGCTCCTGTTTTCACGATTCCTCTCCACGACACAACAACCCGCCAAGCCCGGTCCGCAAGCGGGCAGTGAGTTCCTGGTAGTCCAGGGTAGGATCGCCTCCTTTGGCGCCGCGCTCAACGGTGAGCGCCAGTTCAGCCCCTTCCGCCATACCTAACTGCAGCAGCTCTCCCTTGATGGTGTGACCATTCTTGGCCAGGGCAGAGAAATCTTTCCGTTCCGCAGCCTGCTCCAGCAGACCGAGATATTCGGCCAGGGTCACTTGGGCAACCTGAAAGAGATGGTCGATATTGGCTTGGGGCAGATGGTACTTCTCCCGAAGAAACCGCTTCACCGCCTCGGGCGTGACCGCGCCCCCCTCCTCGGCATTAAGTGTCTCCTGCGGGGGGGCGTTGTCCCCTCCGCTGTGTGGGCTGTTGTTGCCCTTTTCTCCGGAGAGTCCGGCAAGAATCTCCACCAGTTGCTCAGGCTGGAACGGCTTGGTCACATAAAGGTCCATGCCGGCGCTCAGGCACTCCTCCCGGTCGCCGGACATGGCGTGGGCGGTCATGGCGATGATGGGGGTTCTTCTGCCCCTGATCATGTCCCTGACCCCTTCGGCGATCCGGCGGTATTCCGGCTGCTCGGGGATGATCCCCACCTCGCATTGCCTGATGATCCGGGTGGTGGCGAGGCCATCCATCTCCGGCATCTGGATATCCATGAAGATGGCGTCGAAGGTGGTCTGGGTGAGCAGCAGCAACGCCTCTCTCCCACTGGCGGCCGTGGCCACTCGGTGCCCCGCCTGTTCGATGATCACTTGAGCCAGTTCCAGATTCACCGGATTGTCCTCCACCAGCAGGACGTAACGCGATGTCGAACCATTGTGGCCAGCGGCAGAGGGTGCGCCATACTCCCCCGCCATGGGCAGCAGACAGACATGGAGGCCGCCCAACGCCGCATCCAGGCACCGCTTCAGGTCCGATGAGCGAAAGGGCGTCCTGTACACACAGCAGGTGGTGATTTTTCCAGGGGCCAATCCTTCCACTTCCTTGGCCGCACCCAGCAGCGCCAAGGGGATATCCGCATAGCGGGGGGCTTTGCTCAAATACCGCACAAGGTCTCGGTTCCCGGTTGCCCCACCCCTGACGTGCAACACAATGAGATCATAGCTGGTTTCCACTTCTTTCCCGCCGGAGGACGGCTCGCCCGCTTCATCCAGGCCCGCTTGCGCGGTGACCGCCAAGCCCCAGTCGGTAAACTGCTCCGCCATGATACCCCGGCTTACCTCCAGGGGATCAAGCAGCAGAACCCGGCCCGGCTCCCCTTTCGGTTGCGGCGCCACATACGGGGTCGGCTGTTCTTTTACCATCTTGAAGCGAGCCGAGGCAAAAAAGGTGCTGCCCTTGCCCTCGTCGCTCTCCAGCCAGACATCGCCGCCCATCATAGTGGCCAGTCGGCAGCAGATGGTCAACCCCAGGCCGCTGCCGCCGTAACGCCGGGTGATGGAATTGTCCGCCTGGCTAAAGGTGCAGAAGATGCTCTCCTGCTTGTCCTTGGCCACCCCGATGCCTGTATCTTGAACGCTGAAAACCAAAACGACGGAATGCTCCTCCTTGCAAAGCACTCCCACCTCCACCAAGATATAGCCGCGTTCGGTGAACTTGACCGCATTGCCCACCAGATTGACCAGAATCTGCCGCAAGCGCATACCATCGCCGATCAGGGCCACCGGCACCCCTGCCGGCAGACGGCAGATCAGCTCCACCTGCTTTTCCTGGGCCTTGAGGACAAACGGGGCCAGGGTGCTCTCGAGCAGCTCCACAAGCTCGAAGGGATGCTCGTCCAGGGTGAGCTGACCGGCCTCGATCTTGGAAAAATCAAGAATGTCGTTGATGATGTTAAGCAGGGACCGGGCCGAATCGTTGACCACCGACAGGTAATGGCGCTGCTCCGCAGTGAGCGTTGTGGCCAGGGCGAGGTTGGTCATGCCCATGATGCCGTTCATTGGGGTTCTGATCTCGTGGCTCATGTTGGCCAGGAACTGGCTCTTGGCCCGGTTGGCGGCCTCGGCCTTATCAAGGGCCTCTTTCAGCTCGGCCCGCCGCCGCATCCGCTCGCTGATATCACGCACCACGCCGAGTACGCACTCTTTCTCCTCCAAACGCAGCAAGGAGGCGTTTATCTCCACCTGCACCAGTGTGCCGTCCTTGCGGCGACACTGACTCTCGTTGGTCAGGTTCTCCTCCTGCCGAAGGATTTCCATAAAGGCGCGCCATGCCGCATCCTCGGCCAGGTTGATGTCCACCTCGGACACCGTCAGCCCCAGCAGTTCATCCCGCGTGTAGCCCAGGCTGTTGCAGAAGGAATCGTTCACGTCCAGGAATCTGCCGGTTTTCGGGTCAACCACCACGATGAAGTCGTTGGCCTGGTCGATGAGCCTTCGGAACAGCCGTAGCCGTTCCGCGGCCTGACGCTGCTCGGTGACATCCCAGAAGATGCCGATCAGCCCGATGATCCTGCCTTCGACATCCTTAACCGTGTTCTTGATGGTATGCACAATACAGGGTTTCCCATCCAGCAGATAGGATTCATCCATGGCCTCGTGGATATCGAGATCCACGATGCGCCGGTCGTCGGCTTGGTATTTGGCCGCAAGCGTGGGCGGGAAAAAATCGTAGTCATTCCTGCCCACCATCTTCTCCGCCAACTGGCCCAGCTCCAAGGCGAAGGCCGGGTTCACCGCCTGGTAAACGCCGGCGGTATCCTTGTAAAAGACCTTGGCCGGGATATTTTCCAGCAGGGTACGATACTTAAGTTCGCTGGCCCGGATCTCTTCTTCCAACCGCTTGCGCTCGGTGATGTCTTGGACAATGCCGATGGAACGGATGGGGTTGCCTGTCTCGTCGTACACCGTGCGGCCGAGCTCGCTGACCCATTTGATGCGGCCATCCTTCATCTTCAGCCGGTGTTCGATGGCGTAGTACCTTTTGCTTTCCACGGAGTTGCGGTAGGTTTGGTCAACCAAGTCCCGGTCATCGGGATGTACGCATTCCAGAAAAGCCTCATACGAGGAGGGAAAATTCTCTTTACTGACCTCGAACAGGTTAAAAATCACGTCGGGCCAGATGAGGTGGTTGGTTTTCAGGTCAAGCTCCCAGCGGCCCAAGCGGGCGATTTCTTGCGCTTCCCGAAGCTTGGTGTCGCCCTCCAGCAGCGCCGCTTCGGCATGCTTGCGCTCGGTAATGTCGTAAAAAGAGATCACCACCTTGCCCAGCGTCTCCTCGAACCCGCTGATCACCTGCACATTGGCAATCACCGCGATCTCCTCGCCGTTATCGGTCAACAGGCACGATTCGCACGCACCGCTCCGCGCTCCGAATGCCATGGTGGACACCACCCTGGCAAAATCATCCAGGGTGCGGGGAAGAAAGT
This sequence comes from Deltaproteobacteria bacterium, assembly GCA_013349295.1. Lineage (GTDB taxonomy): Bacteria > Desulfobacterota > Desulfobulbia > Desulfobulbales > Desulfurivibrionaceae > Thiovibrio. The sequence continues at coordinate 131,198 of DUZW01000002.1, forward strand.
TGTTCCGCCACAGACCGCGCAGTAATTCATCCTTGCCTGCACTCCCCAACATTTTCAGCATGGCGTTGTTGCAGTTTTTCATCACCGCCTGTTGGACGCATTCCAGGCATGCCTCGGGATGGGCGGCGAAGTAGGCCTGCACTTCGATCAGCCCGGCGCAGGGCAATCCGTCGATGTAGGCCTTGACGCCGGAAAAGTCCTCCTCGATCTGGGGAAATGGGGATTCCTCAAACAGGGAAAGGTAGTGATTTACCTGTTCGTCGAGGGAGTAAATGGCTTTGTTCAGCGCTTTGTCCAGTCGCCTGATGCGACCGGAAAAGAGCAAAAAAAGACCGGCGCCGGAGGTGACCACCACCAGGGAAAGCAGGAGGAAGGATTGCAACAGCTTGAACCGCAGGGCGGTGAAATCCACCAGCACCACGATATCGCCGATTTGCTGGCCGGCTGCATCCATAAGGGGAATAAAACCGCCATCGTAAGGGGATCCCTCCCTCGGGTGAATCGGGTGTCCACCGTGCTCTTTATGCCCTTTGTCAATCTCCCGCGAGATCTCCGGGGAGATGCGGGGCAGGGTGCTGTCGACCACCACGTAGTCTGCAAACTGGGCCCACTGCTCCTGCCGGTTGAGGAGCTGCATCCCTTTCTCCCACTGGGCCTGATCGAGGCGGTACTTCCACACCAGCACCACCAGCTCCACCCCCAGGGCCCGCCGCAGCCTGGGCAAGAGATAGCTGATCTCCTTGCCCAGCTCCAGGTAGCCGATGAGCTTGTTGTCGACCCGCCACGGTTTGACCACCCGCAGGGTGAGCGTGCCCAGGGGGCCAAGCTCGATGCCGGAAGCGGTCCGGCCGGTTCGCACCGCCTCGTCAAGGGTCCTGCGGCTGATGACGTCGCCGTAATGCTCCGGCATGTGGGCCCGCAGAAAACAGTGCTTGCCCGTTGTGTGCAGGTAAAAATGGGTAAGGTTGAGGTCGCTCTTCAGCTGCGTGTAGATAGGGAGGGCACTGCTTAGCGCCCCTTGCCGGTCGTCGTCCAGGAAGGCTTGTCGCAACTGGGTATTTTCTTCGATATGGGAAAAGTAATGGGTCAGGAGGTTGACGTCCTGCTCCTCGAACAGGGCGAGCAGGTAAGGGACGCTGTCCTGTTTGGCCATGACCCGGTTTTGAATATGGCTCTGTTGGAGCCAGTAGAAACATCCCAGGGCAACCAGCAGGATGACGCCCAGGATGGTGGCCAACGGATACAGAGTGGCCCTCCGGAGACCGGGACGGCTCAGATCGTGCGGTTGCGGTTTTTCCGGCATGTTTCGCCTCTCTTTGCACGGGATGCTTCGTAACGAAACATAAGCGACGGTCGGCGGGCGCAGGAGAACAGCCTCCCTTGCCGCGCCGCGCAGGAACCATCCGGGCATCCATCTGACGGGTTACAACAGCTCGTGCATTATTCTCGCACGATGGTCAGCAGTGTGTCAAGGGAGGATAAAAAAGAAAAAGCCCTGATTTCTCAGGGCCTTCAGGACGATACCGGACGGTATCGGATAATGCAATGGTGCGGAGGTCTTAATAGAACTTGCTACGCAACAGCCTGTATAAGCGACATAATCAAGCATGGATATTGCAAGAAGGTCCCTAAAAAGGCCCCCAAAAGTTGCGGCCTGCGCAACGCCGATAATCAGCGGACGGGATGGCACCAACGAATTTACCGCGACAGCGCCGCAGACGATCTCGACGTCTGCGGGATTATTTTGTTATGAACTTATGTTTTTCTTCCATTCTGCTAGGGCTATAGCAGTGGTGCTTTCTAACCATTCTGTGAACCGTTGCTGGATACTATCAATCGATTCCGCGTAGTTGAACTGGAACAAATCAAGACATGCCGGTGTGGTATTCGCGGGTTCTGCGCCACCCTCTTCTCTGGGAACTCTGATAGATGTAAATGCTGAAGCAACCATAATTCCATTATTCCCATGGCCATATCCGTGGAAGCTAATGACAAACTCAAAACACTCTTTTGTTTGAATAACAAGTCTTGTCCATGACCGATACCTATCCAAGTTAGCAAAATACTTGAATTTTTTCGCAACTTCTACAATTTGCCCGTAAAAATAGTGCCTTTCAATCGAGTCATTATCTGCTGAGCCGTGACGTGCATGATAGTCGGTTTGATCCCGAGGGGTAACCTCGTTGAGATTTTCATTTAACTTGTCAGAAATTGCGCCTATTCTTGCATTCGCAATGTCACGCAGTGAGTCAGCGTAATCGAATACTACGTTAAGTTGGTCTGCTTGGACAGTAGCTTTTTGTCTTAGTACTTCAATTGCAGAACTTATAATATCTTCAGCATATCTTGCTTGCTTAACTTGTTGTTCCAGACCAAGAGCTGCAAGAATTGAATCTCTTTGACGGACTGAAAACAGCTTAGTCAACGCTGATAAATTATTGTTATCTGCCTCTTCTAGCGCTGAGATATAATCTTGCCTGTCTGAATCTCTTATTACTAATGGAAAAAGACCTGCTTTGAGGAATATAAGAGACGCCAGTGCTCTGGCCACTCGGCCATTTCCGTCTTGAAATGGATGAATTTGCGTAAATCTATGATGTAACCAAGAAGACACAATTTCAGGAGGGAATTCATATGCAATTTGGTGATACCAATTAACAAGATTTCCCATCTCGTCCTTTACGAATTCCGGAGGACAATATTCATGGATTTCTCCATCTGGTCTTCGTGGGTTATTAGGAAGTTTTTTGTATTGCCCTTTTTCCAGCTTAACCTCCACAATTTCCCCAGTATCAGTTATTGCTTCGATACATTCTTGGTGAGCTGTGAATTGTGACTGAATTCCTCGTATAAAATGCTCAGTCAGAGGTTGATCTCCCTTTACGAAAGAAAAAAGACCTTCGACAATGTTTAATTGGTCATCAATTATATTCTTTACATGGTTGGCTTTATCTGTTCGCAGTCCGCCTTTATGTGATATGATTGAGGAGTCAATGCCTTGTTCTATCAGAACTTCCGTCACACCTCTATCCCATGTATATAATCTTTCAATTATCCCGGTCTCAATTGCCCATTCCCTTTGCAATTTCTTAATAAATTCCTGATACGCACCGCTTTTTTCTAGCTCTTCTTTGCGTTCTTGCCAAATTGTAGTTAACGCATCTAACTCAGTGCTTTGGAACTCCAAATTGTCTTTGCTTAATTGGGTGATTTTTTTGTACATATCTGCCCCTCTTTTTAGTGCTCATAACATCAATATTATAGGGAGTCCGTTTTTGATACTTCTTCGCCATTTCGTTCTCGGGTTTGGATTCCGAAGGGGAAAAAATCCCCTAAAAATACCTTTTATGACCATCCTGGGCATCTTATGCGGAATACTGTGTATTCTCAAAAACTCTTATCCACTATCCGCAATCTTAGCCGAATTACCTGACATTCTGTCATATTTTCTTTTTGTTTCCAATCAGAAAGGGTGTAGGTCGCGGCAGGACGGAATACGGGGCTTGTTAAAGGCTCAAATCTCGGCACGGTCTATCTTTTTTTCAAAAGCAGATAGTCAGCAGCTACAGGCCACAGCGTTTTTCAGGGAGTAGTGCGAAGTCTGCTCTTTTCTTTTCCCCGGTTGTGGTTCTTCTTGGCCCGCGCTTATAGCCGCCGAATTATCTGTCATGAGTGACAGTCGAGATGACCAACGCACTGAACAGCAAAAATATATCTTGACATCAAAGTGCTGTTGGGTTCATTGTGGTTTTAACCAAGACGAACCTTTTATGTTTCCAAGGAGGAACCCATGCCATTACCCGCAGACAAAGTTGTCCTTAGCGTTGTTGTCGATAGAGAAGTGAAAGAAGCCTTAGAAAAGATTGCGGCAGAAATGCAAATGTCCGTGTCTCTGGTAGCAAAAAATGTGCTCTACGTCGGCCTTGATAGCCTTAACATTTATCAGAAATTTGGAGTCCTGAAGCTTGCCAAATTTTTCAGGACTTTCAAGAAAAACGTCCTGAATATTGAGTTAGAGAATGATGATGAAGAGCAAGAGCAAATAACTACATAAACAAAAAAGCTTACAGATTGGGTCGATCCCGCGAAGAATGCCCCAATCTGTAAGCCCCAACAAGCACCCCCAGGAGGGGTACAAGTATGTCTGCAAGATACAGCGTTGTTGCGTCTTCTGTCAATCCTCCGTCCGCCAACTGTCATTCAGTCAGTATCTATTCGGGATATGCCAATTTCCGTGCGCCATCAAAATCCGCTCCGTATAACCCTGGATGTGATCGAGGCAATCGTCAAACGATCACCCAATTTTCTTCAAGGGCACGGCGGAATTTTCTGAAAAAAATCTTTTCTATAGCAGCATTGCCAAAAATTTTCATGACCTTAACCTATCCCGGATTTTATCCCGCTGACTCCAGCACATGGAAACGGCATCTTGATAACTTTGCCCACGAGTTCCGCCGCCAATTCCCTGGCTCCTGGTTCTTCTGGAAGTTGGAGCCGCAACGGCGCGGCGCTCCTCATTTCCATCTTATGGGTTCCTTGGGTCGTAACGGAATGGATATCAACCTGTTACGTCGATTCATCGGGGAAACTTGGTTTCGTGTTGTTGGCTCCGGTGATGAAAGGCATCTTCGTGCAGGAACACAGGCGGATTTCATCTGCGATTCATCCGGCAAAATGAGAGCCTATGTATGCAAGTATGTCGGAAAAAGCACGGAATCAGATCTTCCTGAATGGGCAACTCCCGGAAGATTTTGGGGGATCATAGGCCGGCAGAGTCTCCCCGCCACCCCTTGCTGCCATGTCTTGCTTACTCGGGAGACTTTTTTCAAGCTCCGCAGATTAGTGCGAAAATGGCTGCAACGCTTTTCCTCCTCTGCCAATTACGCAACTCGGCTTAAAAAAATGCCGTCGTTTTTTATCTTGTTAAGTCACGGGCTACTTTTTCGCATGCTGGAAAGCGCAGTGGGCTTCCTACTCCCCCAGCCTGACGGTGAGCTCGTCTCAAATGTTCTCGATTTAGAATTAATTCCATTTTAATGGGAGGCACGACTATGAACCAGAACCTTGAAGATATAGGGTTTCTTCGTATGCCAGATGTAAAAAAGCTGACCGGACTTGGCCGTAGCAGTATTTACCAGATGATGGCCGATGGTGTTTTCCCTCGCTCTGTGGCTATTGGCTCTCGTGCCGTGGGCTGGATGGTGAGGGACATTCGTGGGTGGTTGCAAGAAAGAAGCTTGAGGCAGAACATAAATACTGCTGATATTTAACTGGCGGAAGTTTTTTCAAGGAAAGCCAAAAACGATCAGGACTGGTCGACAAATCTCCTGGAATTTTCGAGAAATGTCGCATGGTGATTGTAAAAGTCAGGCCTCTGCAGAATATATCGCATTGGGATGGATCGGTGTCCGTCCCCGGCGAGCCGGGCGAGTCCGGGCCGGAGTCCGATCCCATTCGCTTGTTTTTCTGCCGGTGTTCAGCTCGAAGAAAGCGGCACCAGCCGCCGCTGTCCGAAGCATCACAGCAGACAATCCGAAGAGGGAAAGGTGTTTCTTGGATCACCCCTTTTAAAATTCGGGCCTCCTTCTCAAAAGCGCTGTTACTGCTTGCCTATTCGCAAAGGGATAATTTTGTTTTCCTCCCCTGCCACCAGATGTTCTAGATAATCCCCCCAAGCCTGCATCATCTTTCGTCGTTCTGGAAGGTGGGCCGTGCGGTTATAGGCTCTTCCGAGAGGGTCACGCACGGCATGGGCAAGTTGGTGTTCTATGAAGTCGGGACGAAAGCCCAACACTTCATCAAGAATGGTGCGGGCCACGGCCCGGAATCCATGCCCGGTTATCTCCGTTTTAGTATCTATGCCCATGCGCCGCATGGCTGCATTCAGTGTCATATCGGATATTGGTCTTGCATTGGTTCTTGCGGAAGGGAAAACATAAAGAAGGTTGCCGGTTAGCGGATAGATCTCCCGTAGTATCGCCACCGCCTGTTTTGCCAGAGGCACAATATGCGGGGTTTTTGTCTTGTTTACCATGTAAGACCACTCACCCTTGTCCAAGTCTACGTCAGCCCATTGCATGGCCCGCAGTTCCCCCGGTCGAACAAACAACAAGGGAAGCAACTTCAAGGCGCATCGCACCACCAGGGAGCCCTGATAGCCCGCCAGCATCCGCAACAGTGAGGCCACCTCCTTTGGGTCAGTGGTGGCTGCTCGATGGGTGGTCTTGATCGGGGTGAGCGCCCCCCTTAGATCGCCGGTTGGGTCACGGTCGCATCGTCCGGTAGCCACTCCATAACGGAATACCTGTCCACAGAGACCGCGCACCCTATGTGCCGTGTAAGCTGCTCCTCGTGCTTCTATCCGGCGAAACATGGTCAGCAACACAGGCGCATTGATCGCGGCAAGTGGTTTATCGCCTATCTCTCCAAAAACGTCACGGGCCAGCATAGCCAGGATTGCCTCAGCTGTTCGTGGTGCCCACTGTGGTAGAAACTGATTGTGCCACTCACGGGCCACGATTTCAAATGTCTCCTGCTCCAGAAGCATGGCCGCTTCTTGTTCCTTCCGGGCCGCGCGCGGATCAATTCCATTGGCTATTTGTTCTCGGGCCTTTTCTCGCCTTTGTCGGGCATCAGCAAGCGATATTTCAGGAAAGGCCCCCAAAGCAAGCTTCTTCTCCAAGCCCCCCAAACGGTATTTCAACCGCCAGAGCTTGCCGCCGCTGGGGGTCACAAGCAGATAAAGGCCCCCACCGTCAGAGAGCTTGTATTCTTTTTCACGGGGTTTGGCGTTGGTGATTTGCAGTGGTACCAGTGGGATTGTCCGCGCGGGCATTGGCCTTCCTCCAGAATAAGGATTTTGGGGGCCTTTTTTTCAGCGAGGCATTCAAGGCCCCCAAAGAGGCCCCCAAAACGTCTGGATTTTAGCATATCAGGGTGGATCTTACTGGACAACAGAAAAAGAAAAAGCCCTGATTTCTCAGGGCTTTCAGGATGATACCGGAAGGTATCGGACTATCAAATGGTGCCGGAGGTCGGAATCGAACCGACATGGGGTTGCCCCCGCGGGATTTTGAGTCCCGTGCGTCTACCAGTTTCACCACTCCGGCAGAATGGCGATGCAGCCGTAACAGCAGCATAGGACGAACACTATAGAAACCTTCCCGAGCCCTGTCAAGCTCTAAAGAAAGGCGTTTTTCACTTCTGTTTCAGTGGCCGGTTTCCAGAAAAACTTTTTGGAACCGATAAAAATAATCCACCCCCGACCAGACCGTCATCACGGCGGAAACATAGAGAATTCCCTTGCCCAGTTCGTGCAGGAAAGGAATGGGCACGACTCCCAAGGGGAAGATCAGGACGCAGAGCGCGGTGTACTGCAAAATGCTCTTCAGTTTGCCCATGCCGCTGGCCGCGACCACGATGCCCGAAGAGGCGGCCACACCCCGGAGTCCGGTGATCACCAGCTCCCTGGCCAGGATGACGAACACCAGCCAAGCCGGGATTTTGCCCATGGGGATCAGCATGGTCAGGGCCGCGCAGACCAGCACCTTATCGGCCACCGGGTCCATCAGTTTGCCCAAGACCGTTTCTATCTTATGCTTGCGGGCGTAATAGCCGTCCGCAAGATCGGTCAGGGCGCCGGTCAAAAAGAGAAAAAATGCAAAAAGACTGACCCCGACGCTGGGCTGGGGATAGAGAAAAAAGAGGAGGACCGGCGCCACCGCAAAGCGGTATCCGGTGAGCAGATTGGGAATGGTGAAGATCTTATGCCGAGCCATGGAATTTAATTAGCCGCCCCCAGCCAGCGGGAGGATGGTGAACCCGCAGCTGTCATTTGTCGGTAGTGTTGGATGACCTTTATCACATACTGCTGGGTCTCCGGGATCAACGGAATTCCCTGGGCGGCCTCAACCTTGCCCGGCCCGGCATTGTAAGCGGCCAAGGCCAGCCGGAGGTTCCCGCCGAACCGGGCCATCATCTGGCTCAGGTAATTGGTGCCGCCGAAGATGTTTTCCTTGGGATCAAAAGGATTCCAGACATTCAGGTCGGCGGCGGTTCCCGGCATAAGCTGCATGAGACCTTGCGCCCCCTTGGAGGAAACGGCCATGCAGTCGAAGTTGGATTCGGCCTTGATTACGGCCTTGATCAACAGGGGGTCCATTTCGTACCGGCTTGCCGCTCTTTGGATATGCTCTTCATAGAGGCGCGGATCACCGGCCCGTGCCGACCGGACCGCCGCCCGAATCTGCGGGCGACGGATCACCTCGGGCTTATAGCGGGGGTCGTTGGGCACATTGGTGAAATGCACGGTGCCATGCTGATCGACATAAGAATAAATCGCCGCCTGGGCGCCATGCGGCGTCAGCAGCATGGTCCAGACCAGCGCGGCCAGGCAGCGGCCGGTTGTCCGTGTCTTGCTTTTACCCTTGTGCCGGTCTGGTTTCCGTGTCCAAGCCATGTTTTTGTCTCCGGTCTGGTGCGGTTGCAAAAACAGTATACTATACTTTTGTTCTTTTTTCCCAATCGGCCAGAAATTGTTCCATGCCGAGGTCGGTGAGGGGATGGCGTGCAAGCTGGGCAATGACCTTGAAGGGGATCGTCGCGATATGCGCACCCAGCAAGGCCGCGTCCACCACATGGATGGGGTTGCGGATGCTGGCGACAATCACCTCGGTGGCATAACCGTAGTTGTCGTAAATGTTCATGATGTCGCTGATCAGCTCCATCCCGTTCTGGGAAATATCGTCCAGTCGGCCGACAAAGGGGCTCGCATAGGCGGCTCCGGCCTTGGCGGCCATAAGGGCCTGGCTGGCGGAAAAGATCAGGGTCACATTGGTTTTGATCTTCTCATCGGCAAGCTGCTTGACCGCCTTGAGTCCCTCGGTGGTCATGGGAATCTTGATCACGATGTTCGAGTGGATGGCGGCAAGCTCGCGCCCCTCCCGGACCATGCCTTCGGCATCGAGAGCGATGACCTCGGCGCTGATGGGGCCGTCCACTATCTTGCATATCTCCTTGATGATCTCCACAAAGGGTTTATTCTCCCTGGCGATCAGCGAGGGGTTGGTGGTGACTCCGTCCACCATGCCCATATCAACGGCTTTTTTGATTTCTTCGATGTTGGCGGTATCAATAAAAAACTTCATATACTTTCTCCTTTGAGCGCAAGAAAGAAGGCTCAGCCATTCTCCTGCCGATTTGTTGCGTGGGCATCACAATACATTTTCCTGCATTGTTCACTGCAAAAAAATACAGACGTATCACTCTCCTGTAACACAAGTGCCTGCCTTTTGGGAATATAGATATGACAAACAGGGTCTTGCACCAGCTGATCATGGACGGCAAGTTCACTCGTCCCGGTGGCCTGTCTCTCTCCCGTGGGCTCGACGGTTTTCTTTTTCCTGCTGCCTGTCAACAGACGGTATACGACATAGAGAAAGAGTGCGTAAATGAAGAGTTTAGCCACCGATTCGCTCCATGGCCCGCCACTCCTGCCGCTCCACCCCTGCCTGCGCCCGTAGTTCGAGGCAGAGTTCCAGATTTGTCCGGCCAAGGGTGGGATGCACATGTTCCGGCGCCAGTTCCGCCAGGGGCGCCAGCACGAAAAGCCGGCCGGCGATGTGCGGATGCGGCACGGTCAGTGTTTGGCTGTTTATCATCATCTCTCCATAATAGAGCAGATCCAGATCAACCGGTCTGTCTTTGGTCAGCGTTCGATCACGACCCATGTCCGTCTCAATGGCGAGCATGGCGGCCAGTAACTCCATGGGGGAAAGGGTGGTGGTGATTTCACCCACGGCATTGGTGAACCAGTGGGGTGTGTCCAGATCGACAGGCTCTGTCCGGTATGGGCTTGACAGCCGGTTCAGGATAATCCCCGCCACCTCGCCCAGCCGTTGCCAGGCGGCCATCAGGTTGCTCTGCCCGTCGCCGAGATTGGAGCCCAGCCCGATAAAGGCCTGTTGCGGTTTTTCCATGGAGCCTCTTGTAAAAGTCCCCCCCTGATGGGGAAGGGGAGTCAATTTGGAAGAAGTCCCTAAATATCCTGCAGACCCAGCACGTCGAACATGGTGTAGAGGCCGTTGGGCTGATTCACTACCCAGGCGGCGGCAAGGGCCGCGCCCTTGGCGAAGTTGTCCCGGCTGTGGGCCCGATGGCTGAGTTCCAGCCTCTCCCCCGCCCCGGCAAAATAAACAGTATGCTCGCCCACGATATCCCCGGCCCGGATGGTCTGGATGCCGATCTCCTTTTCGCCGCGCTCGCCGATTATCCCGTGTCGGCAATAGACCCCTACTTCCGGCAGGTTACGTTTCACGCCTTCCGCCACCATCTCTCCCAGTTTCAGGGCCGTGCCGCTGGGCGCGTCTTTCTTCATCCGGTGATGGGCTTCGATGATCTCGATATCGTAGTCATCTCCCAATAGGGCGGCCATCTTTCTGGCAATCTTGAACAAGACATTGACGCCCACCGCCATGTTGGGGGATTGAACACAGGGAAAACTCCGACTCAATTCGGCGAGTTCGCTCAGATTATCAGGGCTGAGGCCGGTGGTTCCGATGACCATGGCCTTCTTCGCCTTGGCCGCCTTGCGGGCCAGGGCCATGGTGGCCTCGTGAAAGGTGAAATCAATAACCACATCTCCCTGGTCCATGACTGTCTCGAAGCTGTCCGCCACCTGCACTCCCAGAAGACCGATCCCGGCCAGTTCGCCAAGATCCTTGCCGAGTTCAGGACCATCCGGCCGCTCAAAGCCGGCGGCCAAGGTCAACCCTTCCTGCTGCTGCACCATATAGCTGATCCGGCGGCCCATCCGTCCTGCGGCCCCGGCGACAATAACCTTGGTCATGATCTTCTCCTCAATCAATTATCAGCCGTCAGTTGACGGCTTTACTTCCGCCTTGACGTAAATTACACCAACCCGTAAGCAGCGAGAACCTTCTTCAATTTTTCCTCATTGGCTTCGTTCATCTTGTACAGGGGCAAGCGCGGCAAGCCGGACTTGATCTTGCCCATCATCGTCAGGGCCGTCTTGGCAGGCACCGGATTGGTGTCGATGAACATCGCCTGTATCAGGGGAAGCAGCTTGTAGTGCAGCTCCTTGGCCAGGGCGATATCACCGGTCAGAGCGGCGTCCATCATCGCGGCCATGTCCTTGGGCGCCACGTTGGAGGTAACGGAGATCACCCCGGTGCCGCCGATCATCACGGTGGGCATGGAGGTGAAATCATCCCCGGACATGACTGCGAAATCCTTGGGACAGAGGCGGATGACCTGGCTGATCTGGTTGAGATCGGCGGTGGCCTCCTTGACCCCGACGATATTGGCGATCTGGGCGCAGCGGGCCACGGTCTCGGGCAGCATGTTGACGCTGGTTCGGCTCGGCACGTTGTAGAGAATGATGGGGATATCCACCGCCTCGGCCACCGCCTTGAAATGCTGATAGAGCCCTTCCTGGGACGGTTTGTTGTAGTAGGGGGTGATCATCAGGGCGCCATCCGCCCCGGCGTCCTTGGCCGCGCGGGTCAGCTCGATGGATTCGGCGGTGCTGTTGGACCCGGTTCCGGCCAGTACCGGCACCCGACCGGCAACGGTCTTGACGGTCAGCTCAATAACCCGACTGTGCTCCGCATGGGTCATGGTGGCGGATTCGCCGGTGGTCCCGCAAGGAACAATGCCATGGGTGCCGTTGGCAATCTGAAATTCGATGAGATCCTTCAACCCCTGCTCGTCCAGCTTGCCATCAGTGAAAGGGGTAACGATGGCGACAAAGGCTCCGCGAAACTTGCTCATAACTTCCTCCTGGTATCTCTTAAAGCCAAAAAAGGGGTTCCCCCCTTACGATTTCGTCCGTATTGCTTCGCTGTGCAGCCGACCTTCGTAGATAAAATGAGCCGGTCCTTCCAGATATACCTCGGCAATCTCCTGCCCGGCCAAGGAGTAGTGGATGATCAGCTGCTCGCCGCCCGAGGTGGTCACCGCCACCGGCGGCCGCACCTGCCCGAGAAGCCCGGCGATGATGGCCGAGGATACGGCCCCGGTGCCGCAGGCCAAGGTTTCCCCTTCGACTCCGCGCTCGTAAGTGCGGACGATCAGGCCGTTGCCGTTCTGCTGCTGCACAAAGTTGACATTGGTCCCGGCAGGCTGAAAGTGCTCATGGAAGCGGATACTTCGCCCCCATTCCATCACCGGGGCTTGCCGAATGTCCTCCATGAAGAGCACGGCGTGGGGCACCCCGGTATTGAGGCTGTGCACCACCTGCTCCTCTCCGTTGACCAAGAGCTTCTCGTGCAGCCGCAGACCGGTGGGCGCGGTCATCTTGAGTTTGACCGAGTGGCCTGTCACCTCGGCCTCGATGAGTCCGGCCACGGTTTCAAAGCGCATCCGCGCAGGGGCTATGCCCTTGTCATGGGCATAGCGGGCGGCACAACGTGCCCCATTGCCGCACATCTCTGCCCAACTGCCGTCACCGTTGAGAAACTGCCAGCGGAAATCCGCGGTCTCGCTCTTTTCAATGAAAATCAGGCCGTCCGCGCCGGCGGAAACCCGTCGTTCGCACACAGCCCTGGCAAAGGCGGGCATCTCTTCCTTGGGCAGAAAGGGGGCGCGGTGGTCAATGAGGATAAAGTCATTGCCGGTTCCACTCATCTTGGTGAAATCAATTGGAAATCCGATGCTCATGCTTTTTGCTTCCCGAGAAAGTCGGGGATGCTTTCCCCTTGAATCAAGGCTTCATAGGTTTCCCTGGCCCGGATCACATGAAATGCGTCCCCATGCACCAGCACCTCGGCCACCCTCGGCCTGGAATTGTAATTGGAGGACATGGAAAAGCCGTAGGCCCCGGCGCTCATCACCGCCAGAAGCTCGTCGGCCTCCACCGTGGGCATCATCCTTTCCCGGGCGAGAAAATCGCCGGTTTCACAGATGGGCCCAACCACATCGGCCACCACCTGCTCCCGGCCCGGGCGTTCCACGGCCTGGATGAGGTGAAAGGCGTCATAGAGGCTGGGTCTGGCCAGGTCGTTCATCCCGGCATCAACGATGAGGAATTTTTTGAGCCCTTCCTTGGTGTACAGCACCTTGGTGACCAGCGCCCCGGCGTTGCCGACGAGAACGCGGCCCGGTTCGAGAACCAAGGTGCAATCAAGCCCCCCCAGCTCCTGCTTGATGGCTTGAGCATACTCGGCAGGTTCGGGCGGCTCCTCGGCGTTGTAGCGGATGCCGAGCCCACCGCCGAGATCAAGATGGGTGATCGCGATCCCCTGTTCGGCCAGTTGAGCGATGAATCCCTTCACCTTGGCCAGCGATTCGACAAAGGGGGATACCTGGGTGAGCTGTGAACCGATATGGCAGCTTACCCCCTTGATTGTGATGTTGGGGAGCTCCCGGGCGGCGAGATAAACCCGCAGCGCCTCGCCGATGGGGATGCCGAACTTGTTCTTGGCAAGGCCGGTGGAGATATAGGCGTGGGTCTTGGGATCCACATCCGGGTTCACCCGGAAGGAGACCGGAGCCTTGAGCCCCATCCCTGCCGCCACTGCCTGGATCATGGCCAGTTCCTGCTCGGACTCCACGTTGAGCATGAGGATTCCTGCCTCCAGGGCCGCGCGGATCTCATGCGCGGTTTTACCTACCCCGGAATAGACGATCTTTTGGGGATCGACCCCGGCGGTGCGCGCCCGGAACAGCTCCCCTCCGGAAACGATGTCCGCGCCGCCGCCAAGGCTCGCAAAAAGACGAAGAATTGCGATGTTGGCGCAGGATTTGGCCGCAAAACAGGTGATATGGGGGATATCGGCAAAGGCGCGGTCAAAGGCGGCAAAATGCTGGGTCAGGGTGGCGGCGCTGTACAGATAAAAAGGGGTGCCCACCGCCTCTGCCACCGTCGGGACGGCGACATCCTCGCAGTACAGGGTGTCATTCTTGTATTTGAAATCATGCATGGTTCGGTTTTTCAATGAATAATAAAAAGTTGAGAATGTAACATTACAAAATGTTGCCTCATTCTCAATTCTTCATTCATCATTCTCCATTTTTCTTTCATTAAAGGGATGTTGCCTCACTCTCCATTCTTCACATTTCATTCTACACTATACAAGGATTCCATGGAGTGAGTGCTTTCGTTGGCCGGTCGGGCCTGGTCAAAGGCGGTGACCGAGTAATACCATACCCCTCTTCCCCGGGGCGGCTTTGCATCCAGAAAAGAAAGCCCTGCCCCGCCAACCTCGCCGATGAGTTCCGGGGTCGAGCCTTGCCCTGCCCGACGGTATATGCGATAACCGGCAAGATCGGGCTCGGCAACCATCTCCCAGATTATCTTGACCCCTTCGGCAGTGGCGACGGCCCGTACTTTTTGGGGCGGGGCCGGAGGCATAAGGTCGCGCGGAAGAGCACCGAGGGCCGGGCTTGACATGCCGGCCGCCACGGTTCCAGCATGCAACCGCATGGCCCGGACCTTGTACCAGTAGTTTTTGCTGTTCCGCAACCCCTTGTCCGCATAGATCAACCCATCAATCAACTCACCCGGCATCTCGGTAAAGAGTTCGCCATCGGTTGAACGGAAGACCTGATACCGTATGGGGTCGGAAACGAGCGTGCCATCCAGCAGGCCGGGGGGCGGCTGCCAGTACAGGGTAATGGATCTGTCCCCCCCTTCAACCCTGAAATTCATGGGGGCCAGGAGCGGGGTGTCCCAGACAACCGAAACGGTGTTTGAATCGTCGCTGCTGACAAACCAGCCCGCCTTGCTGCGGACACGATAAACATAGCGATGATTGGGGCGCAACAAGGTCTCCTGATAAAAAACCCGGCCTTTGTCTCCGCTTTCCGCCGTGATCTCTATGGGAGCGCCAAAGGGGATGGGGCAGTCGGGGCAGTAATCCTTTACGGGGATAACGGCCCGCAAGAGTTCAAATTTCTCAATCCGGTAGGGAAGACGTTCGCCCTGCACGGTTTGGCGGGGGTAAGACCAGCTGAGAGCCACCCCTTTTTCGTCAAGATGATAGTTCAGGTCGGTGATGGGCGCGGGCATCACCGTATCCGGCGGCACAGGCCTGGTTTTTTTGCCGCAGCCGCTTAAGCCCGTCATCAGACACAATCCCAAAAGCACAACCACGATTTTTCCGGTGGCAGGCTTCATCGGCCGAGTCCCAGGGCTTCTTCCGCGCGAGCGAGAGCCTCCGCCACCACCTTGCCTGAGGTGCCGCCCAGGGAAATCCGGCTGTTCACCGACCCCTCGATGGAGAGAACCTTGAAGACATCGTTCTCGATGACCTCGGAAAAGGTCTGGAGCTCCTTCAGGCTCAGCTCGGGGAGCTCCTTGCCGGTGCTGATGCAAAAAGCCACGGTACGCCCGACAATGGCATGGGCCTGACGGAAAGGAATATTTTTCCGCACCAGATAGTCGGCCAGATCGGTGGCGGTCATGTAGCCTCCGCCAAGCCCCGCAGCCAACCGCGCTTCGTTGAAGGTAAGATTGGCCAGCAGCTGGGCCATGATCGCCACGGACTGGGAGACTGTGTCCACCGTGTCGAACAGGGGTTCCTTGTCTTCCTGGAGATCGCGGTTATAGGTCATGGGCAGACCCTTGAGCAGCATCAGCAAAGACACAAGGTTCCCCACCACCCGGCCGCTCTTGCCCCGGATCAGTTCAGGAATATCGGGATTTTTTTTCTGGGGCATGATGCTGCTGCCGGTGCAGAAGCTGTCGGCCAGGGTCACGAAGGAAAATTCCTCGGTGGTCCACAGCACCAGCTCTTCGGACAACCTGCTCAAGTGGATTTGGATCAGGCTGGCCGCCCCCATGAACTCGATGATATAATCCCGGTCCCCCACCGTATCCATGCTGTTGGCAGTGATTTTGGGGAAATCAAGCTCCCGGGCGACAAACTCGCGGTCGATGGGCAACCCGGTTCCGGCCAGGGCCGCGGCGCCCAAGGGCATGATATTGATCCGTTTCAGGGCGTCGCCGAGACGTTCCCGATCACGGCCGAACATTTCATAATAAGCCAGGAGATGGTGGGACACCAGGACCGGCTGGGCCCGTTGCAGATGGGTGTAGCCCGGCATCACCGCATGCTGGTATTTTCGGGCCAACACGACACAACTCTTTTGCAGCTCGGTGAGCAGCCCGATCAGACGGCGGCATTCTTCCCGCAGATAGAGACGAACATCAAGGGCCACCTGATCGTTACGGCTCCGGGCGGTGTGCAGTTTTTCCCCGGCCGGGCCGATCTTTTCCACCAGGGCCTTTTCAATGTTCATATGTATGTCTTCAAGCTCCGGCCTGAAGACAAACTCCCCGGCTTCGATCTCCTGCTCTATCCGGTCAAGGCCCTGAACAATGAGCGCACCCTCTTCATTGCTGATCAACCCCTGTTTGGCCAGCATCCGGGCATGGGCCCGGCTTCCGGCGATATCGTGGCGAAAAAGGCGGGCATCGTAGTGGATAGAAGCGGTAAAGGCCTCCACCGAGGCTGCGGTCTTTCCCGCGAATCTGCCGCCCCACATTGCCGGGTTATGTGTGTTCTGTGCCGAAGACATAAGGTATTGCCTGGTTAGTTTTCAACTCTTTTCATCACTATGAAAGGTAACTCTGTCCAACAGTGCCACAGATGCGAGAAAGAGGCCTGCGTAGTGTGTATTGCATGAGCAGGCCGATGACAAAGCAGATGTGGTGGGGTGGACAGTTACCTCTTCTTTTCCACCAGGGCCTGGATGGTCAGGCGCAAGGCGTTGAGGCGGATAAAACCGCCGGCATCCGACTGGGTATACACCTGATCTTCCTCGAAGGTGGCGAAACTTTCCTGGTACAGCGACTGATCGGATTTCCGCCCCACCGGGATGCAGTTGCCCTTGATCAGCTTGAGGCGGACCACACCGTTTACGGTTTCCTGGGCATTGTCCATGGTCTTTTGCAAAAGCTTCATCTCCGGCGAGAACCAGAAGCCGTTGTAAACGAGCTCGGCATAGCGGGGAATCAGGCCGTCGCGGATCTTCATGACCTCACGATCCATGGTGATGGTCTCCAGATCCCGATGGGCCGCGCGCAGAATGGTGCCGCCAGGAGTTTCGTACACCCCGCGGGATTTCATGCCCACAAAGCGGTTCTCCACCATGTCCAGCCGACCGATGCCGTTGGCGCCGCCCAGCTCATTGAGCCGGGCCAGCATGGCCGCAGGGCTGAGGCGCTCGCCATTGATGGCCACCGGGTTGCCGTTGGCGAACTCCATTTCAATATAGGTCGGGACATCCGGGGCCTTTTCCGGAGAGACGGAAAGCTTGAACATGCTCTCCTCCGGCTCATTCCAGGGATCTTCCAGGATCCCGCCCTCAAAGCTGATGTGCAGGAGGTTTTCGTCGGAGCTATAGGGTTTCTCCTTGGTAACCGGCACGGGGATACCGTGCTTTTCCGCATAGGCCATGAGCTTGGTCCGGGAGTTGAGATCCCAGATCCGCCAAGGGGCGATGATGGTCAGTCTGGGGTTCAGAGCCAGATAGGTCAACTCAAAGCGGACCTGATCGTTGCCCTTGCCGGTGGCGCCGTGGCTTACCGCGTCGGCTCCCTCCGCCTCGGCAATCCGCACCTGTTCCCTGGCGATAACCGGTCGGGCCAGGGAGGTACCCAGCAGATAGGACCCCTCATAGATGGCATTGGCCCTAAAGGCAGGGAAGACATAGTCCCTGACAAACTCTTCGCGAAGATCGGAGATGATGACCTTCTCGGCGCCGGTGGCCATGCCCTTGGCCCGGACCTTGTCCCAGTCTTCTTCTTGCCCCACATCGGCGGCAAAGGCCACTACCGGGACTTGATACTCTTCCCGCAGCCACTTGAGGATTACCGAGGTATCCAACCCGCCGGAATAGGCGAGGACGATCTTATTGATATTGGCAGCCATTGGCCGTGTTCTCCTTGGGTGCTTTAATGATTCAATGTAACTCGTTAGCTCTGAAGTCTGAAGTCTGAAGTACATCACTCAATTGAGTATAACCTCGCAAAAAGTCGTCACCCCGTCGGCGGCCTGGGTCCAGTGCTGCTTCAGCCTTCTGTCTTCAATCTTCAGCCTTTTTCACCCCAGATGCATGGCCAGAATGGCCTTGTGGATATGGAGCTTGTTCTCCGCCTGATCAAAGGCGACGCAGTGCGGTCCCTCCAGCACCTCTTCGGAGATCTCCTCGTCGCGGTGGGCCGGCAGGCAGTGGAGGACAATGGCTCCGGTCTTGGCCTGGGCCACCAGGGCTCCATTCACCTGATACGGTCTGAAGACGGCAAGCCGCTCCTCCTGTTCGCTTTCCTGGCCCATGCTGGCCCAGACGTCGGTATTGATCACGTCCGCTTCCCGCACCGCCTCCACCGGATCGCGCACCACCCGGATAGGCCGGCTCGCTTCGGCCTGGGCTTTGGCGAGAATGGCGGGGTTGGGATCATAGCCCGCAGGGCAGGCCAGGGTAAGGGCAAAGCCGAAACGGGAGGCGGCCTGAATCCAGGAGTTGGCCATGTTGTTGCCGTCGCCCAGCCAGGCAATATGGAGATTTTCCACCGGGCCCTTATGTTCGATTACGGTCATGATGTCGCTTAAGATCTGGCAGGGATGGTGCAGATCAGTAAGGGCGTTGATCACCGGCACCGACGAATAGCCGGCCAGCTCATCGACAATGTTCTGACCATAGGTGCGGACAACCATGCCGTCCACATAGCGGGACATGACCCGGGCCATATCCTTGAGGGGCTCGTTGCGGGCCAGCTGAGTGTCTCGGCCGGAGAGATAGATCACCTGGCCGCCCAGCCCATACATGGCCGCTTCAAAGGAAACCCTGGTCCGGGTGGAGGGTTTTTCAAAGATGAGGGCAACGGTTTTTCCGGCCAGATGCTGATGGCGGATCCCGGCCTTGGCTTCTTTTTTAAGAAGCAGGGCCTGCTCGATGTAGGCGGCCAGCTGCTTTTTGCTGAAATCCTGTAATGCCAGTAGGTGCTGCGTCATTGTTTCGCTCTCTCTGTCGGCCTCCCCCCACGCTATACAGCGGAAAGAAGAGTTCTCTCTGTTCAAGGCATCCTGCCGACGACACTGCGCAGTGCAGGATTCAGAAGACCGGCTCAAAAAATGTCAGTCCACCCATTGCCGACGGTTGACGGACCTTTGTCATCCTGAGTTTGGACCAAACGACAATTCAAACAAAAAAACCGTTTTTTTGCAAAGGGATTTTTCGCTGAAAATCCATGGGGAATTATTGGCTCAGCTCGGCAAAAACCTCGTCCAGGGCCTGGATCAGCCGGTCTATCTCGGAGCGGCTGATGATAAGCGGCGGCAGAAAACGCAACACCTTGTTCCCGGCAAAGTTCAGAAGCACTCCTTTTTCAAACAGCCGGTTGACCATGCCCGGACCTTTATCGATCCAAGCCTCGGCCAGGGGCAGCCCCTGGATCAGGCCAAGCCCGCGGGCAGGGGTGGCGATGGCCGGATATCGGGCGGCCAGCCCGTTAAGCCGCTCGGCAAGATAGACCCCTTTTGCCAGGACATCGGCAAGAAAGCCATCAGCCAGCATAAGACGCAAGGTCGTAACCGCGGCGGCGCAGGCCACCGGATTGCCGCCGAAGGTCGAGGCATGGCTGCCCGGCTCAAACGCCTTGGCCACCGACTCCGTGGCCAGCATGGCGCCGATGGGCAAACCGTTACCCAAGGCCTTGGCCAGGGTAAGGATGTCCGGGGTCACCCCGCATTGCTCGTAGGCAAAGAGGGTGCCGGTCCTTCCCATGCCCACTTGAATTTCATCAAAAATCAAGAGCAGACCGTGTTTGTCGCAGAGCCGGCGGATAGCGGCCAGGTATTCCCGGGCCAGGGGGCGAACCCCGCCCTCTCCCTGCAACGGCTCGCAGAGAATGGCGCAGGTCTCAGGGGCGAGCATCGCCTCCAAGGCGGCGATATCGCCGAAGGGCGCATGGCGGAAGCCTTGGGGCAGCGGCTCAAAACCCTTATGGAACTTTTCCTGGCCCGTGGCTGCCACGGTGGCCAGGGTTCGACCATGAAAAGAGCCGGCCAGGGAGATGATCTCGTATTTCCCGGCAGGGCTGGCCTTCCGCGCCAGCTTGATCGCGGCTTCATTGGCCTCTGCGCCGGAGTTACAGAGAAAAACCCGGTCAGCAAAGGAATGGCTGATCAGCAGCTCGGCCAGTTCGGTTTGCGGAATCGTGTGGTAGAGGTTGGAAACATGCACCAGGGTGGAGGCCTGGCGGCAGATCGCCTCGGTAACCGCCGGATGGCAGTGTCCCAGGCTACAGACCGCGATGCCGGCAAGACAATCCAGATATTCCCTGCCGTCGCCATCCTTGAGCAGACAGCCCTTCCCCTCGACCATCACGGCCGGATACCGGCCATAGGTGGTCATAAAGGAAGCATTGCTTTTTTCGATCCATTCCGCGTTGGTCATCATATCACCTCGGTCCCTACCCCTTGCTGGGTGAACATTTCCAGCAGGATGGCGTGCTCCACCCGCCCGTCAACGATATGCGCCTTGCCGACCCCGGCACGGACAACGCCCTGGCAGCATTTGACCTTGGGGATCATGCCTCCGGCAATGGTCCCGTCCGCGATATATTGGTCGGCGGTGTCGCAACTCATGGAGGAGATGAGAGTGCCTTCCTTGTTCAAGACCCCGGCCACGTCGGTGAGCAGGATGAGCTTTTCCGCCTTGAGATGGGTGGCGATGGCCCCGGCCACCAGATCGGCATTGATGTTGTAGGCCTGCCCGTCTTCACCCACGCCCACCGGGGCGATGACCGGGATGAAATCCTGGGCGTCCAGGGTGTGCAGGATCTGCGGATTGACCGTGGTCACCTCTCCCACCCGGCCGATGTCGATGATCTCCGGCGGGGTGTTTTCGGCCTGGGACTTCATGATCTGCATCTTCTTTGCCTTGATCAGGTCGCCGTCCCGGCCGGAAAGGCCGACTGCCTTGCCGCCGTGGAAATTGATCAGGCCGACGATCTCCTTGTTCACCTTGCCCACCAGGACCATCTCAACCACGTCCATGGTTTCGCCGTCGGTGATCCGCATCCCCTGAACATAATCGCTCTTGATATTCATCTTGTTCAGGAATTTGTTGATCTGCGGCCCCCCGCCATGCACCACCACGGGGTTGATGCCGACGTACTTCATCAGGATGATGTCGAGGGCGAAGCTCTTTTTCAGCTCCTCATCCACCATGGCATGACCGCCATATTTGATGACCACGGTTTTGCCGTAAAATTTCTTGATATATGGCAGGGACTCAATGAGGGTTTTGGCTTTTTCGATACCTGTGAGCATGGCACTCTGTCTGTAATGGTTGATTGATCTAAGGGCTGATTTTTCTTGAGAAGAAAACCGCCGTTTTTGTATTGATAGTACGCAAGATATATACCGGCGGCCGCAATCTGTAAAGAAGATAGGCGGCCCAAAAAACAGTCGCTCTCTTCCGGCAAAGCGATTGCCGAGAAACCTCGATGCTGGTATCTTTACATTTTCAAAGTCTCTTTGCCCCATGAGGAAACCAAAAAAGTATGAAACCATTGCTCCGTTTTTTTTGCCGGATTGTGCTCCTGTGCCCCTTTCTGGCTGCCTCTCCCGGCCTGGCTGCTCCTGCCCCCGCCACCGGCAAACCTCCGATTCACATCGAAGCGGATCGAATGGTTTCCATGAAAAATGAAAACGCGGTCCTTTTTACCGGAAACGTGGCTGCCAAACAGGGCCAGATGGTTATCCGCTCGGAAGAAATGACGGTGTACTACCTTTCCACCGAAGAAAAAGCCAAGTTGCCCCAGAACGAGGAGCGGACGCTCAAAAAGCTCTTTGCCACTGGTAATGTGGAAATCCAGAATGATGGGATGACCGGCACCGGCGACAAAATGGAGTATTATGAAGCGGAACGGAAGATAATTCTTATCGGCGACAGCAAGGTCTGGCAGGACAACAACTTGGTAACCGGCCACACCGTGGTCGTTTTCCTCGATCAGGGCAAGAGCATCGTGGAACGAGGCGAGAAAAAAGGCGAGCGGGTCAAGGCTTTTTTCTATCCGGGCGGAGAAGGTTCGCAGAACGGTCAGCAGAAATGAACACGGAGGCCCCCTTGTCTGTTCTGGAAACACAAGAGATCGTCAAGCGCTATAAAAACCGGACGGTGGTCGACGGGATCAGCCTGCGGGTTGAAACCGGCACGGTGGTCGGGCTACTCGGGCCAAACGGCGCCGGGAAAACCACCACCTTCTATAGCATTGCCGGGTTTGTCAGACCTGACGCAGGCGCCATCCTGCTGGACGGCGAGGATATCACCGACCTGCCCATCCACCGCCGGGCCACCAAAGGGCTCTCCTATCTGCCTCAGGAATCCTCGGTTTTTAAAAAACTCACCGTGGAAGAAAATGTCCGCATTATCCTTGAACCGCTCGGCCTGGCCAAGGCAGAGATCAACAACCGGGTCGGCCAGCTCATGGAAGACCTGAAGATCTCCCATCTGGCGGGAAACCGGGGCCATTCGCTCTCCGGGGGCGAGCGCCGCCGGGTGGAGATCATGCGGGCCCTGGCCACCAATCCGCATTTCATTCTTCTTGACGAGCCCTTTGCCGGGATCGATCCATTATCGGTCGCCGATCTCCAGCAGATCATCGGGAATCTTAAAAACCGGGGCCTGGGCGTGCTCATCTCCGACCACAACGTCCGGGAAACCCTCTCCGTGTGTGATCAGGCTTATATCGTCAGCCAAGGGAAGATCCTCATCCATGGCGACGCCGAAAAGATTGTTGGCAGCGCCGAAGCCCGCCGGATGTACCTCGGGGAAAACTTTACCTTGTAGTAACACCAAGGCCGGTAAAAAATTTTGGCTCTCAGATAAAAATTCGTTATACCCTGTAAACCGTCGGAACAAAATAACCCATGTTCCCTCGCTATCCCCGATAAATTCTTCTTGCAAAAACCTTGCCGTCATGGACTATTATAGACTGCATCCGGGCCGCGCAATACCGTGTCGGCCTCTGCTCATCGTTTTACGGTAAAGGACTTCGGCGGACATGGCTCTTGAACTGAGACAGCAACTGAAACTCAGCCAGCAACTGGTGATGACTCCCCAGTTGCAGCAGGCTATCAAGTTGCTGCAGCTTTCCCGACTTGAGCTTGCCGAGACGATCCAGCAGGAAATCGAGATCAACCCCGTGTTGGAAGAAGCGACGGACAGCCAGGATCTGGGCGAGATCGAACCGATAGGAAAAGGCCACGAAGCGCTGGACGCTCCGCCGCCCGAGCCGGAAAGGACCGCCGAGGTCCAGATGGAAAGCGACTCCTCCTTGCGGGAAATAGACTGGGAAAACTACAGCAACGATTATGAAAGCGGCTTCTCCTCCCGGGGCAAGGATGACAACGACCTGCCCTCCCGCCTTGACATCCTGACGACCAAACCGGACCTTCACTCCCATCTTTCCTGGCAGCTGACCCTTTCCCATCTCACGGAAGAGGAAAAGGAGATCGGCCATTTCATCATCGGCAACCTGGACCGGAACGGCTTTCTGGTGGTGACCGAGACGGAAATTGCCGAAGGCACGGGCTGCAAGCCGGAGCAGGCCCTGCGGATGATCAAGGTTGTCCAGGAGATGGACCCGGCCGGGGTCGGGGCCAGAGATCTCAAAGATTGCCTGTTGTTGCAGCTCGACCGCCTGGGCCTTGGGGTTTCCCTGCCCGCCACCATCGTCCGGGAGCATCTCCATCCCCTGGAAAACAGAAATTTTGCGGCCATTGCCCGGGCCACTGGCCGCCCCATCGAGGAAATCCTGAACGCGATCAAGGTGATCACCGAGCTGGACCCGCATCCGGGCAGGATATATTCCGAAGAGGAGCCCCAGTACATCATCCCGGATGTTTATGTTCACAAGATCAGCGGCGAATATGTCATTCTCTTAAACGATGAAGGGCTGCCCCGCCTCAAGGTCAGCAACTATTACAAGGATATTCTGAAAAAGGATTCCGGCGCCACCAGCGATACCAAGAATTATGTACAGGATAAATTGAAGTCGGCCATGTGGCTGATAAAAAGTATCCATCAGCGGCAACGCACCATCTACCGCGTGGTCGAATCGCTTCTCAAATTTCAGTTCGATTTTTTTGAAAAAGGGGTCGCCTTCCTCAAGCCCTTGGTCCTCCGTGATGTGGCCGAGGATCTCGGCATGCACGAATCGACGATCAGCCGGGTAACGAGCAACAAGTACGTGCATACCCCCCAGGGCACCTTTGAGCTGAAGTATTTCTTCAACTCCTCCATCAGTCGCCATGACGGCGGTGACGCCATGGCCTCGGAAAGCATCAAGGAGCGGATTCGCAGTATCATTCAGGGCGAAGACCATCAAGACCCTTTGAGCGACAATGCCATCGCCGATATCTTCGCCAAGGAGGATATCAAGCTGGCGCGTCGTACCGTGGCCAAGTACCGGGAGCAGATGGGGATTCTCCCTTCCAAGTTCCGGAAAAAGCCCAAACTGAGCTGACCCGGATGCCTGCCCCAATTTTTGCCGTATTACAGCTACGTCATGCATGAAACCACTCCCCCATCCCTGACCCTTACCATCCTCACCGGCCTTTCCGGAGCGGGCAAGTCCACGGCCCTCAATGTTTTTGAGGATGCCGGTTTTTTGTGCATCGACAACCTCCCCGTTTTTCTGCTTCTTCCCCTGCTCGACGGCATGGCCCGGCGGGCAGACGGCCCGCACCGCCTTGCCCTGGTCATGGATGCACGGGATGCCGAGCTTGCCCCCGCCCTGGCCGGAGTCCTCAAAGAGGTCAAAACCAGGACCACCCTGGTGCAGATCATCTTTCTTGAGGCAAATGACACGATTCTGCTCCGCAGATACAGCCAGCTGCGCCGCGCTCATCCCCTGGCCCAGGTCGGGTTGGTGCAGGACGGAATTGCTTCGGAAAAGATTCGGCTGGCCGGACTCCGCCGCCTGGCTGATCGGGTGATTGACACCAGCAGCCTCACCCCCACCGAGCTGCGGCACAAGCTCCTGCAACATGAGGCTTCCCCGATTGCCGACATGCGGGTCAACATCCTCTCCTTTGGTCATAAACACGGTTTGCCGAGCGAGGCAGATCTGCTGTTTGATGTCCGATTTTTGCCGAACCCCTATTATGTAGTGGAGCTCAAGGAAAAAACCGGCCTGGATGCAGCGGTAGCCGCCCATGCCCTGGAAAACGAAACCGGCCGCCGATTTCTCGATCACCTCTTCGCCCTGCTCGACTTTTTACTCCCCGAATTTGAACAGGCCGGCAAGGCCTACCTCACCATCGCGGTGGGCTGCACCGGCGGTAAACATCGCTCCGTGGCGGTGGCAGAGGAGATCCACCGCCATCTGGCCGGGCAAAAATGGGTGGAAAAGATCTTTCACCGGGATTTGGACAAATAAGGTAAGCGTCAGCACCGCCTCGGGTATTATCGGCCTGTTCATGTGCAACACATACCTCGCAGGTCTTTGCCTGACTTCCGCGGTACTGCCGGACACTTTCATTCCTTAGTATTGCTTCGAGATTAAATATCTCCCCCGTCATTCCCGCCTGAAGCATCGAGCATGACTTTTTAATCATGGAGTAGTACTAGGGTTAGCACGCTTTTGTGCCCACGCTGTTTGCTGATGAGTGGAGATTATGACGGAAACACCACAACTGGACTGGCAGACAATAGACACGGTCCTGCTGGATATGGACGGCACTCTGTTGGACCGCCATTTTGATGATTATTTCTGGGAGCATTATGTGCCGGAGCACTATGCCCTGGAGTATGATCTCTCCATCGAAGAGGCAAGGAACCAGTTGTTGGCCCGCTATCGTGGCCGTGAAGGCACCCTGGCTTGGACCGATCTCGATTTCTGGTCCAACGAGCTGGGGCTTGATATCCCTGCCCTCAAGATGAAGATCAATCATCTCATCGGCGTGCATCCCCACGTGGTTGCTTTTCTCAGATTTTGCCGCGAATCCGGCAAGAAGATCTACCTGGTGACCAACGCCCACAGCAAGACCCTGGCCATCAAGATGGAAAAAACGGCGCTGACAGGCTATTTTGACCGGATTATCTGTGCGGAAGAGGTTGGAATGGCCAAGGAGGATCCGGCCTTCTGGCAAGGGCTGGAAGCGATGCTGGGCTATGAGAAAGAAAGAACCATGCTGGCCGATGATACCGAAAAGGTGCTGATTTCCGCCCGACACTACGGCATGGGTTTTCTCATCTTTATCGCCCGCCCCAGCAGCCGTAAGCCGATTATCCGCTCAGAGAATTTCCCCTCGGTTGTCCACTTTAAGGAGCTTATCCCGGAAACGAGTAAGGAGAAAGGCGCAAAGTGAAAGGCCAAAGAAACCTCCAATAAACCTTTATCCTTTGACCTTGCACCTTTTGCCTATTCCAAAGGAACACCCATGCACGAAAAAGAACAGGCGGAATTGATCGCCGTTATCGCCGATTTTCTGGAGATGGGCCATGTGGAGAACATCATGGCCATGTTCAAGCAGGACACCTCGCTGTATGCGTTGAGCGGCGAGCTGCTGCGTGATGAACGCTTTATGGTGCGGATGGGGATGGCGGTGCTTTTTGAAGAGATGAAGGTTCTCCGGCCCCAGGAAGTAACCCTGGCCATCCCATCCCTGCTTGCGGTACTTGGCGAGGAAACTCCTTGGATGCGCGGCGAGGCCGTGAATCTGCTGGGTATCATCGGCAGCCCCGAGGCATTGGCTCACATCAGAACCCTGGCCGATGACCCGGAGCCGCAGATTCGGGAGATGGTGCGGGATATATTCGAGGAGCAAGGTGCGAGGTGAAAGGATAAAAGGTTTTTTTGCGGGCTCCTTGAACCTTTTTCCTTTCGCCTTGCTCCTCTCCCTATTCCTTCCAGTCCGGCCGTAACCCCAGTTCGGTCAGCTGCTTTCTCGCCACTGCGGCCGGGGCTTCGGTGAGCGGGCAGGTGGCCTTCTGGGTTTTGGGGAAGGCGATGACATCGCGGATGGAATCGCGGCCCAGCAGGATCATCATCAAGCGATCCAGGCCAAAGGCCATGCCGCCATGGGGCGGCGCGCCAAGCTCAAGCGCCTTGACGAGAAAATCGAATTTGTCAGCTACTTCCTCCTCGGAAATGCCCAGGGCGGCAAAAACCCGTTCCTGCATCTCTTTTTGGTGGATCCGGATGGAGCCGCCGCCGATCTCGGTGCCGTTTAAAACCAGATCGTAGGCCCGACTCCGCATCTTGCCCGGCTCGGTGTCCATGAGGGGGATGTCTTCCTCGTTGGGCGCGGTAAAGGGATGATGCACGGCCATATGGCGCTTTTGCTCGTGGTCATACTCCAGGAGCGGGAAGTCGCAGACCCAAAGGAAATTGAACTGCTTTTTATCGATCAGATTCAGGCGGCGGGCCAGTTCAAGGCGCAGCTCGGACAAGGCCTGGTGCACGACACTGGGTTGGTCCGCAACAAAAAAGAGCAGATCATCGGTCTGGGCGTCCAGGGTTTTGGCCATCCCAGCCCGCTCTTCGTCTGAGAAAAACTTGGCAATCGGCGACTGCCATTCGCCATCGGGTTTGACCTTGACCCAAGCCAGGCCCTTGGCCCCGAAATTGGCCACATAAGCGGTGAGGTCATCAAGATCCTTCCGGGAAAAATGGGCGCAGCCCTTGGCGTTGACGGCCTTCACCATCCCACCTTTTTCAACCACGCTGCGGAATACCTGGAAGCCGCAATCGCGCACCTCTTCGGTGAGACTGATCAGCTCAAAGCCGAAGCGGGTATCCGGCTTATCGCAGCCATAGCGGTTCATCGCCTCGTCATAGGTCATGCGCGGGAAAGGCAGGCTGAGCGTAAGGCCGATGGTTTCCTTGAACAACAGTTGCATCAACCCTTCGGCCACGGTGTAGATGTCCTCCTCCTCGACAAAGGAAAGCTCCATATCCACCTGGGTGAACTCGGGCTGCCGATCGGCGCGCAGATCCTCATCGCGGAAGCAGCGGACGATCTGGTAGTAGCGATCCATGCCGGCCACCATCAGAAGCTGCTTAAAGAGCTGCGGCGACTGGGGCAGGGCAAAGAATTTACCCTGGTTGACCCGGCTCGGCACCAGATAATCCCTGGCACCTTCCGGAGTGGAGCGGGTGAGCACCGGGGTCTCGATCTCAAGAAAATTCTCGCCGTTAAGGAAGGTCCGGATGGCCTGGGCCGCCTTGTGCCGCATGATGAGGCTCTCGGCCATGCTGGGACGTCGCAGGTCGATGTAGCGGTACTTGAGGCGCAGGGTATCGTTAATCTCGGTTTCCTCGTCCAAAGGGAACGGCGGGGTTTTACTCTGGTTGAGGATGCGCAGCTCCGTGACCCGCACCTCGATCTCACCGGTGGGCAACTTGGGATTGACCATGCCGTTGGGCCGGTCTTCAACCATGCCCCGGATGGCCAGGACCCATTCGCTTCGGATGCCATGGGCCTTGGCATGGATCTCGGCATTGATCTCGGGATTGAACACCACCTGGGTGAGGCCCCAGCGGTCTCGCAGATCGACGAAAATAACCCCGCCATGGTCCCGGCGCCGCAACACCCAGCCCATGAGGACGATCTCTTTGCCGACATCGGCACGGGTCAAGGCGTTACAGTGGTGAGTACGTTTGAGTCCTCCCATGGATTCCATAGGACTGCTCCTTTTTGGTAGTGAAAAATGAAAAAGTTTATTAACGCAACGGCGCGGAAGCGCTGGTGTGCGTAACCAAGGTAAATATCATATTTTTCAGTGCTGCCCGGTCAGGTTATGCATTCCTTCCCTCCCTTACCGAGAGGGGGTCGGGTGTTGCCGAGAGCGTCAAAGGTATTAACTCAGCCACATAGAGCCCTCCCCACAAGGGAAAAAGCTCGTTACGCGGCCCCCCCCCCCCCTACCGTGATCTATTTCCCCTTGGGTGCGATTGCCTCAACCAACATCGCACACAAGCCCTCGGGAGCACCGGCCAGCGGCACGGCTTGCTGTTCCTTGCTGGTCATGTCCCGCAGCACGGCCTCGCCCCTGGCGAGCTCTTCCTCGCCCAAAATGAGGGCATAGCGTGCTTTGGCTCGATCCGCCTGCTTCATCTGGCTTTTCAGGCTCTTGCCCTCAAGGTCCATGGCCACCCGCAGCCCTTTGCGCCTGAGGAAATGCACCAGGGGAAAGACCGCGACCGCGGCCTCTTCGCCCAGGGCGGCGACAAAAAGGTCCGAGGCGGAGTCAGGGCAACCGCCTTCGTTCTGCTGAGTCATCAGGAGGGCCAGCCGTTCCATACCCATGGCAAAGCCGATGCCGGGCATGTTCTTGGCGCCGCCCAGCTTTTCCACCAGGCCGTCATAGCGGCCTCCGGCTCCCACCGCGCTTTGGGCGCCCAAGGCATCGGTGACCAGCTCAAAGGTGGTGCGGGTGTAATAATCGAGTCCGCGGACCATGAACGGGTTCACGGCATAGGGAATGGCAAGGAGATCAAGGCTCTCTTTCGTTTGCCTGAAATGCTCACTGCAGCCCGGACAGAGATGGTCCAAGATGGAGGGCGCGGCCACATACTGTTCCTGGCAATGGCTGCTTTTGCAGTCAAGAACCCTAAGCGGGTTGGTCAGGCTGCGCCGTTGGCAATCCTCGCAAATCAGCTCCTTGCGGGCGGCGAGGAAATTCACCAGGGCCTCTTTGTAGGCCGGCCGACAGGCCGGGCAACCCAAGGAGTTGATCTGCAGGCTCACGGAAAGGCCAAGCTCATCAAGGATCAGCCAGCCCATGGCAATCAACTCGGCATCAAGCCGGGGATGATCCAAGCCCAAGACCTCGACGCTCATCTGGTGAAACTGCCGCAACCGTCCCTTCTGCGGTCGTTCATGGCGAAACATGGGACCGATGGTATAGAGCCGCTGCACCGGGAGCTTCGCTTGGAGGCCATGCTCAATAAAGGCACGCAGCACCGAGGCGGTGCCTTCCGGCCGCATGGTGATGGAGTCGCCGTTACGGTCTGCAAAGGAGTACATCTCTTTTTCGACGATATCGGTGGCTTCGCCGATGGATCTGGCGAACAGCTCGGTCTTTTCCAGGATCGGCACCCGTATCTCGGTGAAGCCGAAGCGGTGAAAGATCTCCCTGGCTGTTGCCTCGATATGCTGCCAGGCCCGAACCTCATCGGGGAGAATATCCTTAAAGCCTTTCAGGGCTTGAATGGTCATCGATTGCCTCGCATGCACTGAAAATAAATACACCCCGAGCACTTACGCCGGGGAAATGTCTCAATCAAAGAAAAATGGCAGAAAAACAGGTATTCTTATCCCACCTCCGGCAAAAAGTCAAGAGAGGCCGGCGGGAGGATACTTAGTGAAAAAGAAATGTAACCGAGCGAAGGAAAGAAGGGGGCCGTTACTCAACTTGTCGGTAACCGGAGAGTTCGGAAGGATATCAGCCATGGGCGGACGATAAAAAGCAGGAAAATTTCAAGAAAAAAGGGCAACGCCGCTGGTTATCATTATGATTTCATGAAATAAAATTTCTTCTGGCATCGCAAAACTCAGACCTTTTTTCAGGCGACGGTTCAACCACCTGATTTAGGCCAGCTTTGCCTTAATCGGGAGAGCTCCGCTGTTTCCTACCCGCTCGTCCTGCTCGGCATACAAAAAAAAGTGGGGAAAGGTTTACACCTTTCCCCACTCTAATTTCCACGTTACCAACTGGTACTACACAAGAAGCCGAATTAGAAAGTGGCCTCGAAAGTCAGGTACACCTGGTCCATTGAATCAATGGGGGCATAGAACTGAGCAAGGAGCGGATCGTTCTGGATATCTTCGATCTTGTTCGGGGTGCCGAGCCACATGCCACTGTAGGTGTAATTGTAGTCATAATGCTGGTAGCCCAAGCGGATAAAGGCCTTTCCGTACTTGGAAACAGCCTCGCCGCCGGGAATGTCGTAGATGCCGTAGACTTCATAGACATTACCACGTGTCGCCAGCTTGCTGGAATACATATCATCATGACCGGGAGCAAAAGCCAACCAGTTCTTGGTACCATGGTTGTATTCAGCGCCGATCTTAAGGCCGAGGTCCGTAATGTCGTAACGTGCGCCGACAAAGATGCTATACCCGTCCTTGTTATCCTGGGGTGCCCAGAAGTCACCGAGCAGAGAGGTGCCCAACTCGTCAGTGGCCTTGGCATCAGTATGACTCCACCCGCCTGTTACGAAGTAGTTCAGGTTCTTATACTTATCCATGAACACAGCAGCGGTCTGGAAGATATTACCCATGTTCATCCGATCGAGGTACTGATTGGCCGTGGAACCAGGAACCAATGACTCTTGGGCCATCTCAAGCGGGTTGGGGAAATAAGTATCGCCAGGCACGTTGAAGATATTGAAGGCGCCGAAGGACTGGATGTTGAAAAAGCGGTTGCCTTTGCTGTAGACATCCCAGTTGAATCCGGCAAAGTCCACATCGCTGAGCCCGGTATTCTCCACCTGTGGGCCGGCTTCGAAGCCACGACCATAACAGAAACGGATTCGGCCAGGAGCATCGGTGAGGGTGCCCAGATTGTTATAGGCATAGCCAAGGGAAATCCCGTCAAACGGGTAATCCATGTAGCCAACCGGGGTGGCCATGCGCTCATCGCTGTTCATGCGCAGATGGTTTGGCGGTCCATCGGTGGTGGGCCGACGACCGATGGAGAACCATACCGGCGAGCCGCCAATGTTGTTCCAGTTCATATAGGCCCGGTCAAGAAGCAACTTGTTGTCGATGGGCTGACGGCCTGTCGTACCGTCAAAGGAACGGGAGTTCAGGAAGTAGGGGCTGTCGGTATTATGGTTGCCGTCCAGATCCAATTCCGGAGTGGCGGAGTCCTGCATACCCCAAGCCTTGTAGCCCACGATCCTGGCCTTAACCTCAACATTCTCCAGAGCCTTGACCCGCATATTCAGGCGGAGCCGGGTGGTGTACAGGGTATCATTGTCGTAGGTGGCGGCAGGTGTAGCACCATATCCCATGTTGTCGAAAATAGCCTTCCTGGCCGCAGGAGAAAGATTTCTCATGAAACCGGCAAGTGTTTCAGGGGTTGCCATGGCGCCGGTCACCGCAGTGGTGGGCATGGCAGCCATGGACATGAGCATAGCCCCAACTTCAGGGTTGGTGAACATGTAGTACAGAGCATCTTGTTGGCTCTGATCCGTTATGCCCATCCCAGCGATATTTGTCCGCCAGGTAGTGATGCTTCCCATAATCGGCTGCAGCCCCGTGAGCATATCGCCGATGGTGGGGAACATGCTGCCGATATTGGACATGGCGGGATACGCGGCGTTAAAGGTCGTGATGCCGGTGGCAACATCCGTTGCCTTATAATAAGCGGCGGTATCCGCTGTATGAAAATCCGCCCGGTTACGCATATCGCCTGACCACTGAAACCGTGAGGCGAGATCCCAGTTTTCAGCCCGATCCTCAAGAGCGGAGATTCTATCGCCTTGGTCGGTTGCAGCAGCTACAGGAGCCGGAGCAGCCTTCACCTTTGCCATCTCGGACTTCAGCTGCTCGAGCTGTTTGGTCAGGGCATCGACTTGCGCCTGAATGTCCGATGTACCGGCAGCACCGCCCGCTCCCGCAGAAGCCATGGCAGGCAGAGCCAGAAGACCGGCCAGCGCCAATGTTGAAATTTTCTTCACCATCTCATTTTCTCCTTAGGAAAACATTTGGTAATTCTGGGTGACTTACTCCACCCTCTCCCTCTCAGTGGCATGCGACGTCCACATGCCCCCGAAGCTACATACTCCCTCCTCAGAGGCAGGAAGCAAGATCGTGAACTTTTTTCTAAACTGTTTTTGATAACAGCTTGCAACATAACTCCCCATAAATTAAGGAATTATAAGTTGTTACCGCAGTCTGCAACGGTTGTCAAAATAAAAATGTATAAAAATTTGAATTTTTCGCAAAAAACCCCAAAACATTGCTAGGCAACACTGTCCCGTTTACGCATATTATTCTTGTGCTCCGACGCTCTTCCGACGCATGGACCACCCCGTTCTGCCCATTCTTGCGCGCCATCTCCACCTCTTAACCGCAAAAAAATCTTGCCAGCCGCACTTGCTATGTATTAAAGGATGATGGCCTGAGATTGTTGCAAATATTTATTTGCATTTTTTACAGGCCTTCACGATACCAGCAGTGTGAACGACATTTATCGCCCCTTATTCCAAGGTCGGCAAGGAACACACATGTATTTTCAAGATATCATTCTCGAACTCAGCCGTTTCTGGGCGGAACAAGGTTGCGCACTGCAACAGCCGTATGACATGGAAGTGGGGGCCGGCACCTTCCATCCGGCCACCCTCTTGCGGGCCTTGGGGCCGGAGCCATGGAAAACCGCCTATGTCCAGCCCTCGCGTCGGCCGACCGATGGCCGTTACGGCGAAAACCCGAACCGGCTCCAGCATTATTACCAATTCCAGGTGATGATCAAGCCGTCGCCCCCCAATATCCAAGATCTCTACATTGAAAGCCTTACCCGCTTCGGCCTTGACCCGCTGGAGCACGACATCCGCTTTGTCGAAGACGACTGGGAATCACCTACCCTTGGCGCCTCGGGCCTGGGCTGGGAGGTTTGGCTGGACGGCATGGAGATTACCCAGTTCACTTACTTCCAGCAGGCGGGCAGCCTTGAACTGCATCCGATCACGGTGGAAGTGACCTATGGGTTGGAACGCATCGCCATGTATTTGCAAGGGGTGGACAGCGTCTACGATATCGCGTGGAACAGCGAAGTCTCCTACGGCAATATCTTTCATCAGGCCGAGGTGGAATTTTCCACCTTCAATTTCGAACAGGCAAATGTGACAGCCCTGCTCTCATTTTTCGACACCTTTGAGTCTGAAGCGCACCGGCTGCTTGATGCGGAGCTGATCCTGCCGGCCTACGACTACTGCCTCAAATGCTCGCACACCTTCAATCTGCTTGACGCAAGAAAGGCCATCAGCGTGGCGGAGCGGACCAGATATATCGGCAGGATCAGAAATATTGCCAGAAAGGTGGCGGAAAAATTCGTGGCCCAGCGGGAGAAGATGGGATATCCGTTGATGAAAAAAGTGAAGAGTGAAAAATGAAAAATTAAGAGTGAAAGGCGAGGCGAAAAACAGAGTGGGTGTTTCTCCTTAATTTTTCCCTCTCCACTTTTAACTTTTCTTTATCTTAAATGGCGGAAGTGCATGGGAATCGAACCCACCCACCAGGCTGTTAACCCGGTGCACCGGATTTGAAGTCCGGGAAAGCCACCAGTGCCCTTTCCACTTCCATCCGCTGTGCCAAGATATAATGTTGTCCGCATGGAAACAACATTTTTCTTTTTTTGAAAGAAGAGTCTGGGCATCCGAAAAAAAATACTGTAAATATGGCTCGACCTGCGGCAAGCATGGGGCTTGTCTTCCTGGTGGTGTCACGCCGGTATTGAATCAGACAAAGGAGTAAGTAACGATGGAATGCGAGCGCTTACAGAGGCTTGTCAAATCATGGTATGCCCAAGTCCAGGAAGAGTCCATGGCGCCTGCCCGTATGGCTTCCTTCATGGAAAAGCACATTGCAGAATGTGCCTTCTGTCTTGCAGATCCGC
The DNA here is from genome assembly GCA_013349295.1 of Deltaproteobacteria bacterium. Taxonomy (GTDB): domain Bacteria; phylum Desulfobacterota; class Desulfobulbia; order Desulfobulbales; family Desulfurivibrionaceae; genus Thiovibrio. The sequence goes on from DUZW01000002.1 coordinate 165,803, forward strand.
TGGTGCGACAAGATATTGATAAAATTACCGCCATTATCCTGCCTCCGTCAAAAATCCGCAAGCCTTCAGCCGAGGACGATGACGCCCTTGCCGCCGAACCGGATGACGAATCAGACTCCTTGGCAGACGATGACTTACCCGGAGACGATGACGCCGGAACCGAGGATGAAGAAACCGACGACGAAGTTCTTGAAGAGGATGATTTGGATGACGACGATCTGGAGGATGACATATAACTCCAGGCCCTGACAACAGCTAACAGGACTCAAAAAAAGCGCTCCCTTGGGGGCGCTTTTTTATTGGTCAATAACCTGTCACACCCCATCTAAGGCACCACCGTTGAGAATGGGACGAAAATTGCTTTTCGCCCCATTCTTCACTCTGCCCATACTATCCTGCATCTTGCCGGTTTTTTTGTTTACGCTGCCTGACGACCAGCGCCAAAATAATCGCAACTCCAACAACAGGGGCCAACACCGGGGAAAAGACAAAGAGCAGGATCACGAAGAAAAACGCCATCACCCCCAGCAATACCATTGAGGTCCCGGCAAGGATCAGGGCAACAAGAGCCAATGCTCCCGCCGCTGCAAGCCCGGCAACCAGCAAACCACCCGTGGCAAAAGCAACTTTTTCAAGGCCTTCGATCCGTTCGCCGTTCACGGTGATTGAATAATTCACTGCTGATGCGCCGAAATAATAAAAAAGCAGCATAAACACAGCGGCAACAAACATTACCCACAGAAAGGTTTTTTTGAACACTCTGCTCTCCTTGTCATGTAACCGCGAGACATAAAGGCGAACCGGATTCGACAAAAAAAAGCTCCCCTCCGATATGCCGGCTAACGTGCCGGATCGAAGCGAGAGCTTTTTGATATACTACAACTCGCAGTAAGTTCAACGAGTTATGTTGTAAAATGGTGGCGATGCAGGGACTTGAACCCCGGACACTACGGATATGAGCCGTATGCTCTAACCAGCTGAGCTACATCGCCAGTGAAAAGAAAGTCCTTATATTCAAGATTTTGCGGCAATTGTCAACCACAAAAAAGCCTCCGGTGTTTCCGCGCACGAAAAAACCGGAGGCTGCTTACAGCAAAACAGGAAAGGCGCGAGGTCCGGCTCTTACATCATGCCGCCCATTCCGCCCATGCCGCCCATGCCGCCCATGCCCGGAGGCATGCCGCCCGCACCCTTATCTTCCTCGGGATGCTCGGCAATCATGCATTCGGTGGTGAGCAGCAGCCCGGAGACGCTGGCTGCGTTCTGCAGGGCGAAGCGGGTTACCTTGGCAGGATCGATGACCCCTGCCTCCAACAGGTCTTCAAACTTCTCGGTATCGGCGTTGAAGCCCTTGGAGCCCTTCATGTTCTTGACGTGCTCAACAATCACCGAACCTTCGAGGCCGGCGTTGTTGGCGATCTGACGTACCGGCTCTTCGAGAGCGCGAGCCACGATCTGCTTGCCGAGCTCCAGCTCCGAGGCGAGCTTGAGGTTCTTCAAAGCGCCGAGGCAACGCAGATAAGCCACGCCGCCGCCGGGGACAATGCCCTCTTCCACTGCAGCTCGGGTGGCGTTCAGCGCATCTTCCACCCGAGCCTTCTTCTCTTTCATTTCGATCTCGGTGGCTGCACCGACATTGATCACCGCAACACCGCCGATCAATTTGGCCAGACGCTCCTGGAGCTTCTCGCGATCGTAGTCGGAGGTGGAGGAATCGATCTGAGCGCGGATCTGCTTGACCCGCCCTTCGAGATTGGCCTTGTCGCCGGCGCCATCCACGATGGTGGTGTTGTCTTTATCCATAACAATACGCTTGGCGGTACCGAGATCCTTAACGGTGATATTCTCCAGCTTGATCCCCAGATCCTCGGTGATAACCTGGCCGCCGGTAAGGGTGGCGATATCTTCCAGCATGGCCTTGCGACGGTCGCCAAAGCCAGGAGCCTTGACTGCAGCAACACTCAGGGTTCCGCGCAGCTTGTTGACCACCAGGGTAGCCAGAGCCTCGCCGTCCACGTCCTCGGCGATGATGCACAGGGGCCGACCCATCTTGGCGATCTGCTCAAGGATGGGGAGCAGGTCCTTCATGTTGCTGATCTTTTTCTCATTGATCAGGATGAAGGGCTCTTCCAGGTTCACTTCCATCTTCTCGGCATCGGTGACAAAATAGGGAGAGAGATAGCCGCGGTCAAACTGCATGCCTTCAACCACGTCCAGAGTGGTATCCATGCCCTTGGCCTCTTCCACGGTGATAACGCCTTCCTTGCCGACCTTGTCCATGGCCTCGGCGATGATGTTGCCGATGGTGGAGTCATTGTTGGCGGAGATGGTGCCGACCTGGGCGATTTCCTTCTGCTCCTTGGTGGGCTTGGCGATATTCTTCAACTCTGCAACCACTGCCTCGACAGCCTTGTCGATGCCGCGCTTGATGTCCATGGGGTTGTTGCCGGCGGCAACAAGCTTGGAACCCTCGGCATAGATAGCCTGGGCTAGGATGGTGGCGGTGGTGGTGCCGTCGCCTGCGACGTCACTGGTCTTGGAGGCAACCTCCTTGACCATCTGGGCGCCCATGTTCTCGAAGCGATCCTTCACTTCGATCTCCTTGGCAACGGAAACGCCGTCCTTGGTGATGATCGGCGCACCATAGGATTTTTCGATCAGCACATTCCGCCCCTTGGGACCAAGGGTAACCTTAACGGCATTGGCCAGAATGTTTACGCCATTCAGGATGGACTCACGGGCTTTCACCCCATATTTGATATCTTTTGCAGCCATGGTGATAATTCTCCTTTCCGTCTAATCACAAAAAATTACACAAATTGTCGGAGTAACGATTTAGGAGCCGTTACAAAATAACCGGGCTGTCACGGCTCGTTTTGCCGCTCTTGCCATTTTTAAAGCTCGGTTATCTTGCTGCAACGGCTTACAAACGCAGGTTATTTCCCTTCAAGAACCCCAAGCACATCGTCTTCGCGCATGATGAGGTAATCCTCGCCATCGATCTTGATCTCGTTGCCGCCATACTTGGAAAACAGGACGCGGTCGCCGACCTTGAGATCCACAGCCACCCGATCACCCTTGTCGTTGAGACGACCCTTGCCTACGGCGACAATCTTGCCCTCGGCTGGTTTTTCCTTGGCGCTGTCGGGGATAAAGAGCCCACCCTTGGTTTTCTGCTCTTCCTCCAGTCTTTTGACCAGGATACGATCATTCAACGGACGAATTTTCATGTAATGCCTCCAATTTTGTGTTTGGTAATGTATTGTGTTTAACTACGAAACGAAACAGCGGGCAACAGGCACCCGAAACGTTTCCCGACCCATAAGCCGTCGTGCAAAAATAACCGTAACATTAAACCTGCCGTGTCCAGCAACCGGTTACAGTAAATAGTTATTTCGTAACGGCTCACATCATAAATAAAGCGGCAGGGAAGACCGTTCCGCACGGCGCTTTCCTGCCTTGATGGCACACAATATGTATCGGGACCTGAAAAATCAAGAGCGGCTGTTTACTTTTTTTACAAAATAATATCAGCCAGTTACGCAGCATGCCTGACAGCAGCCCATTTTTCATCCACGGCAAAAAACTCAGAGCCGCATCACCCAGCCGTAAGGGTCTTCCTTGGCCCCGTACTGGATGGCCAGCATTTCATCAAATAGTTTCTGGGACAACGTGCCGGTTTGCCCGTTGTTGATCAGGCAATCCCGCCCCTGGTAATGAAGAGAACCTACCGGCGAGATCACTGCGGCGGTGCCGGTGCCGAAAATCTCCTTGAGCGAACCGTTTTCCTGGGCCGCCAGAACCTCATCGATGGTTATCCGGCGCTCCACCACCGCAAGCCCCCAGCTCTTGGCCATCCGGATGACCGAGTCACGGGTAACCCCAGGGAGGATGCTGCCCCCCAGCGGCGGGGTGATGATCTCGTCACCGATTACAAAGAAGATGTTCATGGTGCCGACTTCCTCGATGTACTTCCGCTCCACCGCGTCCAGCCAAAGCACTTGGGTAAATCCGGCTTGCTGGGCCTCCACCGCCGCCATGATACTGGCGGCATAGTTGCCTGCCGCCTTGACATGACCAACCCCGCCGGGCACGGCGCGGACATATTTGTCGGTGACATATATCTTGACCGGGTTGAAGCCTTCGGGATAATAGGCCCCAACCGGGCTCAGGATAACAAAGAACAGGTATTGTTTTGCCGGACGCACCCCAAGGGCGGCCTCGGTGGCTATCATGGTGGGCCGGATATAGAGGGTGGCGCCCTTAGCCGTGGGAATCCAATCATGATCAAGCCGCAGCAGCTCTTTCAACGCGGCGAGGACCTCGTCCACCGGCAGTTGCGGCATGCACAGACGTGCCGCCGAGATGTTCATCCGCTCGATATTGTCCGCCGGCCGGAAGAGATAAATGCCGCCATCCTTGCCCCGGTAAGCCTTCATCCCCTCGAAGATGGCCTGACCGTAATGAAGAACCATGGCCGCCGGGTCCAGGGAAAAATTCCGGTATGGCTGGATCGTGAGATCATGCCAGCCCTTGCCCTCGGTGTAGGACATGAGCAGCATATGATCGGTAAAATATCTGCCAAATCCAAGGGCGTTTTGGTCCGGCTTGGCCTTTGCTTCTTTTTCCGTAATTTTTTCCAGTTGTATATCCATGCGCTCTTCCTCGAACAAAAATCCCCATTTCGACGCAAAACAGGCGTGTTAGCGGCCTGTCAGGTCACTATCGGATGAAAATCTCTTTTTTGATTCTAAATCAAGGACAACAAATATAAATGATAATACGCTTCGCTGAAACAACTTATTGACGCAAGCACGGTAAACTTGTGGATATATCATCACCAAAGGGGATCAAAAAGTGGGGGGAAATCATGGAAAGGAAGAAAAAAGGTGGTCGGGGCGAGAGGATTCGAACCTCCGGCCTCCTGCTCCCAAGGCAGGCGCGCTAACCAGACTGCGCTACGCCCCGACGGACGTTGATAGGAACTTGCTTTATTAGCACTCTCCCCGTGCCTGGTCAAGAGAATTGTTTTTTGATATGGTTATGTCAGCTTACTCGTTGTTCATGACTAGCGGTGTTAATCGTGTTGAAATGCCGTGCCCGGCATAAATACCCTTACCGAAAGGATCATAGTCATAGATATTTCGCAACGGCTTCTAAAATTGTTGACGCCCTGATATGCAGTTGCTATATTGCCCGCGTTCAGTTCATTTTCGTTCCTGGGTAGCTCAGTCGGTAGAGCAGGTGACTGTTAATCACCCTGTCGGGGGTTCGAATCCCTCCCCGGGAGCCAGAAAGTAATCCGGCAACGTCCGGTTAAGTCCATCTAGCCCACACCCCATAAAGGTTGTGGGCTTTTTTGCGTCCGGTGATGTTCGGGGAAATCCGTTGCAATACGGGTAAACCTCGATATGGGTAAAGGTCTTACCCATTAAATCCTTTACCCATATCGAGGTTTACCCATGCCGAAAACCGCCAAGAATCTGCTACAGAGCTTGCCGTCAAGGGGGCAAGGCCTACAAGCTACGGGATGGTGCGGGCCTGTTCATGGTTATTGAGCCTAGCGGAAAAAAGTGGTGGAAGTTACGAGCAGTATTTGCCAAGAAAGAAACTTCATTTTCCTTTGGCGAATATCCTGCGGTCACACTCTCGCAGGCTAGGGTAGAACGCGACAAGGCCAATAGCCAGATTGCAAACAGCATAGACCCCGCCGCAGTCCGCAAAGTAGCGAAAGCCACACTGTCACGAGAAGGGAGCTTTGAGGCTGTGGCCCGTGAATGGCACACCCGGTTCTTACCGAAATGGTCAGAGGTTCACGCCACATCAATCATGGCCCGCCTTGAGAAAGACGTTTTCCCTTATATCGGCGCACGACCCATTGGCGAGATCACCCCGCCGGAAATGCTGGCCGTCCTGCGCCGCATTGAATCGCGAACGCTGGAAACGGCATACAGGATCAAGATTGTCTGCGGTCAGATAGCCGATATGCCGTGGCAACCGGACACGCCACCAGCGCCCCGGTAAGCGCCCTGCGTGGCGCTCTTCCTCCGGTCCAGCCAAAGCACATGGCCGCCCCTACCGACCCAAAGGCTATTGCCCCCTTACTCAGAATGCTGGCAGGGTACCAAGGTTCTTTCGTGGTGGCATGCGCTCTCCGTCTTGTCCCGCTTTCAAGTCAGGCCGTGGCGATCCTGCGAGAACTGCACCAACTCACCGGGAAAGGCAGGTACGTGTTTCCCTCTGCCCGGTCTGCGGCCCGGCCAATGAGCAACAACACCGTCGATGCATATCGCAAAAAAACGATATTGAATATTCGTCGTCGCGTCGTGTGGCAACGACTCAAAGTAGGCGAAGCAGAAGGTATTAAAAGAAGACTTATTTGCTGTTTTCAGTATTGACAAGTAGACGAAGCACATGAGATGCTCCTTGCGTGTGCTAGTAGGTGTTGGGTGATTCGTACTTCTGGAGGCCAGAGGAACGCATGAAAAACATATTGAGTTTTACGCGAATATTCCGCTGTGCTGTTTTGCTGATACTTCTTGCCATGCCTGGAACAGCATCCAGCCTGCAGATAGACGCAGAACATTGGAGTGAAGATGCACTATTACATGATGGAAGAATCATCAAGGTAACACGGAAGGTCGATTCTACACTGGAAGCTGGCTTCAAAACGCCATTTATAGTTCCGCATCCCTATATTGAGAGTAGTCCAGACAGGTTTCGGCTGAACTTCGAGCATCCGGATTCTAAAGAAAAAATCACATGGCAAGGAGAACAATACTTTAATCCTGTCATGCTTGACATTGTTGAGGGGGTACCATATCTAGTCGTTGTTGGACGACCACATATTGACAATACAAAAAAGAAAATTATAGATAACGATAAATTTCCCTATATGTTTCTCAAATATCAAAGTGGGGGATGGGGAAAATGGGTAGAGATACCAGTCGAACAATTTCCGACCATCTTGCTAGATGCCAATCTTTCTCCTGACTACCCAGTATTTTCAAAAGTAATACCTGGAGGACAAGAGGAAGCTATAATCGAACGTAAGACAGGAAGACCATTTAGAGATTTATCAGTTGATAATGTTTTAACAAAAATTAAAGATAAGGAGAGGTCATCGCAAAGATATTTTCAGTCGAAGATACCAAGAAGTTATGAGATATGGAACAAAGCTAAAAAACTTCAGGCGCCCCGACAGCCACAGTCTTACGAAAAATTACCTCCTCCGCAGGAAGTTGCCTTAGAAATCCTAGAAACAAAGGATTACACTCCCGCAAGAGTACTGAGTGATGACGAAATGTCGTATTTTATATCTAATAAAGACACTTCGTGTAACAGTTCCATCAAGGAGCCAAAAGAGTGGAAAGATCAGGGGTTGGGTGAATTTTTTGCTAATGACTTAACAGGGCAAAAACAAGTCCCCTATAATAAATTTCAGGCAACCCGCCTTTGTGAAGGGGATTCCATTTGGTTCATGTCTAATAAAGAACAACGCGAAAAAATAGTGCTTACAAAGTATACTACCTCCGGAGATTTGCTTTATCGCATCAGCTTTCAGGAACCTGAATCTGTGCCCCACTCCTTTAGCGGGGTGGTACCGACCTCCTTCCGTTCAGAAAAAGGGTCGCTGTATTTTGCCTGGAGATATAACAAGTTCGGGAGGACGAACTATGTCCGACGTCTTCTAGCCGCTAGGCTCCTTGAGCCAAAAATTAACGCTCCCATTGCTCCAGATGAACGAAACAATGGTCAATCTCCAGCAGGCAAACAATCACCGCCACATTCTTACGAAAGATTATCTCCTCCGCAAGAAGTTGCTTTAGAAATCCTGAAAACAACTGACTACGCGGTAGAATGGCCGATGGATAACGATGAGTTCGCTCGTTTAGCGATTGATGAAAAATCCGGTCCCGGCTGTAGCAAGTTATTCAAATGGGCGAACCTGGGAGATACGTCGTTGGGGCATCGCTTTGTCCTCGATCCAACAGGGCTGAAACAAGTTCCATACGGAGAATTTGCTGCATCCAGAATTTGCGGAGAGGAGGGCGTTTGGTTCCTTGCTCTCCGTGAACAACCTGGCAAACTAGTGCTGACAAAATATACCACATCGGGGGATTTCCTTTATCGTATCAGTTTCCAAAAACCTGAAGATTTAAGCGGCTACGCAGGCGCTATGGACACATCCTCCCTCCATTCCGAAAATGGTTATCTGTATTTTGATTGGAGATATTACGGGCCACATGAGCGTCTAAGGCATGTTGCTAAGCGTAACCTGAAGATCAGAATTTTTGAGCCGAAAGCTAACGTTCCCATTGCTCCAGGAGAGCGAAACAATGGGCACTTTCCCCCAAGTAGAAAATCCATGCCAAAATTGAACCAGCCTGGCCCACAAGCTGAAAGTGAGAGCTTTCGGGACTGTCCGACTTGCCCTGAAATGGTCGTGATACCGGGGAAGAAGTACGCTATAGGCAAATATGAGGTTACTCAGGCAGAATGGGATATGGTAATGGACAACCATGCGCATGACGCGCATGACTCCTGGACAATCCCGAAGAATGACAGGCCAGTTACACGCGTGGACTGGGAGCAAGTCCAACAATATATCTCTCAATTAAATAACATTACTGGGCAAAATTATCGATTACCCACTGAATCTGAATGGGAACATGCTTGCTACGGCGGGAAGCAAACCGCTTATTGCGGGGGTAACGATATCGAAGATGTTGCTTGGTGGGGTGGCGAAGGGCTACACTCTGTCGGCCAGAAGCGCCCCAATGGTTATGGATTATATGATATGACAGGAAATGTCTGGGAGTGGGTAGATGACTGCTGGAAAGGCAATTGTGAGATACGAGTAATTCGTGGCGGTTCTTTTCTGGAGTCTCCTCTTCGGATACCAGAAGCATACCGCTACGGGAAAAAATCAGCAGGGCAGGATATCGGTTTCCGCCTTTTTCGAACTCTGCCTACCGGCGCCAAATAGCACCGCATAGCCGAGTAAATATTATAATAACAAACAAGGGTCATGACTAGAACAGAGGATTTTTCCGGATGATTTTTAGGATCACCCGATACATATTCTGGTCACGGTAATTGAATCTAAACTCACACTCTTTGAGGTGCAAGAAAAAGGTGGCTTGGCTCACCCCTCGGAATCGTGTGAGACGTGACTTTGCAAAGCCCCAGAAGCCCTCTATACCGTTGATATGGGTTTTGCCCCTGGCGAATTCGTTCCGGCCATGATCCACACGGAGATGCTTGCCATAGCTAGTCGGCCCTGAAAAACACATAACAGTTTGATTTTTATTGATAAAACAGATGATTTATATCACTATGAATTGCAGGATATTGCAGTGTTACCCTCCAATTTCTGGTGATTTTCGATGCAGCCGAAA
>DUZW01000003.1 GCA_013349295.1 Deltaproteobacteria bacterium
CGCCTTTCTCAAGGGGGCCAATCTCAAAAACGCCTTCCTTGCCAACAGCAACCATGACCTGGCAATCCTGGAGGGAACCACTTACACCGCCCCGGAAAACGCCTTGAAAGAGCTGAAAAAGGTCTTACCGGAACCGGCCACACCCGCCCCCCCGCCTGCCAAAATAGAACAAGCGCGAACCCCCTCCCCGGCACCTGCCCCTGTCGTCATCCCGTTGCCACCGGCAACAGCGCCCGTACCCAAGCCTGAAGCCTTACCCGCTCCAGCCCCTGGACAAACTCCGCCGACAGAATCAGTCGGCCCGTCGCCAACCTCCTTGCCCGAGCCAGCGCCGGTGACCCAGGCGCCGGAACCCGTGGAGCCCTCACCGATGCAACCCGCTCCTGCCGCGGTTGCAAAAAAACCGGCAGTTCCCGAGGCCATGTCATCGGGAGCCACCCCCGAGGTGGAGCGCCTGATAGCGAAGAACGCCTGCCCCGGCTGCAACCTGGCCGGAGCCGATCTGGCCGGCCTTAACCTGAATCGAGCGAATCTGGCCGGAGCCAACCTGAGCGAAGCCAATCTTAAAGGTGCAAGCCTCAAGACGGCGGATCTGGCCGCGGCAAACCTCAGCCGGGCCAACCTCACGGGAGCCAACCTCGCCGGAGCCGATCTCTACAAAGCCGACCTCACCGGGGCAATCCTCTCACAAACCGATTTTGAAGGGGCGTACCTGATCGGAACAATCTTGGAGAAAGAACGCCAGAAGGGCACCAAGGAGGATATAGATGCGTTCCTCGCCCAGTACCGGGATAAAACAACACCCGCCGACAGCAAGGGAACATATTTTCAGGAAAAAGAACGGGCGCAGATGGAAAATTTACGGGCTCCCTCTTTCCAGGCGATGCAGACAACACCGACGACGGGAGCTCCCGAGCAGAAGAAGGAAACCGCTGAACTCACCCCGCCGCTCCCCCCCAGCCCGGTCACGGAAGAACCCTCTGTCGCTTCTCCCATCCCCAGCGCCCCGGCGGAAGCCCGGACTGCCATAACGCCTCCAACCGAAGCAGTAACTGCCGAGAGGACACCAGCGACTACGACAAACATCGCCGTGCCGACCATCGCGCACCCGGTCCCGCCAAGCTCTCCGGCCCCGACCAAAACACCGCAAGAAGCGCATGCGCCTGCCCCCCCCAAGCTTACCGACCTGGAAAAGCTCCTGCAACTCAATCGCTGCGTGGAATGCGATCTTTCCGGCCTGGATCTCTCCGGGAAAAAACTCCAAGGCGCCACCTTGGAACGCAGCAATCTCGCCGGGGCTAACCTGCGTAATGCCAATCTGGAAGGAGCCAACCTCAAAGGCGCGAACCTTACCGGAGCCAATCTGGAAAATGCCAATCTGGAAGGGGCTGATTTCTACAAGGCGGACGTGAGCAACGCCAACCTTAAAGGCGCAAACATCAAGAACGCATCGGGACTTAAACAGACCGGTGCCCAACCGGAAGAAATCACGAAACCAGGTTTCTTTTCAAAATAATTCGTCGCATTCAAGACGGGGCATAGACCAGACAAAGACAAATAAAGCCCAGGGGAACTGATGTCTAAGCGTTGTTGATCTTGATTTCCTTTTTTTTGCTCTTGGCGGTCTTGGGCATGGTGATGGTGAGCACGCCCTTATCGAATTTGGCCTCAATTTTATCCTCCAGCACCTCCACAGGCAGACGAAATGACCGTTGAAAGGTCCCGCTGTAGCGCTCCAGATAATAGTGGTGCTCGTCTTTTTCCTCTTTTTCTTTTTTCTTCTCGCCCTCGATGGTTAACAGGTTGCCGGAAAGGCTCAGCTTGATGTCTTGCGGATCAAGGCCGGGCAGCTCGGCCTTGACGATCAACTTGTCCTTGGTTTCCGAGATGTCGGCCATCGGCGCCCACCCCTTGCTGAACATGGTGGGCATCGGCCAATCATCCAGGAACCGGTTCCACAGTCGGTCCATTTCGTTGCGCAGGCTGCTGATCTCTGAAAACGGTTTCCTTGGGATAAGATCCATCATTCCACACCTCCTGGGATAAGTCCCCCCTGGACTTTAGTCTCCGTCCATGCCGGTTAACCGGCATGATTATCTCACAAGCACGGCTTAAAGAGGTTTGACCGGGCCGATCCTCGCAGACAATTATTTTTTCTCAAGGACCCGGACAAGGGCTTCTTCCAGATCCTCCATGGAAAAAGGTTTTTCAATGAATTCATGCACCCCGAGCCGGAAGGCCTCGGAAATGACAGGTTCGGTCATGTAGGCCGTGAGCAGGATTTTACTGAACCGATTGTTGATGCCCTGCGCCTTTTTTAAAAACTCAAGGCCGTCCATGCCGGGCAAACGGTAGTCGGTGATGACGATCTCGCATTCTTTGCTCTTGATGATCTCCAGTCCGTCTTCCCCTGTCTCAACCGCCATGAGCGCGCAATTTTCATTGGCAAAAAAACGTCGCAAAGAATCCCGGATCCACTGATCATCCTCGACAAGCAGCACTTTCATCCCCTGCAATCGCTCAAACAGCTCCATGACACCCTCCTCCGGGAATATATCCTTCCTGCTCCGAGTTAACCGTCAAGGTAATAACAAATTCAGCACCGCCCCAGACGCTTTCCTCCACGGTCAGCGTACCGTGATGATCGCCGATAATCCGCCGGCACAGACTCAGACCGATGCCGGTCCCGTCACTCTTAGTGGTGTAGAACGGTTCAAAAATCTTGTTCCGCAAACCTTCCGGGATTCCCGGTCCTGAGTCGCCCACCCGGATAACCACCGCCTCCTTCTCAAGAGCGGTTCGCACCGAGATCCTTTTCACCTCGGAGTGGCTTAGGGCCTCTGCCGCATTGGTCAGGAGATTGATGATGACCTGCTCAATCAGGCTGGTATCAAGACTACAGCGGGGCAAATCGCAGGCCAGATCTTTCTCCAGCCCCACCGCATCTCTCCGCAAAGCGGCGGCGCACAGCAAGAGAGCGTTTTCCACCGGTTGATTGACATCAACCATCACCAACCGCGGCTGGCTCGGCTTGGAAAAATCCATGACCCGCCTGATCACTGATTCTATTTTCCGGGAGGCTGCCTGGGCCTGGGAAATAATCTCGCCCACCGTCTCCAGATTCTCTTTTCGCTCATGGATCTTGCCCAGAGTATCAAGATAGATGTTGATGCCGGAGAGGGGGTTTCGAATCTCATGGGCAATGCCCGCGGCTACCCGGCCAAGGGAAGACATCTTGTCCTGAACCCGGACAAGATGTTCCAGCTCCTTGTTTCGGGTGATATCGACCATGCTGACCAGGACCGTATCCCTCCCCTGATAATCAATCCGGCTGGCCCGGCAGAACACCCATTTCATGCCCTTGCCCCCGTCATCCTTCTGCTGGGGATAAAAACGAAAATCAAGATCAACCGAAGCCACCTCACCCCTGCTGACCCGGCCATAGGCGGACTCTACCTTTTCCAGATCATCGGGATGCACCCCGGCAAAGGCGTCCGGTCGGTAATGGGCGGGAAGAGGCCCAAAAAGTCTTTTCTGTTCAGGATTGCGATAGATGACCGCATTGTCCTGAATCAGGAGAATCCCGGCTTGGGAATTTTCCACCAACTCCCGAAACCTGTTTTCGGTAATGACCCGCTGCGCCTCAAGCTCCGCAAGATAGAGGGCCTGCCCCACATCTTGAGCTATTTCCCCAAGCAGCATCCGCTCTCCAAGCTCGTGCTCGCGGGATGCCGAGACAGAAACCCCCAACAACCCATAGATCTGGCCCTGATGACTCACTCTGACCGTAAAACAAACCCTGTCCGCACCGTCCGCGGCATGGGGGCAACCCGCACAACTTGTTGTCTGGTCGCTCACCACCAGCCCCTCTCGGGATAATGCCTTTTTCGCGCAAACAGGGAAGACCCCGCTTTCCATGCCCTGCCCCCTTCGGGGAAACTCTTCCCCCTGGAAGACTTCGGAGCAGCAAAGCAGCGCCCCCTGTCGGTTTACCAAGGCAAGCCAGGCACTGAAACAATACCCGTCATCCACCAGGATACGACAGATCCCGTTGAGCAGTTCGTCCCGGTTTTTTCTCTCGGCCTGCAGCAGATGTATCCGACGCACGGTCCGCACAACCAAGGCAAGATCGGCCTCCCGTTCCCTGCTCCGCCACCGTTGCAAAAGCCAGATCCGTACCGATATCCCGCCAAGACCGCCAAGCAGCAGCAACAGGCTGGTTGGCAGCGAATAATCGAAAACGGAGCGGCCGTCCTCCAACAGAGCGACAAGGGAGAGCAACACCCCCCCTCCGAGAAAGGCCAGAATATTCAATATGCTCTTCCGCATCCGTCAGGAGAAGATTCCTCTATTCTTCAGCCTGCCCATCGCCATCAAGCACCCGGCGCACCATCTTCGCCAGTCTTGCAGTGCTGAACGGCTTGAGCAGATACTCTTGCACCCCCATCTCCCTGGCCTCATCCTCGGTAATGATATCGCTGTAGCCCGTGGTCAAGATAACCGGAATGCCGGGCCGCAAGGCCAGAATCTTTTCGGCAAGCTGGGCGCCGGTCATGCCCGGCATGGTCAGATCGGTGATAATCAGGTCAAAAGCCTCCGGATCAGCGATAAACTGCGCCCAGGCCTCCCGACTGTCACCGAAGGCCTGAATCCGGTATCCCAAGGCCCCGAGCGCCTGCTTGCCCAATTCGACCAGGGAAGGTTCATCATCCACGAACAGGATGCGTTCAGTGCCACGGGAGACAGGCAAATCGACCGATGCGCCGCAAATTTCCTCCACCTCCGTGATGCGGGGGAAGTAGAGATCGAAAACCGTTCCCTGGCCTGGCACACTGGTAACTTCAATGGCGCCCTGATGGTTTTTCATAATTCCATGCACCACGGCAAGCCCCATCCCGGTTCCTTCACCGGGTTGTTTTGTAGTGAAAAAAGGATCAAAGATCCGCGCCGCCACATTCGGTTCCATCCCCTGCCCGTTATCCCGTACCCCAAGATGGATATAGGCTCCGGGGCGAAGATCCGGATTCAAGGCGGCACGAGCCCCGTCAATTTCTTCGGGGCCAAGGGTGATCAGGAGAACTCCCTCCTGGCCGCGCATGGCATGGGAGGCGTTGACACAGAGATTCATCAACATCTGATGGATCTGCACCGGATCAGCCAAGGCCCAGCAGGGCTTGTCACTTATTTCCTGCTTCATTTCCATGGTGCTGGGCAGGGAAGCCCTGAGCAGTTTCATGGCCTCCTTGACGATGCTCCGCAGTTCAAGTGGTTGCCGCCTTGCCTCGCTTTGCCTGCTGAAGGTAAGAATCTGCGCCACCAGATCCCTGGCCCGCTTGCCTGCCTTGGCAACTTGAGTCAACTTGGTATAGGCGGGCATGTCCGGCTGCATATCCATCATAACCAGCTCCGTGTACCCCAGGACCGCGGCAAGGATATTGTTGAAATCATGGGCAATGCCGCCGGCCAGGGTCCCGATGGCCTCCATCTTCTGGGCTTGGAGGAGCTGGCACTCCAGCCTCTTCTGCTCACTGATGTCCTTGGCGAAATGGGCGATGCCGCATATCTTCCCCCGGTCCTGGTCATCCATGACCGGCGTTGCAGTCACACGAAAGGTCTTTTGCAGCTCGGGATGAAAAAACTCCTGACTGTACGACTTGGGATCATGGGAAGAAAAATGCGCTACGCAACCGGAACAGGGCACGGAACTCCCCCGGAACACTTCGTAACAAAACCGTCCGACAAGCTCTTCCGCTGTTTTTTGAAAAATACGGCAGGTCGCCTTGTTTACCCGGGTCAGGCGCCGGGAATCATCCTGCAAGGTAACGATGTCATCAACCGCATCAAAGGTCCGCTCCCACTCCCGCTGAGCCTTCCCCGTCCGTTGTTCGGCAAAGCGGCGTTCGCGGATTTCCTGGTGGAGCTGCTCGTTTTTCTGGGTAAGCTCCGAGGTGCGCGCCACCACCATTTGCTCCAAATGGTCACGATATCCCTCCAGCTTCTCTTCCGCTATTTTGCGCTCGGTGATATCCTGAATAATCGCCACGGCTGTCCGCTGGTCCGCATCGACAATGGGCAGCACGACCAAGGCAACCCGCCGTCCCTTCAACAGCAGGGCTGTCTCCTCGCCAAGGGCAATAGCCCGCTCCCCAAGCCCGGCAAATATTCTTCTCACTTCCTGCCGGGTGCTTCCCGCGAAAAAATCAAAAAAATTCGCAGCAAGGATTTCTTCTTCCCGCGCCCCGAGGATCGCCGCCCCGGCGGCGTTGACATACACGACTATCCCTTCGGAGTTGCACTCGACTATCCCCTCGCTGATATTGCCAAGAACAACCTCGAAATGTTTCCTGGAAATCAACAACTCCTTGGTGATTTCCCGCTGATAGACACTTTCAATTCCTACAACCCCGGCAGAAACGAAATCTTCCTTGTTGTTGCGGGCGGCAAGCAACCGGGAGATATGCTGTTCAATATCGCGAAAAGGCCCCTTGGCGATACAGGCATTGGCGCCGAAGGAGGCGAAATCGATCTTTTCCTCGGCGGCAATGGCGGAAAGGATGATAATACAGACGTTTTCCAGCTCCGGCATGGAACGCACGATGCGACACAGCTTATCTCCGCCGATATTTGGCATGACCATGTCCACAAACATGATATCCGGGACAAAATCGGACAGCACGTCAAGGGCGGTCAGGCTGTCAGGCGCGGTTTTCACCTCATAGCCTTTCTTGCTAAGGAAATTGTCCATGAGCCGAAGTATCAGCGGATGGTTGTCCACTACCAAAATTTTTTCTTTCATGATCCCTCCCAAAACGCTATCGGCAAGCCCCCTCGCCGCTCTGCCGTAAATGCACCTTTATTCCACTGTTTTTTTTGATTGTAGCACATCTCCCATTCCCGCCGTGCGGTTAAAATGTCGACATCCCGCTCCACTCCTGAAAACGATACAGGACGTACTTAACCGACGATTTCTCGGAAAATTGCCGATAATCAAGGGAATAGACACCATCTTGATTCCGCCAGATTCGCTCGAAATATCCAGCTGCCGCCTGAACCACCTGCGAATCCGCCGGGGCAGTCACCTCAAAACAAGCCTCCAGATTCAAGTCGTCAATATTCCTTCGGGTTAGATTTGCCGAGCCGCCGATGAGCACTGTCTGGCCGGGCAGGGAAATCATGGTCAATTTGGTATGAAACTGCTCACCGTGCGTTCCATACCAGCGGATCTGAATTCGGCCCTGGGATTTTTCGACAAGTTCATGGGCCACCGGCCGGTTGGGAATCCCGTTTTTCCTGCGACCAAAGGCATCCTTGTTGGGATCAAGGAGAAGCCGCACCTCGGCCCCTCTGGCCGCCGCCTCAAGAAGCCCTGAGACAACCTCGCGATCGGAAAGATAGAACATAGCCATTCGCACCGAACAACCACTCCCGCACAAGGCGAGACTCTGCAACAACCGCGATTTGATCTTCCCTTCGGTGAGCAGGCGCAGAGACACCTTCCCTGATTCGGGACGAACCGGTATCACCCACTTGGGGAGATCCTCCCCGGAAAAGCTTGCCACCGCAGCTTCCGCATCGACAACATCCCGCACCACCGCGCCCTGGGCGACAATGGCGATGTTGGAATGATAGGCGCTTGCATCATGGGGGTTGGCGGAAGTGATGAGCGCCTCTTTTTCATTGACCACCACCTTACGATGGTTGGCCTTGAAATTAAAAAGACTCAGATATCCACGGATTGTCATGGCAGGACCATCCGGGGCAAAAGGCGAGGGCAGCCAGCCTGCCCCTTTCGTGCCGAACCATTGACAAAAAAGTCGCCACCAGGACGAATAGATGAAGTTGGAATCACGCAGCTTGCTGGTATCCGTATAAATGATCCGCACCCCGCTTGCCCGCAGCCTTCGGAAATGCTCCGGCTCATCCGCCCCGTAAGTCCGGTTGATTGCATCGGTGATGAGCACGATATCCACTTGGGGTGAACGCAGTTTTTTTTCAACGAGCCTGCGAGCCATCTCGTCGGACAAGGTTGGGAATTTTTCCCCTTGGTCATGAATATTGTTGAACAGAAAAAGGTCAAGCAGGACAAAACGCTCTGCCCCATCAATAATTCCACACATCCGCTTAAAAATGGTTTGCTCGCATACCGGCCGTCCGGCCTGCTGATAGGTGCAATCGACCAGAAACTCGACCTTCGGCGCAACTCGCGGCGGACCTTCCAACGAAAGGCCGTTGGGCAGAGGCTTGCTCCGCCCATACGCCATCAGGCCCAGCCAGACAACCGCCAGGACAATCACAAGGATGCTCAAGAGCTTTCCCCACCTGAATCTTAGCTTTCCCATAAACACCCCTTTGGATTGATTACATCACAGTCCGTTGACGCTTGTCAATTATGTCGGCCATACAATGAGAAGAAAGACGATAACTCAGCAAGAAAGAAGCAAAGAAGGAAACACTCGCGGGGAAAAGCGAAGGGAGGAATTCCGACAAAAAAACTCACACCGTGGCCAGAAAGATATCCACCAGATTCGGATCAAATTGGGTTCCGGCCAGGGAACGGATGTGCTCGGCAACCTTTTCCTGGGGCCAGGCCTCCCGGTACCGACGGGCCGAGATCAAGGCATCCCAGGCATCGGCAATGGAAAAGATCCTGGCAGCCAGAGGAATCTGCTCGCCTTTCAAGCCGCGCGGATAGCCGTTGCCATCCCACCACTCATGATGGCAATAGGGAATATCAAGGGCCGGGCGCAGATAATGAATGGGAGACAACAGGTCAAAGGCAAAGCCAGGATGCTGCTGCATGATCTGCTGCTCTTCTTCGCTAAGCGGACCGGTATTCATCAAAACGGTATCAGGCACCGCCATCTTGCCGATATCGTGGAGCAAGGCGCCGCGACGAACATGATCAAGCTCATCCTCACGAATACCCAGGGCGCAGGCCACCTTCATGGTGATCTCGGTCACCCGCTGGGTATGGCCCTCTGTTTCCGAATCACGCAATTCCAAGGCCTTTGCCCAACCCTCGATGGTGGTGTCGTAGGCCAAGGTCAATTCAATGTTTGACTCCTGGAGTTTACGGAAAAGCGTCGCATTATCAATGGCAATTGCCGCCTGGATGGCCAGGGCCTCAAAAAAATCGAACCATTCCGGTTCGGCCACAAACCGCTGCCGGCAATAAATCTCAAAAACCCCCTTTACCTGCCCTTTGGCAATCAGGGGAATGGCATAGTAGGTTATGAATTTCTCATTCCGAAGCAGCTCATGTCGAGAAAAAGGGTTAGGGTGCTCGTTAAGATCGGCAACATGAAAAACCCGGCGTTCATAAGCGGCAAGGCCGGCACCGCCCTCACCAAGCCGCACCCTGGTTTTCCGGATGCCCATCCCCTCAAAACCCCAATCCGCCCCATAATCCAGGGTCTGGGTGTGGGTGTTAAGCAAAAGAATGGCGCCGGCATCCATGCCCAGCTGCGACACGGTCTGTTCCAGGAAAAGTTTCATGGTCAACCGCAGGTCAAGGCTCGCGGTAATCACCATATCAATGCCGTGCAGGGTGGTCAAATGCTGGAGTCTTGCCCTGGCCCTCCCTTCCGCCTCAAGCCGGGCGACAATCTCCTTTTCAAGTTCCGTGTTCTTCTGCACAAGGGCTGTATTTGCCCGGACGATTGCCCTGTCCGTTTCACGGACCTTGGCAATGGTGAGTCTGGACAAGCCGATGACAAGGAAAACAAAGAAAGAACCACCGAGAAAAACCAACCCGGTGATGATTTCCACAGGGAAAACAAGCTTCCTGACCTGAACGACGATAAAAAGCAGGTAGCCGACAATAAAAAAGAGGATCAGGCTGGTCAAGGCCTGCCATTTTCCCGCAAGGGAAAGAGGAACCTGCCGCCGAGTCTTCACACAGAGGCGCACGGCGGAAATCAGAAAAATTATCCCCGGCACCACCAAAATGGTGGACAGCAATTGACTCTGCGTCATACAGTTTCCTGACAGTGCAAGGATTCCTCGGGGAATGCCCCGCTTTCTAGAAACAATTCACAACCTGCTTGCTTTCAATGTACAAAATGAAGGCGAGAAAGTCAAAACTCCTGCACGCCTAAGCGTTTTCGGAACGCGGGTTATCGTGCCGTGACCCGTCTTCGATTTAAATGCAAAGCGACAAGGCAACGACTGCGGCAATCATTGCCTTTCGCAATTGAACCAGTGGTTGCTTTTCAAAATTATTTCCCCTACCATGATATAAACTCTTCGTCTTTCCAAGGGGAACGGCATCGCCTGAGTTGAACAACGACACCGGGAGAAAATCGCGCAAACATGCAGCCACTTGTCATCGAATACCGATTTCGCCTGCTGGACACCAGTGAAGAGCTGTTCAGCATCCGCCTTGACCCCCAAACCCTCGAGACCTTGCCCGACACCGCCGCAGAGCCATTGCCGGACTGGACGGCGCTCACCTTCGTCCAATGCAGCAGTTGCCCGTTGACGGAGACATCATCTTCCCACTGCCCGGCCGCAGCCAACCTTGCCCCCATTGTCCAGCGAGGGGAAAGACTTATGTCCATAGATATGGTGGATCTTCAGGTTACAACCGCCGAACGGATAACCCTGCAAAAAACCACGGCGCAAAGGGCACTATGCTCCCTGATGGGACTGGTCATCGCGGGGAGCAGCTGCCCGCACACCGCCTTTTTCAAACCCATGGCCCGGTTTCATTTGCCGCTGGCCAGCGAGGAAGAAACCATCTTTCGCGCCACGGCAACCTATATGCTGTCCCAATATTTTGTAAAAAACGAGGGAGGAGAAGCGGACTTCAACCTGGAAAAATTAACGAATCTGTACCGCACCATGGAGGAGGTCAATCTGGCCATGGCAAAAAGAGTACGGAGCGCATCAAAAACCGACTCGTCCGTCAATGCCATTGTCCTGCTTGACATGTACGCCAAGGCCCTGCCGTATGTAATCAAGCAATCCCTCGAAGAACTCCGCTACCTGTTCGCCCCGTTTCTGAACCAGTCTCCCCTCCGAGGAAATCCTCCTCAGTCCGACAGATCGGCAGCTTAAAACGATTACCGTTCGCGGTTAACCCGAGATGCCCTAGCGACTGACCGCTCCACCAAGGGCTCTGTATCTGGCAGCAGCCGACCGGCCCAGGTTACCGCCCGGATCTGCCGCTGCCACCTGGCTGTACAACCCCCTGGCCTTTGCAAGCTCAGCTGTTTTCTCATAGCTTTCGGCAAGGAAAAAGGCACCGCCCAGAGTAGGCATCAACTTCATGCTTTTTTGCAGATGCTCCTTGGCCAAAGCGGGATTATCCTCTTTCAGATACAGAAAGCCGAGGCCAAAATGGCTTTCACAATAATCCGCATCCAGCTGCACAGCCTTGGCCAAACTTTTTTTTGCTTCACCATGGCTGTTGTTTTTCAAATAAGCCATTCCCAACGCACTGTGCAGCAAAGCCTGCCCAGGAGCTTTGCGAACCGCCTGCTCATACAAGTCGATGGCCCCGGCCATATCCTTGGCCCGTTCTTTTTCCCGCGCCTTATCGTAATCGCCGTATGCCTCCCTGTTTTTCATTAACGGTTCCATCGCCCGCTTGAAATCCCCGGCGCCGGAAGCATACGCCGCATTGTTTATCGCCCAACTGTATTTAGTGTCAATATAGTACTGGTTATCCCGCATCCGTTCCCTGGAAAAGGGATGGGTCCGAAACAATCCCTGAATCCATTGGGAGTCACCTTCACCACTTTTTTGGGCTAGAAATTCCTGCAGCTCAACCGCCCCCTTGGGGCTGTACTGGGCTTTCACCATATAGTCGATCCCCAGCCGATCCGCCTCACGCTCCTGCTCCCGACTGTATGAGCTGTCCAGGATAGAACCGGCCACCTGCCCTGCTTGCTGCGCCACGCCGCTGTAAGAGGTCCCGCTGCTCTGATAGGACAAAATCTGCAAACCAAGATTCAGCAAAATTCCGCGTTGCAAATTCTGCACCGAATGCCGAGCCGTGACATGGCCAAGCTCATGCCCCAAAACTGCGGCAAGCTGGGCCTCGTTTTCCAAGGATACCAGCAAACCGCGGGTAATGGCGATATTACCGCCGGGCATGGCAAAGGCGTTGGGGCTGGAGTCGTTAACGATCTTGAAGGCATAAGGCAGATTGGGACGATGACCGACTTTGGCCAGACGCATCCCCACCGCCGCAACATACTCCTTAAGGTGTTGGTCAACATATTCCCCCTGCATCCGTTGCACTGCCTCGGGAAAGGCCTTTTTGCCAAGGGTGACTTCTTCCTGTTCATTCAAGCTGTAGAAAGAGAGCTCCGACTTGCCGGTAACGGGATTTACGGCGCAACCCGGGAGAAAAGCCTGAGCCACAACGAGAAAAGAGAGAATTATCCACTGAACACAACGCATAAGAGGATACCTGCCGGAATAATTGGCACAAAACGCACGAAACCAACGAGGGACAAAGGTCAATCTTGATTTCATGCGATTCGTGATGCAAGGAGTTGACGATTGTTCAACAACTGTATTCAATCCATCTAAAAAAAACAAAAAAAAGGGTGACCGACTCGGCCACCCTCAAATACCTGAATAATCTTGCTCTCGGCTTAGAAACGGACGTCGAGCAGGAAGTAGAGGTTATCAAGCTCGGCGGTGGACTCGCCGAAATCACCGATATGCAACCCGCTATTGCTGTAATTATAGTCAATATGGGTGTAGCCTAACCGCCCAAAGAGATTGTCGTTGAAGGGCTGGATGTAGTAGAAGTCATAAGCGTCGCCACGGGTGGCCAGCTTATTGTACAACTCGGCGCTACCCCAAGTGAAGTTAAACCAGTAGTCGCTGCCATGGTTGTACTCAAACCCGACCTTGGGGTTATTCCACGGTTTATACGGAATATTGTAACGCAGCCCCGTATGCACCGCCCAACCGGTATGGCTTGTGGTTCCGTCATTGTTCATGAGACCAGCGGTTCCTTCAAGTGTCGCGATGGAACCATTTGTATCATAACCGATTGTTCCGCTGGGATGAGTCTTATTCAGTCCGGTGGAGAGAAAGATATCGAACCCGGAATCTGCAACGTTATTGGCCTGGACATGGATACCGTAGAGATCCATATTGCCGATGTTGTTGGCACTGGTTGCGGCGGAATTACCAAGATAGTAATTATTCGCAGTCAAGTCATTGGCGCGCAGGGCGCTTAACACCAGAAGGCTGTCCCGCACCCCTGGAATTTCGGTTTCGAAGAACGCGGCGAATACGTTGCTGTCATCCACTGCTCCGCCATATGTATCCATATAGGCGACGGAAGTGTTGGTATCCTGATAGGTCTTACCCCAGGCAAAACGGATGCCGGAATTCTTCCAACCCAGATACCGCTCAAGACCGACTGTGGCCACCACGCCGTCCGATTCGCCGTCAAACAGAAGGGAGGGATAGGTGGACTGACGGAGCCGGTTTTCCTTCAGCTCGGAAGGGGGACCCTCGGAGGAGGGATGACGGCCGAAGGTAAGGGCCAACGGGATGGGCATGCCCTCGGGAATCCAGTCCACATAGGCGCGGTCCAGCTTCAGGCCGGTGTCCCCGGGGATATGGGCCGCGTTGGAGTCGTTGGCATAAATATTCGAGGCGTTATTGTTGAAATTCTTGTAGGCGGTGACACGCCCGGTAAACAGAAGATTCTTCTGAATCTCGGAATCCAGGTTCAACCGGAAGCGGTTGCTCCAGTGATTGTCGTTATGCTCTTCGACCAGAGAACCGGGGGACAAGTTTGCATTATTTTTCACCTTGAAAAAATCCGCCCTGGTCCGCAGTTCGGCGCCAAGACTGATGCGGTCTTTCAAGGTTTTGGTTTCAACCTTATCCAAGGTATCGTAGATCGTTTCCACGTCCTTAGCCAGCTTGCTCGGCATGGCGGCGGAAGTAGCCTTAGCGGAAGGGCTTTCGGCTTTTTCCATCTGATCAACCCGCTTCTGCAGGGTGTCCAGACGTTCAAGAATCGCCTTATAATCTTCTGCAGGAATGGATACAACACTCTGGCCACCTGCTCCTGCGACGGCGCAGCTTGTCCAGGCCAGCAATGCACCCGCGGTCAATAATATTTTTTTCACTTTTCTCCTCCTCCCAGTGATATCTTTTTTCGCCAGTGAATTATTTGGGAATAACTGCGGCTGCCGGTTGATCACTGTCGGCTGCATGTGCCACCAAATACTTGATCACCGATTGCAGGTCTGCATCACTCATGCCCATGTCACCAGGGTGACGCCCCCGGGCAAAATATTTCTCCCACACCGTGCCGGCCTTGTCGGCGGGGTTCACAATAGCCGCCTTGCCTCCCTTTTTGTGACATGCGCCACAGCTCTGTAAAAAGAGCGCGTCTCCGCTGGCCGCCAAAGCGACTGCAGGAAGCATCAGCGACATTGCTGTCAACATTGTTACGATTCGCTTCTGCACCAACCCACCTCCCTTTCAAAAATTGATAACAGAAATCCTGTTTCCTGAAAGTTTATAACTGGTTACTTTCAAAAAAGTCAACATATCATATGATGTATTTTTATTTCTTCACCTGCCAAAATCCTTTATTTTCCAAAGTGTTGCTTTCATTTTCAGCAAATCAACAAATCCTGGGGAGCTGTTCGCCCACCGGCATATCGATAATCCGGTGCGCTCCAAGGACGGTACGCATGGCCACCAGCCCCGGGTTATCCGCAACAACCTCGCCGATAACCCTTGCCTCCCGCCCCAAGTGATGGCTTCGCATCACGGCCACCATCCGGTCGGCAACCTCCTGTGGGACGACAGCCACCAGCTTACCCTCATTGGCGACATACATCGGCTCGATGCCCAACACCTCGCAAGCGCCCCGCACCTCGGGCCTCACCGGGATGGCAGTCTCTTCCAACATGATGCCGACCCGGGAGGCGGCGGCAAACTCGTTGAGCGTGGTGGCGAGCCCACCCCGAGTGGGATCGCGCATGGCATGAATGGCCGAGGAGACATGCAGCATCTGCTCCACCAAACCGTTCAAGGAGGCAGTGTCACTTTTCACCCGGGATTCAAAGGAAAGCCCCTCGCGGCTGGTCAAAATAGCCATGCCATGATCAGCAATGGTGCCGGAAAGGATAACCCTGTCCCCGATCTTAAGATTGGCGGCGGAGACATTCAGCTTGTCAGGCACCCGGCCCACTCCGGTGGTGGTAATGAAAAGCTTGTCGCAACAGCCCCGGTTGACCACCTTGGTGTCCCCGGTCACAATCTGCACCCCGGCGGTTTTCGCCGCCCTTTCCATGGAGAGGAGAACGCGATGCAGGGTGGTCATGGGCAACCCCTCTTCGATGATAAAGGCTACAGCCAGATAGAGCGGCGTTGCCCCGCTCATGCAGACATCGTTCACTGTCCCGTTGATCGCCAAATCACCGATATCGCCGCCTGGAAAAAACAGAGGATCAACCACAAAGGAGTCGGTGGTCAGGGCCAAACGGCCTTGAGGAAAATCAACGACCGCCTGATCCTCTAAACGGTCCAGGGTTTCATTGCCGAAGCGCGGCAGAAAAAAACGACTGACAAGCTCGGCGGAGAGACGCCCACCGCTGCCGTGTGCCAATTGGATCGTTTCATACTCCATGATGGGCAGAGGGCAACTGAAATCTTCCGGATTCACATGAGTCATAGTACGTTCCATGATTGCTTCAATGAGATGGAGCTATCCAGCTAACGCCGCAAAACAGACTGAAACATCCAAACCGTAACTGCTCTGCAGTGCCGCAGATGCGCGAAAGAGGCCTGCGAAGGGTGTTATTGCACATGCGCAGGCCGATGACAAAGCTGATGTGGTGCTGCCGGACAGTTACGATGATATTTATAGTAGGCGGCGCAAGCACCCTCGCCCGAAACCATGGTCGCCCCCAAGGGATGCTCCGGGGTACATTCCCGCCCGAAGGCCGGACAGCTATCGGGTTTGATCAACCCCTGCAAAACACTGCCGCTCTTACACAGCGCCGATTCCCGCACACTGATGCTCTCCACGGCAAACTTCCGCTCGGCGTCATAGGCAGCCAGTTCGTCCCTGATCACCAAACCGCTGGCAGGCAAAACCCCGATCCCCCGCCAGGGCCGATCGCTCACCGCGAACACCTCGTCCACAACCCGTTGCGCCGCCCGGTTGCCTTCCCGGCTCACCGAGCGTCCGTACTGGTTTTCCACGACATGGCTACCTGCCTCAAGCTGACGGAGAACCCTGAGCAGGCCGGCGAGGATATCGATGGGTTCAAAGCCGGTGACCACGATGGGCACCCGGAATTCCTCGGCAAGGGGCTCGTATTCCCGCCAGCCCATGACCGTGCAGACATGCCCAGGCGCCAGATAACCCTGAACCCGGTTGAAGGGCGAGGCCAACAAGGCCCGGATGGCCGGCGGCGCCAGCACATGACTGGCCAAGAGGCTGAAATTCGTCAACCCTTCCCGCTTGGCTTGGAGCAGGGCCATAGCATTGCCCGGCGCCGTTGTTTCAAAACCCACGGCCAGGAAAACCACCTCCCGCTCAGGATTCTGTCGGGCCATGGCCACGGCTTCCAACGGCGAATAAACCATGCGCACATCAGCCCCGGCGGATTTCGCCATGAACAGACTGGAAACGCTGCCCGGTACCCGGAGCATATCGCCGAAACTGGTAAAGATCACCTCGGGTCTGGCGGCGATGGCCACCGCCCGATCAAGGGTTTCCACCGGGGTCACGCACACCGGGCAACCCGGCCCATGCACCAGCTCCACCTGGCCGGGAAGAAGCTGATCAATCCCGTTTTTCATGATGGCATGGGTGTGGCCGCCGCAAATCTCCATGACCACCCAAGGTCGGGTGACGGTCTGGCGAATTTCCTCAAGAAGAGCTCCGGCCAACGCCGGATCGCGGTATTCATCAACATATTTCATACGAAAAAAAGAACCTCACTAAACTGAAGACCACGCCCAGATACTGATCTTTCTTACTTTCCCAAAGGATTCCCGAAGATATCCGTACCCTGGGCCGCCATGGCCTGAACCAGTTCCTGCCAGGCCGCGAAACTCTGCCGCGCCTCTTCCTCGTCCAGCACCGAAAGAGCAAACCCCGCATGAACCACGGTATACTGGCCCACCACGATCTCCGGCACATACTCAAGACAGATCTTGTTGACCGTGCCGCTGTAGTCCACATACCCCATGGTCAGGCCGTTTTCTTTAAAAACCTCGATTACCCTGCCGGGAATTGCCAGACACATATTGTCACCATTTTTTGTAACTACTCAGGCGGATAGACCGAAGGTTGAGATTTTCTCAGTATACTTCAGCCTTCAGCCTCAATACCCAGATAATTATTACCCTTGCCTCAACGCCTGCCGACCGATTACGGCCTGTCCCAAGGAAATGCCCCCATCATTGCAGGGCAACTCTTTATGAACCAGCACCTGAAACCCGGCACGAACCAAAGAAGCAACCAGCCCCTCCAGGAGAAGCCTGTTCTGAAAAACTCCGCCGCTCAAGACCACCGTATTGATTTTTTCCCGGATCCGCGCCTCCACGGCTACCTCGCTGAAAACCGCAATCAGCCAGAGATGGAACCTTCGACTGATTTCACTCCGCGCCATGCCGCCCTGCACGGCTTTGGCCGCCTCCCTGATCAAGGAACGCACCGAGATTTTCAGCATATCATCTTCCGGGTAAACTTCGCAGGGAAATAGATCATCGCCAAGACTGCCCGCCGCCTGCATCATCTCAATAGCGGCCTGGGCCTCATACTGGATGATCTGCCTGCCCCCGCTCATGGCGGCCACCGCATCAAAGAGCCTGCCGCAGCTGCTGGTCAGGGGGGAATTCACCCCCTTTTGCACCATGGCAAGGATCGGGCCGCACTCATGCTTCGCCATAAAAGGCAAATCGGGCAACTCCTTACCATGGGCGGCATGGAGATAACTCAGGGCAGTCCGCCAGGGGGCCTGCACTGCGGCATCACCGCCCGGCAAAGGCAGGGCTTCCAAGGCGGAAAACCGTTGGTACCCGCGGGCGTCTCCCAGCAAAACCTCGCCGCCCCAGATGGTCTGATCCTCCCCGTACCCCGCCCCATCGAGAATAATACCGATGGCCGGGCCCGCATGCCGGTTTTCAGCCAGACAGGCGGCCAGATGGGCATGATGATGCTGCACGGCCAGGGTGGGCACATTCTGCTCCCCGGCCCACCGGCTGGAGAGATACTGGGGATGCAGATCGTGCACGATCAGGGCCGGGTTGATTTCAAAAAGAGACGCCAACTGGCCGAGGCTTTGCTGAAAAACCCGGTAAGCCTCCAGATTTTTCAGATCCCCGATGTGCTGGCTGAGAAAGGCCTGCTTTTCCTTGAGCAGGCAGACGGTGTTCTTGAGTTCCGCCCCCACCCCGAGAACCATCTCCCCTGTTTCCGAAAGAGCGATGGGTTTCGGAGCAAATCCCCGGCTGCGCCGGACCTGACGGATCATTCCGGCCTGAAGGGCGACCAGCGAATCATCGCAGGGCAGGTGAATACCCCGGTCATGCATCAGAAAACAGTCGGCGATCCCGGCCAAACGCTGCACCGCCTCGTCATTTTCGATGCAGATCGGCTCTTCGCTGAGATTGCCGCTGGTCATGACCAAAACCCGCACCGCTCCCTGCAGCAGGAGATAGTGAAGCGGCGCATAGGGCAGCATGAGCCCGAACTGATCGTATCCCGGGGCAACCTCTTCCACCAGGCCATGCCCATCTTTTTTGGCGGCCAGAACAATGGGTCGCTCCCGGCTCGCAAGGGCCTGCTCTTCCATGGGGTCCAGCCGACAAATCTTCCGGGCCACCGCCAAGTCCGAAACCATGACCGCCAGAGGCTTGGCCTCCCTGCCCTTCCGCCGACGCAGACGGTTTACCGCCTGGGAGTTGGCCGCATCCACCGCCAGATGGAAGCCGCCCACCCCCTTGACCGCCACGATCTCGCCTGCCGCCAGCCGCCGGACTGCCGCGTGCAACGCCCCATCTTGTTGGGCCGACTGCCGCCCATCCGGTTCCACTAGGCTGAGCTGCGGCCCGCAATCAGGGCAGCAGTTGGGCTGGGCATGAAAACGCCGGTTGCCGGGATCATCATATTCCCTCTGGCAAGATGCGCACATGGTGAAACCGCACATGGTCGTCTGGGGACGGTCATAGGGAATACGCCGGACAATGGTATAACGGGGGCCGCAGTTGGTGCAGTTGATGAAGGGATAACGAAACCTCCGGTCAGCCGGATCGAAGAACTCGGCCAGACAGGCCTCACACACGGCGACATCGGGGGAAATCAGGGTGGAGACCGGACCAGCAACAGCGGAATGGTGAAGAATAAATTCGCCATCATGCCACAGGGGGATGGAATCGAAAACGATCTCGCCGACCTGGGCCAAGGGGGGCGCTTCTCCTCGCAGGGCAACGAGAAAATCCTGAAGCTGCGCGACCTGCCCTTCGCTCTCAATGGCAACCCCTTCCGGAGTATTGGCCACAAAGCCGGTCAGACCACGCGCCCTGGCCAGTCGATAGACAAAGGGTCGAAAGCCTACGCCTTGAACAATGCCGCCGACAGATATCTTCCAGCGCTCGGTTGGCATGAAATCCCTTTTGCCCAAAGATCAGGTAATCCCTTGTCCTGTAATCAGTTACCGAATCATACCCATCCGAAAGTGGCGCCAAAGAGGCCTGTAAAATGTGCTGTTGCACATGCGCCGGCCAATGGCAAAAGATGGATGCTGCTTAAAATTAGAGCTGCCGACGCAGCCAGTCCAGCCACCCGGACATGCCCTCGCCGCTTCTGGCTGAGATTTCAAAAAATTCAAGTCGGTGATTCACCCGCAATCCATATTCCCGGCAACGGGCCACATCAAAATCAACATGGGGCAGAAGATCGGTCTTGTTGATCAGGCACAGGCTGGCAGCATCGAACATGGCCGGATATTTGAGAGGCTTGTCCTCTCCTTCGGTGACGCTGATGATCACAACCTTGGCAGCCTCGCCCAGATCAAACATGGCCGGACAGACCAGATTGCCGACATTTTCGATAAAAAGCAGGGAGTCCTCCGCCGGTTCCAGCTGGTGCAAGGCCTGATGCACCATATCCGCGTCAAGATGACAACCGGCCCCGGTGTTTACCTGAACCACCGGCACCCCGGTGGCATCGATCCGTTCGGCATCGAGCATGGTCTGCTGATCCCCTTCGATAACCGCGATAGGAATCACCTGGTGCAGCTCGCGAATGGTCCGTTCCAAAATGGTGGTCTTGCCGGAACCGGGTGAACTGACCAGATTGAAGGCCACGATCCGCCTTTCCCTGAAGAACTCCCGGTTGTGCGCGGCAATCCCATCGTTTTTCCCGAGCACCGCTTCCCGCACCTCCACAAGCCGCCCCTCGCGAGGAAGATCCTGGTGCGAATGATGCCGCCCTGCCGAGCCGGAGCCGGACATGGCCTGCCGCCCCGGACTCTTGATGGTTACCCCGTTCTCCGGCTGACTGCAATTGCAGGAATCACACATGAATCCACCTGTTTTTTCGTCTTATTCATCAACGGTGAGGGATAACACCTTTAATTCCCTGCCCTGCACGGCATCCACTGCATACCCTCCGCATTGGGGGCACTGGGCGAGCAGGGAGTCAAGCGCAAAAGAATGACCGCAATCCAGGCAGCGGCCACACCCTTCAACCTCGCGAATCTCAAGGCGAGCACCTTCAGCGGGGGTGTCGCGGGAAGCAGCTTCAAAACAGAAGAGCAGCGCCTCAATCATTACCCCGGAAAGCTTGCCGGCCTCGAGTTCGACCGAGGTAACCCTCTGCCCCCCAACGGCCTTCGCCTTTGTCGAAACAAGTTCGACGATATTTACAGCCAGAGACATCTCATGCATTGCATCATGATACACAAAGAGGCAGGCTTATTCCAGACAAGAGCAGCCCTTCACTTTCTTTTTATGCGGCTTTCCAAAGAGATTATCCATGACAGACAGGCGACGGCGGGAGGTCATCAACCAAAGGACCATGCACCGGAAGCGTAATAATGAACCGAGCCCCCATCCCCGGAGAACTTTCCGCAATGATGGTCCCGCCATGCCGCTCGACAATCCGCTTGCACACCGCAAGGCCGATACCAACTCCCTCGTACTCGCTCCGGCCATGCAACCGCTGAAAAAGGCCAAAGATCTTGGAAGTAGACTCCGCAGCAAAACCAATACCGTTATCCTCCACCGTAATGCAGCAAAAATCCGCCGTCCCGTCCGCGTCCGGACCGGCAATGATCCGACTGGACACCAGAACGCGGGGAGGCAGATTCGGCTTGCGATATTTAAGGGCGTTGGCGATAAGGTTCTGAAAAAGCTGCCGAATCTGCAGGGGATCCGCCTTGATCCGACACAGGCCGTTAACCTCTATCTGCCCCTTGGTCTCTGCGATCCGCACCTCCAGATCGGCGATCACATGCAGCACGATCTTCTCCAAGTCAATCTCCTCAAGGGGCTGAGGCTTGGAGGAAACACGCGAATAGGCCAGCACCCCGGAGATCAGCTCCTGCATCCGCACCGTAGCGGTTTCGATCCGTTGGATATACTCAAGGCCCTGCTCCGGGATAATTTCTCCATAGCGGGCCCGTAATCTCTCGCTGAAGGCCTGAACAAGAACCAAAGGCTCCCGCAGGTCATGGGAGGCCATGTAGGCAAAATCCTGGAGATCCCTGTTGCTGTTAGCCAGCTCCACGGCGAACTTGTTGAGCGTTTTTTCGCTCCACTTGCTGGCGGTGATATCACGATTACTCGCCCTGCGACCGAGGCAATCACCGGATTTCCCATACACCGGCTGACAGGTATGACCTATCCAACGCTCCTGCCCGTCCTTGGTAAGAATCCTGAACTCCATCATGCACACCGCACGCTCCGACACGGCATGCCTGAAATGATCATCAAGCTGGGCCCTGTGATCCGGATGGGTGATCTCCACTATGAGTCGTGGGTTTTCCTTGAACTCCTCCGGGCGGTACCCGGTGATCCGCTCCGACGAGGGTGACACATACAAGAAATTACCCGCCGGGTCCTTCCAGTACTCCCAGTCACAGGTAAAATCCGCAACGGTTCGAAACTTTTCCTCGCTGGCCAGGATTTCGGCCTCGACTTTTTTCCGCTCGGCAATCTCCTTGAGCAAGGCGGCATTGGCCTCCGCCAGCTCCTCGCTTTGTCGGGCAAGATGGTCTCGGGAGAGCTGCAAGGCCTCCTGGGCTGCATCACGCTCAGCGACACGCCGCCGCAGAAGGCCACCGCCGAAAAGCAGCCCGACCACCCCGGCCAACCAAGTCAAACCACCCCCGAGAATATGGGAGAAAACCTGTTTTTTCTGGAGCGCCAACGCCTCAACCATCGGCAGGCTGAGACTAACCCCACCGCGGATGTCTCCTTCCTTGTATCCTTGATGGCCGTGACATGGAAGACAGTCCGACGTGATCGCCACCGCCTGAATCAGTCGCAGGTGAGGCACTCCGCCAACCTCGGCAAATTCGATCTTTTCCCGTAGACGAGACTTGCCGAACTCCTCAAGGGCTCGGCGTTCCCACGCATCCGGACTATTTTCCGGCCGTAACGGGTTGAGGCTTGTCATCCTGGCGACCACGCCATAGAGGCTTGAAAAATCCTCGCCCACTTGCCGAACCATATAGGCAGGATTCATCAAGGTAAGGCGCCTGCCCGAGGGCGTCACCAGATCCCGTTCGGGGATGTGCGCCAGGTAAGGACTCGGCGGAGTCCGCTGGTCGACGGGCACATACACCCCGCCATGGGTAGCCACCCAAAAACGCAAAGCGCGATCCTTGCTGCAGTATGCCCGAATTTCAATGATCGCTAATTTCTCGGTGCTCTGCCGGATGCCGTTTATTTGATAAAAGGAAAGCCAGGAGACGAACAGGGTCCAGAGCCCGACCAAAATCCAGGTAAACCGCCGGACAGGCACAGGGCTGTTTTTTAAATTCTGCGGTTTTGTAGAATCGTTCACAAACCACCAGGAGTTTACAGACGCCCCGTTCCGGCTTCACGGAAAAAGGGCTGTTTTGAAAGGAATTCCCCATCCCCACACAACAACGCTGCTATGACAGCGTACAGATCCCAAATCTTTTTGACCAGACAAGAAAAACGCGCAGGGTATTTTTTTTAAAACAAAAGAAACCCTGGGGCAAAAGGGGAACCAAGGAGCGGAACCTGCCCCTTTTTAAGAATCCGGCCAGAGAGCGGGATCGGCCACGCCGATCTTCATGGCAAACTTCAGCATGGCCAGCGGCTCGCTCATCCCGAGCTTTTTACTGATGTTGGAACGGTGTTTTTCCACCGTTTTAGGGCTGAGACACAAGAGCTCGGCTATGCTCCTGGTGGGATTGCCCTCGATGACCAGCCTGAATATCTGCTGTTCCCGGTCGGACAACTGATCATACCTGCTCGAGTCGGCGGATTTTCGATCCTCGTTGTTGAGGTACCCGCGGATGATTTCCGAATTTATCTCCCTGCTCAAAAAATATTTGCCCTGGGCCGCCATCTCCACCGCCTCAAGAACCTCGGACCAGGAGGCGGTTTTTAAAACATAGCCATGGGCTCCGGCGGCCAAAGCTTGATGCACATACATCTCGCGGGAGAACATCGACAGGATCACGACTGCCGTGCCCGGGGAATCGTTTTTGACCAGTGGGATACACTCAAGACCATTGACCATGGGCATGGCGACATCAAGGATCGCCACGTTCGGCTGCAACCTCCGGATCTCCTTGATGGCCGCCTCACCGTCCGCAGCCTCGCCAACAAACTCAAGAGTCTTGCTGTTGGCAAGCATCTGCCGCAGCCCTTCCCTGACGATGGAATGATCATCCGCCACAAAAACCGCGATCTTCGCCATCCTTTCTCCTAAAAAAACAGACGCGCCCACTTTTAGGGGCACACAACTCCTCATTGCCTGCCCCGTCATAACTCCGACCTTTGGATACAGGCAGACTTTTTCATAGAATACTATTTGGCGGTCAGGATCAAGTTTTTTTCCTGAAACGGCAGGCAACAGGGATCAGCCACGCAAGCACGCGGGACATATCATAACTTGTTGCGCCCACCCCAACACCCCACGGACCAAACCCCATGGAACGCCGCCAATACGCCGAAACACCAGTAACGACGAAAACTCAACCAATTATCCATCATCAACATGCATCAATACAAACCCGACACGAGCGGGTGTGTTCACCTGAAATCGCTCTTCATTTTCACCTGAGCAATTAAGAAATTTCTCGTTGGCCGAGCCGACTCTTTACGGTATGGTGGCGCAACCAAAACGCAACCAAGGACGCCACACACCATGCCGCATACCACCCATTTTGACCCGGCCAGCATTATCCAGCATGTGTATGTGGAGGATGACTGCAGGGATCTGCCCCTCACCCAAAATATCATTGCTAATCTCCCGGACAGGGATGTGCGGATTATTCCACCTCGATCCGGCCCGGACCTTTCGACTGGCAGCCCCGGCCCGAAAAGCCTCACCAGCGGGAAAAAGCACCTTGTTCTCTGTAAAAACCGGGGCCGCTTTCTCAAGCCCTGCCCCGCGACCCGGGAATACCGCTGCTGCGACTACCAGGTTCTCAATGTCGGCATGAACTGCCCCATGGACTGCGTATACTGCATCCTCCAGGCCTATCTGAACAACCCCTGGCTTTCTTTTTTTGTGAATACCGATGATCTCTTGGCGGAGCTCACTGCTGCCTTTGCCGAAACCCCACAGAGCTTCCGGCGCATCGGCACCGGCGAATTCACCGACAGCATGGCCCTGGACCGGGTCACGGGCTTGAGCCGAACCCTCATTGAATTTTTCCGGGATCAACCGAACGCGGTGCTTGAGCTGAAATCGAAAGCGGTTGCTCTCGACAACCTGCGGCACAGCGAACATGGCGGCCGCACCATCATGGCCTGGTCGCTCAACAGCACGGAAATCATGAAAAAGGAAGAGCTGCGCACCGCCAGCCTGGACCAACGCTTGGCTGCGGCTGCCCAGTGCGCCGAATGGGGCTATAAACTGGCCTTTCATTTTGACCCGCTCATCTATCATCCCGGCTGGCAAAACGGTTACAAAGAAACGATTGACCGGCTCTTTGCCACGGTTCCGGCGGCAAGCATTGTCTGGATCAGCATGGGGGCGCTGCGTTTTCTCCCCGCCCTGAAAAGCATTGCCACCGGGCGTTTCCCCACTTCCCGTTTTTTTCATGAGGAGTTCGTCCTGGGACTGGACAATAAATTCCGTTATTTTCGTTCGCTGCGCACGGAAATGTACCGTCACATGGCGCACCATCTCAATCGCTATCTGGATCCGGACACCTGCCTCTATTTTTGCATGGAAAGCGATGAAATCTGGCAGGATGTCTTTGGCTTCTCACCGGAAGAGAAAGGTGGGTTGGCCACCATGCTCGACCGGGCTGCCCGGACAAAATGCGGTTTATCCTGAGCATGACCTGATTTACCCGGACTACGCTCATTCCAAACCCTGATTTTTTGTCTGTTGATTTTTACCCGAGCCATCCTTACTATGGAATATCGTCCCCCGTCAGCCGTGTACTGAAAACCGCTGAGATTCCGCCCTCGGAAAAGGTTGGTGCAGGCGCAAGCAATAGCCGTTATGATGGACGGGCCACCAATACAGCACCTCATTTTCAATGTAAACCTGATCGAAAATATAAGGAGAAAAAATGGTCAATAAAGTCATCCTCATCGGCAACCTCGGCAAAGACCCGGAAGTCCGCTACTCACAGGCAGGGGCCGCCATTGCCAGCTTCAATGTCGCCACAACGGAAACCTGGAAAAAACAGGACGGTTCCAAGGAAGAATTGACCGAATGGCACCGGATCGTCGCCTTCGGCCGCCTGGGCGAGATTTGCGGCGAGTACCTTTCAAAGGGCTCCAAGGTTTTTATCGAAGGACGACTGCAAACCCGTAAATGGGATGATAAGGACGGCAACACCAAATACACCACTGAAATCGTGGCCAGGGAGATGAAGATGCTTTCACCCCGCGGCAGCGGAGATGCTTCGCAGTCCCAACAGTACAACGACCAGCCTTTTCCCGAGCCGGTAATGGGGGATGACGTTCCCTTCTAAAAACGACCCAGGTGCAAATCGTAAGCAAACCCAGACAGGTTCTTACCTGACTGGGTTTTGCTGATTATGGATGTTTCCGCTTTGAAATGACAGACAGGGAAGTCAGGTATGGATTACTATAAATTACTCGGTGTGGAGAAGAGTGCTTCGCCGGAGGAAATCAAAAAGGCCTACCGCAAACTTGCCCTCAAGTATCACCCGGACCGCAACAAAGGGAACAAGGAAGCGGAGGAGCAGTTCAAGAAAATCAGCGAGGCGTACGCCGTTCTTTCCGACAAGGAAAAACGGCAGCAATACGACTCGTTTGGCTCTGCAGGCTTCCAGCAGCGCTATTCACAGGAAGATATCTTCCGCAACGTTGACCTGGGTGATATCCTCCGGGAATTCGGGATCAATTTCGGCGGGGGCCGGGGTTCCTTCCGAAGTTCCGGCGGAGGAGGAGGCATGTTTGACGAGATGTTCCGTCAAACAGGGGCAGGTGGTCGCCCCAGCCATGGCTTTCAGGATTTCCGCCAGCAACAACAGGTAAAGGGCAACGATCTTTCGCTGGAACTGCCGATCACCCTTCATGAAGTGCTGACCGGTACCGAAAAAACCATCTCACTTGGCCGTGGCGCCACAGCGGAAAAGGTTGCCGTAAAAATTCCCGCAGGAATCGAGACAGGCAAGAAGATGCGAATTTCCGGCAAAGGCTCACCTTCCCCAACAGGGGGGCCGCCGGGAGACCTTTATCTCCTGATCCGGGTCGAACCGCACCAGATATTCACCAGGGAAGGGACCCATCTCGGCATGGACCTGCAAATACCTTACAGCTCCGCCGTACTTGGCGCGGTGGTGGAAGTCCCAACCCTGGAGGGAAAGCATCTTAAGGTCAAGGTTCCACCCGGTTGCCAGCCCCAGGCAAAACTTCGCCTTCGCAAGCAGGGGTTGCCGGATGGCCAGGGAGGAATACGGGGAGACCTGTTGGTAAAAATTCTGGTGGCGGTGCCGAAGACCTTATCGGATGAACAGCAGGAGCTGGTTAACAGATTGAAGGAATCCGGACTGTAAAAAGTTTCTGGCTAGATAACGATGCCGAGAAACATGGTGGAGATATTGAAGATATATTTCTCCGGCAATCCTCCCCGCATGATGATATCATCTTCAATGCGGGTGAGGATCTGGGTCATGATAACCTCATAACCCATATTGATGTAACCGTCTTCCCCTGCTTCGTTGGTGACGAAGAGCAACTTCCCGCTCTTGTCCTTGTATGTCTTCAGCCGCCAGTTCACCTGACTGACATTATGGTGAAGCCGTTGCAAGCGCTCCAAGGAAATCTGCAGACCGCTCAGGAAAATCCCCCCATCCCGAACATTATAAGCCTCCTTGATGCTTTTCCACAGACCAAGGCTCAACAGGTAGATCCGGTCCGGCTCGGCAACTCCCCCCTGAAACGCAGCAGTAAGTATCTCATGGGACGGCTTGAAGGCATACACCTGCTCACCGGTGGGGAGAGAACCGAATATGGAATCGACCTTCTGTCGTTGCTGGGCCTGATCTTTCTCATACTTGGGGTTCTTAGCATAGAGGCGGACGGTAAAATCACGCAAGGAGCAGCGATACTGCTCCACGTGGTGGCGGATGATGCTGACATCCGTCGGAGTAAAAAACTCCCTGACGCCGGCGCCGGCCTTGCTCCCGGAAAATCCGCATCCGGAAAGCCAGAACACGACACAGAGCATCAATATGAGGACACCGGCTTTGAAAAGGACCCCGACAACGGGCCTCGACATCACATCACCTCGTAGGGCATTAGGAGCCTAAAGGTACAAGATGGAGAGAGCGGTATCTCCGCCTCCATTGCCTTGCTCCTTTCATCTTTTAAATATCTCCGCCGGTTATCTTTTGCAAAGCCTCCCGATAACGGGAAGCGGTCTTCTCAATGATCTCCCGCGGCAATCTGGGCGGCGGCGGGTTTTTCCCCCAACTGAGGGTGGAAAGATAGTCCCGGAGAAACTGTTTGTCAAAACTCGGCTGTCCGGCACCGGGCCGATACTGGTCTTCCGGCCAGAACCGGGAAGAATCCGGGGTCAACACCTCATCGATGAGAATAATCTCTCCGTCAAAGATGCCCAGTTCAAACTTGGTGTCGGCGATGATGATTCCCCTGCCGCGGGCGTAATCCGCCGCCTTTTCATAGAGACGAACACAGATATCCTTGATCCTGGCGGTCTGTTCCTTGCCCACGATATCTTCCATCTCACCCAAGGAGATGTTCTCATCATGCATGCCAAGGGCCGCCTTGGTGGAGGGAGTAAAAAGCGGCTCGGGAAACTTGTCGGACTCCCGCATCCCGGCAGGCAAGGCAAAGCCGCAGACGGTGGGATCTTTTTTATATGCCTGCCAAAACGAACCGGAAAGATAGCCGCGAACAATACACTCCACCGGCAGGGGTTTGGCCTTTTTCACCAACAGGCTCCGACCCGCCAACTGCTCACGGTACGGGGCGCACACCGCCGGATATTCCTCGACATTTGCCGTGATCAGATGATTGGGGACAATGTCCTTGAGATAATCAAACCAGAACAGGGAAAGCTTGGTCAGAATCGCGCCCTTGTCGGGAATGGGATCATCCATGACCACATCAAAGGCGGAGATACGATCCGAGGCCACCATCAACAGATGATCTTCGACCTCGTAAAGATCCCGGACCTTGCCGCGATGCAACAGATGAAGATTTGTAAAATTCGTTTGGGTTACTGGAGTTGTCATGACGTATTCTTCCTTATCAAAAAAATTGCAGCGGCGTAGCGGCGGCGGGCGTACGAATGCCGGACCCCTTCGCAAAAGGATACATTTTCCAAACCGCTTGTGCGATATTTTTTTTTCAAACCAGTCTCAACCGCGATAAAACCATTTCTTGATGTCGTGGGCGGTAAAACTCTTAGCCACGGGCCGGCCATGGGGACAATGGGAAAAAACCTCGGCCCGCTGCATCTGGTCAAGCAGGGCTTCGGCTTCCTTGGAGGTCAGGCTTTGTCCTGCCTTGATGGCTGCCTTGCAGGCCATGTCAGACAGCACCTCCTCGGCGCGGACCCCGCCTTTCCCGGAACCTGCCTCGGCAAATCTGGCAAATATTCCGGCCATCACCTCCTCAACCGAAGAACGGCCGAGCACCGCGGGCACGGCTTTCACCACATGACTGCCTCCGCCGAAATCCTCGATCTCGATGCCGAGACCGGCAATCTCCTCGGCGTATTGCTTGAGAATCTGAATCTCCTCCAGACTGCACTCCATGACCTTTGGGAACAACAAGGTCTGGCGGGCGATCTTTTTGCCGGCAAACTGCCTTTTCAGCACCTCAAACAGCAGCCGTTCATGGGCGGCATGCTGGTCAATGGCAAGCAAGCCGTTATCCGTGGCACATAAAAGATAGGTGTCCAACAACTGGCCGAGATAACGCAATCCGCCGGGCGAAGAGACGGGTTCTTCCCCTGAGACATCAAAAATTCTGGGTGACCCTGCCTGATCACCACACTGCGGCTCTGCACCAAATACGCTCTCCGGGGAGACGGAACTCTGTCCCCCAACAGGAGCGGCTTGACGCGATGGAGAGGCCGCCTTAAAGAGCGGCAACGGCTCCTGTACCACGGGCGCCGATTCGACACAGAGCGGTGCATAACCCTTGACCGGAGTTGCTACGGCCCGCGCCGCCCCTGAAACAACAGGAGAAGTCCTGAAGATTTCCTGCTTCAAGGTCTGCTGAAAATCCGCCATGGCGGACTGAACCGCGACGACCACGGCCTGATGCACCACTGCCGGTTTGTGAAATCTCACTTCCTGTTTGGTGGGGTGGACATTTACATCAACGCTTTCCAGCGGCATGGTGAGAAAAATCACCCCGCCTGGCCCCCGCCCTTTCATGAGAAAGTTCTGAAACCCTTCGCTCACCGCATGGGCTATCAGACGGTCATGGATCGCCCTGCCATTGACAAAAATTCTCAACCGGGCGGAGGCGGGGGTGTCCGGCGGCAGGAGATACCCGGAAACCCCGGGTTCGTCACCGTTTTCGTCCTGTCCCTGGCGCCCCAACTCAATCAGTGACCCGACCCCTTTGCCAAAAATCCTTTCCGCCCTGCTCCTGGGCGTATCAAGTCCGACGGGCAGCCGCAGCACCTCGCGGCCATCGACTGTAAAATTTACCCCTAGAGCCGGTCGGGCAAGGGCATAATTCTTCACCACCTCTTCGATATGGGCCAGTTCGGTTCTGGTGGATTTTAAAAATTTTTTCCGAGCCGGGACATTGCCGAAAAGATCCGTCACCTCAAAGGAGGTGCCGGGACTGCCCCCCATCTCATGCACCTTAAGGATCCTCCCAAAACGGAGATCAACCTGGGTCCCCAGAACTTGAGCGGCAGGACGCGAGGTGATCCGCAACCGCGCCACCGAGGCAATGCTGGGCACAGCCTCGCCCCTAAACCCAAGGGAGCGGATGGCGCCAAGCTCGGCAAGGCTTACGATCTTGCTGGTGGCATGTCGCTCCAGACAGAGAAGCACATCATCCTGATCCATGCCGGAGCCATCGTCAATCACCCGGATCAAGCGCGTGCCGTCTCCTTCCACCTGGATGGTGACCTGACCGGCCCCGGCATCGATGGCATTTTCCAGCAGCTCCTTGACCACCGAGGCAGGCCGCTCGACAACCTCGCCGGCGGCTATCTGATTGGCCAGATTTTCCGGAAGAATCTTGATCCTGGACAAGACTTAAAGAACACTCAGCATATGAATTTTCAACCACTCCTCATCCCACCACTCAATAGGATCGACAAAAATCCCGTTGACCAAGATGCTGAAATGCAGGTGATCGCCTCCGGCCATGCCGGTGGTGCCGGTAAGGCCGACAACCGAGCCCTTTTCAACCATGGTGTTCACCTGCACATCAATCTGGCTCAGGTGGGAGTAAAGACTGAAAATCCCCTGGCCATGATCAAGGATGACGGTATTTCCGTAGATCCCAAGATACTCGGCGAAAATCACCTGTCCCCGGTTGGCGGCTTCGACATTGGCATGCTGGAGCGAAGCAATATCAACCCCCAGATGCACCTGCTCGTCGATCTTCTCGCCGTTGTACAAATAGGTGCGGCGATCGGCATATCCGGCCCGCGGGCTCCCTTCCATCCTCCCGAAACGACCGTCCCAAAAACGTTCGGGCTGGAATTTCGCGCAGATCTCCTGAATCTTCTTGTAATTCGCCTGGCGGATATCGTTGTTCACCTTGATATACTGCTCGACAGGCGTACCGGCGAGCTCAGGATAATGATCGGCAAACTCCGGCAGCTTGGCGGAAAGAAAGTCGTCGCTGATGGTAATCTTATCGCTGACAATCCTGCGCACATGCAAATCCATGGTAAACGGAGACTTGGCCTCGTTTCCAGCCTGATCCGCCGCAACAACAAAGGCTTTTTCAATCTTAGCGATATCATAAGGCAGCCCCATGCAGGCGCCATAGACCCCATCGCCCCGCTTGGGCAGAGCAAAACCCGGATAGAATATATCGTTGACCAGCACCCCGTGCCTGCCGGCCGGCTCGCTGACCCGATAGACAACCACCCCGGCTCCGCCGCCCTTGATATACTTTGGCGAGTCCATCACACTGATTACCGGCGGCTTGGTATCAACAACCAGAGCCGTGGTGTGGACCGTAACATTGCCCCTGAACCAGTTCCACCAGGAAAAATCAGCCACCGTTACCACCAGTTCGGCCGCGCCGTCCTTAAAGCCAAGGGCCTTGGGGGTTACCTCGATGGTCTCCTCGATTTTATTCGGCCCGGCCCCGCCGAGATACCCAGTCCGGGGATAGTTTTTTTCGAACAGCAAGGCCTTTTTATTCTCCTGAACCAGGGCAACCTCGATGGAACGCAGGCCACTTTTTGCATCACTGGCCACAAAGGAAAGCTGTCTGGTCAGGCCGAGATGGGAGATATCCCCCCCAAGCACCACCTGCGGCTTTTCCATTTCCCCCACCAACCAAAAAAAAGCAACCAGAACCAAAGCAAGCAACCCCGCCCCCATAAGAATCAGCGTGGGAAGTGCACTCCTGTTTTTTGTCACTTTATCAAACGGGTCAAGATTCATCCTTCCATCCTTTTCTACAAGCGTCTCCGGACAGGAGACTTATTTAATGTCACAACGATGGCTTCACAGGGGGTACCCCCCCGGCCCTCATTTTTTTTAAAATTTCACAACCAACTATTCGGCTCAAGCCAAGCCACAGGGGAAACATCACCATTGCAATTGCTCGACAGTACCGCACATGCGAAAAAAAAGCCTGCGAAGCGTACTATTGCTCTTGAGCTGGCCGATACCAAAACAGACGTGATGCTGCCGAGCAGTTACAAATTTTCACGATAATACCATGAACCGCCCCACGATTCCAGAGCTCTTAATATCTTGACAGGAAAAGCAATCCTCATATAGTGTGCGAGGTGTTTTTCAGCCCGGGATTCGAGACAACAACCATGAAAAATTTCCATACCATCATCGTAGGCGGCGGCCCTGGAGGGCTGGCATGCGCCACACTTCTTGCCCGGCAGGGCAAAGACGTCCTGGTGCTTGAGCGCAACAGCACCATCGGCCCCAAGGTCTGCGCCGGCGGCATTCCCTCCGCCGCCATGGGCCTTGACTTCCCTGAAACCCTGTGGGAAAGATCCTTCACCCGCCAATACATCAGCAGCAACTGGCAACATGCCATGATCCAAGACACCGACCCCATTATCCGCACCGTCGACAGGGGCAGACTCGGGCGCTGGATGGAGGAAAGGGCCGTGGCCGCCGGAGTCACCATCACCACCAACGCCCTTGTTCAGAAGATCACCCCAAAAGTGGTTCATACCAGGGGAGGCGGAGAGTTCGGCTATGATTTCCTGGTAGGCGCCGACGGCAGCAGCTCCCTGGTGCGGCGTCACCTCGGCATCCCCATCGAAAGAATAGGGATCGGCATCAATTACCAGACACCGGGAAACTTCCCCGAGATGCAGTGGCACCTGAACACCGATCTTTTCGGCAATGGCTACGCCTGGGTTTTCCCCCACCAGGATACGGCCTCCATCGGCGTATATGCCAGACGCAGTACCAGTAAACCCGGCATGCTGCTGAATAGCCTGCACCAGTGGGCCGCCCAGCACAACCTTGAACTCAAGTCTCGTCAGCCGCAGGCAGCCCTGATCAATTTCGATTTTCGCGGCTGGCATTTTGGCAACCGCTTCCTGATCGGCGATGCGGCAGGCCTTGCCTCGGGCCTCACAGGCGAGGGCATCTATTCCGCCATCGTTTCCGGAGAAGAGGCCGCGCGCACCATCCTCGATGCCGGGTATGAAAGCAAAAAAATGATCCAGCTCATCAAGAAACACCAGCAGCATGCCCGCATTCTTGATCTGGCCTCCGGCGGAAAACTGGCGGGAAAACTTATTTTGGAGAGCCTGATTTTCTGCCTGCGTACCGGACTCATCCCTTGCCGCGCCCTGGAAATGGGAATTGATCAACCCTCATGAAGGACTTACCCGTGGACCACCCTACCCCCCAAAAAAAGAAAACCCTGCTGTTCAACATTCTGTTCGTTGCCGGCTGTACAGCCATCCTTGTTTTCTTACTCAAGGCCCCACCCGAATCAACCAAAAAACTCCCCCAGGATGCAAATCACCTGCAATTTTACTCCATGGGCAAAAAGGAAGCGGAGAAATATTGCGGCGCCTGCCATGCCCCCGACGGTCAGGCTCCTCTTCCCGTGGGCCATCCCCCCAAATACCGCTGTCTCTTCTGCCACAAGAAATACAAATAAGATGAAAATAACCATTTCCCTGCCAGACCTGCACCTTACCGCCGCCCTGGGCCGCTATCTCGGGGAGGTCGCCCGCCCCGGCGAGGTGATCACCCTGGCCGGCTCTTTGGGAGCCGGAAAAACCACCCTCACTCAAGCCATCGGCCAGGGCCTCAAAGTGCCGGAAGCCTACTATATAACCAGCCCCACCTTCAGCCTTCTCCACGAATACCCTGGTCGGCTGCCCCTCTACCATATGGATCTCTATCGCTTGAACGATGAAACGGAAATCGAGGATCTCGGTCTGCTGGAATATCTCTACGGAACAGGAGTCACCGTGATCGAATGGCCGGACAGGCTTGGAAGCCTTATGCCCGAGGAGCGGCTCCACATCGAGCTCTTCCTGCTAAGTGAAACAGCGCGTCTGGCGGAGATAACCGCCCATGGCGAAGCGTGGCGGGAAAAAATCACCGCGATGCAGACCAACCAAG
This sequence comes from Deltaproteobacteria bacterium, assembly GCA_013349295.1. Taxonomy (GTDB): domain Bacteria; phylum Desulfobacterota; class Desulfobulbia; order Desulfobulbales; family Desulfurivibrionaceae; genus Thiovibrio. The sequence continues at coordinate 34,437 of DUZW01000003.1, forward strand.
AGTGGCAGAGGCGAGGCAACAACGGCTGAAAGAACACGGGAACCAAAACGGATCGAAGCTACTCCACAGGGCCGAAAATACGCTGACCTAGCGAGCAGAACTATGACAACGCAAGGCAGCGGCCATGGGGCTGTTGATTAGTTACGAAGGATCTTTGTGTTCCAGGCAGGAAAGCCGGGGCATCATCTCGCTTAGGATCATGGCCAGCTTTGCCTTGATGATGGGCTTGGTAAGAAAGCCGTTCATCCCGGCCTCGTAGCAAGCGAGTTCATCCTCTTTTCTCGCGTGGGCCGTCAGACCGACAATAACCAGCGGCTCTTTCCGGGCACGCAACCCGACATAGTTCTGCCGCTGGAGCGGATCAGCCTCAATCGCCCTGATTCTTCTGGTGGCTTCCATGCCGTCCATATTGGGCATCTGGACATCCATCAAGACAAGATCAAAGGACTGACTTTGGAGATGCTCCAAGGATTCGGCACCATCGGAGGCAACCTCGATCTCATATCCTTCCCGGGTGATCAGGATGCCGGCCAGCCGCTGGTTGACCGCATTGTCCTCAACCAGCAGAATCCTCCCGCCGGTGGCACCTTTTACACGTCCCGTACCCTTGTGCTCTTTCAAGGAGATAGCCTCTGCCGAGGCCTCTTCCAGGGGAATCACGAAATAAAAGGTACTGCCCTTGCCCACCTCGCTCGCCACCGCGAGATGACCACCCATGAGTTCCACGAGCTGGAGACAGATGGCCAGCCCAAGACCGGTGCCCCCATACTTTCTAGTGGTCGAGCCGTCGGCCTGGGTGAACTTTTCGAATATCGCCTCAACCCTATCGGGGGGAATGCCTATGCCGCTGTCGCGCACTGAAAAACGGCTGACAATACGACCGGCAGCCTCTCGTTCATAATCAACCTGAATATCAATCCCGCCCCGCTCGGTAAATTTCATGGCGTTTCCGACAAGATTTATCAAGATCTGGCGAAGCCGGTTGCTGTCCCCCATTATTTTTTTAGGGATGCGGCTGTCAATCCTGCTGGTAACGCTCACCCCCTTTTCCCGGGCAGGAATCTTGAACATGGCGGCCACGTTACCGATCACCTCGGCAAGATCAAAGGGCAACCGTTCAAGCTCAAGTTTTCCCGCCTCGATTTTTGCCAAATCAAGGATGTCGTTGATCAGGGTCAGCAAGCTGGTCGCGGATTGGGTGATGGTTCTGGTATAATCGTACTGCTCTTCGGTGAGGGAGGTTTCGGTCAGGAGTTCACTGAAGCCGATGATTGCGTTCATGGGCGTCCGCAACTCATGACTCATATTTGCCAAAAAATCGCTCTTCAGCCGACTGATCTCCTCAAGCCGCACATTGGCTTCGCGCAACTCGGCGGTTTGTTTGGCTATTTCGCTTTCCAGCTTCCTGGCATACTCTTTTTCCCGCTCCTGATTGAGCCGATACTGGCGAAAGTTATCCTCAACAAGCTTGCCGTGCTGCTGCTGGAGGATGCTGATCTGCCGGACCGACTGCTCATGCTCCGCGACAAGCATCTCCCGTTCCTGCCTGTACAGGGCAAGATCAAGGGTATTGTGCAACAGAGTCGTAATCGAGGAATCTGGCCGCCAATCCTCTGCCGGCGCCGCGGCACAAGAAATGATCAACACCGCCGACAGTTTGACAAGATACACCGCATGGCAACCGCCGCCGTTATCCATCTTGCCCGCGACAAAACCATCAATGCCCTTGGCTTGGCGCACCAGCTGTTCCCGCAGCGACGGAGAAAGGACCAGAGGACGCACCCCCTCGAACAAGGTACCCGCATCGCTTACCAGGAGCAGCAATGCCTCCGGCAACAATGCATCAAGACTCATCAGAAAACTTTGCAGTTCCTCATTGGGGTCAATCAGTTCATCAAAGATGTCGTCAAAGGTGGGCTCGCTCATCAGCGCTTCAATCGTCCGATTCGTAGAGTTCTTTGGCCATGACCATTTCCCCAGGCAAATCCCTGATGATAATCTTGTAATCCGACATCCTTTGTTTTACGTGCGCAGCCAATTCAGGGGCCAGCGGCTCAAGGGGGCCGGGCATATGAAAATACTGCATTTTCCCCGCCATGAATTCCGCCAATTGCAAAATACTGCCGGTGCTGGAAACAGATTTCACCTGCTTGGCAAGATGGTGCGACTTGATGGAGCTGAGCACTTCCTGGGGCAACCCCCAGTCCTTGGCAAGAAGATAGCCCACCTCGGCATGATCGGTGCCGATGGCAGCACGCTCACACTCGGGCAGGGTCCCCTTTCCTTCCCGAAATGCCCGGCATGCTTCACGCAGCTGCTCCCCGGCAATCTGGTTTTCAACGATAAGTCCGATGTCATGGATTATCCCGGCCAAAAAAACATCATCGCCATCCTTGCCGAAAATACGCTTGGCGATCATCCCGGAAAGGATGGCCACGGTGGCGGAATGCAACCAGAGTTTCTGGGGCGAAAAATCAACGCCGTCACCCTTGAACATCCCGCGCAGGGATTCAACCGCGACCAGATTGCGCAGCTGGCGCATGCCGGCAAAGACCACGGCCTTGGAAATGGATTCAACCTTTTGGGACAAAGCGAAATAGGGGCTGTTGACAAGGCGCAACAGGCGGGTGACCAAAACGGGATCGAGCTTGATGATTTCCTCGAAATCCTGCATGGTGCTGTGATCGTCATTGACCAGTTGGGTCACTTTGATCGCCACATGCGGAAGCGTTTTAAGCTCGGTGAATTTTCTAATTATGTCTTTGGCGCTGGGCATGGCTCAAGCACGCGAATTTTGGAGGGACCTTGTCTCTGCAAGGAATTGTGGGCTATCTGAGGGAACGTTCATTGCCTGCCGTCAAAGGCCTTGAGAAGTGCGGCAAGCTGATCAGCCAGCTCTCTTCCCCTTGAAAGGTTGCTGGCCCTGCCTTGCTTTTCAAGTTCGGAGGCAACCTTGCGCACCCCCTCAACCCCGAGACTGGCCGAGGCGCCCTTGATACTGTGCGCGGCATCAGCCACCGTCACGGCATCTTCCGCGGCAAGACCGTCGTTGATCCGCGCCAGATCCGAAGCGGAAGAATCGCTGAACAGCTCCAGAAGCTCCGCCAACATCTCTTCGTCATCCCCAGCCTGCTCCAGGGCAAAGTTCCTATCCCACTCAAGATCTGCCATCTCTGTTCCTTATCATGAATTTGGCGTTGTCACAGCCCAAAACATTGAGGCGGCGACAACGACACTCAACTCAATTACACGAACGATTCGTTTTATCATACCGAAAGCATTACAGATCGGCAAATGTATAAATAAAAAAACCATGCACTGACTTTCTCACTCGCCTCTCACAGGAGAATACAGCAACGCCCTAAACCCCGGACAACACGGCCTCAATCTCGGAAAAAGGGATAACACCGGCCCTGAGCTGACAAACCTTGCCCTCTTGATAAGCCAGGAGTGTAGAGCCTTGGCCGCCGGGAGTTTCTCCACCATCGATAACCGCGTCAACCTCCGGCCCCAATTGGTCAAGTACGCCGCCGGCCGCCACAGCCGCCGGCTGACCGGAAAAATTAGCGCTGGTCGCCGTGATCGGCCGACCAAACCCCCTCACAAGTTTTCGGGCCACGGGATGGGAAGAAACCCGGACCCCGATATTGCCCCGATAGCCGGTAAGCATCTGTGGCAATGAGTCAACCCCCGGAAAAACAAGGGTCAATGGCCCGGGCCAGAATTTCTCCATGAGAATGGTAAAGGGGGGAGGAATCTCCGCGACAAGACAGGAAAGCTGGGACGGATTGTCAATAATCAGCAAAACCGGCTTGTCGGGAGAACGTCCTTTCAAGGCGAAAAGACGAGAGAGGGCCGCCTGATTGAAAGGATCAACCGCCAGCCCGTAATATGTTTCCGTGGGGAAGGCGACAACCCCACCCGCCCGAAGGACCGCACAGGCATGAGCAATGGCCTCATCCGTCACAAGGTGTTCCACGCCGACTTGTTCTGTCACAGGCTCTCGACAAGCCGCTGCGCCTTTACCTCAACTTCACGGGCCATCTCGTCCTTAAAGGCAACAAGCCTTTCCGCCAACTTTTCATCGGCAAGCGCCAAAATCTGCGCTGCAAGAATCGCACCATTTTTTGCTCCGGCCTTACCGATACCCATGGTGGCCACCGGCACTCCCGGAGGCATCTGCACCGTGGAGAGCAGGGCATCAAGCCCCTTTAAGGAGGATGAATCCACCGGCACTCCGATAACCGGCAGGATGGTATGGGCAGCCAGCACTCCGGCCAGATGTGCGGCCATCCCGGCCGCGGCGATGATTATTTTCAAGCCGCGGGCTCTGGCGCTGCTTGCGTATTCCATGGCCCGCGCCGGACTGCGATGGGCCGAAGCCACTGTTATTTCGTAGGGAATTTCCATCTTCTTCAAAAAATCCACGCAACCCTGCATAACCGGCAGATCCGAATCACTCCCCATGACAATACCAATCATAATGACCTCACATAAATGAAAATGAAAAAGTTAACAGCACCAAAACAAGACATCAAAACGACAAAGCAGATGCGGTGCTGCTGAATGTTTATTTTCGATCCAAGGCCTTCCGACCGATATCCTTCCTATAATAACAGCCGTCCCAGCTGATCTCTTCGGCAGCCTTGTAAGCTTTGACAATGGCCTCCTGCACCGTGTCGCCGATGGCGGTCACTCCCAACACCCGCCCGCCATTAGTGACAACGGTATCTCCTTGCAGGGCTGTACCGGCGTGAAAAACCACCACATCCTTATGCTGAGCCGCCCTGGCAAGCCCATCGATGGGTTTGCCATTTTCATACTTGCCAGGATACCCACCTGCCGCCATGACCACACAGACCGTGGGCCGCGTATCAATCTCCAAGGAAATCTCGGACAAACGGCCATCAACCACCGCCTCCATGATCTCCACCAGATCGGTTTTAAGACGCATGAGCAGAGGCTGAGCCTCGGGGTCGCCAAAACGGCAATTGAACTCAAGCACCTTGACCACACCCTGGTCAATCATCAACCCGGCGTAGAGCACCCCCTTGTAGGGGCAGCCTTCCGCCGCCAGGGCCTTGACCGTCGGCAGCATCACCGTTTCCATGACCAGCCGATGCAGATCCTCGGTCACCACGGGCGCAGGCGAATACGCCCCCATGCCGCCGGTGTTCGGTCCCTTGTCTCCATCAAAAATCGCCTTATGGTCCTGGGAGGTTGGCAGGGGCAGCACCGTTTCTCCATCAGTGAAGGCCAGAAAAGAGGCCTCCTCACCACGAAGAAACTCCTCGACCACCACCCGACTGCCTGCCTCGCCAAAAGCCTTCTCCTTCATGAACAGGTCCACCGCCGCCTTGGCCTCGGCAATGGTCTGGGCTACCACCACACCCTTACCCGCCGCAAGGCCATCGGTTTTGACAACCATGGGCGCAGACTGCTTTTCCACATAGGAAAGCGCTTCCTCCCTGTCCGTAAAGGTTGCATAAAAAGCTGAAGGGATATGATATTTTTCAAGCAGATCCTTCATGAAGACCTTGCTGCCTTCAAGGGTGGCGGCGTTGCGCCGAGGGCCAAAAACCCGCAACCCTTTTTCTTCAAAATGATCAACGATTCCCAAGGCAAGGGGGACTTCAGGCCCAACCACGGTGAGATCGATCCCTTCCGTCCGAGCAAAACCGGAAAGTTCTTCAATGGCGGTGGCGCTGATTTTGACACAGGTTGCCAGGGCGCTGATTCCGGCGTTACCCGGAGCACAAAAAATTTCCGTTACCCTTGGGCTCTGCCGCAATTTCCAGACCAGGGCATGTTCTCTGCCCCCCGAACCAACAACCAGAATTTTCATCAAAAATCTCCTCGGCTTCTTTCTGAAATTATCTATTATCCCCTTGGAGTCATTGGAAAATGCCCCAAATCAGAGTGAGCTATTTTACCCCAAAATCGCCGGGCAAGAAAGCATTAAACCGTTGCAAAAAAATAATATCGTTACCTGACAGTAGAACCAAACGCAGAAATGCAAGCCAGAAACAGGGACACCCAGCCAGTTTCGTAACGCAACTAAAATCCAGCCGCTCCTGCCATCGCCCAACAACCCACTGCTCCTGCCGGCAACATACCGCTCACACATAGAAAAAAAATTTTGCCTTGACACCCGCCCATTCCCCCTCTATGATAGGCCTCAAAAATGAATGAGTGCGCATTCATAAGGCGACAGGCTCCCTCACCTTACCTCTGTTTATCCCGCTGAATCCATGAGAACATCCGACAAACATTCAAAGATTATCGAAGCGGCCATCACCGTTTTTGCCAGAAAAGGTTTTTTCAGCGCCCGCATTTCCGACATCGCCAAGGAAGCCCAGGTTGCCGATGGGACCATCTATCTCTACTTCAACAACAAATACGACATTCTTATTTCACTGTTCGAGGAAGAAATCGGCAAGATCATCGTGCAGGTCAAGCTTCTCATAGAAAAAGAGACCGACCCGCGGAAGATGCTCCAGATTTTCGCCCTGCACCACATGCAGCTCATGGAAGAGAAAAAAGAACTTGCCGAGGTGTTGCAGATGGAGTTGCGTCAGAGCAACAAATTCATGAAAGAATACAGAAATACGAAGTTTATTGAATACGTGGATGTGGTCTCCGCCATTATCCACAAAGGGCAGGAAGAGGGGGTGTTCCGCAAGAGCCTCCTGCCCGGTGTGTTCAAGCGGGCCTTTTTCGGCGCCTTGGATGAAACATCAAGGCTTTGGGTTCTGTCGCCCGACCATACCTATACCATTGTCGAAGCAGCCCAGCAGATCAGCGACATCTTTATTTCCGGAATCATGACGGAAAACCAGGTCTGATTCCTGTCCTTAAACAAATTTTCCGCAATAAACCAAATTGCCCGGCAAGGCGAAGAATCGAATGCCGAGCCAGCTCAACTACGTTCCGGCGGTTTGATATCCATGACCTCAAGCTGCCGCACCCCACCCGGAGTTTTCACGGTTATCTCGTCACCCACGCTTTTACCGATCATTGCCCGGCCAATCGGAGAAAGCACGGAAATACTGCCCTTGCTCACATCAGCCTCTTCCGGCCCCAAAAGCTGATAGCGAATCTCATCCTCCGTGTCCAAATCAACAAGGGAAACAACCGTGCCGAAAACCACCCGGGAACAGTCCACCGCCGAGCAATCAATCACCTCGGCCCGACTGAGCTTGTCCTTGAGCTCCAAGAGCCGTCCTTCGATATGCGACTGACGCTCCTTGGCCGCATGATATTCGGCGTTTTCCTTTAAATCGCCGTGCCCCCGCGCCACCTCGATCGCTTCAATGACCGCCGGTCGTTCTTTCTTCTGCAACCGATCAAGTTCCTGACGCAATCTGGCATATCCCTCCTGAGACATGGGAATACGCTCAACCATAACACCCTCCTTGCCAAAGCATAGCTCTACAAAAAAAATGGCCGTTTTCCCGGCAGGCAGTTACAGCAGCGGATGCCCCGGATAAAACGGCGAAAATATTTTCAACACATCCTCTACCCGACACATTCTTGAGATACAAAGCGACGGGACAGCGACAGAACATTCAATTAGCACAGAGAAAAAAAGATTGCAAGGGAAAGCGCACCTGGAAAGCCTGCGCCTACCATCGGTAAACAGCCGAAAGAAAAAACTCCTTGGCCCGGTAGTCCGGACCCGAGGTCAACTCCGTCGTCGCGGCAAGAATGAGCTGCGGTGCATATTCCACAAAAAAACCGCCCCTCCAGGTCTGCATGGCGTACCCCATTTCATCATAAACAACGGCATATTCCAGATCATAGTACCGGGGAACCCCACGCCTGAATTGATCATCGGAAAGCTGGTGCTTGAAATATACGCTGAAACGGTTCTGCCAGTAATTTTTCGGAGTCCAATATGGGTGGTCGGCGGCAGCAAACCCATCCAGCTCGAGAGGCCCGCCGGCCCTTGCCTCGGCAGTGTCCTTGAAATCATAAGTATAGCTGAACTTCAAAAATGCCGGTTCAAAAAAAAGCAGGTAGGCAGCCCAGACATCATACCCCTTCATGTTATTATCATCGGAAAAACTAGCGTAGAGGTAGCCTCCTCCCGCCTGGACGCTGGGAACCATATCCAACACAAAATCCGCCTTGTAATCCTGCTGAACGATATTACGTCCGAGGCTGGCCAAAGTATCATGCTTAACATCACGGCCATAGGAAAAAATGCCGGTCAAGCGATCACCCAGGCGGCCCTCCGCAGCCATCTCGACAAGAGCGGTGTCGGGCCGGTTATTTTCCAGCAATTCCATCCCAGCTCCTCCACGCAAGCGAAGCTGCTCGTTAATATTGGCCGAGTAGGAAACAAGGGCGCGGTTCCCACGAATCTTGCCATTGCCGCCGGGGTCCTGATAGTCAAGCCGGGAGAAATTCACTTCCAGGTCATGCTGCAGATAGGGCGAGCATTGCAGACTGGCACCTTCCCAGCTTTTTTTGATGGCCTTATATCCCTCCCTGCCCTCCTCCCTGAGATAACCATACCCCAAAGCGACCCGAGGTTGACGCTTCAGCTCGTTTCTCTGCCTGGCCTCGGCAAGCCCGGGGAAGTCGCTGCCGGCAGCGCTGATCTCCTCATACAGCGCGGCCTCATGCCCCAATTGTCCGAATCTGCTGTAAATCCCGGCAAGATCAAACTGCAGGGAGGCGTCCGAAGGATATTCCCGCAACAAGGTCCTAAAATAATTCGCGGCGGCCAGATACTCACGATTCATCACCGCCTGCCTGGCGGTTTTCTCTAAGGCAAACTGCCTGCACCAACGGTATCTGGCATAAAAGGGAACCGCCAGTTGATTAAGCACATCTGCATCGGGTCCGGACTCAAGTAAGGCCCTGGGTTCCATCAACGCATCAACCACGGTATGCCTGTCGATCTCGGCAACGGTCAACTGCGTCCAGAGACCATACTCCTCGGACCGGGGCAAGGTCACGCCCCGAGCCTTTCCCTGTGTTGCGATACTGTCCACCACCGAGGGCTCCAGAAAAGCATCGTACACCATCAGGGATTTTTCCCATTCATGCTCCGCCCAGAGAATCCGCGCCTTGAGCAAAAGCATGTCCGGTCGTTGCTCAAGTTGAGCAAAGCGTTCTTCCACCGCTCCGGCCTCGGCAAATCGACCACGGTCGAAAAACAACTGGGCAAGACGCACGGCGGCAAACTCCTGCTCCGGAAAATCTCGGACAATCCCCTGCCAGATCTCGATGGCCGCGCCGATATCGCCATGGGCCTCCCTGGCCGAAGCAGACAAAGAACGGATCACGACGGATTCGGGATACTGTCGACTTGCCAGTTCCGCCCTCTCACTGAGCTCCGCCACCAGAGACTCCCCCTCCAGAGCCTTCAGAAAACCGAGAACAAGACCTTGATCCTGGGTATATTCCGCCAGCATTCGCTGAAAAATCTCCTTTTCCGCACCACTCTTCCCCTGGGCGCGGGAAATGCGCAGCAGAAGCAGATCTGCCTCGGGCCTCTCACGCTGCCCGACCAAAGACACGGCCACCTGCTCGGCTTCGGCATAACGGCCATCAGAAAACAACAACCGGGCGCGAAGCAGATCCGCCTCCCGATGCAGCAACTGTAATGACAACGGCAGCCCTCCCCCTGCCGTTGTCGGCAATTCACCGGCAAGCTGCCCCAGAATCTTGATTGCCTCCCCGGTTTCGCCCTCGGCCGCCAACAACCGCGCCCGCAGCAGCCTGACATCAAACGCTTTCTTCGTCACGACTCCGATCTTTCGAGGAGCCCCGATATCCTGCCGCTTGTCCTTGCCATCCTGCTGCGTCAGCTGATCAAGCCAGACCCAGGCCTCGGAAAAATGCTTTTCCTGAAGGGCCAATTCAAATAAGCGCACCAGAACCGCCTCGTCCCCCGGATGATGAAGATAGGCCTGCCGCAAAACCTGTTCCGCCTCATAGGGCAAGCCGCTCCGCCGGTAGGCCTCGGCCAGACCGAAAAAAGCAGCCGTAACCAACTCCACGTCAGCCTGATACTTTGTAAGTATTCCGGCATAATATTCCCTAGCCGCGCCAAAAAAAGCAGCATCAGTCAGAGCCTTGGCGATGAGAAGCTGGGTCTGCGGAGAGCCATGCAGCCCAGAAAATTTTTCCTGTAATCGGGAAAGGTGACTCCGGGTTTTCCCGGGTAGACCAAGTCCTCCCGCCAGTTGAAGGCAACGCAGACTGAACATGCCCGTTTCGTCAGCCCCGTCCAAAAGCTGTTCATAAAGGACCAGGGCCTTGGCGGAATGGCCGAGCCGCTCGTACACCAACGCCTGTCCGGCCAGAACCTCAGGCGTCCTTACGCCGAGAGCCTCCAGCCGGGAAAACATATCCCGGCTCTTGGACAGTTCCCCACGGTCAAGATACATGCGGGCCAGTTTCTGAAGAACTGCTCTGTTGCCGGGCTCCATTTTGAATAAAATCTCAAGCACTTCGAGGAGTTTTTGTCTCCGCTCCAAATACGCCCACATGGCCTTGGCCTCGTCGTCATTACCGCCCGCCAACAGCGCCTTGGCCCGTTTGGCCAGGATCTTCGGATCATCGGGGGTAACCGCCAGAATCTGGTCATAGAGGACAACAGCCTCCCGCAGCTCGCCATTGAGTTCATACTGTCCGGCCCAACGCTCCAGGTTCCCAAGGTCTGGTGCAGGCTCAAGCCCGAGGCCACGCCCGAGAACCACACCCTCGGGCTTATTCCCCAAAACCGCGTGGATATCGATCACCTGCCGCAGCACCTCCTTATCCTCCGGCTTCAGGAAAATATACCGTTCAAAACAGGCAAGGGCTTCGGGGAGACGGAAAAGACCGGAATAGATTTGTCCAAGACGCTTGAGAAGTCTGGGAGAGGATGGCTCCTTCTCAAAAAGAGGCAGAAGATAGGCCAAGGCATCCTCCCCTTTGCCGCCCTTCAGATAATAAGCGGTCAACCGCTCTTTTGCCTCGGAGCTTTGGGAAGTGTGCGCCAGACGCTGCCAATACTCCACCGCCTGACTCTCAAGGCCTGATTTATCAAAGGCCTGGGCTGCCTTGAGCAGAATCGCCGGGTCGGCCTGATTTTCCCGGGCCAAAACAGCTAAATGCACCCTAGCCTTGTCGTAGGATCCCATTTCGTAATAGAGATTGGCCAACTCTTCCCGCAAGGCGAGCCGAGTGGGTTCACGCTGGAGCAGGGCTTCCAGCATGGCCGTCGCCTCCCCTTTCTTCTGCAGGGCAATAAGGGCCGAAGCCGTACCACGCATGGCTTGGAGGTTGCCAGGCTCCCGCTGGAGAATTTTCTTGTACAGCTCAACAGCCCGGGCACCGTTGCCCTGTACTCTGCTCGCTTCTGCCAGGGCCAACAAATACTGGAAATTCCTGGGGGCTGCTTCAACCAACGATTCAAGGTGGGGAAGGGCACCATCCTCCCTCTTCAGTTGCAGGAGAACAGTAACCAACTCCCAGCGGGCAGCTTCGAGCCCCTCCCGCATGACCAGCAGCGCCTCGTAAACAGGAACCGCCTCAACAAGCCTGCCGCCACGCACCAGTTCCCGGCCCTGATCCCACAAAGCCTTCCAGGCGACATCCTTTTCTTCTTTGAGCTGGATGGTCCGCGCCGGGACAACCTGCTTTCCCTGTGGCGCAGGAATCTCTGCCGCATTTCCCCGCCCAGAAGGGATGATTTGCATTAAGAAAGAAAATACAACCACCAAAAAAACGACGCGGGCTGTCCCGCGCGGGACAGCCGGTAAAAAGAGAAAGGGAGGAAAGAAGTTATGCAATCTGATGAGCATCAGCAGGGGGTGTCCTCTCGGCAACCGTGAAAAGGACCGGAGTAAGAAACTAAAAAAAAACGGATCTACCGGGTATAAAATTCGGCAATCTTTTCAACAACAAAACATTGCATCTCGTCCGTGAGCTCGGGGAATATAGGCAGAGCCAGAGTCTCAAGCGCTGCCCTCTCAGCCTCGGGAAACGAAACATCTTCGTAGCCCAGGCCGGCGACACATCCCTGTCGGTGGAGGGGAATGGGGTAGTAAATCTCCGCCCCGACATCATGGCTCTGAAGATGGTGGAGCAACCCATCACGCTCCCTTACCCTGATGACAAATTGGTTATAGATATGATAATCGCACTCCTCCCCGACCGTCAACCCCTCTGCCTGATAGACCGCTTCGGGCAAAGAGACCGCGCCGTTTTTCAGCAGTGCGGTTTGACTGAAGAGACGACGATAGTTTGCGGCATTGCGACGTCGTGCCTTGTGCCACTCGGAGAGGTGGGAGAGTTTTATATCAAGGACCACGGCCTGGATGGGATCGATCCGGAAATTCCCCCCAACCACACCATGATGATACTTGGGCGCCCCGCCATGCACGCGGATTATCCTGATCCGCTCGGCCAGCTCCGGATCGTTGCAGGTAATCAAGCCACCGTCGCCGATGCCGCCGAGATTCTTGCTGGGAAAAAAGGAAAAGCACCCCGCCTCCCCCATGGAGCCTGCCCGCCGCCAGACGGTCTGACCACCGCTCTTCGTGGGATACACGGCGCCGATGGCCTGGGCGGCATCCTCCACCACCGGCAGATCGTACTGCCTGGCCAGAGCAAGAATCCGGCCCATGTCCGCACATTGGCCATAGAGGTGCACCGGAATAATCGCCTTGATCCGCTTCCCGGTTCGGGCATCCTCGGCCAGAACTTCGGCCATCCGCGACGGGTCGATATTGTAGGTCACCGGATCGATATCAGCAAAAACCGGTCGGGCGCCTAAGCGGAGGATACACCCCATTGTGGCAAAAAAAGAATAGGGCGTGGTCAACACCGCATCGCCGGGACCGATGCCCAGGGCCATGAGAGCGGCAAGCAGGGCGTCGGTGCCGCTGGCAACGCCGATCCCATGGCCGGCGCCACAGTAGGCGGCAATATTTTTTTCAAACTGTTCGACCTTGGGGCCGAGGATGTACTGGGTCGAATCGATGACCTCGGTCACTGCGGCAAGGATCTCATCGCGCAAGGGGGCCATCTGGCCATGCAAATCTAGAAGGGGAACTCGCATAAGTCTTTTCCAGGTATCGCCGAGGACGGCGGGAAGAAAATAAAATAACGCTCAGGAACGCCAAGGGTTGAGAAATTCAGCAAGAAAATCCTTGATATCAGGGACTTCCTTTTCAAAATATTCCCGCATCTTTTTCAAAAGATTGGCCTCGATCTGCCGCACCCGCTCCCGGGAGATGTCAAATTTGTCGGCAATATCCTGCAGGGTGAGGGGCTCGTCGCTCAGCAATCGGCTGGACAGGATGGCCTTTTCCTTATCGTTTAAGCTCTCCCGCAGTTTGTCCAAAACCGTGGCCATCCATTCCTGCACTTCCTTTTCCGCTACCCGTTCTTCAACGGTGGGTCCGATCATGGGCAGGAAATTTTTCTGTTCCTCATCCGAGCCTTCCCGCACCGGACTTTCCAGGGAAACATCCCAGTTGTCCATGCGCTGGCTCATCTCAATGACTTCGCTTTCCTTTACATTGAGGCGCTCTGCCAACAATTTGACCTCGGGAGCAAAGCCCTGCGATTCTAGCAGTTTTTTTTCTTTATTCAAGCTGAAAAAAAGTTTGCGCTGGGCCTGGGTGGTGCCGATCTTGACCAACCGCCAGTTATCCATAATGAACTTAAGAATATAGGCCCGAATCCAGTAAGCGGCATAATAGGAAAACTTCACCTGCCGGTAGGGGTCGAATTTCTTTACCGCCTGCACCAGACCGACATTGCCCTCCTGGATGAGATCGAGAAAATTCTGCATCCAGTATTTCTGGAAATCCATGGCCACCTTGACCACCAGCCGCAGATTGGAGGTCACCAGCTTGTAGGCTGCTTCCGGGTCGCCTGTTTCCTGGAAATGACGGGCCAGCTCATCGGTTTCTTCACGACTCATGAGCTTGTATTGGCTGATTTCCTGCAGATACCGATGTAGCCCGGCATTGCCCAAGGCGGGAAGATTTTCATCATCGGGCAAGGCGACAAGGGGATGCAGTTCTTCCTGCATCTCCTCATCATCATTGATTATTTCAAAAACTTCAGGATCTTCTTTCATGTGGGTCATTATTAATAGAACCGCGGCAAAGGTCAATCTCTTTCCACAACAGCATGCCCCTTGCCTTCCTTGTCTCAAATTTCATAGGAATGGCAGATCAACGGTAATCCCTTTTTTAAATTGCCTTTGCAAGGTTATCTTTTTATGATAGATAGCCTCTTCTGTGGGATAAGCACATTTTTCCGCCCACTTTCATGTTTCTGACACAGCACGGCAACTGCCCGAGTGAACAAACAGGACCTCCCCGGATTACCCATGGAAAACATTCGAAATTTCAGCATAATCGCCCATATCGACCACGGAAAATCCACCCTGGCCGACCGCTTTATCCAGCATTGCGGAATGGTTACCGACCGTCAGTTCCACGACCAACTTCTTGACAGCATGGATATCGAACGAGAGCGCGGCATCACCATCAAAAGCCAGGCGATCTGCCTTCCTTACCGGGCTAAAAACGGCAAGGACTACATCCTTAACCTCGTTGACACCCCGGGTCATGTTGATTTCAGCTATGAGGTCTCCCGAGCCCTTGCCTCATGCGAAGGAGCGCTGCTCCTTGTTGACGCGGCCCAAGGCATTGAAGCCCAGACCCTGGCCAACCTCTATCTTGCCATGGAACATAACCTGGAAATAATCCCGGTCATCAACAAGATCGATCTCCCCGCCGCAGACCCCGAGGGCGTTGCCCACCAAATCGAAGAAGACCTTGGCCTGGACGCCGCCCACATCCAGCTCTGTTCGGCAAAAACCGGTTTAGGAGTCGATGCCGTGCTGGAAGCGGTGGTCAATATCCTGCCCCCCCCCAAGGGCGACCCGGAGAAACCTCTTGAAGCCTTGATCTTTGACGCATTCTACGATCCGTTTCGGGGAACCATCATCTCCTGCCGCCTCTTTGAAGGGAAGATCAAAGCCGGGGACACCATCCTCTTCATGTCCAACAATGCCTCCTACCGGGTCGAAGAGGTGGGCTTCTTCCGCCTGAGCCGCGAACCCCAGAAAGAATTGAGCGCGGGACAGGTCGGCTACATCATCGCCGGGATCAAAAACATCACCGATACCAGACCAGGTGACACCCTCACCCTGAAGGACCGCCCCTGCGCCAAACCCTTGCCGGGCTTCCAGGAGGTCAAGCAGGTGGTGTTTTCCTCCATCTATCCCGTGTCCACGGACGACTACGAAACCCTGGCTACTGCGCTGGAAAAGCTCACCCTCAACGATGCCTCCCTCTCCTTCCAGAAGGACGCCTCCACCGCGCTGGGCTTCGGCTTCCGCTGCGGATTCCTTGGGCTGCTCCACTTGGAGGTGGTACAGGAACGATTGGAGCGGGAATTCGACCTCTCGCTGATCCTCACCGTGCCTTCGGTGAACTACCACCTCTTCCTCAAGGACGGGACCATGAAAGAGGTGGACAACCCGGCACACTACCCGGACCCCACCGTCATCGACCGCGTCGAGGAGCCCTTTATCAAGGCCACCATCCTCATCCCGGAACGTTACATGGGGGCAGTGATGACCCTCTGCATGGAGCGGCGCGGCGAGAACACCCACTACCACTACCCCATACCCGGCAGAATCGAGTTCACCTGCGAGCTGCCCCTGGGGGAAATCATCTACGACTTCTATGACCGGCTCAAATCCATCACCCAGGGGTACGGATCCTTTGATTTTGATCTCTTGGATTACCGGGAAAGTGATCTGGTCAAACTGGACATCCTGGTGAATGGCGAACGGGTGGATGCCCTCTCCCAACTGGTGCACCGCAACAATGCCAGGCCGCGCGGGCTCCATGCCTGCGAAAAACTGAAAGAGGAAATTCCACGACAGATGTTCAAGATCGCCATCCAGGCGGCGTTGGGCGGCAACATCATCGGAAGGGAAACCATCTCCGCCCTGCGCAAGGACGTGCTGGCGAAATGCTATGGCGGCGACATCAGCCGCAAAAGAAAACTGCTGGAAAAACAAAAGGCCGGAAAAAAGCGGATGAAAACCGTGGGCAACGTGGAGATCCCGCAGAGCGCCTTTCTGGCGGTACTCAAGTCAGACCAGTAACCCAGAGCCTCATTTTTCAGGGGCTGAGCCGAAATATCCTCCTCCCGGCCTTCTTGACGCCGTTAACGGCTACGGAAGCGAGCTGCTAACGGTTTATTTCCGAAAGCAAGAAGGGGAGCACGCACACCCGCAGAGAATCAACCACCTCGGCCACGGCTGCCCCTCTCCTTCAGGGACAATGCGTGGCAAGCACGCATTCAACCTTTCGCTCCATAATTTTCTGAACATCCTCGTCGCTTAAGGAGGCGCTGCTCCCTTTTGAAATATAGACGATACAGTCATTGCAAACATTGAGCGCACTGCGGTAATCGTCCAGTTCCAGGGCAACCTCCCAGCAGGGTCTGTTTCCGTTGCCTTGCTTCAAGGCAAGACAGCTGTCCTCTTTCCCGCAATGGGTGATCTGCCAGCAACACCATTCATCCAGTGCCATCATTGTTTACATCCTCACATTTCTTGAAAAAAAAGAAGCCCCCGGCCAGGCCGACAGCATTGTCATCACGTTCAAGAACTGAAGGCGAAAGGCTACCCCAGAAAGGTGGCGATTGCCGCCATTAATTCATCCTTCCCATCCCCTGTTTTCGCGGAAAACAGCACCCGTTCATGCTTGTTCAAACCGAGAGCGGCATCGAGAATGGCGGCCTGCTTGGCCTGCTCGTTGTTGGAAAGCTTATCCCGCTTGGTGTAAACAATGATAAAAGGACGACCCCGGCTCCGGAGCCATTCGACCAGCTCCCTGTCCTGGGCCTTCAGAAGATGACGGAGATCGATCAGCACCACCACACAGCGCAGGGTTGGGCTGGTGGCAAGATACTCGGTGACCAGCCCCTGCCATTCATCTTGGAGTTTTTTGGAGACCTTGGCAAAACCATAACCCGGCAAATCAACCAGATAGAGCTTGCCGTCCACCAAAAAATAGTTGAGGCTCTGGGTCTTCCCTGGTCGGGCGCTGACCTTGACCAGTCCCTTACGGTTCACCAACCGGTTAATCAGGCTTGATTTGCCCACATTAGAACGCCCGGCAAAGGCGATTTCGGGAAAAATCTCCTCCGGCAGCTGCTCCATCTTGAAAGCGCTTTTCACAAACTCGATCTTCGAGTAATTCACGGCAGAGTCGGTCACATTTTCTCCCTGGCGACACAGCCGCCCACACGTTGTTTGACAACCCTGTCCGGATGAAATTCAGGAGCTGTTACGACACATAATAACTTTATTCGTGACCATCGCCGCCAACACTGCTTCGCACGGCTCTCTCGTCTGCACGGCTGCCACGAGCACACATTACGAGCGCGGCTCAAATGACCTTGTTCAAGGAATATTCGATGATGCCTTCGGCCCCGTTCTTCAAAAGTCTGGGGATAAGATCCCGAACCACATGCTCGGAGATGACGGTTTCCACCGAGAACCATTCCGTCTGATACAAATGTGCCACAGTGGGCGCGTTCATACTGGGCAGGATGCCGATCACTTGATCAAGATGGGTCTTGGGAACATTCATCTTGAGACCGACGATTTTATCGGCCCGCAGCGCCCCTTGCAATAACAAGGCAATGTTCTCGATCTTCTCCCTCTTCCAGGGATCAGCCCAGGCAGTCTTGGAAGCGATAAACTGGGTATTGGAGGTCATCAACTCGTGGATTATCCGCAAACCATGGGCTCGGATAGTGCTTTCCGTCTCCGTGACCTCGACGATGGCGTCGGCCAGCCCGGAAACGACCTTGGCCTCGGTGGCGCCCCAAGAAAAAGAGATATCGACATTGATGCCCTTTTCGGCAAAGAATTTCCGGGTATAACCAACCAGCTCGGTGGCAATCTTCTTGCCTTCAAGATCCTCAAGGCGCTGGATACTGGAATCTCCAGGCACGGCGAGAACCCAGCGGGTCGGCCGCTTGCTGACCTTAGAATAGACCAGATCGGCCACCACCACGATGTCGGACTCATTCTCGAGCGTCCAGTCCTTGCCGGTGATGCCTGCGTCCAGCACCTCCTTTTCCACGTAGCTGGACATTTCCTGGGGCCGACAGATGGAGCAGGACAACTCGGGATCATCCACCTCCGGAAAGTAATTGCGGGAGGAGAGTTTGATCCGCCAGCCTGATTTTTCAAAAAGTTCGATGGTCGCCTTTTCCAGGCTGCCCTTGGGAATACCAAGTTTCAAGATGTTCATTTTTTATAGACCTTCCCGGGATCAAAAACCGGCGTATCATTAACCTCAAGCTCGCTGCCCTGAACTTTTCTAAAAAAACAGCTACGGTACCCTTTATGGCAGGCGGCACCGCCCAGCTGTTCCACCAAAAAAACCACGGTATCCGCATCACAGTCAACCAGGATTTCTTTTACCAGCTGCACATGCCCCGATGACTCCCCCTTGAGCCAGAGCTTGCCACGGGAGCGGCTCCAATAATGGACCTTGCCGGTTTCCAGGGTTTTCTCCCAGGACTCTTCGTTGATATAGGCAAGCATGAGAACCTCCCTGGTCAGGTGGTCCTGGGCAATGGCCGGCAGCAGGCCGCCTCCCTTGTCAAATCGCAGCACACTCATAATTCTCCCACAACGGCAGGCAACATTCAGTTGCTCTTTCCGTCCAAGTTCCGAGCCGTTTTTTGCTCTTCTCCCGCCTTTTCCCTGCCTAAAAAATGCAGCAGGCAAGCACTCCTGAATTTACAATATTCCGTGGGCCTGCGACAGACAGCCTTTTCGGAATCAAACTTTTCCTTATATTTTTCACAAACGAGCTCCATGCCACCACCTGGAAAAATCGCAAATTATGCCTATCTTTCTATCTTGTCAAGTAGTTGCAGCTTGAGGACAGCCAACAATATCCGGCCTCTGAGTTCAAAAAAAAATTAAAGTAGCATATCCTTGGGAAAAAGACTATTTTTTTAGGGTTACATCACTGCGCAGAAAAATCATTCCTGCCCCAGCATTTTTTTACTTTTACTTGTTTTCCCACAAGATAAAACCACAAGTCATGATCACACCTGTCCCCTTTACTTCCGTGCAGCCCGACCTTGAACAGTCCTCCCTCGGGATGAGCCAAGGCCCCCCTCCCACGCTCGCCCAGGCTGAAGATGTTATCACTCAGACCAAGGAGGCTTTGGCCGCACAAAAAAAGGAAATCTTAACCTTCTCGGCCGATCCCCGCGTAACCCAGTGGCACGCATGCAACTTCAGCACCTACGCCCGGCTCCTTGATTTTTTCAACATACCGAGCAGCTTGTCTGAGGCCAGAGACCAGCATCCCGCAAAAGCCGCGAAGATCCTCAAGCTGATTGAAAAAGGTGAAAACGACCTGGGCGCCCTGGATATCGATATTCGCCGCAAAGCCATCCAGCCCTCCAAGGCTTTCAGCCAGACACAAAGTATCGTGCAGGAATGCGCCACCTATCAAAACACCGTAAAAAACTGGCGAGCCCAGATCACTCTTTTAACCGAAGCAGACAAAAACCTGCGAGAACAGCTCTCGGTTCACGCCCTGCTTCCCCTGGCCAAGGAGCTCGGCAAGCGGAACGCGGCTTTGGTGGAGGAGGGGTACAACTTTTACCGCATGGTCAAGAACGACACCTCCCAGCGCGACACCCCCACCCTGCATGATTATCACGCCCAGGCCATTGACCTGGAAAAACGGATCCGCCATATCGACCTCGGAGGCCTCCCCGGACTCGCACGGGTCATCGTCGATCACAATCTCCAGGTGGCACTGGCTGCCACCGATCAACTCAAGGAATTCATTGAGTTTTTCCTGAAAAATCTTCCCGGGGAGATTATCGCACTGGACAAGATTCAACAGGAACTTATCAGCCTGCGGGACACCCCGACCCCGGATATTTTGGCAAGAATCGAGCCTATCGCCACCAGCCTGTCCAGAAACCTGCTCGGTCTGCACAACAAGGCACAGAGCATGAAGCAAATACAGCTTCTACCCATCGTCCTGGAAGAAACCCGCACCCTCCACTTCACCATGAAAAGCACCATCCTCCCGGAGATGAAGCGTCGAATCAGCGCACCAGGCTCTCCGGTAAACCTCAACTCGGTCGCAGCCGAGAAGACCGCCGATTTTTTCATGGGATTTAAGGGTTTTGTGCGGGCCGTCAAGCTGCTATTCAGCGCTGCGGGCGGACAAAAGGCGATAAAATCCGAAGACATGCACCATCTGCTCATCGATATCCTCAACACCTGCGACATTTACTATGGCAACACCAAGGAGGATGTCACCAAACTGCACAATTTCATCGAAACCAAACTCAGCGACTTCGAACAGCCTTTTCCCTACGAAAGCCTGTTCCAGATGGCAAAAGAGGCCATCCGCACTTACGGCTCCCGCCTTGAAAAACTGCTATACAGCTTTGAGACAACCGATTTCAGCAGCGACGACAAGGACGAAAAGCCCACTCAGGCGCACAAAACCACGGTGGGACGCCTTATCGCTAAACTGGAAGTACGCACTGCAAACCTAGAAAGCGCCAGGACCTGACCATGCTCCAATTCCTTGACCAACTTCCGTTTCCGGTTCTGATCGTTGTTACGATTTTCATGCTCCTGGCGCCGTTTCACCCCATGCCCCATGTGGTGGAAAAGATTATCATGCTAAAAAACGGTCAACTCCATCGGCCAATCGACATCTTTGACCTCGTATTTCATCTGACCCCGTTGCTACTGCTTACCTTAAAGTGGTGGCTGTCCCAGGGCCGACCTTGACCACGCCCCCTGCCGCAATAGCCAACCAACATATAAGTTACGAATAAAGGAGTAACCCACCATGCAGCGAGTTTCAGAAAACGATTCAGTCACCATTATTTATGATGGACTTCTCTCCACCGGTGAAAAATTTGATTCCTCCCAGGATACCGGCCCCCTGCAATTCCAGCTGGGGACCGGCAGTGTGCTCCCCGCCTTTGAGCAGGCAGTGCTGGGCATGGCGGCCAAGGAAAGCAAGAGCATCACGGTTGCGGCCAAGGATGCTTATGGCCTGAAAAATGAAGACCTGATTATGAGCGTGAGCCGCCAAGGCTTGGCCGGCCAAGCCATCACTCCGGGCATGATCCTCGGCATGAATATGGAACAGGATGGACAGCAACACAAGATTCCGGCCACCGTGCTCTCCGTGGATACGGAAACTGTGACCGTTGATTTCAATCACCCGCTGGCCGGGCAGGATATCACCTACCAGATTACCCTGCTTTCCATCGATACCCCTGCCGCCGAGGCCGCCGGTCGCGATTGCTCTTCCTCCGCCAAGGGCGGTTGCACCCCGAACCGCGGCTGCGGTTGCGCCTGAACCGAGCCTTTTTCCATGTCCACGGAACACCACCTCCCGGGCCGGCATACCTCGCGGGCTATCCTGAGCATTGCCGGTTCCGACCCCTCCGGGGGGGCCGGGATCCAGGCAGACCTCAAGACCTTCACCGCCATCGGGGTCTATGGGGGAGCGGCGATCACCTGCCTGACCGCCCAAAACAGCCTTGGGGTCGATTCCTGCCTGCCCATTGACCCCGAGTTTGTCAAAAAACAGATCCATCTGGTTCTAGCCGATCTGCCCGTCAGCCACATCAAGACCGGGATGCTTGGCACCGATAGAATCGCCCGGGCAATGGCCGAGGCCCTGCTCGATTTTTCCGGCGAGCTCATCTGCGATCCGGTGCTTACTGCGAGTGACGGACATGAGCTTTTTCAAAAAACGGAGAGAAATACAGGCCTGCAGGCTCTGCTCAACATTGCTACAGTCCTTACTCCCAACCTCCCGGAACTGGCAGCCCTGACGGACCAGGACCTGAAAACACCCAAAAAAGCGGTGGAGGCGGCAGCCACCCTGATGATCCGATATCCCAGACTACGGGCCATTGTGCTCACCGGTGGGCATATCCGGGAACAGGCCGAGGAGGTGGAGGATTTTCTAATCCTCCGACGGGAATCAACCCCGGAGATCCATACTGCCAAACATGCACGGATCACCACCAGAAACACCCACGGCACCGGCTGCACCTTTGCCTCCGCCTTCGCCGCCTATCACCTGCTCCACGGCAACTACCAGGATGCTTTTTTCAAGGCGGTGTCCTTCATGGACACCGTCCTGCGGCAAAGCGCCGAGCTTGCCCTCGGCAAAGGCAAGGGGCCGCTGGCCCACCATCTTTTCCGGGGCAAGGCCTGATTCCGTACAGGCATCATGACCCGGCAGAGGACGGCAAAGGCCAAGACGGTTGAGAAAATCTGACCTGCAGCCAAATCGTAAAAAATCTCTGCGATTCGCTGGAAATTTTTCTTGGTCTGGCCAGTGAAATGATGGAGTTCGAGATGGAAACGGATTGAAAGGGGTCACGACAAAAGGAGCAGCTCAAATCATGCGTATTTGGATTGATGCCGATGCCTGCCCCGGCCCGGTAAAGGAGATTCTGTTCCGGGCCGCGGAGCGGATGCGGATAGAGAGCATCCTGGTGGCGAACCATTATCTGAAGATCCCACGATCGCCCTTTATCAAAACCGTGCAGGTCAAGGCAGGATTCAATGTCGCGGACGCCAGGATCATTGAGAGCCTTGCCCCTGGCGATCTGGTTATCACCGCGGATATTCCCCTTGCAGCCGAGGTGGTCGCGGCCTCGGCAACCGCCCTGAATCCACGGGGCACACTCTATACCCCGGACACCATCCAGGAACACTTGGCGCGCCGGGACTTCATGGACGAATTGCGCTCAGCGGGCACCATTACCGGCGGGCCATCCGCCTTGAGCAAGGTGCATCTTCAGGCGTTTGCCAACCAGTTGGACAGATACCTGACCCGGCATGCACCCCCCGCACCGCAAGCCGCACCACGATAGATAGCGCCGGACTGCCGCCTCCAGCCACCCACTATTCTTCCAGGGAAAACCGCCTGATAAACCGAGCCAGGGCGACAACCTGCTCCGGGACAAGATCACCAAAAGCCATTCCCCGGCGCCTGACCTCGCCCGCTCCTCCTTCAGCCTCTTCGTCCATGACAACGTCACTGACATTGATGAGAGGGATATTTTCCAAAAAAAGCTCCTCCCCGCCAAAGATGATGCCGAACTCAGCAGGCTGCATGTTCATGTTGTCATAAGCCGTATAGCGGAAAGACAAGCCGCCGAAGCTCAGTTCAATGATATCGCCATACACGGAATCAATGTCGATCACCCCGCCCTTCACCGGAAACCTCCGACATCGCCTGCTCTCTCGCTGGTTACCCATGCTCATCCCCCTTTTCCACAAGAATCAACCTTCGCCTGCACTGCGGCATGCAAAAATCACATCATCCGTATCCTGCCGCAATCCGGACAGACCCAGGTCGGACCATTGCTGATGGTCCACATATTTTCCTTAAAGCAATCATCGCAGATTTGAAAACCGCAGGGACAATTCCAGCAGAAGGGCAATTTCCGACGACAACAATGACACTGGAACTCCTTGGGGCCACGCCGACGACCCGCCTTTTTCGGTTGCTCTCCGTCCATCATCGCAAAGGCTCCCTAACCTCTGCGGCCAGCCAGGCCAGGTACTCCCTGCTCCCCGCAATGACAGGCATGACGACAATCTCCGGAACCTCATAGGAATGCATCGACTTGATCGCCGCCTCAATCTCAGGATAAAGCGCAGCGCGACTTTTGACAAGACAGAGATATTCCCCCGCCGTTTCGATCTTCCCCTGCCAGCGATAATGGCTGGTCATGGGGCCGATCACTTGGACACAAGCGGCCAGGCGCTTCTCAACCAACATTCCGGCAATGGCCCCACCCTCCTCCTCGGTGGCAACCGTGGTGGCAACCTGAATATATTCGTTCATTTCACACGCTCCTTACAATAGAAAGCAAACGCCGGCCATTCTTGTTCCCCGCCGGAAATGCGTAAACCTCTCCGGCCCAACCATCGAAACAAAGTTTTGCCAAGAGACGACCAAGATCATGGACAGCCTGCCCCAATCTCTGGTACATTTAAAAATTCGCAACAGTTTTCCACACCACAAAACAAGGAGTCGCTCCATGCTGCTGGCGGTTGACATTGGCAACACCCACATGGTGATCGGGGTTTTCACCGGCCCGAAGCTTCGCTGTCACTGGCGGGTAAAAACCGACAAAAGCAGTACGGTTGATGAACTAGCCGCCATCTTCCACACCCTTTTTACCATGGAAGGACTCCGCTTCAACGATATTTCCGACACGATCATCTCTAGCGTGGTGCCGACGATGCAGGCCGCTTGGGCAGTCTTCGCCACCCGATACCTGAAAACCGAGGCGCTGGTGGTAGGCGGGGATACGGTGCAAACCGGCATGCCGGTCCTCATTGACAACCCCTCGGAAATCGGAGCCGACCGTCTCGTTAATGCCGTGGCGGCCTACGACAGGTTCAAAACGTCCCTCATCGTCGTTGATTTTGGCACCGCCATAACCTGGGACTGCGTTTCCGCCGCAGGGGAATACCTGGGCGGCGCCATCGCCCCAGGACTCTCCATTGCCATGGAGGCCTTGGGTAACCGCACGGCCAAACTGCCCCAGGTGGATATCTCCACCCCGCCTGCCGCCCCCATCGGCACCAATACCGTGACTGCGATCAAATCGGGCATCCTCTTCGGTTATGGCGGCATGGTGGACGGCCTTATCCGACGGCTACGGGAGCAGATGGCCCCGGAACTGCCACAGGCAGTAGCAACCGGCGGCATGGCCACCCTCATTGCCCCTTACACCACCAGCATCGATCATGTCGACCCCATGCTCACCCTCACCGGCCTGCAACTGCTCCATGAACGCAACACCTGAGCCCATCCTCGCCGCCCCCCTGAAAAAAGGGGATACCATCGGCATTGTCGCCCCTGCCGGACCGGTGCGCAACGAAGGCGATTTTGCCGCCGGCTTGAAACTTCTCACCGATCTGGGATTTAAAACACGCTACCAAAGCGACATCCTCCGGCACAACGGCTACCTGGCCGGGACCGACCACGAACGCCTGGCCGAACTGCACGACCTCTGGCGCGACCCGGAGGTAAAGGCCATCCTGGCTGTGCGCGGCGGGTATGGTTGCCTGCGACTCCTTCCGGACCTGGACTTCGCCCTTATCCGCCGGCAGCCTAAAATGCTCATCGGTTTTTCCGACCTCACGGTCCTTCTCTCCGCAATCCAGCAAAAAACCGGGCTCATCACCTTCCACGGCCCCATGCTCACTACCCTGGCCAGGAGCGATCGCGAGTCGCAGGAAGGGTTTTTCGATCTGCTCACGGGTCGGTCACGAACTGAAATCAAGATAAAGGGGCTGGAAATCCTCAAAGGAGGTCAGGCCAGCGGGAGACTTCTGCCGGGCAACCTTACCAGTCTGGTCCACCTGCTGGGCACCCCCTTTGAGCCGGACTGGCAGGATACCATCCTGGTATTGGAAGACATCGGTGAAGCACCCTACCGCATCGACCGATTGCTCAGCCATCTTGCCGCGGCAGGGAGATTGTCCCGCATCGCCGGCCTCATTCTGGGCGACTTTGACCAGTGCGGAGATATTGAACTGATTTGGCAACGCTCACTAGAACTCCTGAGCGACAGGCAAATCCCCATCTGGGCCAACTTCCCGATGGGCCACGGAAGCAGAAACCAAATTCTCCCCCTAGGCGCCGAAGCCAGGCTCGATTCCACGGCAGGACGCCTCATCCTCCCGGAACATCCGGCTCTGTAGTCTTTTCTTCGCTCGTAGATTCAGACGTTATCCGCAAGCCCCCCCGCAAAACCGCACTCTTTTCCCCCAATGCAACAATTGCAATTATGCAATGCCACCAGCGCGCCTGTATTGCATAATTGCAATGCAGACTTCGCAAAGCCCATCCCGCCGACAAAGGACAACCTACTGATAACAATCAGAAAAAAACAAATAGATGCGCAATACTCCGCACTGGCACGGGAAATGCTCTGCCAAGAATGCAACGAATAGACAACAACGCTTTGCGCGTATTGCATACGCAACCGATATTCCACCGGAAACCACTTTACAGGAGGACATCATGGCGCACTTATTGATCTTGTTGGCGATTATCCCCCTTGGCTGTTTCCTTTTAACCAAAAAAGCCCACCCTAAAGACCGGTGGCTGCTCTTCGGCGTCTCGTTTGGAACGGTTATCTCTCCTGCCAGCTACGGCCTGATCCAATTTACCAGCATGCCGGTGATCGGCAAGTTACTGGGCCTCATCGGCCTGATGGCAAATCTTATCCACGGCTCCCTGGGCTACTTCTTCCTGCAGAGCATCGGCATACTGGCGGAAGACGCCCCTCTGCAAGGCTCGCAGCTTCTCATGATCCACATGGTCAACGCCTTGATCTGGTCGTCATATTACGGGATGATCGGTTGCAAGATCGGCCAGAAAATCGCGGGTGAGGTTAGCGAAAGCAGCCACGGCAGGACACCTGTCCGCCAAGAGGTGCGGGGATAATCACCAGACACGGCCAGCGCCGAGGGCCGCACGGGTACACGAGCTAAAAAATGCAACAAATCCATAGAGGGAGGAATCGCCATGATGAATTCCAGAGAAGGAAAAACCGCACACGGACATCATTATGCCTATCACGGCACAGAATTGGCGAATGAAACAGGGGAAGGGATCAACATGGCCGCCTTCGGCATCCTGGTTTCCCTGGCAGGGATTGTGGGCTTCTGGGGCATGGCCTGCCTCGTGGCCGGCTTGATGAACAACAGCCTGGTCGGCCTTGGCCTCGGCTGGCTTGCTGCAATCCTCGGCGTATGAGCTATTCCGCTTGCGGCTGAGGGCAACAAAAAAACAGAGGTGCGCATGGTTTCATCCCGGTTTCGGAATCTCTCCCGAAGCAGGGATGAAGCCATGCGCACAGAGGCGTTTACCACGAAGCGGAGGAATACCCGGCAAACCAACCTACTTGATGTACGCCTGCCTCCGGCAGGATAAAATCCGCAGCTAAAGATTTCACAGGGAGATACCTGAAGCCATGAAAAAAACATGCCCGTTATCGATCAGTATTGGCTTGAGCATCGTTTTTGCCTGTCTTGCGGCACCGCCCCTTGCCCGGGCCGCCATCAAAAACTCCGACTGCTTCGGCTGCCATAGCGACGAAACCCTTTTTAGAAGCGAAACCGATGGGGTGAGTCAAAGCCGGATGAGCGAACAACTCTTCATCGACAAGGAAAAATTCAGCCATTCTGTCCATCACAGCAATGGCATCGGCTGTGTTGATTGCCACGCCGATATAAAAAACCTCAATTACAATGAGGAAGTACCCCACAAAAAACAACTGGCACCGGTCAACTGCACCATGTGCCACGAGGAGGAGAGCGCTGCATTCAAGGACAGTGTCCATATGAAAATCCGCGGCAAAGGGATAACCATGACCTGTTACGCCTGCCATGGCTACCATTATGTTACGCACCAGGAATCCATGTCGGTGGTGGAACGGGTCAACAATGTCTGTGCCAAATGCCACAACCCCTACCTGTCCCACGACTGGCTGCCCAAGAAAAATGAACATTTCGCCTTTGTGGAATGCGTGGTTTGCCATGCCCCTGAAGCACCACGCCACATCCAACTCACTTTTTTTGATCTGGTGACCAACAAGATGTACTCCGGACAGGAAATTCTCAAAATTCTCGGCATAGCCGAAAATGAGTTCATGCCCATGCTGGATATAAACAAGGATGGCAACATCAACATCAACGAGTTTGAAAATCTGGAACTGATGCTCAAGCAAAAGAACGTCCATGCAATTTTCCATGCCGAACTCGTTGTGGAGATGCAAGCCATGGCCCATCAGGTGAACAAAGGAACAGCGGAAAGAGATTGCAAGACCTGCCATGCCGCCGATTCCCCGTACTTCAAGGCGGTTGTCCTTTTGCTTACCAAGGATGACGGCAGCGCGAACCACTTCCAGGTGGACAGGACCGTACTGGAAAGTTTCAGCCTGAGACATTTTTACGTTTTGGGCGGCACGAGAATGAAACTTATCGACAAGATCGGATTTCTGCTCCTGGCCGGAGGTTTATCCGTGGTGCTCGTGCATCTCACCGTGCGGATCGCCACCATCCCCCTGCGCAGAAAGAATGAATGCGACGACAAACAGTTAAGCCTGGAGAAGGAGGTTTCCCAATGACCCATGAAAAACTGATCTATATCCATCCAACCCCGATTCGCGTCTGGCATTGGCTCAATGCGGCAGGAATCGTCCTGCTGGTTATCACGGGTTTCCAGATCCGCTATGCGGAAGTGCTCAATCTCATGCCGTTAAAAGAGACCATAACCCTGCATAACTATGTCGGTTTCGGCGTAATCGCAGCCTATTTCCTCTGGCTCTATTACTATCTGAGCACCGACAAAATCACCATTTACTTTCCGAATCTCAGCACCTTTGTCGCCAAGGCAGTGAAGCAGGTTAAATTTTACGGCTATGGGATTTTCCGTGATGAACCCAACCCCCACATCATGACCCCGGAAAACAAGTTCAACGTCCTGCAACAGAAAGCGTATCTGGGCATCATGTTTGTCCTCCTGCCGGCACAGATGATCTCAGGAGTTTTTCTCTGGAAGGTGAAGGGGTACTCGGACTACATCCATCTGCTGGGCGGGATACGGATAATCGACACGATCCATGTCCTTTTCTTTTTCTTCTTTGCCTCATTCCTGGTGGTGCATTGTTATCTCGCCACACTTGGACATACCCCGCTTGCGCATTTCAAGGCAATGATCACCGGCTATGAAGAACACCGTTAAGCGCCACTCTGACGGACCGGGCAAATACGACACCCTACGGTGCAGAAACACAAAAGGAGGGTTGCCCTTGGGCAACCCTCCTT
The DNA here is from genome assembly GCA_013349295.1 of Deltaproteobacteria bacterium. Classification (GTDB taxonomy): domain Bacteria; phylum Desulfobacterota; class Desulfobulbia; order Desulfobulbales; family Desulfurivibrionaceae; genus Thiovibrio. The sequence continues at coordinate 63,370 of DUZW01000003.1, forward strand.
TTGTTATCCTTTAAGACACACTGAAATGTTATTTAATCGCAGCCGAAAAGGTAATGCCGTATTTCTTCATCTTCCGCCACAATGTTGTCTTTTCGATACCGAGGTAGGCTGCCGCCTTGCCTCGATGGCCGTTAAAGCGTTGCAGGGCCTCAAATATCGTACTCGATTCCGCGTTGAGCAGAGGATTAGCCTCAATGCGCAGATTTTCATGGTGATCATCCTCGCCACCCATTTCCCGAAGCAAGCCCTCCGGCAGATGATACCTATCGATCGTCTCCCCGTGACAGAGAACAAAGCAGTACTCGATGATATTTTCCAGCTCCCGCACATTACCCGGATACTCATGACGCATGAGAATACTAAGGGCATCAGGAGACAGCGTCTTTATCTTCTTGTGACTCAACGCATTGAATTTCCTAATAAAATGATGGGCAAGCAGAGGAATGTCCTCGCGACGCTCAATCAGGGGCGGCAAAGAGATTCTGATCACATTAAGCCGGTAGAAGAGATCGGCGCGAAACACCCCTTGGTCCACTTGCTCCTTCAGGTTCTTGTTGGTGGCGGCAATAACCCGGACATCCGCCTTGTGGGTGGTGGTGCAGCCCAGCGGCTCGAATTCCTTTTCCTGCAAAACCCGCAGAAGCTTTAATTGCAAGGCAGGAGAAATATCTCCGATTTCATCAAGAAAGATCGTACCCTTTTCGGCCAGGGCAAACCGGCCCGGCTTATCGCTTTTGGCGTCGGTAAACGCTCCCTTCTGGTAGCCGAACAGCTCCGATTCCAGAAGGGTGTCGGGAAGGGCTCCGCAGTTGAGGGCGATGTAGCTCCCCTTGCGCTGGCTCAAACCGTGAATGGCCTTGGCGAAAAGCTCCTTGCCCGAGCCGCTCGGCCCTTCGATGAGCACCGTACTCGCGCTCCTGGCAATGTCGGGGAGGGTGGCGAATATATTTTTGATCTTATGATTCTTGCTGATGATATCCTTAAAGCTGTATTTTTCGGAAATTTCCTTGCGCAGGACCTCCAAGGCGGAGATATCCCGAAAGGTTTCCACCCCGCCGATGATTTCACCCAGCTCGTTACGCAGGGCCGAGGTGCTGACACTGATGGGAATGACATCATCCTCGACATCCTGAATGTAGACCTTTTGATTGAACACATCCATGCCGGTTTTGATGGATCTTTTCAGCGCGCAGGTATCCTGGCAGATATCCGCACGCATCACCTCGTAACATTTCCTGCCCATTGCCTCGCTGCAGTGAACCCCGGTGATATCCTGAGCCGCTCGATTGAAAGAGGTGATCCGCATATCCGTATCCACGGTGAAAGCACCATCGGCAATGGAATCGAGGATAAAATCGCCGAGGGAAATCTCCTTGCGCAGGGTCTCCAAGGCGGAAATATCCCGAAAGGTTTCCACCCCTCCGAGGATTTCGCCCTGCTCGTCGCGCAGGACCGAGGTCTTGACGCTGATCGGAATGTCCCGACCATCGCTGTTGCGGATATTGACATCGAGGCTGATGATCTCTCCTCCTGTCTCGATGGATTTTCTCAGGGCGCAGTTGGAAACACAGATATTTGCACAGAGAACCTCATGGCACTTTCTGCCGATGGCTTCACTTCTTTTGACTCCGGTAATTTTTTCGGCGGAAAGGTTGAACGAGACGATCCGCCAACCCTGATCAACAGTGAAAACCCCATCGGTGATGGAATTGAGCACGATGTCGTTCAGTGACGGAAAAGTTTTTTCTGGGTCGGTTCGATGCATGGCCGCGAAAATAGTATTTCCCAGTGGATAATTGTCGCAGAAGATCAAGGCCTTCCGCACAAGGACGGAATCCTCATTCATATGTGCCAGAGAGGGGGTAAAATGGCAAGCCAATCCTGCCTTCACATGTACGAATACCCGGAACCCTGCTCAACGCCCGGCCAGTAAATCCGCCACCTTGCCCTGCAACCGCTCGGCCAATTCCTGTTTCTGCTTGACGGTGTACTCACTGGTGAGAATGGGCGCGCCTACCCGGATTTCCACCCGGCCCGGCCTGACCAGAAGCCTGCCCTTGGGCAAAATCTGGTGGGTGCCGATAATGGCCACCGGGACCACCGGAACCCCGGCCTTGATTGCCAACACCATGGTCCCGGCCTTGAACTGCCCCAGCTTGCCGTCCGGACTTCTGGTTCCCTCCGGGAAGATGATGACCGAAGTGCCGTCGGCGATGCGACGAGCCGCCTCGTCCAGACTCTTAAGCGCCTTGCGGCCATGCGCCCGGTCAACCGGGATATAGCCGGCCAGATGCATGGCCTGGCCGAACACGGGGATCTTGAACAATTCCAGTTTGGCCAGCCAACGAAAATCGCAGCCCAGATATCCCTGGAGCACAAAAATATCAAACTGGCTCTGGTGGTTGGCGGCAAAGATGTAAGGCCGCCCCTGCTCAAGAAGCTCGGCACCGCGCATGCTGACCGAAACTCCGCTGAGCCGGGCAACAATCCTGCCCAGAGCGCGGGGCAAAAACTGAACATCTGCCGCAGATCGCCGAAAGATGAGAATCATAATGATGGCCATGATGCTGACCAGCCCGGTGAGCATGGGGGCGAGCAGTAGAACCAGAACACCTCGTAAAAAAGTAAGCACGTTGAATTCCTCGGTATCTTTATGGTATCGTGTCGAAAAAACGGCCTGCCGTCTTGTAACTATCCAGCTGGATTTTGACGAAAACCACGGCACGTAACTGTTCAGCAGTGGTACCGATGCCAGGGAGAGGCCTGCGAAACGGCTATTGCACTGAGCAGGCCGATGGCAAAGCGCATGTGCTGCGGCTGAAAGTTACACCGTTTTTACTTTTGTTTTCCCTCAGGACTGGTATCTTAGCATTCCTCCGTGCTCCTGCCAAGCACTGACCACAAACACCGGATAAATCCTTTCCGGCAGGTTGAACGATGATACGCATTACCGATACGCCAAAACCACAAAACAGATTCGGCGCCATCCCCATCCGCGATGGCAAGACCATGGGAAATCCCTCCTCGGAGCCGCATCTGTCCCTGCGGCTAAAGAGATCTCTCCTCCGGATCTGGCTCAAGGGAATCGTGACCATTCTGCTTGGACTGACGATCCTCCTCGGCCTTGGCAGCCCTCTGCTGGTTCCTTATTTGGCCACCACCATCCTGGCCGAAAAAATGGCCGCCTCCCTGAATCGTTCGGTGACCATCGCAAGGGGAGAATTCAACCCGCTCACCTGCACCCTGACCCTGCACCATCTTATTATCGGGCCAAAAATTTCCGACCCCAATGATCCGGTGGACCCGCTGCTCTCCGCAGGCAGGATGTCCTTTGATTTTGCACCGAAACGTCTGCTGCAAGGAGAGATCGCATGCAATCTGTTGATGGAAAACTTCTTTCTGCACCTGGTCCACCAGAGGGACGGCAGCTACAACCTCGCTCAGGCCCTGGATAATCTCCTGCCCGGCAAGCCGATTCTTCCTGTGCGGTTTTCCTGCAACACCATTGCCGTCAGCAACAGCCGTCTTATTTTTGACGATGAGCAGACCGGCAAAACCGATCTTGTCGAGGAGATCATCCTTGCCGTCTCCCCTCGCACCAATGGGCAGGAACAGGCAATCCCCTCCGGCTTTCAGGCCAAGATCAACGGCACCTTGATCACCATGCACGACCTTGCAAGCCTGACCTCCGGACCAGCCCAAGCCCCGCCCCAGCTTCCCGTCAAATCAGAGCCGACGGAACCCGGAGAGGAGGGCGGCGCCCCAAGCATCCCTGATGACTCAGCATTAAAAACGGCGGAGGCGATAGCGCTTCTCCAGACTCTTACCCATGCCGCCGAACAGTACCTGCAAAATACCGTCAACCTGCCGGTCGAGCACCGGACGAAACCTCTTCTTTCCCCCTGACCCGGATACCGCCCATGCTCCGCCCACCTTATACCTGCTACAGCCGCCTCTACACCTACCATCTCGACCTCAAGGATCTCCCGGACATCGACGACCCGGACCTGATCGGCACTTGGATCGAGGACGAGACCGCCATTCTTTTTTTCCACCGGCCCAAGGAACGACTGGTCAGAAGTCTCTGCGAGGCATCAGGGGCCAAGGTCATCTATGAAGCGGATCTGGATTATACGGATTGGGAGGCGGGCCGGGAAATCGGGACGTTCACGGTGGGCGGCCTGACCGTGGCGCCGGTCTGGGAAAAAACCACAGCGGACATCACCCTGGATCCCAGCGTGATCTTCGGCAGCGGCTTTCATCCCTCCACCCGCCTCTGCTTGGAAGGGCTGCTCAAGTACACCGAGAGCCCGGAAATAGCCATCAATACCGCCCTTGACCTGGGCTGCGGCACCGGGTTGCTGGCCATTGCCGCAGCCAAACAAGGGGTAACCCGGATTACCGCCTGCGACAACAACCAACTGGCCTGCCAAGTGGCCCGCGCCAACTGTCAAAGCAACGGAGTACAGGACCGGGTTACCGTGCTGGAGGCCGACCTTCGCCGACAATGCCCGGACACCCGGGTAGACCTGGTGATGGCCAATCTGTATAAGGGCTTGATGCTTGAACTTTTCCAGAATCCAGATTTCTGGCAGGCAAAGCTCTATCTTCTCTCTGGCTTTATCTCCGGCATGGAAGAGGATCTGCTCGCTGCCCTGCCGCAGAGCGGAATCACTTTCCTGGAAAGAAGGCGGAAGGACCGCTGGTGCAGCTGGGCACTGTTACGACAGTGAACAAAGAAATCCCCCGCGTTTCAGCGAGATTCTCTGCCGCGCCGCTGATACACCGGGCATTGCCTGCGTTTTTCCCCGGGACAGTCGGCAACCTCCCAGCACGGGGCATAGTGCAACAGCTTGCCCATGGAGGCAATGGTGATGCCGCCGTCATGGATCATACTGAAAAGACATCTGATCCAGGCAATATCATCGGCGCTGTAATACCGCCATTTTCCTTTGCGGCTTGGGGTGACAAGCCCCGCTTTTTCATAATTGCGCAAGGTTCGCGGGTGCAGATCAAGCATCTCGGCCGCCGCGGAAATCCGGTAGACCGAAGGGCAGCTTTGACATCGCATGGAAAATCCTTTTTTTCTCTATAAATTTTGCTGAAATTGCGGACAGGTGTCAGCGTTCAATCTTATTTCGATCATCCGGATGTGCAACAAACGCGTTCGGCTCAGTCACCCTTCACAGGAAAACTGAACGTTATCCTGGTATATTTTCCTTCTTCCCCGCTGATCAGCAAAAGGCCGCCATGCTCTTCGACAATCCCGCGGCAGACGGCAAGCATTTGCCCCCAGTTTCGGGACCGGGCATCCTTGCCGGATCCGAGTTTAGACAGGCTATCCGGCGGAATCACTGCTCCGTAATCCATGATAGTGATCTGAAATACCCGACCCTGAACGTTCTCCACGATGGTTTGCGTGGCAATGGCGATTTTTTTCCGCGGGTCCCGGCCGGCAAACCTCTCGGCAAGAACGGTGCGGATGCTGCTGATAATGCCCAGAAAAACCTGTTGCATCTGCTGGGCATGCACCGGAACCAACGGCGGCTCCGCCTCCAAATCGGTCTCAAGCTGGATGCCCTCGCTCTTTAAATGATAGCCGATGAGCAACAGGGCATCCTCCAGCACAACAGCCACCGACAGGAACTCTCCCACGGCTGAGCCCTCTTCCTGTCCATACAGGATGAACTTGCGGACTATTTCCGCAATACGTTCACCAGCCCCAATGATCTTTACGAGCAACTCGTTCTGCGGTTGGCTCGGCCTCTTGAGCTGCTCCTCATCGGCCATCACCTGGGCATAGTTGATCAGTCCGTTACTGAGATCGCTCACCTCATGCGAGACTCCGCCGGCCAGGGCCGCGATCATTTCCAACCGCATGCTTACATCCACTCCCCCAGCAGCCTCCTGCCCGACAAGGGGATAGCCGGCCAAAATCAGGCGCTCATGCTCCCCACCCATCTCCCGGTCCGGGACAACCCGGCACAAAAACCGACGGGCAGGGGTGCCCTCGGAAAGCACCAGTTCAACACCCTCTTCCGAGCGTAGTTTTTCCAGCAGCACAACAGGAGCATCGCCGGCCATGACCGGCTGAGCCGGCCCCAAGAAATCACGCCAGGAGCGACCGGAAACCTGGTCGCCGGCAAGGCCGGTCAGGTTTGCAAAAACCGTATTTGCCTCAATGATTCCCCCTGTCGGCGACAGGGTCAGCTGGATCACATGCAGGGCCTCAAAAAGTCGGCCATGCAAGTTCTCCCTGCTTGCCAAATGCTGCTGCCCCTCAATAGTGTAGAGGGCAAGACCGAGATCGCCTGCCAATCCTTCGAGCAGTTCCATCTCCTTGTCGTCAAAATCAGCGGGAGAAAAACCGTAGATGGAAAGCACGCCATACACTGTATTTTGCCAGATAATCGGCAGGGCGGCACAGGCCGCATGCCCATCGGCCAAGGCTGTTCCCTTAAGCAAACCCTTGGGAATCCCGGCCAGGATATCCATGCGAACAACCGGGGTCCTGGATCGCAAGGCCAGGGCCGCCGGATTCTGCTCCTGCCCCTTTTCCTCAGCTTCGGTAAGCAATAGAGCCATGCAGGCATCGCATTCATTATTGCTCATGGATGTCGCGCCGTCCGCCGCCACCGGCATGATATCCCCGGTTTCATCTTCTTGGCCTATCCAAACCAGGCAATACTCATGATTCGCAAGCAACGCCCGGCAAACCTCCTTAAACAGGGAATCCCGGGTTTTGCTCCTGGCGATTGCCAGCTGCGCCCCTTTAACCACCGAGGCCACCCGCTGGAACTTTGCCAGTCCCTGGGCCGTGATGTCGCGGGCCATCAAGAGGTCGTGGAAAGAATAGGCCAGCTCGGAAATCTCCCCGCTTCTCCCGGCAATGGAAAGCCCGGCCCGGTTACCGGAAGCAACTTCTTTCACCTGCTCAACAAGATCCAGCAACGGATCAATCAAACGTCTCTGAAAAAAAAGAAGCAGAATGATGATCAGGCTGACCACCATGGCCAGAGCGCCGATCACCACATTCTGAAAACTGATCAGCTCTCGCTTGCCATGTTCGACCAGCACCCGGTCGAACAGCATGAGTCTCTCTCCCAGGGTGCGGATTTCCGTGTTGAGTTGCCGGAGGTATTCAGGCCTGACCGGTCCGGTGCTGATTTTTCTCACCAGGAGGACAAGACCGGGCAGATCAATGGCGTTGGCCAACGTAAGCTTGTAATGATCGTCTATGAATCGATTTCTGATAACGGTTGCCAGATTGAGATTGAGTTCCTCCAACTCCGCACCCACCGAAGCCAGCCCGGCATACTGCCCTTCAAGAAGGTTTTCACTCACATGCTCCCGGATGACGGAAAACTGAAAAATAAGTTTTTCGGTCTGTCGGCTGACTTCGACATGATTTCTGTACAGTTGATACTGCCTGACACCCAGGCACAACAGAACCACAAGAATCACCGAGACCGTGACTGCGGTGGCATGGATTGTTTTCTTCAGAGGAAATGCCATTTCAATCCGCCCGGAGTTGCGGCAGGGCCGAAGATCCGGCCCTGCCTTTTTTCATCACTGACACCGTCTTACTTTTTTTCCTTCCAGGTGTAGAGGATCGGCATTCTTGCCAAAACCGCACGATAAACAACGATATAGGTGGCATATACGGTGATGACGATTACCAGTTCACGCCAGTGGGGGAGTTCCTGATACAACTTCCAGTTGAAGGCAATGAGCGCCGTATTCAACCGGTTCAGGGCAAGACCGAATACCGCCATAAAGGCGCCCAAACGGGCCAGGGAAGCGTTGCCGTTCCGCACCGCCGTGGTGTAGAAAACCAGCGGCAAAATAACCCCCACCACCATCTCGAACAGGAACCAGGCGCCCCAACCGCTGAGCAGATACTGCCAGTTGTTGTCATGAGCGATCCCGATAATCTTGATAACCAGATAGGTGATCAGGGCCAAGGAAGCTCCCTTGGCCAACCCCAGGGTCAGTTTACTCAGGTTGCCCAGATAGTTTTCATCACACCGCCAACGCATGAACCACTTGGTGAAAGTGCTCACCACAATGAGCATGGACAATCCGGCAAAAACCGCGGAAACGAAAAAATGGAGCCATTGGAAGGGCGAGGAATACCAAAGCGGATGCACCTTGCCCGGCGCATAGGTGAACAACGCCCCCAAAGCTCCCTGATGCAAGGTGGAAAGGATGATCCCGGCAATGGTCAGACCAAGCACGATACTCTTGATAAACTTCTTAGCCCGGGGAAAGCCCATCCACTCGCCAAAGGCGGGCACCAGCTCCGCCACCTGACAGCTAAGATAGGTGGCCACATGCCAGGCCACGAGAAACAACACCGCCGCCGGGCCCAGGGATACGAACATGGGATAAATCAGACGCCAGGGCTGACCAAGATCCACCTGCAGAAACATGACCGCGAACAGATATCCCAGAAGCCCGTTCAGCAGACCGAGCCGCTCGATGGGTTTGAAATCCTTGCGACCAAAAAGCTCCACGGTGGTTCCCATCATGAAACCGGAAGCGGAGAGCGGCACCATGGTGAACAACCCCCAACCCAAAAACAACCCCCAGGGATAGTCATAGGAGGAATGGGTAACCCAACCCAGACCAAAAATAAAACGGCCGACCAGAATCGGCAGACCTACGGCATAGATGGCCCAGAGCACCCAGTTAAATGGGTTGCGGAGCTGAACCGCCATGTACTCCTTGGGGCTGAGCCCCAGCATGATCTTCTCTTTTACGGTCCACTCGCTCCCATCTTTCTTGAGATCGGAGACAACAGGGGCGAACCCTTGTGATTTTAAGCTATTCATCGTCGTCCACCTCTCCTCAGCTGTTATTCTGTTCGTTTTTCGCAGCGTCCTTCCGGTTGCTCAGCAAATGGAAACCGGTAAACAGCGCAGGCCAGATGGTGAGAACCATCGGCACTATGGCAAGGAACTCTTTGACATAATTGATGATCGGCTGGGTTCCCAAATGGGTGTCATAGCCGATCTGATCAAAGGGCACATCGGACATATACAGCCAGGCCGTTCCTCCGACCTCGGTTTCGCCATATACATGATCCACATATGCCTCCGGCTTCTCGCTGATCCGCTGATGGGCGAGCTTAAGAAGATCCTTACGCTTCCCAAAGGTCATGACTTCCTGGGGACAAGCCTCGACACAGGCCGGGGGCCGGCCGAATTTAAGGCGGGTTTCGTAGCACATGATACATTTTTTCACCACAGGATTGGTGGCGCTTGAATAGCTGTAGGCCGGGATATAGAAAGGACAGGCCACCATACAGGTCCGGCAGCCGACGCACACGGTCGGGTCGTACATCACTGCGCCTTCCGGGGTCTTCCGGTAAGCATTGACAAAACATGAGGTCAGGCAAGCAGGTTCGTTACAATGATTACACTGCACCTTCCGAAAAAGCGGATGCTCCCTCCCCGGCACATCATATTTCTGTACCACGGTGTAAGCCTTTTCCGAAGTCCTTCTCGGCAGCCCTCCCTCGCGCCTTTCATCAAACACGGAAGGATCGTCAAAGGGTTTGTCCGGCTCCGGCAACCCCTGCTCCTTGTTACAGGCAGCCTCGCAGGTCCGACAGCCTACACACTTGGTAAGATCAACAAGCACCCCCATACTGTCCGGGTAGCCGCCAAAGCTCTGCGTCCCGGCCAAGGCCTGTTTGCTTGTTCCGACGGCGGCGATGGCAGCGCCACCGGCCAGCCCGCCTTTCAAGAAACTTCTGCGGTTTAACATTTTCATAGTTTAACCCTCTGATATCGTTTCAACGTAAGCCGTTGTTAAAAACAACCGTGCTGTTTTCCTGACAAAACCGGCATAAAGAGCCTTAACTGAGCAGTGCTAACGGTGATGGCTATTCAGTAACTGCTCCCAGACTCCAAGCCTCGGAGACCTTCAATCAATGCCCTCCCCCATGCCCCCCGGAAGCGGTTGGAGCCGGGGCATATTTGCCCGAATTAAAAAAGGCGTCTCCCTTGTCGTTGCGGGTATGACAATCCTGGCAGCCTGTTGGTCCGCCCATGGTGGTGTGACAGCCAAGACATTTCCGATGGTAGGCCCCTTTCAAACCAGGTTTTCCCTTATGAAACAGCTGCGGACTCCCTTCGATTTTTGCCAGGTCGGCCGCTGAAAATCGATTATCCGAATGGCAAGACTTACAGGCCACACTGCCTGCTGTTGCCCCGGCTTCATGGCAGCGGGCACAGTTCGGGTCTGTGGGTGCAACACCGGTTGTGTGGTGATGGCACTCAGCACAGCTTGCAGCCACCCCGGTATGCATGGCATGATCAAAGGTCACTGCCGAATAATGATTTGCCAGGCTGCCCAGCTCCACAGTACCAGGACCGTCCCCGGCCCAACTCTTCCCGGCAAGTGGCGCGGTCAGTAGCATAAGCGCCGCCATCCCCAAGAGTGTCTTCTTCCTTCCTCCCATGTTGGTCTCCTTCTGAAAAGGTAATCTCGTAAAAAAAAACAAACTTCGTTTGCTTATTCCGTGCGGCAGGAAATTCCATTTGCCAAAGCCGGGCTTACGACCTTGTCAAACGGCGTCCCGATGATTCCGCCAGCTGATTAAGCACATCCTGTGCCAAGGGTTTTTTCGATAGGCATTAACGGCGGCAAACACACTCCGAAACTTGACCCCATGCCATACGCTATCAGAAAAAGCAGATGAAGAGAGACGAAAAAAACAGACTGTCAGGGGAGAATGACAATGTCGGATGATTTCAGGTGGGGGATTATCTAAAACAGATAAAAAAAATGCATCGCACTGATTTTTACCAGTGCGATGCATGATGCGACGCAGCAAAAAAAGTGTTGCATGCAACAGATGTGTTGCAACACATCTGTTGCATGCAACACATCCAACAGAAATGGGGACGAGCTACCCGGACAAACCGGTAATCTCCTTGTTTTCTTCGGTCAATTTGTGACAGGTCACTATGATATCGACCTCTTCCGCATCAATGGTCTCATGGAGCAGCAAGACTTCGGCCAGCTTATGCAGAAAGGTTATTCTCCCTTCAAGCACAATGAGCGCGTCCTGATAGCACTCAGCAATAATCCTGCTGACTTCCTCATCAATTGCCTTGGCGATCTCCTCACTGTAGGGGCGCTGGTTCGACCCGTTGCCGAGAAAACCCTTATCGGAGGTGACAAAGGCCCGTGGTCCAAGCCGTTCGCTCATCCCAAATTCACAAACCATGCGGGTGGCGATATCCGTGGCAGCCTGCAAATCGTTGCTGGCCCCGGTGGAAAGTTCATTAAAAATAATTTCCTCCGCAGTTCTGCCGCCAAGCAGAATCGTAATCCTGTTTGTCAGATATTCCCTGGAATAAGCATGGCGATCATCAATGGGCACCTGTTGCATAACCCCCATGGCCTGGCCCCGGGGGATGATGGTAATCTTGTGTACTGGATCGGTGTTGGGCAAAATCTTGGCAATAATCGCATGCCCGGCCTCATGGTACGCCGTGACCTTGCGCTGCTGTTCGCTGATAACCAATCCCGTCCTTTCGGCCCCCATGAGAATCTTGTCCTTGGCATCCTCGATATCGCTGAGCTGAATTCCTGCCTTGCCCTTACGTGCCGCCATCAAGGCGGATTCATTGATGAGATTGGCGAGTTCGGCGCCGGTGAACCCCGGCGTGGACTGAGCCACAACCTGCAAATCAACGTCCGGATCCATGAGTACGTTTCGGGAATGCACCTCCAGTATCTTGCACCGCCCTTTGACATCGGGAGGCATGATGGTGACCTGGCGATCGAAGCGGCCGGGGCGCATCAAGGCAGGATCCAGGACATCCGGCCTGTTGGTCGCAGCAACGATGATAACGGTTTGATCACTTTGAAATCCATCCATCTCAACAAGCAAGGCATTGAGGGTCTGTTCCCGCTCATCCTGCCCGCCCATGGCCCCGGCAGCCCCACGGCTGCGGCCCACAGCGTCTATTTCATCAATAAACACAATACATGGCGCACTTTTCTTGGCCTGTGCAAACAGATCCCGCACCCGTGAGGCTCCGACCCCTACAAACATCTCGACAAAATCAGAACCGCTGATACTGTAAAAAGGAACACCTGCCTCACCGGCAATGGCCTTGGCCAACAAGGTTTTCCCTGTTCCAGGGGGGCCTTGCAACAAAACACCCTTGGGAATCTTGCCGCCGAGCCGCGTGATCTTCTTGGAATCCTTCAAGAAGTCCACTATCTCGACAAGCTCCTCCTTTGCCTCCGGAATGCCTGCAACGTCGGCAAAAGTTACCTGCTTGGCCTTGTCAGGATCCATGGCGACCTTTTTTTTGCCGAAACCGCTGCTCCCCCCCCCCTTCTGACCGCGAAGCATGAAAAACATCCAACCACCCATGAGCAGCATTACCGGGAAGGTTGTTGACCAGAAAGGCGACACCGCCCGAGCCGGCCCGGCTGAGATACGAACATTCTTGCTCTCAAGTCTGGGGAGCAGTTGCTGCACATCCGGGGCATAGGTCAAGAAGGATTGGCCATAAATGTCAGTGCCGATGATCTCCTGTCCCTGTATTCGCACCGCCTGTATCTCTTTATTTTCCAGCTTGGTCAGGAAAGCGGAATATTCAAGCTTGGGCTGTTGGCTTTCAACGATCCAGACGTTGTAAACAACCACAGCCAGAGTTGCCACCAACATGAGCAATAGATAATTTCGCACGTATTTGGCCACAATTTTCCTCCTGGGCAGAATGAATGCAATGCAAAGTGAAAGCGCTGTGCAACAGGACATGGTGCAACATCCGGACCATGCATCTTTTTCAGCCTACCATGCCCCTTGGGAAAAAAAAAGCCCGGGCGAACCCGGGCTTCAGAGGGAGGAGAGAAAAGGTTATCAGTGCTGGCTGGGAACCGTAACCTTCGGAGTGTTGACATACTTGAAAAAGACCGGGAAGGCGCCGAAGAAGGCAACACAGACCAGGTACTCAACGCCTTTGATGTGGGTGTAAAAATCCACCAAGGTGGCCTGCTCACCGATCAGGCCGACAGCAACCATGTACTGTCTAACCACTTCTCCCAAGCCTGCCTTGGAGAGACTGAAGCTCAGCGCGGCAAACGCCCACAATCCTACTGCCGCACCGATACCGCCGACTACCGCCATGAAAACCCCTGCGCCCTTCTTTTCCGTCATTGACTTTGCCATGATATTTCCCCTTATTAAATTCGGTTTCTTTATGATCACGTTATGATCGCAACCTTATTTTTCGCCTGTTTACATCCCTGTCACTGCGGTGAGCCAGCAGCGGCCCAGCTCCATGATCCCGCCCATCTTGCTCATCCCGCCGATCAGACAGGCAATACCCCATGCGCCGATCAATGTTGCCAACGCAAGGATGATACCCATACCCGCTTGGGAGATTCCCTCACCGATTGCTGCTTGATCAAGTTGGCCAAGACCCATTGCTTGTTTTTGTATTGTATTTTTCATGACGAGCCTCCTATGGCTTTGTTTTTTCGTTTTTATCTTGATACCGTCCTCGTTTGATTAGGATACATTGCACAGGGTGTGCCAACAGAGCCAAGGAGACGGTGAAACATTTCCAATCCAGAGCTATAACTGGCTGATTAGAAACGAAATAAAAAAAGAATGCCACTTGCGGAAAACAGGGAGCGGACAAGTCCCACAACAGACAAAAAATCTTTGAATATCAAAACATTACATGAAAATCGAGGGAGGGATCGCAGAAGACCCACAATCAGAGCGGTCGCAGGGAGGAGAAAAACAAAAAGTGTGGCGCAGCGGATTGTGGCGCCACACTTTTACTGTTGCATGTGTGGCAGAGTGTTGCATGTGCAACACTCTGCTATTCCAGTCCGTATGCCTTCATCTTACGGTACAGGGTGCTGCGGTCAATACCGAGCAACCGGGCAGCCTTGGCCTTGTTGCCGTCGGTCTGGGCGATAACACTGACGATATGCGCTTCCTCGTTTTCCCGCGAGACAGGGGCGAAACCTCCAGCCTCGGCGGAAAACACGGTTTCAGTTCCGGCACCATTTGCTGATGCAGCGACAACACGGTCACCACTGCGCACCTCCTCCGGAAGATTAGCGGTTGTGATCGTGTCGTCCGTACACAACACGCAGGCCCGTTCCACAACATGCTCCAACTCCCGTACATTTCCGGGCCAGCGGTAGGCGGTTAGCAACTGCAAAGCCTGATCGGAAATCCCGGTGATGTTCTTGTTCAGTCGTTTGCTGAAACGGGCGAGGAACAACTCCACCAGGATGGGCAGATCCCCCTGCCGGTCCCGCAACGGGGGCAGACTGATATCTATCACCCGCAGCCGGTAGTAAAGATCCTCTCTGAATTCACCCCGCTGAACCTTCTGTTTCAGGTCGGCATTGGTGGCCGCCACCACCCGGACATCCACAGTAACCGGCCTGTCCTCGCCAACCGGGTAAAAGGTGCGCTCTTGGAGAAAACGCAATAAGCGCAGCTGCATGAGCGGCGAGATGTCGCCTATCTCATCGAGAAACAGTGTGCCTCCGTCCGCTTGAAGAATCCGCCCTTCCCGGTTGCGATCCGCTCCGGTGAAGGCCCCCTTCTTATGACCGAACAGCTCACTTTCCATGAGATTTTCCGGAATGGAAGTACAGTCGAATTTCACCAGAGGCATTTCCCGGCGCGGGCTTTCCGCATGCAGGGCTTCGGCCACCAACTCCTTGCCGGTTCCGGATTCTCCGGTGATCAGAACCGAGGTGTCAACCTGGCCAACGTTTTCGATGAGGGTGTACACCGTCTGCATGGCCCGACTCACTCCGGCCAGCCGGTGAAAATAGGTACGCTTACCCCGCTTTTCCAAGTCTTCCAGCCGACTCACATCCCGGAACACCAGCACCACCCCGAGGAAGCCCTTATCCTGTTGACTTTCCAAGGGGGATGCGCTGATCCGGAAAACAACATGGCCGCCTGTCTCCAGATTGACCTCGATACGATGCTCACTCACCGCTTCCTGGCATTCCAGGACCTTCTGCACGTCTGCGGCAAACACGGCAAAGGAATCGGCCACATCCTCAAGATTAGTGCCGATGGCAAGGCCGGGCATGTGCGTTGCCGCCCAGTTCTTCGCCTGATCATTCATCTGCACCACCCGCAAATCATGATCAACGGTGACAATCATGTCCCGAACGCTACGAAAGATTGTTTCGAGGTATTGCTGGTAGCGCTCCTTTTCAACAGTCAACCTCTCCTTCTCCTTCCAGAGGGAGTACTGCTGCAAGGCCATGCGCGCGGTGCGCAGCAGATCGGCCTTTTTCACCGGTTTAGCCAGGTAATCAAAAGCCCCCAACCGCACCGCCTCGGAAGCGGTGTTGATATTGGGATAGCCGGTCACCATGACCATCGGACACTCCAGGCCCAACTCCCGAACCCGCAGCAAATCGATGCCCGAGGCCCCCTCCATGACGATATCACTGATAATCAGATCAAAAGTCTGCTGCTCGATGAGCCCCATGGCTTCCTCAAAGGTCGAGGCGGTCACCACCGGCCCGTATCCTTCCCGGCCCAGGAACATCTGAAAGGTCAAGCGCAGGCTTTCCTCATCATCGACCACCAGAATGGAGGTCTCGGATTTTTCCAGATCTATCATTGCTGTTCCCCTGTTTGCCTTATGAATAATAGTTGCAACTATCCAGCAGAGCACATCTGCGACACTGCCGAACAGTTACATTTCCTGGTTTTTTTTGATCCAATCCCGGCATTACGCCGAACAGTCAGCAACAATCTTCAGCCGGCTTCATTTGCCGGTATATCAACGGTCATGGTGGTAAAACTGCCGGGTTCGCTGCTGGCACTGAGAAAACCATGAAAGTCTTTCACGAGACCCAGGCTGATGGAAAGCCCCAGCCCGGTCCCTTCTCCTGGATTTTTCGAAGAAAAGAATGGCTCGAAGATGTGCGAGATGATATCGGGCGGTATCCCTTCTCCGTGATCCGTAATCTCCGTCCTTACATAAGCTTTACCCTCTATCTGCACGGCGCTGCACCGGATTTCCAGTTTCTTGCCCGGATCGCGACCTGAATACCTGTGATTCAGGGCATGTCGGGAGTTACTGAGCAAGTTCAGGAAAACCTGCTGCAGCTGCTGATGGTTCACCTTTACCTCCGGCAGATCCGTGGGGATCTCCACGGAAATAAGCACACCGTCCTTCTGAAACTGGTGCTTTATCAGGGCAAGGGCATCATTGATCACCGTCTCGATTTCGACCAGATGCGCATCCTCGTCTCTCTGCCGGGCAAAAAAGAGCAGATTTCTGACAATGTAGGCAACGCGCTCGCCTTCCTTGATGATCCGGTCAAGCATCTCCCGTTGAATCGGATTGGCCCCCTCACCCTCCAAGGACACCTGGCTTGAGTCATCAATTAAGACCTGGGCATAGTTGATGATGCCGTTGATGGGGTTATTGATCTCGTGGGCCACGCCGGCGGCAAGCTCGCCAATGGAGGCGAGTTGCCCGGCCCGCATGGTTTCGGCGCGATATTTTTTCTCCTCGGTAACATCCCGAAGCAGAATCAGGCACTTGGCCTCTCCGTCAACATCGGTGAATGGCACATAGCTTTGCTCATAGTGACGCATGTTGGACATGATCTCTTCCGTACGCTGCACCTCACTTTGCTCGATGGCGGCTTGCATCCGGCAAACCTCACAGGGCTCGTCCCGCTGCTTGTAAACCCGGTAGCATTTCTCGCCGATCTTGTCGCCGAAGATCCTGCGCAGTACCTCGTTTTGATATTCGATGATGAAATCATGATTGAGGATGTGCATACCCTGATCCAGGGCGGCAAGAATCCCACGAAACTTATCGCGTTCGGTACGCAGCTGCCTATCCATATCCTGCTGCACCGTTATGTCTTCAAAGCTTTCCACCGCGCCGACGACCATACCGTTCGCGTCCCGAAGGAGATCAGCACTCTTGGAAATGACCCTTATCCGGTCATCCTTGGTCTTGATATGACAAATCCGGTTGATTATCGGCTTGTCGACCTTTTCGGAATAGACACCGCATCCTATTTCCGAGCAGGGATGCCGGGCAAAAATGCTGCACGTCTTGCCGATGACCTCCTCTTCCGTATATCCGGTTACGCTTTCAGCCTTCTTATTCCAGCTGGTGATATTCCGCTTCAAGTCGACGGTGAAAATGGCGCTGGGAATAACACTGTAAACCAGCTCGGCCTGCTCCAAGGACTGAATGAGCTGGTCCTCGGCCCAGCGCCGCTCATCAATCTCAAGGCGCAGGGAATTATTAGCCTTCTTCAGTGCAAGAGTCCGCTCCTCAACCCGGCGCTCAAGCTCGTCATGACTTTTTCTCAAGACCTCTGCGGCAAGATTGCGCTCGGTGACGTCACGCAAAATCTCGATGATGCCGAGGAGCTCATTATTGGCACCCCTGAGGGGGGAAGCAAACACCTCGTAATGACGAAGCGCGCCGGTTTTCAGAGTAATAGTTCGAGAAACCGTGACCGGTTTTCCGGTTTCAAGAACCTCCATGAGCGGACATTCGCACCCTCCCTGATCACAGGCATGCTCCCTGCCGAACAACACCCGGTAACAATGGGCGTTTCCAGCACACTTCCTGCCCTTTCCACGGTCAACAGGGAAATCCCGGCCTGCCTGATTAATGAGTTTTACCCGCATATCCGTCCCGATCACCAGGACCGGATCAGTCACCCCGTTGATCACCGACTGGAGAAAACGAAGGTGATCAAGCAACATACGGCCGGTGGCCCGCCTATCCTCTTTTGCGCCCCTGCGGTCATGCATTTTCCAAGTCATTAGCGCTCCTGCTTACCAGCCACGCCTCACAGGCTTTGGCTCAATAGCTTATCCATCTCATCAGCCAGATAGGAAAGATGCAGTTTTTCTTCATCCGCCAGACGCAAAAACAACGCCTTGGTTTCTTTTTTTTTACTTTTTTGCCCCAGACGACTGTAAAGATCAACGGCCTGGGTCTCAAGAGCCATGGCCAGCACCAGGATATCCTGCTTGGTCTGCAGATGAGCATCGACCCGAGCGATAAAATCCTCCACCTTGCCGCCGCCCTCCATGGGTCCACTGGATCCACTCTCCCCTTTGCCCGGCATGACCTCAATGCCTTGCGCTTGCCTGAACTCGGCAAGAAGTCGAGCCTTGTGCTTATCCTCAAAGCCCACCAAGCGAAGATAAAGCTGCCGCTCCTCCTCACCTTCTACCCGTCCGGCCATGGCCCGATAGAACTCCTGCAGGCCATTTTCCATGGCATAGGCAAGACTCACCCCATCCTCATACTCTTCCTGGCCGGTAAAAAATTCCAATCCAACCTCTTCCGGCCCCTTGGCCTGAGGCCCCTCCCAAGCCTTGATACCTCCGGTCATATTGTAAACACTTGCAAAATCCTTGCCAGCAAGCAGCTGAGCCGCCGCCTTACTTCTGCCACCGACAGCGCAATAGACAATAACCGGCTTTTCTTTATCAAGCTCACCGAGCCGTCCCGGCAACTCCCTAAGCGGGATGAGGATAGCCCCGGGAAGATGGCCATCCTCATACTCCTTGGGTTGACGGACATCCAGCAACTGATAGGCATCCGCACCTCGAGCCGCCATGTACTCCCTTGCCTGGGACACGCTGAAATCCTCACCCGGAACAAACAGGTTCTTCCAGTTCATTGCTTACTCCACTCTTTTTTTTATATTTCCCACCTCGGCCACAAACCACTCACGGGGTGTTCCGCGTGAAGGGCAGCACCAAAAGGCGCCAAAACCCCAGCTGCCCAATCTCCCGATGCGAACCAATGCCGATGACGATGCCTTCCTGTACAACCCCCGTGGTCAGGGTACCCAGCATCCGGTCCCAGATGGAAAAGGTCACCCCGTAATTTGAGTCACGCTCCCTGATCTTCACAGAATGATGAATACGGTGCAAAAAAGGCGGGACAAAGAGGAGAGCCCACAACCTTTCAAACCAAGGCGCCACCTTGATGCTGCTATGATGGAACTGCACGGACAGGTTCACGAAAATTTCAAACAGGATATAGGCTGTCAGTCCGATGCCGAAGGTATAAACCACCGCCAGCCTGATCAGGCCGGTAAACAGAAATTCTCCCAGATGGAACCGGTTGCCCGTGGTCACGTCCATGTTCAAGTCGCTGTGGTGAACCCGGTGAAACCGCCAGAGGAAGGGCAGCGCATGGGTAAGCAGATGCCACAGATAGATGGAAAAATCCAGGATCAGGATGCCTGCAACAATCTTGAACCACTCGGGCAAGATCCAGACATTGAGCAAACCGATATTTTTCTCCTGCCCGGCGAGAATCATGGCGACAATGGCGCTGGTGTACAGTAAATGGTAGATTGCACCATTCATGACGGAAAGCGGCAGGTTTGCAAGCCAACGCCTGGCGCGGCCCACGGTGGGCTCCCGGTAGGAAAAACCCTGCTCGGCCAGCAAAAAAATACAAACCCCACCCCAGTAAATGTAGGGCTTGATCGCATAAAAATCCATGCCAAGACCTCCCTTGTCCGCCCTTCTACCTAGATGGTAATGACCGTATAGCCTGCCTCCAGATAACGTGCCATGGCCGGATGCCCCTGCATCTCGTCGGCCAGGGGCAAACCCTGCGCCTCGGCCGCAGCCAAGGCCCCCATCTTGTTAGCGCAGGCCCGACAAACGCAATCAATAAGCCCGGCCTTTCTCGCCTTGGCGTAGAGGGGAGCAAAGGGTGCGTCCAGCTCTCCCAGCTCTCGAATAAGGGCTGTGGCCCTCCCTTCAATAACGAGCTTTACATCCCACCCCCTGGCCTGCATATCCAAGCCGTTCAACAGAGCATGGGCAAAACAGGCCGGTTCGCCGGCAAAGGCAACAATAACAAATTTTTGATCCATGACGTTCTCCGCTCAGCCACATTATACAGATGAGGTTTCCGCTTCTCTTAAAAAATTACCACGCTTTTCCCTAAAAACGAAAAAAATCATGTTTTACCCGTATCAGTTAAACGGGAAGCAAGGGAGGGGGGAGATCGTGGCGAGCACCGCCGACACCATCTCGGAAAACTGCACTACCAGAGGGACTGCGTGAATAAAAGGGGAAGGACCGCGCCGGGAAACCAGGATTCGGGATTTTGGTCGACAACAAACCGACCGGATTCGAACGAAATCAGGCCAGCATCTTGCGGAGCTTGATGGCAAGTTCGCCTGGCGAAAGGGGCTTACTGATGAAATTGGCGTGCATTCGGGAAACGCCGTGTTCTTCGAGCATGGAATCGGTATAACCGGACATGAACAGCACCCGTATCCGGGGATCGACTGCCTGCGCCATGGTGGCCAAGCCATGCCCGGTCATCCCCGGCATGACCACATCGGTCAGCAACAGATCGATCTTTTCCCTGCCATCTTCAACAAGGAGCAAGGCCTCCTCGGCGGATGCCGCCGTAAACACGGTATAGCCCATGGCCTCAAGGGAATGGCGGATAACGGCCAGGATTTCCGGTTCATCATCAACCACGAGAATGGTTTCGCTTCCCTGCAACACCTCCAGAGCCGCGCAAGTCACCGCGCTCTCCACCGGGGCCTCTACCTTGGGGAAATAAAGACGAAAGGTAGTTCCTTTACCAGGCTCACTCTGGACCACGACATAGCCGCTATGCTGCTTGACAATACCGTAGGCCGTGGCCAACCCGAGGCCCGTTCCCTTGCCTTGTGGCTTGGTGGTAAAAAAAGGCTCGAAGATATGCTCCTGCACCTCTCTGGTCATACCCTCCCCGGTGTCGCTTACCACCAGGACCACATACCGCCCGGGCGCGATATTGTCAAAACTGGAAAACCGGTTCTTGTCCAGAGCCTCCTCAAAACAGGAAATGGACAAATCTCCTCCGTCCGCCATGGCATCCCGAGCATTGATGGCCAAGTTCAACAACACCTGTTCGAGCTGATGCCGGTCGGCAAGAATCCGCTCCTGTCCGCCGGGCGGGACCTCCACCGTAAAATGAATACCGGGCGGAATCAAGCGCCGGATCATGGTGCTCAAGCCCGAGACAACGCTGCTCAGGTCGATAACCCGCATATCGACGACCTGATGTCGGCTAAAGGTGAGCAGTTGGCGAGTCAAGGCCGCCCCTCTGATCCCAGCGTCACGAATGGAGCGCAGGGCGTCGGCCATGGGATCGCTGTCCGGCAGACGTCTCAGATACAACTCGCTGTAACTTAAAATGGTGGTGAGCAGATTGTTGAAATCGTGAGCCACGCCGCTGGTCAGTCGCCCGATGGCTTCCAATTTTTGGGATTGCAGCAATTGGGCCTGCAACCTTTTTTCCTCGGTAACGTTGCGGAAAATGCAGCGGGTAAACTGGGGCTTGCCGTTTTCGTACCGGCAATTAGCCGCGCCCTGAATCATGATCTTGGCGCCATTTTTCGCGACAAAAGTCGTTTCTATTTTGTCGACTCGCCCCTGCTCCATAACACGCTGAAAGGTCTTCATGCAGTGATTGGTGCAGTCCGGATCTATGAGATCAAAGATGGTGAGCTGCTCGATCTCTTCCGCCGAATAGCCAAAGGTGCTCCGCCAAGCCGGATTGACAAGAAGAAAGCTACCATCAGGACGAACAAACTGGATGAGATCGCTGGCGCTTTCAAAAAGATCGCGGTATTGCTCCCCGCTTTCCAGCAGAGCCGTTTCCATGCGCTTACGTTCGGTGATATCCCGGACAAAGGCGCAGAGATAGTCGGTCGTTCCAAGGGTAATACATACTGCGTCGACTTCTTTCTGAACAATCTGCCCGCTCTTTGTTCGATGGATGGTTTCAAGATGCAGATTGCTTCGGGTCTTCCATTCCGGCCAAAGCTGCCTGAATCTGGGACCAAATTCAGGATCAATATCGGCAAGACTTAACGAAAGAAGCTCCGCCTCGGAATAGCCGAGATTTTCGGCTGCAGCCTGATTCACATAGCCAAACCCGCCCTCGGCGTTGATCAGATAAAATTCAACACTTGCCGTATCGACAATGCGTTTAAACAGTATGTACAACTCCTGATTATCCACGCGGCATCCGACTTTCTTACCCCATTGACAATATTCTAACCAAAAGGCGACCCTGTGGAATTATACCCCACCTCCTGCCTTTTGGCGAGAATTTGAAAACACGGCGTTTTTTTGTTTTTTTGACGTATATTCGGTTGTCGGATTACAGAACCAAGATGTTTTCAGCCCTTCGCCCGGATGAGCGCCTCAAGCTCCTGCCACTCTACGGCGCTTTGCCGACAGTTACAATCCTTGAGCAAACATACTTGGGGAATAACCTTGAGGCCATGCCTCCCCAGAGAACCCTCCAACGAAACATTGGCGGAACGAAGATATTTTTCCCGCAGATCACGGGTACACAGACAACCCAGCACCGCACGCGGCTGGTGTTGCCCGATCTGGCGCACCAAGAAATCCCGGCTGCGCAACACTCCATCCTTCTTATGCACTCTGCCGCTCACTACCACTAAAACATCCCGGTAGCCCAAGGCCAAAGCCATCTCCCGCATCTCCCGCAGACGGCAAGGGATGCGACAATCAGCCTGACACAACAACCCCTTTTCCTGATCGATAACTGTGGCACACCCTTCGGCCCGCAAGCAGTAGGGCAAAAACAGCATTCTTTCGGCATAGGGTGTCCGGACAAATCTCTGCCGAAAAAACCGGTTTCCCACCGCCACGACCCTGCGGACATAAACATCCTTGTCCATCTTCGGAAAAAACCAAGCCAAGGGCCTGTAAAGAAAAACCAAAACGGGAAGGCTCAGCCAGGATGGAAGGGATAGTGTCATGATCTCGATGGGTGTAATATTTTTTCTTACGGGCGGACAACGGAAATCTTCAACAGCACAATTTTATTTATCTTACCACAATATCCCCATCTCCGGCAGACAGATTTCAAGGGCTTGATCCAGCCGGACCCTGATTCTCACCGCCGGGCGCAATACCCTGCCACGCCCTCAGCAGCCCGACCAGCCATTTCTCGGCCTGCCCCAAGGCTTCCAGGGAATTTCCGCTGTTGGCAAGACTCAACTGGGCCAGAATCACCTGATAGCTTCGGTGCAACGATTGCGCGGTTTTCGGCTCGGCGGAATCAAGGGTATTGTCCAGATAAAACAAAATATCCATGGCCTTGCACAGGCTTTCCGACTTGAGGGCAATCTCTCCGGCGGCAAGACTTTTCCGCGCACTCCTCAAGTGAGACAGGCATTTCTCGTACAATGCGATGATATTGCGTACCGGACTTGCGGTCTCCACCATAATTTTCAGATACTGCTGCCCGGGCTGTTTCGTATCCATCTTTTTCCTTGCCTCTGCCTGGGGATCTTCCCCGCCCATCGCCCCATCGTTTTGTTTTCATCCTCGCATATCAGGACAAAATTCCATAGCGTCTTTTTGCAAAAGAAGTCTTTCCTTTCCTGAACCCCCAACAACATTTCTGCATACACAGACAGCAGACAATGGTGTTCACGGAAAACCAACGAATGTGGTATCCTGTTGTTCAGGAAAACAGCGGCGTACCCTTCTTGCACGGCCAGCCCCTAAAAAACATCCTTCATGAGTGGAAACAGACATGCTGAAGCTTATTAAAACCACCTCACGAAAAGCCGGGCTTCCTCCGGGCAGCCCCGTTTTCATCGGAGAAAAAGTCACTGAAAAATTCGGCTTGGACATGGTCGATTACGATGCCGAGAACATTTCCCTCAGCACCCCCGTCAGACTTGACGAGTTCCGCCTGCTGAAACAAACTCCGAGCAACACTTGGATCAGCGCCCACGGCCTGCACGAAGCCGAAGCCGTGAACAGGTTCTGCCTCGGCTTCGGCCTGCATCCCCTTACCATTGAGGATATTCTCCATACCGGACAGCGTCCGAAGATTGATCATTATGATGATTACCTGTTCCTGGTTATCAACCTGATCCACTATGATGACACCACCAGGGAAATGAGCATGGAGCAGATCAGCTTCGTGCTTGGTCCCAGCTACCTGATCTCCTTTCACGAAAAAAACGACGATATTTTCGATGATGTCCTGGCCCGTCTCCAGACCAACAAGGGCCGCATCCGGAAAATGGGGGTCGATTATTTGTTGTATTCCCTGCTCGACAGGGTGGTGGACAATTTTTTTTCCGTGCTTGAAAAAATCGGCGAGGAAGTCGAGGATCTGGAAGAGGAGCTGATTGCCGACCCTTCCCCGGAAACCCTGCAGTCCATCCACACCCTGAAAAGGGAAATGATCCTGTTGCGCAAATCGGTCTGGCCGCTGCGAGAGGTCATCAGCGGGCTGCAACGGGATGAGACCGTCTTCATGGGGGAAGCAATCCGGGTCTATCTCAAGGATCTTTACGACCACACCATCCAGGTGCTTGATACGGTGGAAACCTTTCGAGACATCATCTCCGGCATGATCGACATCTACCTTTCCTCGGTGAGCAACCGAATGAATGAAGTAATGAAGGTTCTGACCATCTTCGCGGTGATCTTCATCCCCCTTACCTTCATCGCCGGGCTGTACGGCATGAATTTCAACACCAGCCAAAGCCCCTTCAACATGCCTGAGCTCAACTGGTACTTCGGCTACCCCTTCGCCCTCTCGCTCATGGCGGCAACAACCCTATCCATGCTGATTTATTTCAAAAAGAAAAAATGGTTCTAAAAAACCTGCAACCTGGAATAACCCCATTTTTTAGCTGTTATTTTTTTAAAGAAATACCCTTGCCACCTAACTGCGCATCTATGATATAATGGTCAGCGGCCACGGAGCGCAACCAAGATCCATCCCCTCGCAATCGAGCAAAAAAGAGAAAAAAATATGTGGCGGACAAATCGGTTTGTAATTATATAATTAAATACTAAACACCATCCGATTTTACCTTTGCGTCCGAATGCATTGCAACCTAGAGACCACGGAACCATGACCCATCGAACACCAACCGCCGAAGATACCGGTCGCTCCCTCGCTTCCCCGCGCAGGATCACTTTTCTCTGCGCCTGTATCCTGCTGCTGGCCGGATTTTCCCAGGCCGCCGAGACCAATGACACCACAGCACCTCCCGAGATATGGACACTCCGCAATGCTGTGCGCTTTGCCGTGCGAAACAACCCGGACAGCAGGATGGCCCGCAATCGGATCGAGGCGGCCCAGGCCGCCATCACCATGGAGAAATCCTCGTTTTACCCAAGGCTTGACCTGAACTCCCGATATGACCAAACCAACAATCCCATGTACTCCTTCGGCAATATCCTGAACCAAGGGGGGTTCAACCAGACCATCGATTTCAATAATCCCGGTCGCACCGACAACCTGAACCTGGGGGTGCGCCTTGGCTACCGCTTTTTCAACGGCGGCCGCGACCTGGCCGGGCTGAAGGCCGTCGAGGCCCAAACGGTTTCCTCACAGATGGAACTCGGTGCAGTGCAGGCCCAACTTGCCTTTGAGGTGGTCCGAACCTTTCAGCTCATCGTCCAGACGGAGGATCTCATCAAGGCCCAGGAATCCGCGGTGGAAGCAATCAGCGCTTCACTCGCTGTGGCACAAGCCCGCTACCAGGAGGGGATTTTACTCAAGGCAGACCTCCTCGACTTGGAAGTGCAACAGGCAAAGGCGCGGGAAGGCCTGATTCAGACCAGGCACAGCCTCCAGGTGAGCCGCAGGATATTCCTCAGTCTGATGGGGCTGCACGATGGCCCGGTAATCCTCGACCCGGCCCAGGGCAGCGGCCAGGAAATTCCGCAAGCCGCCGACCATGCCCAGCGGTATGAGTTGAAAAGCCTGGAAGCCATGATCCGTGCGGCCAAGGCCCGGGTCCGGCAGGCCCAGGGCGGTTATTACCCATCCCTCGAAGGATTTGCCGGCTACGATGTCGACAAAGGCTATGTCACGGACGGCTCGGGCGATTCGTGGCAGGCAGGCATCAAATTACAGTACAACCTCTCCGAGGGAGGCCGAACCTCCGCCGAGATTGCCAGGGCTTCATCCCTGCTTGCCGAGGCACAGGAAAGGAAACGTAAAACCGAACTGGCCATCACCCTGGAGGTGAAACAGGCGGAGTTTGCCGTACAAGACGCCAAGGAGCGTTTGCAGGTTACGGAAAAAAGCGTCACCCAGGCCCAGGAAAGCGCCCGCATCAATCGGCTCCTTTTCGCCGAAGGAAAGCTGCTTTCCTCGGATCTCATCGGGGTGGAAAACCGGTTGACCGACGCCCTGGTGCGGCGCATCGTGGCGGAAACCTCCCAGCGCATCGCCATTGCCGATCTGCGGCGCGCCCTCGGCCTCCCACAGTTCCCGGAAACATCGAACGAACCCCAATCTGAAAAAACAGACTTCCCAATAAGCCATGAAACAGGAAATTAAATCCATGTCGCACAAGCTTCTTTTTCCCACGCTTCTCGTGTGTTTGCTCCTCGGCGCCGCCGGTTGCAAAGAACCCGCCCATGACGGCGCGGACAAATCGCCGCTCCCCACCACGGAGGTGCGGGTAATCACCGTGACCGACCAAGCGGCCCAGCAGCAAAACGAGGTAACCGGGGCCGTCGAGGCGGTCCAAAGGGCGACCATCGCCGCCAAGCTCACCGGATCCATCGAGGAACTGCCGGTAACCTTGGGCTCTGTGGTAAAAAAAGGGGCGCTCCTGGCAAAAATCAGCGCCGGTGAGATTACGGCCAGACTGTCCCAGGCGGAGACACAACTCGCCCAGACACAACGGAATTTCGAACGCGAAAAGCGGTTACTTGAAAAAGATGCCTCCACCCGGGAAACGGTCAAATCCATGGAAGACGCCTACCGAGTGGCTGAGGCCGGCGTACGCGAAGCCAGGACCATGCTCGGCTACACCATGATCACCGCCCCCTTTACCGGAATCATCTCCCAGAAAATTGCCAATGCCGGGGATCTGGCCACACCAGGAATGCCTCTCCTTATACTGGAAAACACCGAGCAATTGCAGGTGGTGGCAGCCGCACCGGAGACTTCGGCCCTGAAAATCAAGAGGGGGGATGCACTTTTGGTAAACATCCCGGCTGCCGAATTTTCCCAAGCCGGAACCGTGACCGAGATCAGCCCTGCAGCGGACACCGCCTCGCGGACCACCCTGGTGAAAATCCGCATCGACAACAGCGCTGCTTTGCGGCCTGGACAGTATGCACGGGTGGCCCTTCCCGGCGCCGCTGGGGTCAATACCATCATGGTTCCGGAAACGGCGCTTTTCCGCTTCGGCCAGATGGAACGGATCTTTGTGACACAAAACGGTACGGCTCAGTTGCGCCTGGTACGCAGCGGAGAACACCGCGACGGCCAGGTGGAAATCCTTGCCGGTCTCAATGGAGGAGAGCAGGTCATTGTTCAGGGAGGCGAGCGGCTTGTTGATGGACAATCCGTACGCATCGTGCAATGATGAACCAGCCCCCCGAGAAACAACACGGTTTTGCCGGCAGACTCGCCTCGGTTTTCGTTGAATCCAGGCTGACCCCCATCTTGATCATCGCTTCCCTGCTTCTCGGCATCATGGCCGTTGCCATGCTGCCAAGGGAGGAGGAGCCGCAGATCAAGGTGCCGATGATCGACATCATGGTCGCCATGCCCGGCGCCACCCCCAAGGAAGTTGAGCAACGGGTTTCCATCCCCATGGAAAAGCTCCTCTACGAAATTCCGGGGGTAGAGTACATCTACAGCACCTCCATGCCGGGGCAAACCCTGCTTATCGCCCGTTTCTATGTGGGCGAAAAGATGGAAGATGCCCTTGTCCGTCTCAACCAGAAGCTGGCCACCAATTTCGACCGCATTCCCAACGGCGTCCTGCCGCCCCTGGTCAAACCGCACACCATTGACGACGTACCGGTGCTGGCCCTTACCTTGCACAGCCCGCACTATGACCACTACACCCTCCGGCGTCTCGCGGCCCAGATCGACGACGCCGTCAAGAACATCCACGAAGTGGCCGAGACCAAACTTATCGGCGGGGCACGGCGCCAGGTGCGGGTTCTTTTCGATCCCGCGCGCCTTGCCGCCCATCGGCTGACCGCAACGGAAATCATCCCCAGGCTGCAACAGGGCAACCAGCAATCATACTCCGGCAACCTGCAATCCCTGAACAAGGAAATCCTCCTGCAAACCGGCCAATTCCTCACCTCGGCCAAGGAGATCGGTCGCATCGTGGTCGGCGTTTACGGTAGCAAGCCGGTGTATCTCGACGAGGTGGCCAGCGTGATCGATGGGCCGGAAGATCCCACCAGCTATGTGCTTTTCGGCCAGGGCAAGGGCAAGGCGGAAGAGGCGGCGGTAACCCTCTCCCTGGCCAAACGCCCGGGGGCAAACGCCGTGCAGGTTGTGGAAACGGTGCTGGCCAAGATCGACAGCCTCAAGGGGACCCTCATCCCCAGCGACGTCACCGTTAGCGTGACCAGGAATTACGGGGAAACCGCAGCGGAAAAATCCAACGAACTGCTGTTGCACATGGGCATAGCCGTCTTCGGGGTGACCTTGCTCATTCTTTTCTTCCTGGGCTGGCGTGAGTCGATCATTGTCATCCTTGCCATCCCCTCGACCCTGGCGCTGACCCTCCTTCTTTTTTACCTGTACGGCTACACCCTGAACCGCATCACCCTATTTGCCCTGATCTTCTCCATCGGCATCCTGGTGGACGACGCCATCGTGGTGGTGGAAAACATCGTCCGCCACCTCCGGCTGCCGGAAAACGCGCATAAACCGATGCTCACCATCGCCATCGAGGCGGTCAACGAGGTGGGCAACCCGACCATCCTCGCCACTTGGGCGGTGATCGCCGCCATTCTGCCCATGGCCTTTGTCGGAGGGTTGATGGGACCGTACATGCGACCCATCCCCATCGGCTCCTCAGCGGCGATGATCTTTTCGCTGATCATCGCCTTCACCGTCACGCCGTGGGCCGCCGTAAAGGTACTGAAAAAGAAAATTTCCTCGAACGGTTCCTCCGCCACGGATATGCCGAACTTACCGGACCACGACCACGCTCCGACGGATTTTTTTACCCGTCTCTATCACCGGGTCATGGATCCGCTTCTCGCCCACGCCCGCTGGCGGTTCCTCTTTTTCCTGAGCATTGTCGTCCTGCTCCTCGGCTCCTGCTCCATGGTCTATTTCGGGCTGGTCAAGGTCAAGATGCTGCCCTTTGACAACAAGAGCGAATTCCAGATCATCCTGAATCTGCCCGAAGGCTCTACCCTGGAAAAAACCACCCAAGCGGCCCGGGAGATGGCCGCGGTCATCGGCCGGGAGCCGGAGGTAATCAACTATCAAGTGTACGCAGGGGCTGCCTCGCCATACAATTTCAACGGACTGGTCCGCCATTACTACCTGCGCAACAGTACCAACCTGGCGGATATTCAGATCAACCTGCTGCCCAAGAGCGAACGCAAAGCCCAGAGCCACGATATCGCCAAACGCATCCGGCCTCATGTTTCGGCCATCGCTGAAAAATACGGCGCCGCCGTGGCTGTGGCCGAGGTGCCGCCGGGACCTCCGGTGCTGCAGACACTGGTCGCCGAGATTTACGGTCAAACCGATGCCCAGCGGCTGAAGCTGGCCGGCAGGGTCAAGGAATTCCTGGCCGCCACCGATGGGGTCGTCGATGTGGACTGGTACCGGGAAGCGGAACGAGTCAAGACCGTCATCACGGTGGACAAGGAAAAGGCCGCCATCAACGGCATTTCCGAAGGAGAGATCACCCAAACCGTCGATCTGGCGGTTACGGGTTTACCCATCACCCTGTTCCATCAGCCCGAAGACAAAGAGGGAAGCAATATCGTGCTGGAGATGCCCCGTGCGCAACGGGCAAGGATTGAGAGCATATTGAACATCCAGCTCCGCTCCGGCCTGAATCCGTCCGGGCCGCTGGTGCCCCTGCGGGAGTTGGTCACGGTCAACGAGGCTCCTATTGACCAGCCCATTTACCGTAAAAACCTGAAGCCGGTGATCTATGTGACGGGCGACGTGGCCGGGGCCGCGGAAAGCCCGGCCTACGCCATCTTCGCCCTGAACAAAAAACTTGCCGAACTCGATGGCCGGGAATACGGAGGCGACCGAAAAGAAATCACGGTCTACAACCTCAAACAGCCTTTTTCCGATCTGGAACCGGCGATCAAGTGGGACGGCGAATGGCATATCACCCTGGAGGTCTTCCGGGATCTCGGTCTCGCCTTCTGCGCGGTGATGATCCTCATCTACATGCTCATGGTGGGCTGGTTCAAGGATTACTCCGTGCCGCTGGTGGTGATGGCCGCCATCCCCTTTTCGCTGATCGGCATTCTCCCGGCCCACTGGGCCTTTGGCGCCTTCTTCACCGCCACTTCCATGATCGGATTCATGGCCGGAGCCGGGATCGTGGTGCGCAACTCCATTATTCTCGTGGATTTCATCGAGCTGCGCATCAGCCACGGCCTGCCGCTTGGAGAAGCAGTGGTGGAAGCCGGAGCCATCCGCTTTCGGCCCATGCTCCTAACCGCGCTGGCCGTGGTGGTCGGGGCCTCGGTGATCCTGGCCGACCCGATCTTCCAGGGGCTCGCCATCTCGCTGATGTTCGGGGAAATCGCCTCGCTCTTGATCAGTCGGATGGCGGTGCCGGTGCTCTACTTCATGCTGCGCACACGCCATCATCCCTCCGCTGATGCGGCCGGTCGGATAGCCGGCAAGCAACCATGACCCTGACGGCCTCCGAAATAACCCCGTTTACGGCGGCCGCCTTTCTGCTGTTAGGCGTCTACCATCTGGGGTTATTGGCCATCAAACAACGTTTTCCAGAAGCAACGATCTATGCCCGCAACGCCGAAACCAGGGCGGCCTGGGTTCGTGAGATGATGGAAAAAGAGCAGGGCCTCCTGGCCGTGCAGACCTTGCGAAATTGGACCATGGCTGCAAGCTTTCTTGCCTCCACGGCAATCCTCATCGCCCTGGCCCTGCTCAATATCATCCTGACCACAGGCCACCCGGCTGACGCCATCGCGCAGTCCTTCAGTTTCATGGACAAAAGGATCGAGAGTTTTCACCAGATCAAGCTTCTCATCCTTTCGGTGGATTTCTTCTTCACCTTCTTCAATTTCACCATGGCGGTCCGCTATTACAATCATGTGGGGTTCATGATCAATGCCCCCTCCGATTCTCCGTCCTCGGCACGTACCTCGGTGATCGAGGCAGTCCAGCACGGCGCCACCCACTACACCTTGGGCATGCGAGGCTATTACCTCTCCGTACCCTTGGCCCTCTGGCTTTTCGGACCTGGCTGGCTGCTGGTCGGCGCCCTGATCATCATCGCCACCCTCTGCCATGTGGATCGCACCGGCTAATCCTTTTACCGGCCACCTGATGGGCTTCATTTTTCTTTTTTACCGCCCCGCAAGACCAGCTCCAGCATAATTTTATACTGGCAAATACCTCGAATTTCTGGTATCGGGCTATGTAAGAATTAATTCGTCCGGCTCCCGTAAATTCATAGGGTTACAGGTACACGCCTTACACCTTCCCCCATTGTTTAGGACTTCACCAACCAATGCGCCCGTCGCACACGGAGGAGATCATGAAAAAAGTTGCCCTGACCTTGGGCCTGCTGCTCGTAACCGCGATAAGCGGTTGCGATTCCACCCCCTCGCAACAATCCGCGCCCATCCAGAACATTTCCATCAAGGGTTCCGACACCATGGTCCATCTGGTGAGTTCCTGGACGGAAGAATTCATGAAAGGACATGCCGAGACTGACATCTCTGTGACCGGCGGCGGCTCCGGCACCGGCATCGCCGCCCTGATCAACGGCACCACCGATATCTGCGCGGCCTCCAGAGGCATGAAGGAAAAAGAACAGAAGCTTGCCGAGGAAAACAAGATTTCTCCCGTGGAAATCCCGGTGGCCCGCGACGGCATCGTCCTGGTCGTGCATCCGGAAAACCCGGTGAACAGCCTGACCATTGACCAGCTGCGCCTGATCTATACCGGCAAAACCACCAACTGGAAAGATGTCGGCGGGCCCGACGCTCCCATTCTCCTGTTGTCCCGCGAGTCCAGCTCCGGAACCTTTGTTTTCTTTCAAGAGCATGTCCTGAACAAGGAGGACTTCAGTCCCTCCGCCCGGTTGCTGCCCGGTACCTCGGCCCTCATGCAGGCCGTGGCCGCCGACCACGGGGCCATCGCCTATGTGGGCCTTGGTTTTGCAGCGGAAGCGAAGAACACAGCAAAAACCCTTGGGATTCAGGCCAGCGGCCAGTCCGAGCCGGTGATCCCCAGCGAGGAGACAGTCCGTTCCGGAGCATACGCTGTTTCCAGGCCGCTGTTCTTCTACACCAACGGCGAACCGAAGGATTCAGTGAAACAATTCATTGATTTTTGCCTGAGTCCGGCAGGTCAGAAAATTGTGAGAGAAACGGGATATGTCCCGGTCTCGTAAACAGCACATAACCGACAGGCTGATGCGGCTGCTGCTGGTCGGCGCCGCCTCGACCAGCGTCCTTATCGTCTGCCTGATTTTCCTCTTCCTGTTCAAGGAGGCAGGCCCGTTTGCGCTTAAACCCGGCTTGGGCAAGCTCTTGGACAGCCAGTGGATTCCGGTCTCCTTTCAGGAAGAGCATTTCGGCGTTGGCCCCCTGCTTTCCGGCTCCGCCCTGGTAACCGCCCTGGCCATGCTGGTCACGGTGCCTATTTCCGTGCTGGTGGCCATCTACATCGCGGAAATCGCCCGGCCCGCCGAACGGGAGTTCCTCAAACCATTCATTGAAATCCTGGCCAGCATCCCCTCCGTGGTTCTGGGTTTTTTCGGTCTGCTGGTGCTAGCCCCTTTCATTAAAACGACCTTCGGCCTCAGTACCGGTCTCACCGCCCTGACCGGCGCCCTGCTTCTTTCGCTCATGGCCATACCCACCATCATCTCCCTTTCGGAGGATGCCCTGGTCAGCGTGCCCTATGCCTTAAAAAATGCATCTCTGGCCCTGGGCGCCAGCCACCTGCAGACCATTTTCCGGGTTACCCTGCCTGCGGCCCTGCCCGGGATCGTGGCGGCGGTCATGCTCGGGATCGGTCGGGTTATCGGGGAAACCATGGCGGTGCTGATGGTCACCGGCAACTCAGCTATTCTCACCTTCTCCCCTCTGGCGTCGGTGCGGACCATGACCGCCACCATCGCGGCGGAGATGGGCGAGGTGCCCTTCGGCAGTGTGCATTATCAGGCGCTTTTCTGGATCGGGATCATCTTGCTTGGCATCACCTTTGTCCTCAACATCATTGCACAACGCGTGCTGAAAAAATACGGCATGATGAAATGAAGACGATCTTGCCCAAGAAAAAACATGACGCAAGGCCACTGAACGCCGACAAGAAGAAGCAAGCCCGCACCGTCGGCGGAGCGGGCTTGCGCAGTCATACTGCGTGCGAGGCCGACAAATGAACAATACCGCTGATAAATTCATTCTTCTTTTTTTGCGGATTATCACCTACGCCATTGTTTTGATAATCGGCTATATTTTGTTCGACATCATCAAAAACGGGTTCACAGCCCTCAACTGGCAGTTCGTCAGCAGCTTTCCCCGGAGAAGCGGAGCGGCGGGCGGCATCTTTCCGGCCATTATCGGAACCCTGTATCTGGTGGTGGGCACCATCGCCGTTTCCCTGCCGCTTGGGATCGGCGGGGCGATCTATCTTGCCGAATATGCCGACCAGGGCAGGTTCAACAGCCTGATCCGGTTGGCCATCGTTACCCTGGCCGGGGTTCCCTCCATTGTCTTTGGTCTCTTCGGCCTTGGCGTTTTTGTCCTGTTTTGCGGCTTCGGACCCTCCATCCTGGCGGGCAGCCTGACCCTGGCCTGCATGGTCCTGCCCACTATTATCGTAGCCAGTGAAGAGTCGCTGCGCGCCGTACCCAAAGGATTCCGGGATGCCAGCCTGGCCTTGGGGGCCACCAAGTGGGAGATGATCCGCACCAACATCCTGCCCTATTCCATTTCCGGCATGATAACCGGCTCGATCCTGGGAATCGGCAGGGCGGCGGGGGAAACCGCCCCCATCCTCCTGACGGTGGCCGCCTTTTATCTCCCCAAGCTGCCCAAAACTGTTTTTGACCAAGTGATGGCCCTGCCCTATCATCTCTACATCCTTGCCACCCAGCATCCGGAAGCGGACCGGATCAGACATATGCAATACGGCACAGCCCTGATTCTTCTTCTGCTGGTTTTGGGCTTAAGCCTAGGCGCGATACTCATCCGAAAACATTTCAGGAAAAAATTCCGATGGTAGAACAGTCGATTTATCCCAAAAACATGGAGATGGTAATTACCACCAGCCAGGTCAACTTTTTTTATGGACCAACCCAGGCCCTTTTTGACATCTCCCTGCTGATCCCGGCCCAACAGGTTACCGCCTTGATCGGGCCATCCGGCTGCGGCAAGTCCACCTTTCTCAGATGCCTGAACCGGATGAACGACACCATCCCCCACAGCCGGGTGGAGGGAGAAATCTCCATCAACCGGAAAAATATCTATGCACCGGGCACCGATGTGGTGGAACTCCGCAAGGAGGTGGGGATGGTTTTCCAAAAATCAAACCCCTTCCCCAAGTCCATCTTTGACAACGTTGCCTACGGCCCCCGGATTCACGGCGAGAAAGACCATAAACGCCTCTCGGAAATCGTTGAGCAAAGTCTGCAACAGGCGGCCATCTGGGACGAGGTCAAGGACCGGCTCCACGCCAATGCCATGGGGCTATCCGGTGGCCAGCAGCAACGGCTCTGCATCGCCAGAGCCCTGGCTGTCGGGCCGAAGATCCTGCTTATGGACGAACCGGCCTCCGCCCTTGACCCAAAATCAACCATGCGGATCGAGGATCTGATCGGTGAGCTGCGCACCAACTACACCATTGTGATCGTCACCCACAACATGCAGCAGGCCGCCCGGGTTTCCGACTACACCGCTTTCTTCTATGAAGGGCACCTGATTGAATGTGATGCAACATCGAAAATATTCACCAACCCTCGTCAGAAACAAACAGAGGATTACATAACCGGCCGCTTCGGATGAAAAGGGACAACGACTCTCCCGCCTGAATCCAAAATTAAACGTAAACCAGGGGATGCAACTGCTCAGCAGTGACATGAATACTGGACAGTTACCCAGGAGTAGAAATTATGCCAAAACACATGCAACACGACATCGACAAATTGAAGGCAAAGATCATCGCCATGGGCGAAGCCGTGGAAGACCGGGTCTATCAGGCCACGCTTTCCGTGATCAACCGTGATCCCTCCAAGGCCAATGCGGTGATCAAGGGGGATCGGGAAATTGATGACATGGAGGTGGATATCGAGGAGGATTGCCTGAAGATTCTCGCCCTGTATCAACCGGTGGCCATTGACCTGCGGTTCATCGTGGCGGTCCTGAAAATCAACAGCGACCTGGAACGGATCGGGGATCTTGCCGTCAATATCGCCGAGCGGGGGTTATTCCTGGCCGGGCAGGGAACCTTTGAAATCCCCTTCGATCTGACGGCCATGGTCAGTCTTGCCGAAAAAATGGTCACGGAAAGCATCGACGCCCTGATCAATCACGACGTCCGCCTGGCCCATCATATCCGGGCGGCAGACGACACCATGGACGCCATGAACCGTGAAATGTACACCCAACTCAAAGGGATGCTCACCACCGATACCGAGCATGTGAACAACCTTCTCCATGTCCTCTCGGTGGGGCGTCATCTGGAAAGAATTGCCGACCATGCGACCAACATCGCCGAGGATGTCATCTACCTGGTCGATGCCCAGATCATCCGGCACACGCCCGAGCTCTACGACGAATAGCCAGGCGACTCAGCAGACGGAGCATGCCCATGCAGGATTGCTCCGTCTCATTTCGCCCCCTTGCGCACGATATATCCGCAGAAATTGTACCATCTAAAAAAAATCTCGCATTCACTGAAGCCGTTCTGCAAGACAAGATCCTCGTTTTCCTGCACCCGGTAGGGAATAAGGACATTCTCCAGGGCCTCACGCTTCTGGCTGATCTCAAGCTTGCTGTAGCCGTTTGCCTCCTTGAAATCATAGTAGTACTTAATGAAAAACCGGTTGAGCAGCGAATCCCGGCTTAGCACCTTTTCAATGAGGATCAAACAGCCGTTTTCATTGACCCCCTTGGCGATACTCTGAATCAAGCGATCCCGGTTCAGAGGCCGAACAAACTGCAAGGTGAGGTTCATGATCACCACCGAGGCGTTTTCGATCCGCACCTCCTTGTTGAGATCCACGCACTCCAAGGTAAAATCATGCTGCATGCCGGATTCCTTCATCTTCTGCCCGGCTTTTTTCAACATATCCTCGGAATAATCGCACCCCACCAAGCGCACCCCTTCGGGCAGGATCGGATCGAGCTGGATCAAGGTCGTTCCGGTGGAGCAGCCCAAATCGTAAACATTGGTTCCCGGCACGGCAAAATCCCGGGCCAGTTCGGACATCATCCGCTGCACTTCAAGATAAAAAGGGACCGACCGGACCAACATGTCATCAAACACGGAGGCTGTTTTGGCGTCAAAACTGAAATCGACCACCGTGCCCTTTGGTGTTGCAAAAATTTTATCCTTACCCATGGGAACTCTCTCTTTCTTCCTCCGATAATATTCCTGAACCAGCAACAAGCGTGCGACACAGACCGAATGCCTCCTAGCTTGCTGCAAACCGAATTATTCCGTTATCACAAAGCGTGGCGAGAATTCATGCTTCTCACTTTTTCCCCACTCCCAGGCCGCAATCCCGTGACCTCGGACCGGCTGAGCAGGGGGATGGGTGGAGGAGACTCTTCCCGCGACGACCAGTGCCCCAACCCCCTCTGGTACTCTAAGCTGGCACCCTGATAAAAACAGATGGCCTTCCAGCTCAGTTCCTTTTTCTCGGGAATCGGAACCAACACCGCATCATGCATGGTTTCACTGACCACCTGATACTGGGTAATACCCTGCCGTTCATTGAGGATGGCAAGATACCCATCCTCCAGGTAACCGAGCCGCTGATAGTTCCCGATAAAGGCACGGGGGGTGAAATCAGAAGCCAGGATGTCCTTGCCGAAAAACTTGCTGTTGTATTGCCAATGCAGAAGACCAAACAGGGTGGGCCCCAGGTCTACTTGGCTTGCCAGGGTATTGTTCACTCCCGGCTGAATAATCCCCGGCCCATAAAAAATCAAGGGGATATGATAGCTGTGCACCGGAATTTCCTGGCGACCGGCGCTGCCGGCACAATGATCCGCGACCACAATAAAGATGGTGTTGTCAAACCAGGAATGATGCCGCGCCTCTTCGATGAACCTGCCGATGGCATAATCGGCGTATTTAACTCCCCCAACACGCCCGGTTTGGGGAGGGATATCTATTTTCCCCTCGGGATAGGTAAAAGGTCTGTGGTTCGAGGTGGTCATCACATAACCGAAAAATGGCTTCTTCCTGCTCGCGGACTGGTCAAATTCCCGCAGAGCCCGGCCCAGAATATCCTCATCGCACACGCCCCAGATGTTGGCAAAGGTTATCTCTTCCGCACCGAGATTGCCGCGATCGGTAACATCAAAGCCGCTACCGCTGAAAAAGGCGTTCATGTTATCAAAATATCCGAACCCGCCATAGAAAAATCGGGTGTCATACCCTTTATCCCGGAACACGAACCCCAAAGAAAAGAGATTGGCATTATCGGGCCGTTTGACAATGGACTGCCCGGGGGTCGGCGGCACGGAAAGGGTGACTGCCTCCATCCCGCGAACAGTCCGGGTGCCGGTGGCATACAGCCGATTGAACAGCAGACCGTCCTTGGCCAGGGCGTCAAGATTGGGGGTAAGACCTGCGGTGTTGCCGAAGGCGCCGAGATACTCGGCGCTCAGGCTCTCCACCATGATCAACACCACATTATGCCGTTTTTCCGGGGCCGAGGAGGTAAGCACCCGCTCTATATCCGCTGGGTTGCCATCGACATAGCGGCTATTCTTGGTCTTAAGCAGGGTGCGCAAGCCACTGAAGGCCTCATTTTCCTCCATGTTTTTATAAAAGGTCGCGTAGTCCAGGCTGTTGTTGCGAAAGGCGGAAAACAGTTGATATATCCCATTATCCGACAGTTCTTTTTCATAGCGATTAGCAAACGCTGCGCCAGCCAGGGAGCCCTCCGCTGTCAAAAACAAAAGAACGGGCAGCAACAGGAAAGCGCCCCCGACACCCAAGCGGGCGGCCGGCCCCGAGGTTGGCCGCCCCTGTTGCCGCATCGTGGAGATGACCGCTTCTATCCGGGGCCGAACGACAAGAAAGATCATAGCTGCCGCAAAGCCGACAATGGTGAGAAGCAAGGGTACAGGATAGGATTCACGAATATTTCCTATCACCTCATGGGTATAGACCAGATAGTCCACGGCAATAAAATTAAATCGCACACCAAACTCATCCCAAAACAGCCATTCAGCCAAGGCTGAAAAAACCAGGCCATAAGACAGGGCAAAAACAAAGGGATACAGGATAAGCCTCTGCCAGCGGCTGACTAAAAACCGATGGGGCATGACCATCAGATACAGGACAAGGGGAATAACAAAATACGCGGCGTTGATCAAATCAGACAACAGGCCGACAAGAAAGATGGCGCCCACGGTCAGAGGCGAATGCCCGATCTGAGGCCAGCTTTTTAAAAGTAACGCCAACCTCACCCCGAAGGCATACAGACTGTACCAGATAAAAAAAAGGCGGAGGAGCTGAAAACGGCGCAGAGAAGGAAGGCTGAAGAATCGAGAAAACCTGGCATATATACTCTGTAACATGATGGGGACTGGCCCGCTCCTTTACGAAAGTCTTCCCCGTGGTTACGGTCGGAATAACCGCGCATTTATTCCAGGGGAAAAGCACTGCTTCGGCTCACTCTAGCATGGAAAGAATTACCAGAAGATTTCATGAACCTTACAAACGTGAAAGGTTAGGTTTTAAGGAGAACAACGAATCA
Source organism: Deltaproteobacteria bacterium (assembly GCA_013349295.1). Classification (GTDB taxonomy): domain Bacteria; phylum Desulfobacterota; class Desulfobulbia; order Desulfobulbales; family Desulfurivibrionaceae; genus Thiovibrio. The sequence goes on from DUZW01000003.1 coordinate 102,370, forward strand.
GGACTGCGGTGGGGCATCGACAGGCAAACGCAAAATAAAAGTCGAACCCTGACCGGGGGCGCTTTCCACCTCGATGGTCCCGGCATGGGCATGGATAACCGCCTTGACCAGACTCAACCCCAGTCCCAGCCCCCGTTGACTGCGGCTGTGATCTCCCCGATACAAACGATCAAAAATCAAGGGCAAATCCTGGGGCGGGATGCCTGCCCCGGTATCCTGTACCCGAATTACCACTTTTTCAGCCTGACGGACGCAGTTGAGTCCGATACGGCCACCGGTCGGGGTATGCTTCAGGCTATTATCCAGAAGGTTGCCGACAACCTGCCGCATCCGATCGATATCCGCCATCACCGTCAGATTCGACGGACCGGAAACAGAAACCGCCAGCCCCTTTTCCTCTGCCACATACTGGTACAGATCCACCACCTCGGCAAGCAGCGAAACAACATCAATGGGTTGCCTGCGCAACTTCATCACCCCTGTCTCCGCCTCGGAGATGTCCATCAGGGTATTGAGCATGGTGATGATCCGCTCCGACTCTTCGGCACAGTCCAGCAGAGCCTCGCGTAAAACCTCGGCCGTGTTCTCAGACTGCAGCGCGGTTTCGATTCCGGCCCGCAACCTGGTCACCGGGGTGCGCAGATCATGGGCCACATTATCCAGAGCCGCCCGCATGCCGGTAAGCAGCTGCTCGATCTTTTCCAGCATGGTGTTGAAGAGGCGAACCAGCTCGTCCAGTTCATCGCCGGTCTGTCGCGATGGTACCCTGGCATCCATTTTTCCGATATCGATGCTGCCCACGATCTGAATAAGATCACGCACCGGTCGCAGGGAACGGTAAGCCAGAAAAAAACCGCCGGCAAAACCAAGGATAACCAACGGCAGCATGATTCCCGCAAAAACCTGCCCGAAATATTCCAAAATTTTTTGCCGTTCCCCGGACCCCCTGCCGATCTGAAGCAGATACCCGCCAGCCAGCCGTCTGCCGACAATCTCAAGGGCATCACCGCGCCCCTTTGCCGGAAGGGCGACCCAGCCATCGGTCCCGACCACGCTAAGACGCAGGGGCGAAAACTCACTGTCCAGCTCACGCCATTGCGGGGGCAGAGAGACAATGAGCGACTGGCCGGTGGGATCGGCCACCCGCACAAAAAATCCCGCCTGTTTATTGTGATCATCCTCGAGACGGATCTCGGCAAGCATTGCCTGAAGGCCAAGTTGCTGCTCCTGCAGAGCATACTCGTTGAGTTTGGCCAGGATGATATTGCGATCCTTTTCCATGATCGCGGAACGCAGGGGGAAATAGAGCAGGGCAAAGAGCAGGAGCGAACTTGAGATAAAAATAAGGGAATACCACAGAGCCAAGCGAAATCCCGTGGTTTTAGCCAATTGCCTAATCCTTGCCAAGGACATAGCCGACTCCGCGAATCGTCTGAATCAGCTTGCGCCCGAAATCCCGGTCGATTTTATTGCGCAACCGACAGATAAGGACATCCACCACATTGGTCTGGGGATCAAAATTATAATCCCAGACATGCTCCAGAATCATGGTTTTCGAGATAACCCGACCCTGATTGCACATGAGATATTCGAGAAGAGAAAACTCCCTGGGCTGAAGATCAATCTTGCGGTCGCCCCTGTAGACCTCCCGTTTCAGCTTATCAAGGGACAAATCCCCCACCCGCAGGAGTGTGGCTTCAGGCGCGGCGCCTGCCCGGCGGATCAGGGCCTGCACCCTGGCCAACAGCTCGGAAAAAGAAAAAGGCTTGGTGAGATAATCGTCCCCTCCGGCCTGCAAGCCCTTGATCCGATCCTCAACCGAACGTTTGGCGCTCAGAATGATCACCGGGGTATTGACCTGCCGGCAGCGGAGCTGATCAAGCAGGGCAAGGCCGTCGAGCCTGGGCAACATTATATCGAGAACGGCAAGGTCATAGGAGCCATCCAGCGCCTGAACAAGGCCATCTTCGCCATTGTCGGCAAGATCAACGGAAAAACCCGCCTGCCGGAGGCCCATACTGATAAAAGAGGCAATTTTAGGATCATCTTCGACTACGAGTATGCGCATGGACCGCCTTAGCTTAAAAAATCCCGGTCGCGCTCACAATTGGAGGCATGAGACCGTAAGTTCCGTCCATTGCCCCCACACCCGGGCCTGGACTTCAGCCAAAAAGCTTTTATAACAGTAGCAGGGGCGCAACCGACCGGCAATCAGAACTTTACCGGGGAAGAGAAGCGCGCAGGCACCCAAAAAAAGAATTATGTGCGGAGAGGCCTGGCACTATGGTATATTTAGCTGCTTTTTTCTTTTCCTGCCCTTCAGCTCCTTGTTACCGGAACATACCGGGATTACCGTCGGCGAGATCTCTTTTCCCCACACAATGCCATGACCCCAACCTTACTCTCATATCTCTCCCGGCTGAAGGTGATGATAAATCGCTATACCGTCTTCCTGCTCTTTCTGCTCGGATATACGGAGATTCTTCAACAAAACGGCGGCCTGCCATCATTACTGCAGGCCTGGCGCCTGGAAATCCCCCTGCTCCTTTATCTCTATTTCCTGCTCAATCAGCTCCTCCGCAAATCACGCCTGCAACCACTGATAGCCGCGGTACCGCTCATCTTGGTTTACGCTGTGTTCGATGCCTACCACATCATGTTCGGCCGAATGCTGCGCATCACCGAAATAACCGAACTGCCGGAGATGTTCCAGGTGCTCCCCCCCCTGGCCATCGCCTTGGCCGTCGCGCTGCTCGGACTTCCCCTGCTTACATTTATGACTTCACTAGAATTTCGCCATCGCCGAACGGCAACGGCCATCGCCTCGTTGCCTCTCCTGACACTGCCGCTGATGGTGGAAATGACCCCGGATTTCTTCATGACGGCGTTCCAGGAAACACAACAGGAAATCCTCCTCTATTCCGACACGGCCAGCGCCCGCAACAACGGTCGCCTGAGCATGATGCTTTACAATGAAGCTCGACGGAAAAGCTTCCATGACAAAATTGCCGGGCATCAGATGAACCCAGCGTCCCTGGCCGATTTCGACAACGTGATTACCGGACTCAAAGAGCAACCAAAAAAAAGGAATATCCACCTGATCGTTCTTGAGAGCTTTCTGGACCCAGGACTCTTGAAAAATGCCCAATTTTCCCGCAACCCTGCCCATCCCTCCTTCAGCAAACTGTTTGCCAAAAAAGGGGGCATTTCCATCTCGCCGGTGTTTGCCGGGGGCACGGCCCAGGCCGAGTTTGAGGTTCTCTGCGGGGCTCCGGCCCTGCGGGAATTTTCCGGCATTGAATTTGATGTATTCACCGGGGCCAAGGCCCCCTGCCTGCCCCTTATTCTCTCCCAAGGCGGCTACGAAACCAACGCCACCAATGCCTACAAGCCTGATTTTTTCAACTCAACCAACGCCTACACCGGAATCGGCTTTGAAAAAAGATATTATCCCCAGGAATTCGCCTCGGGCTACGACACGTATTTCTCCACCGGAGACGTGACGGATGAGGATTACATATTCGACGGCGTGCTTTTTTCCCAGAATCTGGAATTCATCACCAAGCGGATCAAGGAAAACCCTACCCTTCCCATCTTCAACTATATTATCGGCATGTACGGCCACACCCCCCACGACCTCAATCTTGACAAACGGCCAAAGGTCATCGAAATGCTCGGGAAATTCAGAGACGAAGGGCTGGAAAAAGCGGCCAACCAATACTACTACCGCACCGAGGCCATTGCCACCTTTGTCAAGGGGCTGATCGCGGCAGACCCGCAATCACTGATCATCGTGGTAAGCGACCATCTGCCAAGCCTCTCTGGAAGCCAAACTTACAAGGATCTCAACTACCTGGGCGGAACCGTGGAGGCCACCTTTCGCAACCGGATCTACATCATCGAAAACGGCCACCCTGTCCGACAGAACACCATCCATCATTTCGACATTCCCCGCATCATCCTCAACTACGCGACCAGGGGAAAATACTGTAAGGAGCATGACTGCAACTTCGCCGCCCACGATACCCCGGTTGCCAAAACCGCCTACCGGCACGACTACCTTGACATCATGTCCCAGGCCATGGATGCCGCCTCGCCCATCCGCATGATCGGCGCCAAGACGCAGTGCGTGCAATAAAAAATATCCGCAGGACAAAAAAAAGGGTGTCAACCGAAACGGTTGACACCCTTTTGCTATTGCTGGTCGGGATGAGAGGATTCGAACCTCCGGCCCCTTGAACCCCATTCAAGTGCGCTACCAGACTGCGCTACATCCCGGACTAAATATTTTCACACAACAAGTTGGCCCCTATTTAGCATGGCCAGAGGCGCCTGTCAAGCTGCACTCTCTTCCAACGACCTTATTCCTCGAGAATCTTCTGCAATGCCAACAATTCGGCCTTGAGCTGCCCAAAGATATCCGCCGGGTTCACAGCCGGCTCCTGCTCCTGACCGCCGCCATCCTTGGCCAGGGCTTTTTTGGCGCCGCTGATTGTAAAGCCTTCATCCTTGAGCAACCTTTTAATCGCCAGAACCGTTTCCACATCAACCCGGCGATAAAGTCGCTGTTTGGACTGAGCCCGTTGCGGATGGAGAATCCTGAATTCTGACTCCCAGTAGCGAAGCACATGCTGCTTCACCCCGGTTATCGCGCACACCTCGCCGATCTTGAAGTACCGCTTCTCAGGAATCCCAGGCAAAACCTGAGCTACCCCATGAGCATCATCAAAAATCCCGCAAGATGGTTTGGTCACTCTGTTCCTTTACTCCTTGTTCAGATTCTCCCGAACCACCTTGCTGGGCCTGAAGGAAACCATATGCCGTTTGGAAATCTCCATGGTTTCACCGGTCCGGGGGTTACGTCCCACCCGCGAGGATTTCTTCCGCACGGTGAAGGTGCCGAACTGCACAATCTTGATGGCCTCCCCCTGAAGCAGGGTTTTCTTAAGCACATCAAAAACAGCATCAACCATTTCCCCGGCGCTCCGCTGCGAAAAACCCATCTTCTCGTTGATGGTCTGCGAGAGTTCTTTTCTGGTAAGATTGGATCGTTTCATCTATTATGCCTCACGTAGCTGACCGTTAAAACGGGAAATCATCATCTCTATATTTTTTTTGTGAACCTTGCCGACTGTTTCGTCATCCAGAGTTCGATCGCTTGCCCGATAGGTAATGGAAATTGCGACACTCTTTTTCCCTGTCTCAATATTCTTCCCCTGGAACACATCAAAAATCTCGGCTTTTTCGATAAGCTTTTCCCCGCACTCATCAATGGCGGAAAGCATTTCCCCGGCGGCAACCCCCTCCGGCACGATAAGAGCCATGTCCCATTTCACAAAAGGAAACTTGGGCAGCGGTGCAAAGGTCTTTGACTGAGGAGAAATACCGGCGAGCGCGGCCAGATCAATATCCACGAAAAAGGCTTCCTGCTTGACCCCAAAACCCTTCAAGGTTTTCTGACTGAAAGCCCCGCACCAGCCCAATATTTTTCCCCCTCCCATGACTGCTAAAACAGTGCCGGGTTCGGCAAAGGGGAGTTCCTGGGTGGCGACACCCGCCTGGCAGGTGATAGTCTTGCCGAGCTGCAGCCTGTCAAAAATTTGCGCCACAATCCCGGTGACATCAAGGAGGTCAGCCGGGGTTTCCCCGGCATGGAGAATAGGCGCCCCCGGATTCCTACGGCCGGAGATAACCGCGGCCAAACGGAATGGCTCTTCAGGCTGCCGACTCCCTTGGGGATGAAAAACCTTGCCGACTTCAAAAAGCCGGACATCATAGCTCTGATGATTAACATTGCGCCGCAGGTTTTCAAGAAGCCCGGGCAAAAGCGTGGTCCGCAAAACACTCTGATCTTCCGCCAGAGGATTCAAAAGATGCACGGTCTGGCGCCTGATGTCTTCCTCGGCCAAACCCAGCAGATCGCCATGTTGCGGGCTCACGAAACTGTAATTAATTGCCTCGTAAAAACCGAGAGCGGTAAGGGTATCCGCCACTTTTTTTCGTAACTCCCGAAGCGCATCCTGCTCGGAAAAACTCATGGGCACCATGGGCAGCGTGGTGGGCAACAAGTTGTAACCCACGATCCGGGCTACCTCTTCAATAAGGTCAACCTCCCGCTCAAGATCAACCCGAAAACTCGGCGGGGTCACCCGAAGGGTATCGTCATCGATCCTTTCCACATCAATCTCAATGCATGTCAGAGCTGCGGCAATCTGCTCAAGAGTAAGATCCATGCCCAACAGGGAGCAGGTCCGGTTTCGCCGCAGGATAATGGGAACCGGGGCGACAACACCCGCACTGTAATCAAACCCTCCCGCAACAATCTCCCCGCTGCCCAGCGCGGCCATGAGCTGAACAGCACGCTCCATGGCCTTGGGCACCCCCTGAGGATCAACGCCCCGCTCGAAACGGTAGGACGACTCGGTGCTCATATTAAGCCTGCCGGCGGTGCGCCGGATACCGATGGCTGAGAAACAAGCGCTTTCCAGAAGAATGTCACAGGTTCCGCCGTCGACCTCGGAATTGGCGCCGCCCATAATCCCGGCCACGGCCACCGGTCGCTCAGCATCGCAGATCATCAGCATCTCGCTGTCAAGCTGGTGCTCGGCCCCATCCAGGGTGGCAAGACTCTCACCTGCCCTTGCCCGACGGACCACGATCCTGCCGCCTGCCAGCTTGTTGAAATCAAAGGCGTGCAAAGGCTGGCCGTATTCCAGCATGACAAAGTTGGTGATATCGACAATGTTGTTGATCGGACGCATCCCCACGGCCAGCAACCGTTGTTGCAGCCACCAGGGTGAAGAGGCGATTTTTACATTTTTAACAAGGCGGGCTGCATAGCGCGGGCAATCGGTGGATGATTCAACCTCAACGCTGAAGGGCAGATTCTCGCCGGTCAACAGAGGGAGCGGCTCGGCAATCTGCAGCGGCGGCTTGATCCGCTTGCCGATAACCCCGCCAACCTCCCGGGCAATACCAAGGACACTGGCGCAATCCGGCCGGTTCGGGGTGAGATCGACCTCAATCATGGTGTCCACCAACCCCAGAGCCTGACTGAGCAACTGCCCAGGCTCCAGGTCCGGGCTCAGCTCCATGATCCCGACCTGCTCCTCGGTAATCCCAAGCTCCTTGGCGGAACAGAGCATGCCGCAGGATTCCTCCCCACGAATCTTGGCCGGCTTGATGGTGAATCCTGCGGGCAATACCGCACCGGGCAAGGCAAGGGCCGTGACCAATCCGGCTCGCGCGTTGGGAGCTCCGCATACCACCCGCTTACGCTCATGACCCACGTTAACATCACAGAGGACCAGCTTGTCCGCGTTGGGATGGGGCTGAACCGCTTCGATTCTGGCAACCACAACCCCGGTCAGATCAGGATAACACGGAACACATGCATCCACCTCAAGACCGAGCATGGTCAGATGGTCGGCAATCCGCACCGGTTCCAAGTCCGTATCAATGTATTCGCGCAACCAGTTGAACGTAAACTTCATGGGTCGTATCTTATTTGGGTCGTCGCCCCAAGGGGGGCTTAAGCCGTTATTTGAAAACGGCAGCAGTGTTAACGGCGTTAAAAGCCAAGCAGCAACAGCAGCCTAGCGATGCTGATGCCGTAACAATTCCTAAAACTGGGAAAGAAACCGCAGGTCGTTTTCGTAGAAAAGCCGAATATCGGTGATCCCGTACTTCAACATGGCAATCCGTTCGATACCAAGGCCAAAGGCAAAGCCGCTATACTCTTCCGGATCGTAACCAACCTTTTTAAAGACCTCGGGGTCGATCATGCCGGCGCCTAAAATCTCAAGCCAGCCGGTGTGTTTGCACACCCGGCATCCCTTGCCGCCACAGATCACGCAGCCGATATCAACCTCGGCGCTCGGCTCGGTAAAAGGAAAAAAACTGGGGCGAAAACGAATGGGGGTATTTTTCGCGAACATCTTGGTGATGAACACGGAAAGCACTCCCTTGAGGTCGGCAAAAGAGATTTTACGATCAACGAGAAACCCTTCCACCTGATGAAACATAGGGGTATGGGTAATATCAGAATCACAGCGGTAAACCTTGCCCGGCGCAATCATCCGCAGGGGCGGCCGCTCCTTCTCCATGATCCTGGCCTGCATGGGTGAGGTATGGGTTCTGAGCAGCAGGCTGTCACTGATATAGAAAGTGTCATGCATGGCCCGAGCCGGGTGATGCGGGGGGATGTTCAATGCCTCGAAATTATAAAAATCGACCTCGACATCCGGGCCCTCAGCCACCGCAAATCCAAGACCTTCGAATATGGCGCAAACCGTATCCATGACTTGGGTCACCGGATGAAGCTTGCCAAAAGGGAGAGTCCGCCCTGGCAGAGTCAAATCGACGGTGGGTTGTGAGGTCCCGACACCAGATTGTGCAAGTATGGCTTCCCGTTCGGCAAAAGCAGATTCAAGCTCCTGCTTTATCTCGTTGGCAAGCTGTCCGAGCCGAGGACGATCTTCCGGAGGAGCCTGACCCAATTGGCGAAGAACAAGGGTAAACTCCCCTTTCCGGCCCAGATATTTAACTCGAAACGACTCAAGCTCGCCGATCTGGGAGATTGAAGCGAGCTCATCACCGGCAGCGGCTTTTAAGCGAAGCAGTTCATCGTGCATGCTGGGCATAACAGAGGGCACGGCAACAATCAGTTGCTAGCGCCAGCGAGCTTGGCAACCTGGGTAAAGGCCCCCGGATCAAGAACTGCCAGATTGGCAAGAACCTTACGGTCCAACTCAACATTTACCTTCTTCAAGCCGCCCATCATCCGGCTGTAAGTGCTGCCGTTTTCATGGCAAGCCGCCCCGATCCGGACAATCCACAACTTCCTGAAATCACGCTTTTTCTGACGACGATCACGATAAGCATAGCATAACGCCCGATCAACGGCTTCCGTTGCTGATCTGTACAGACGATTCCGACCACCGATAAAACCACTGGCCAAATTCAAAACCTTTTTTCTTCTCCGGCGCGCTTTAAATCCACGTGTTACGCGAGGCATCGTACTTCTCCTTATTGACATTCTCCGACGTTTTCTGAGCGTCGGCAGTATTTATAACCTGATATATTGCCTTGAGGCGGACTGTCAGCCCTGCCGTTTTTTACATATAGGGCAACAGACGCTTGATCCCCTTGACATTGGTATCATCAACGATACCGGACTGTCGCAGATTTCTTTTCCGCTTGGTGCTCTTCTTGGTGAGGATATGGCTGGTAAAAGCCTTGCGGCGGACAATCTTGCCGGTGCCGGTACACTTGAACCGTTTAGCAGCCCCTCTGTTTGTTTTCATCTTCGGCATGGTGTTCTCCCTTTTTCATATCTTCGCCGGTAGAACCGCACCGGCCAGTAGTACTCTATGTTTATCCGCCAACCTTGGCAGAACTGTTATTTAGGTCCGACAAACATGGCCATTTGCCGCCCTTCCATCTTGGGGGACTGCAAGATAACCGCGTCTTCCATCAACTCCTGGGCAACCTTGTTCATGACCTCCATACCAAGGGTATCGGCATAGACAATCTCACGGCCACGGAAACGCAGGGTGATCTTTACCTTGTTCTTCTGCTGCAGAAACTTCTTGATATTCTTGATCTTGAATTCAAGATCATGTTTCTCGGTTTTAGGCCGGAGCTTGATTTCCTTGACCTCGATAACCGTCTGCTTCTTCTTGGCTTCCTGCTGTTTCTTGCTCTGCTCGTAACGAAATTTACCAAAATCCATGATCCGGCAGACCGGAGGATCGGCAGCTGCCGAAAGTTCAACAAGATCCAAACCAGCCGCCTCTGACTTTGCCAGCGCTTCGCGGACAGGCACAACTCCTACCTGTTTCCCTTCCTCATCAATAAGACGGACTTCCTTGCAATCAATCTCTTGGTTGATTCTGGCACGCACTTCCCGCTCTGGTCGGTCGCCAACTTTTTTCCCTTTGATACTCATACCTCCGTACAGATTATTCTTGAAACAGCGCACATGATGCAACGCGTCCGCACGCTGAAATATATCATAATACTCTGAATCACCTAGCTATTGCAAGCGCCAGTTCGACCTGCTTCATTTTCCCTGGCAATCAACGCGACAAACTCGGGGATTGACATAGCCGGAAGGTTTTCGCCGTTACGTATCCGAACCGTGACCTGCCGCGCTTCCATTTCCTTGTCGCCGATGATCAGCATGTACGGAATCTTCTGCATCTGGGCTTCACGGATCTTATAATTGAGCTTTTCGTTGCGGATATCCTTTTCAACCCGCACCCCAGCCCTCCGCAATTCCGAATATACCTCTTCCGCATAAGCGAGTTGCGCGTCGGTGATATTCATGATCCTGGCCTGAGCCGGAGCAAGCCACACCGGAAAGGCTCCGGCGTAATGCTCGATGAGCACCCCGATAAAACGCTCCAGAGAGCCCATGAGCGCCCGGTGGATCATAATCGGCTGATGTTCCTTGCCGTCTTCCCCGGTATAGGTCATCTCAAAACGTTCGGGGAGATTGAAATCCACCTGGATTGTTGAACACTGCCAGCTGCGCCCCAGAACATCCTTGATCTTGATATCAATCTTCGGCCCGTAAAAAACCCCTTCGCCGGGGTCGACCTCGTAAGCAAGACCCTTTTTCTCCAAGGCCAGTTTAAGGGCGGTGGTGGCCTGTTCCCAGTGCCCATCGTTGCCCACATACTTCTCCGGCCTGGTGGAGAGGTAGATATCGTAGCTTTCAAAACCAAAGGTTTTGAGGATGTGCATGTTCAGGTCGAGGATATTAAAAATTTCCTCTTCCAGATTATCCGGTCGACAGAAGATATGAGCATCATCCTGGGTAAAGCCCCGAACCCGCATAAGACCATGCAGGGCACCGGTCTTCTCGAAACGATAAACGGTCCCGAGCTCACACCAGCGCAAGGGAAACTCACGATAGCTGCGCTTGCGGGTATTATAAATCCCGATATGAAACGGACAATTCATCGGCTTGAGCTGGTAACTCACCTCCTCGATGTCCATGGGGGAAAACATATTCTCCCCGTAAAAATCGAGGTGACCGCTGGTCTTCCACATGTCGCGCCTGGCAATATGCGGGGTAAAGAGCAGCTCATAACCGTTTTTATAATGTTCGTCGCGCCAGTGATCCTCAATGATCTTCCGAAGCAAAGCACCCTTGGGCTGCCAGAGGATCAACCCCGGACCGACCTGATCGGAAACGGCAAACAACTCCAGTTCCTTGCCGAGCTTCCGGTGGTCCCGTTTTTTTGCCTCTTCAATCTGGTGGAGATAAGCCTTCAGATCCTTGGCATCAAAAAACGCCGTGCCATAGAGGCGCTGGAGCATCTGATTTTTTTCATCACCGCGCCAATAGGCACCGGCCTGCTTGATAACCTTAACGGCCTTCAGCCAGCCCGCATGCGGCAGATGCGGACCGCGGCAGAGATCAACAAAATCTCCCTGCCTGTAAAGCGAAACGGTCTCAACGGCCAAGTCCTTCAACAACTCAACCTTGTAGGTCTGCCCACTCTTTTCAAAAAGCTCAATCGCCTGAGCGGCAGACATGGTCTCCCGGCTAAAAGGAGCGGCAACAGCGGCAAGCTCCTGCATTTTTTCTTCAATCCGCACAAGATCGTCTGGCGTGAACGGCTCCACGCGATCAAAATCATAGTAAAACCCATCGGCGATGGCCGGTCCGATGGCAACCCGCACCTCCTTGCCGAACAGGGCAAGAACAGCCTCGGCCATGACATGGGCCGCACTGTGCCGTAAAATCTCCAAGGCCTCGGGACTGTCAACGGTAACTGGCGCAAATACCGCATCGGCGTCGATGGGTGCCGAAAGATCCACCAACCTGTCATTCAACTTGGCGGCAATGGTTTGCTTGCGCTCTTTATTGGAAACCAGTTCTTTCAGGGCCTCGGCCACAGTGATCCCCGCAGGGACTGTTTTCTGCTCCCCGGAAGGAAGTGTAAGAGATATTTCCGCCATGGTTGTTGAATCAGCCTTTCCGCAAATGCACAAACAAAAACAAGCACATTGACCTGGTCAATCTGCCTGCACAATAAGACTTAGCAAAAAGCTCTGCAAAGCCTCGCGACGCCAAGATATTCGTGTATGTACTCTGGTAGGCGCGGGCGGATTCGAACCGCCGACCTCTTGCGTGTCGGGCAAGCGCTCTAACCAACTGAGCTACGCGCCTAAAAAATAAGAAAGCACATCGCCTCCCGGCGACAGCTCGTTGTTATTTTCAAGACAAAACTTAACTTTTTTTTGTGCCACAGATGCAAGGAAAAGGCCGGCGCAGGATGCTATCGCACGTGTAGCGGCCAATGACAAAGCAGATGTGGTGCCAACGACAAATTACAACAAAACTTCCAAACGGCAACGAAATACCAACAATTCGTTCGGGTGTCAAGGACAAATAGTTGCCAGCGATTGTCGGCACCAGCAAAAAAACACAATCAGACACCTGCCCAGACACATCCCCCCATCAGGAACAGGTGTCTTTTCGAGATTCAATGGCCCGGCTCAAGGTGAGCTCGTCGGCATACTTAATGTCCATACCCATGGGAATCCCGCAGGCCAATCTGGTCACTTTGACCGCGACCTCTTCCTGCAACCGCTTGATGAGATATGCAGCCGTCGCCTCCCCAGGCACCGTAGAACTTGTGGCAATCAACACCTCCCGCACCTGCTGCTTCCTGATTCTTTCCAGCAGGGCATCCGCCTTGATTTCCTCCGGGCCGATTCCATCCATTGGAGAAAGCACCCCATGAAGGATATGATACTTTCCCTTGAAGGCTCCGGTTTTCTCGATGGCCATGAGATCAGCGGATTCCTCCACCACGCATACCAGCCCACCATCGCGGTCGGCGTCTTTACAGATGGCGCAGGGATCGCTTTCCGCAAAAGCGAAACAGCCGCTGCACAGTCTGATGCTCCGGTGCAATTCCCCAAGATCCCTGGCCAGACTCTGGGCCTCGCAGGCGGGTCGCCGCAGGATATGCAGGGCCAGTCGAGTCGCGGTTTTCATGCCGATCCCCGGCAACCGGTTCAGATCTGTAATAAGACGGCTCAAGGCCGGAGGCACGACATTCATACGATAACGGTAAAAGGCGAAAGGTAAAAGACAAAACGAACGGACAAACGCGACATTACACTCTTCATCTTTTCACCTTGCACCTATCTTTTAAAACATCCCGGGAATCTTAATTCCGCCGGTAAGCTTGGCCATCTCACTCTCGATCATCGCCTGGGCCTTGCGCATGGCCTCGTTCACCGCGGAAACCACAAGATCTTGGAGCATCTGAGGGTCCGCAGGGTCCACCACCTCCTTGTCGATGGTCAGACTGACCAGCTCATGCCTGCCATTCACCGTGGCGCTCACCATACCGCCGCCCACCGTGGCGCTGACCTGCCTGGTCGCCAACTCCCCCTGCATCTCCGTCATGCGCTGCTGGAACTGCTGCGCCTGCTTCACCATCTGTTTCATATCCATACGCATATCTCCGGCATTGACTTTTCGATACACTGCGCCGACAACCGGAGTCATGATTCCCCAGCAGTCCTGCCCAGTCACTCTTTTACCCTTATAGCTCCCTGCCCTTGGTTCCGGTACGAATACTGCCGACCTGGCCGGCAAAAATCTCGGTGGCCATCTGCACCATGGGATCATTGGCCAGAACCCGCCGCTCGGTAAGAAGAGCCTCGGCCTCGTCGCCTCCGCCCTCCTCTGCGGCCTGGGCGCCACGCAGCCTAAAAACAACCCGGAAATCGTGCTGAAAAAAATCCAGGACAAAGGTCTGGAGGAGCTTCAGATTATCATGTTCCTGCAACAACTTACAGTCTGACGGGTCATCAAACTTCAGGACCAGCTCCCCCCCCTCGTCACGGGCCATGGCACACAGTTGCAACACAGGAGCCATCCAGCGCTTGCGCTCCTTGACATACTCAATAAACGCCTCCCAATGTTGCCGTACCTCCCGGCGCGCTGCCGCAGGGGCAACAGTCGTTGTAGGAGAGGATTGCCCACTTGACTGCGGCGAGCGCATGGGCGCGCTCACTGTTTCATTTTTTTTTTGTTCTTCCGTCAACGGAACCGAAGAAGAGGCAGATTCCGATTGCCGGGGCACAGACCTGGGCACGGATAGTTCCGGTTCCGCCGTGGAAATCATCGGGGAGCCTGGTCGCCCTGCCCCCTGCGATGACTGGGCGACTCCAGCCAACAACCCGTCAAGACGCCCAAGCAAGGTAGCCGTCGGCACGATCTGACCGGCCTGGGTAGCCCGAACAAAAGCCATTTCCAGCGCCAATCGGGGACGGGACGAGTACTGCATTTCCTCACTCCCTTTTAACAACATGGCAAAATACTGATAAAGCGTTTCCTGGCTGGCGGTTGCGGCAATATCCTTGATGGCAGCAAGCTCCTGATCGGAAAGATCCAGCAGTTCCTCGGGACGGGCCGCAACCTTGGCTATCAGCAAGGCTCGAAAAAATCCCAGCAAGTCGTTGGCAAACCGTTTGAGGTCCATGCCCGCGGCATGGCTTTGTTCGAATATATCGAGGCACGCCGCCAGATCAGACGCCAGGAGAGCCCGGGCCAGGTTTTCATAAATCCCGCGGTCAACCAGCCCCAAAACCTGTGCCACATCACCATCGCTGATCTCCTCGCCGCCGAAAGAAAAAATCTGATCAAGAAGACTCAAGCCGTCGCGTACGCTGCCTTCGGCCTCCCGGCCGATCATCTCCAGAGCACGGGGCGAAATAGCAACCTTTTCCGCCCCGGCGATCCTGGCAAAAAACGCAACCAGTTCGGCAAAAGGCACCCGCTTGAGCTCATAGCGCTGACAACGGGAGAGGATGGTGATCGGGATCTTGTGCAGCTCGGTGGTGGCGAACATGAAATAAACATGGGCCGGCGGCTCTTCCAGTGTCTTCAACAGGGCGTTGAAGGCCTCGGTGGTGAGCATGTGCACTTCATCGATGATGATAATCTTGTAGCACCCCTTGGCGGGGAAAAAGCGGATGTTTTCCTTGAGTTCGCGGATCTCCTGGATGCCGCGATTGGAGGCACCGTCGATTTCATGGAGATCCATGGCGTTACCGTTCATGATCTCCAAGCATGACTCACACTGGTTGCAGGGCACATCCGGCGCGCCCTGCCCGCAGTTGAGCGCCTTGGCCATGAGCCTCGCCAAGGTGGTTTTTCCAACCCCGCGCACTCCGGAAAAAAGCATGGCATGGGCCACCCGGTTCCGAGTGAGCGCATTGCGCAAGGTACGCACCACGGCCTGCTGCCCGACAACCTCATCAAAATTCTGGGGACGCCATTTTCTGGCTAAAACAAGGTAGGACATTTTCAGTCCTCAGGTGTCAGGCACCGGCGTTGCTGGGGATATGGCAGAGGGTCGCGAAGGGTCGGACACCCAGAACGCGCCTCCCAGAGATATCAAAACCATACCTGCTCATCAGTGCCGCAGATGCGCGAAAGAGGCCTGCGAAGTGTGCTAGTGCACATGAGCAGGCCGATGACAAAGCAGATGCGGTGCTGATGAGCAGGTATAAAAAAATGATAGCCAGGCACCCCTGCGGCACACAAAGTAACTCACTACCGTTGCTTCCTCCCGGACCTGGCGGGGTTCGCAAGTCTTTGTTGCGCAGGACCCGGCTATCAAACCGGAAAATATCTGGCGGAGAAGGTGGGATTCGAACCCACGGTACTCGCGTACACACGCGTTCCAGGCGTGCACCTTAAGCCACTCGGTCACCTCTCCAGCTTTCTCAAAACAAACAGGCACGCTGGCCAATGGGGCACCACTTTACATCACCTGCTCCCTCTTGCAAAGAACAAAATAACCAAGATAGAGAGATGTCATTCTCTTTAAATAAATTCTCCAACGATTTCAGAACGATACCACAACAAAAGCAAGGCTCACCCTTTAGGCAGGACGGATCCGCTGACCTGGGCTGTATACTCGGGGATCACCTTGACAAGCTCGGCTTTTATTCCCTCTGCATCATGGGTTGAAGCAAACCGCTTGAGGTTTTCCAGAGACTCATGCAAGTCCTCCAGGGAAGCAGCGTTTCCCCGCAGCACCATGATCTTCTCATGACCGGTCTTCACAATCCCCTCGCCCTCGGTGATCAGCTCCTCGTACATCTTTTCGCCGGGACGGAGCCCGGTATACCTGATTTCGATCTCCGTATCCGGCTCCTTGCCGCAGAGCTGGATCAAATCGCGGGCCATCTGACCGATCCGCACCGGGGTTCCCATCTCCAGGATAAAAACCTCCCCGCCTTCACCCATGGTCGCGGCCTGAAGAATAAGCTGACTCGCCTCCTCAATGGACATAAAGTAGCGGGTCATATCCGGATGGGTGACCGTAACCGGACCGCCCAATTCAATCTGCCTTCGGAACAGAGGGATGACCGAGCCAGAAGAGCCGAGAACATTGCCGAATCGCACCGCCATGAACCGGGTTCCCGCCCCTGCCGACCTGGCCTTTTCACAGAAACCCTGCATGAGGATCTCGGTCATCCGTTTGGTGGCGCCCATGACATTGGTGGGCCGCACCGCCTTGTCGGTGGAAATCAGAATAAAACGCTCCACGCCGTACCTGAGCGAAACTTCCATCAGCCGCTTGGAAGCAAATATATTATTATACACCCCCTCCCAAGGATTGCCCTCGACCATCGGCACATGCTTATAGGCTGCGGCATGAAAAACCACCGTTGGCCGATAATGAGAAAACAACGACTCCAGTAAAGTCTTGTCCTGCACCTTGCCGAGCACGGCTACATAATCTCTGAAGCCGTATTCATGGAGCAGCTCCATCTCGATTTGGTACAAATTCTGTTCGCTGGCATCCATGAGGATGAGAGTGGCGGGATGAAAGCGCACAATCTGACGGCAAAGTTCCGAACCAATGGATCCCCCTGCCCCCGTAACAAGAACCGTATTTGCTGCCATAATCTTGCCGATCTGGTCCAGCTCAAGACGCACCGGAGGCCGGCCAAGAAGATCCTTGTAAGAGACATCCCGAATAGTCTTGATGGAAACCCGATCGCTGATCATCTCCCCCAAGCCCGGAAGGGTCTTGAACGGAATTTCACAAGTTCGACACAGCTCGACAAACCTCTGCATCTGGTCACGGTTGGCCGAGGGAATGGCAATGAGCACCTCCTGGGCCTTGGTCTTGAACACAAACTCCGAAATATCCGCAATGGGACCGAGAACCGGAATACCATGAATCTGCTGTCCGATCTTCGCGGCATGATCATCGAGAAACCCGACCACCATGTAGGGCAAGGCCTGGTTGCTGCTGATCTCCCGCGTTATCTTTTCGGCCGCGTCACCGGCCCCGATGATGAGCAACCGCCTGCGGCGCTGCCGCTTGCAGGCGTCATCCTGAAGAAAAGGCAAACAGAAAGCACTTTGACAAGAGATTCTGAGACCGATGCGGAACCCGGCGATAAAAAGAAAGGTCAACAGAGCATCAAGCACGAAAACAGCCCGAGAAAAACCAGAGAAGCGGTTAAGCAGCAGAATCGCGCTCAAGGTCATGAACCCGGCTACCACACAGGCCTTGAGGATGTTCACCAGGTCCGACAGGGAGGTGTACCGCCACATCCCACGATACAACCCAAAAAAATGAAAGAGCAACAGCTTGGCGGGAAGAAGAAAATAGAGGACGGAGATGTTGGCCAGATGCTCCCGCGGCACAGCGCCATCAAAACGAATGACATATGCCAACAGGTGCGCGGCGACCAGCAACAGCAGGTCAACCCCAAGCACAATCCAAAAGTTCAGCTTACGAATCTGGTGTTTCATAGGGCTTCCCGCGCATTTCTGATCTCTTGCTCACGCCTCCCTGCACCTGCAAAGACAACCCCTAACGCCAAAGGGGCATAGGCCAGCACCACCAGCCCCCACGCCCATTCCGGACAAAAAAACAAACAGCCCCAGGCCAACGGCGCCAACCAGAAGATATTGATCCCAGCCGCAAGAAAAATCAACGGCCGATGCCCTCCAAAACGCCTGGCCAGCCGCTGGTAGGCATGGGTTCGATGCGCCTCATGCCATCGCTCGCCTTGCGCCATACGCCTGACCAAGGTCACTGTCGCATCCGTAACAAAAACCGCAGCCAGAATGAGCCAGACCGGGTAGCTCAGCCAACCCGCAAGCACCGTGGCCAAACTAAAAAAAACAATCATAAACGCCAAGTAAGTGCTGCCCACGTCACCCATGAAAATCCGGGCAGGCGGCCAGTTGAGAAACAAGAATCCCAAAGTTGCCGCGGCCAGACAGAACATCCACGACACAACGGGGTGCGACATCGCTTCCGGATGCCCACCTGCCACCAGAACAGCGGCCGCGACGAGCATGAACACCGCCTGTTGTCCGGCAAGACCATCGACGCCATCCATGAAGTTGAACAAGTTGACCCACCACACACCCGCCAAGAGCAACAACGCCGAAAAAAACCAACTCCCAGAGGCGGACGGCACACCAAACAGCTCCAGCAGCAAGCCGCCGCATCCCACCACCTGCACCCCAAAACGCACTGTCGCCGGAAGAGGACGGACATCGTCCCACAGCCCCACGACAGCAATCAACAGGGAAAGCGCGATCACGACACAAAGCCGCACATCCATGGATGCCTGTTCCAGGACGAGCCAGCCACCGGACAGCAACCCCGCCAAGACAATCCCCAACCCGCCGCCACTGGGTGTCGGCAATACATGAGAGGAACGATGGTTGGGCGCGTCAACCAAACGCAACTGTTCGGCCTGACTGCACACCCAGGCCGTAACCGCCCAAGAAACAGCCAACGGGACGAGAACAAACAATAATCGACTAATTATCACTTGTTCTCACCAACTGCTCATTGCACTTGCGACGCCAGAAAATACATGGGGGTTTTCGCCGGCAATTCATCCACGGAAGCCTCTTGATTCTTCCAAGCAACGTCAACTTAACTGGTAAAAATTACGCATTTCAAGTTGTTCTGTTTTACCCGCGATTCCCGCAAATGAATTAACGAAACAGATAATGATAACCGAGCGGATTGAGGCGCTGACGCCTCCGCCTTCTACTTAAAGAACCGGCGCTGATTTACACTTTTTCAGCCTGCCTCTATTGGCGGAGAGGGTGGGATTCGAACCCACGGACCTGGTCTCCCAGGTCAAGCGATTTCGAGTCGCTCCCGTTCGGCCACTCTGGCACCTCTCCGTTTCACGAAAATTATCGCGACTGAAGCCGCTCCTGCCCTATGCCCGCAGCTGCCCCGCCCCTTCTCTGCCGGAAAAAAGCCCGCAGCAGGGTAGCGCATTCATCTGCCAGCAAGCCACCTTCCACATCCAGCAGATGATTGAGCCGAGTGTCCTGCCCGACCTGAAAAAGGGAGACAACTCCGCCGGCCTTAGGGTCGACAGCCCCATAAACCAAGCGGCTTACCCTAGCGTGTACCAAGGCCCCGGCACACATAACACAAGGTTCAAGGGTAACATAGAGGGTGGTGTCGAGCAATCGGTAATTCCCCCGCAACCGGCCAGCCTGCCGCAGCACCAGCATTTCCGCATGCGCTCCGGGGTCGCAGAGCTCGATGGTGCGGTTGCCGCTTTGAGCGATCATCTGTCCACTGTTGTCCACCAGCACCGCGCCGATGGGCACCTCGCCCCGCTCCGCCGCAAGCCGTGCCTCGGCCAGAGCGACTGCCATATACTGCTCAGGGGAATCCATCGTCAAGGGAACCGACACGTTAAGCGCTTTTCTGAATACGCTTAAGCCGGTTGGCATGGTTGGCAGCCTCCCAGCCGGCCACGCACCCTTCGCCCACCGCCTTGGCCATCTGCCAAGGCGGCCCGGCGATGTCGCCCGCCGCGTAGATGCCGATGATATTGGTCTCCTGCTTCTTGTTGGTCTCGATATAGGAAAAGGTGTCCGTGTCGAGCATAACGCCGATGCTTGTGGCCAACTCCATGGCCCCCTTGGCCCCGAGTTCGACAAAGACCCCGTCCACGGCAAGGATCTCGCCGCTGTCCAGCAGGAGTCCGCTCACCGCTTTTTCGCCATGGATCTCCGTGGCCCATGTCCCCTTATGCACGATAACGGAGCTGGCTGCCAGCTTTTCGCCAAGCTCCTTGGTGACCGCCATATCCTTACAAACCAGATGAACCTCGGCGGCATATTTGGTAAGGGTCAGGGCGCCGTCCACCGCGGCGGATTCGTTGCCCACCACAGCCACCTTGGCATTGCGATAAAAATTGGCATCGCAATCCACGCAATAACTGACGCCACGGCCCAACAATTCTTTCTCTCCCGGCACCTTAAGCTTTTTGCGCGAGGTCCCGGTGGCAAGGATCAGGGTCCGGGCCGTGATCTGCCGCCCGCTTTCCACTTTTACCGTGAAAAACTCACCTTCCTGATCAAGATGCAGGACATCCTCCGACCACACCTGCGCGCCAAAACGGGTGGCCTGAGCCAGGGCGATCCGGAGCAACTCAGCGCCATCGGTCACGCCATCGACACAGAGATAATTCTCGACATGGGCCGGATGAATACTGCTGTTTTCCAAACGGCCCAAAACAAGCACCGAGGCTTTTTTTCGGACGGCATGCACGGCGGCCTGCAACCCAGCAGGACCAGCGCCGATAATCACCACGTCTATTATCTGCTCAACCATTTCCGGTCTCCCTCTTTTTAAAAACATTCGAAATGAAGTGGTCATTATATAGCGATTTTTTCAAGGGAAGGCCACCCCTTTTCCACAGAGAAGCCATCGACAAAAACAACGAGAATATTTGCCGGACTTCACCGGCATAAGGAGTCATAATAAAAGAGGGCCAAGAACGCACATATTGCGTGGTAACGGCTCCCAAATAGGACATGGACAGGAAGAGTGATTCTGTGTACTCTTTATTAGTTCCCGTCGATTTTTCACTCTTGGGTTGGCAACGAAAAAATGCGCTACATCGCTGATCTCCACATCCATTCCCCCTTTTCCCGCGCGACCAGCAAGGCAGGCAACCTGCAAGGCCTTGCCGCCTGGGCCATGGTCAAGGGCATCCATCTGCTCGGCACCGGGGACTTCACCCATCCCGGCTGGTTCAGTCAGCTCAAGGAACAGCTTGTCCCCGCCGAACCGGGATTCTTTAAGCTCAAGAATGAGACGATCCCCCAGGCCCTGCCGCAGGTAACGCCGGAAGCGCTTCCCATCCGATTCCTGCTCACCGCCGAAATCAGCAGCATATACAAACGACACGGCGCGGTGCGCAAGGTCCACAACCTGCTCTATGTGCCTGATTTCGCTTCGGCGGAACGAATAAACAGTGTTCTGGCCGGCATCGGCAACATTGAGTCGGACGGCCGCCCCATCCTGGGCCTTGACTCCCGCGACCTGCTCGAAATCCTGCTCGAAAATGCGCCGGAGGGGTTCCTGGTTCCAGCCCACATCTGGACACCATGGTTCTCCCTGTTCGGCTCACGATCCGGCTTTGACACCATTGAGGAATGTTACGGCGATCTCAGCCCACACGTCTTCGCCCTGGAAACCGGTCTCTCCTCGGACCCGGACATGAACCGACTCATTCCTGCCTTGGATCGCTTCGCCCTGATCTCCAACTCCGATTGCCATTCCCCCTCCAAGCTGGGCCGGGAGGCCAACATCTTCAATACCGGTTTCAATTTTTTTGATCTGCGGCAGGCCCTGAAAAATCCCCTGACCGACGCCTTTTCCGCAACGATAGAATTCTACCCGGAAGAGGGCAAATACCATTGCGACGGCCACCGTAACTGCGGGGTCTGCATTGAGCCGATTGAAACACGAAAGCTCGGAGCCATTTGTCCGGCCTGCCATAAACCCCTCACCGTGGGGGTGCTGCACCGAGTAATGGAGCTGGCCGAAAGAACAGAGCCCTACTACCCGCCAGGCTCGCCCGGTGTGCACAGCCTTATTCCGCTGCCCGAGGTGTTGGGCGAGATTCTCGGCGCAGGCCCTGCCACCAAGGGAGTGATGGCCCTGTACTCCAAGGTCGTTGCCCGCTTCGGTTCGGAATTCAATCTGCTGATCAACACGCCGGTGGACGAGATCAACCTGATGTCCCCGGTATTGGGCGAGGCGGTGACCCGCATCCGTGCCGGCAATGTCATTCGCACCCCTGGCTATGATGGCGAATTCGGCGTAATCCGGGTCTTTGCCGAGGGTGAGCGGGAGGAGCTGGCCGGCCAGATCAGCCTGTTTTCCGGAAAAAAGACCAAATCCCCCTCAAAAAAAAAGGACCGCACCCCGCTGCCCCTTGAAAAAAAGCCCTCTCCCTCCGCCGATAAGCCCCAGCCTCCGCGAAAGCCCAATCCGGAACAGCTTGCCGCCATCGCCTGCAAAGCCGAAACCATCCTGGTGGCTGCCGGGCCGGGCACAGGCAAGACCTTTACCCTGGTGGCCAGAATCGAACATTTGCTGACTGCGGAGAATGCCCGTCCAGAGGAGATGGTGGCCATCACCTTTACCAACCGGGCAGCCCGTGAGATGCAAACTCGTCTGGACCGGGATCTCGGCGCAGCAGCCCAAGCCATCTTCGTGGGCACCTTCCATGCTTACTGCCTGAGCCTGTTGCGCGAGGAAAACCCTGATTTCATAGTCATCGGCGAGGATGACCGCGACCTCTATCTGCGCAAGATGCTCCCGGACTTATCCCCGGCCGAACACCATATCCTCAAAAAACAACTGACCTCCTACGTTGAGCAGATAAATAGGGGGACACTCCCGACGGACACCGCTCTGCCGGGTCTCCTCCAGCGTTATCTCGCCTCGTTTATGCCAAACCGGGCCATTGACCTCGATCTGCTCATCCCCTGGTGTGTGGAGCGCCTCAGGGACGACCCTGCCTTTGCCATAACGAACCGGGCAAAAGCGTCACTGATCCGCGAAAGAGCCCGGGTAGCCCATCTCTTTGTTGACGAATTCCAGGACCTCAACCATCCGCAGTACCAGCTGGTCCTGTTGCTCGGCGAACAGGCGCGGATATTTGCCATCGGCGACCCCAACCAGGCCATTTACGGTTTTCGCGGCAGCGACCTCACCTTGTTCCAGCGATTCCGCGAAAGGGAAGGCGTCACCACCCTGTCCCTGATCCGCAACTACCGTTCAGCCCCGGCCATTATCGATGGCGCATCGGCCCTCATCCGCCGGAACCGGCAAAGCGGCGACACCCAACTCTTGCCAGAAAGCACCGGCACGGCGCTCATCGAATGGCACAGACCGGCAAACGCCCAAGCCGAGGCGGAGTTTATCGTGCGCCGCATCGAAGAGGGATTGGGCGGTATCAGCAGCCTCTCCCTCCCCACTGGTCGAAACGGCGACCAACCCCGGAGCTTTGCCGACTTCGCCGTACTTTACCGGCTCAGCCAGATGGCCGAACCCATTGCCGAAGCCCTGCACCGCAAAGGCATCCCCTTCCAACTCGTCGGCGCCACCCCATTTTATCTGAAGCCCGCCCTGAAGGCCGCCTGCCATTTTCTGCTGGCCAGCGTGGCGGACGCAAGCTTGCACGAACATCTCCTGCTGATTGCAGACCTTCCAGGGGTCGGAGAAGCGACCATCTCCCTCCTTGAGAAAGAACTCCCTCTCCGTTGCCCTGATTTCCATGGCGAGGCGCTCAGCTTACATCTTCCCGCCGGCGCGGCAAAAAGCATCCGGGATATGGGCGAAACCCTCAAAAAATTCCGCAACGCTGCGGAACAGGGCCTCGCCCACCCCCTGGCCGAGGTCATGCCCGAACTCGGCATCGACCCCCAAAGTCCGGAGGCCCAACGGTTGCTCCACTTGGCCAACGCCTTTGGCGACAATCTCCAAGCCTTTTGTGAACACCTCAGACAAAATGCCCAAGCCACCATCTATGACGAACGGGCCGAAGCCGTGGCCCTCATGACCATGCATGGCGCCAAGGGGTTGGAGTTCCCGGTGGTCTTTCTGGCAGGACTTGAAGAGGAGATTCTTCCCTGCACCATCGCCAACCGGGACAGCGATGTGGAAGAAGAGCGCCGCCTCCTCTATGTTGCCATGACCCGAGCGCAGGAAAGCCTGATCTTAAGCGCAGCGGCAAGCCGCACCATTTTCAATCGGACAAACAACCAACGCGTCTCCCGGTTTATCCAGGAAATTCCCGCAGCCTTGCTGAGCGAAACAGAACAACCCCTCGTTAAACGGCGGAAGGCAGACAGCCGGCAGCTGCAACTTTTTTAGCTGGGCTTGGCAAGAGAGTAAACAAAAACAGGAATCCCATGGATAATCAGGACATACCCGCGCCACGAACCATCCGAATCGGTGCTGCCAACGTCGGCCTCATCGGCCTTGATCAGGCCCTGAACAAAGCCCTGAACGAAGAGATGCCGGAAGAAGCTGCGGTGGATTTTCTTTTTACTGCCATTACCAGGGAAAATTACGTTCCCGTAACGGCGGAACCGATCTACCGAGAGGCCTTGCGCACTGAATACCGACGCCGCCAAGGAATACAGGACACCGCACCGGAGATACTCACCATCCGGGTGCTTGGCTCCGGCTGCGTGACCTGCAACAAACTCAGCGCCATGCTTTTTGAGGCCCTGCAAAAATTCGACCTGGCCGCCGACATGGAGTCGGTGCATGATCTGGATGAGATCTGGCGCTTCGGGGTAACAAAAACCCCGGCCCTGATCATCAACGGCACGGTAAAATGCGCCGGACGGATGCCATCCCCGGCGGAGGTCGAGGAGTGGACCCGAGAAGAGAGTGAAAAGTTAAAAGTGAAGAGTGTATAATAAAATGTTGCTACAGCCCCCTGCTAGAGAATCATCACCATCACCCAAAGGAGAACTTTACCCATGAGCACACACGATCACCACGACGATCCCCACGGCTATGGCCACGATGAGCCGGAAGTCTGTTTCAAGGTTGGCATTATTTTTCTCTGCGTTATTGCGGCCCTGTACCTGATCTCGTTTTAACGGGAAAACCTTGCGCGGGCAGGTTTGGGAGGATTGTCCCGTCCTGCTCGCAGCCCTTGCCAGAAACAGCTCATCCGATGAGGCGGCCATGGACATTACCCAGAAAATGAAATCCGCTGAAACCCACATCACCAAGGCGGTTTTCCCCAACACCACCAACCACTACGCTACCTTGTTCGGCGGTACGGCCTTACAGTGGATGGACGAAGCAGCCTTTATCACCGCCACCCGTTTTTCCCGGCAAAAAACCGTCACGGTCTGCTCGGACCGCATCGACTTTAAGACGCCCATCCCGGCAGGAACCTTTGTCGAACTTGTCGGCCAGGTGGTCAAAGTCGGCAACACCAGCATCCAGGTACGGGTGACCGTATATCTTGAACAGATGTACGACTTGACCCGGGAGAAAGCCATTGAGGGGCTTTTCACCTTTGTCGCTGTTGACGATGCCATGCGCCCGGTTCCGGTGAAGAAATAAAATCTGCCTGTCCGGCCCAGGGATGATTTAAAAAAAACATCCCCACAATTTTATTTTTTGATTCACTCCGGAGAATCTGTATACTATTAAAAAAAGCGTTTGATACGATTGTTGCCAAGATGGCAAGCACACATGGCGCAGAGGTCAGACATGCCCCTCTCCAATTTCCCCCAGGCTGGAATTCGTTTTGAACTCCAGGTATACCAACGTCCCAACGACGAAAAACAATTGCGCGACACCCACATTGCTTTTTCCGGCGCGCCCCAGAAACATCCAAACAACCCGCAGAAAATCATTCTGGTTGTCGATCCTTACAGTGACAACACCTTTTATTACGAATTCAAGACCCAGGACATCTCCTACGTAGAAGAGCTGGCCAACATCGTCACCATGGACGGCGAGGTGGTTCCCATGGCGAGGCTTTGGGTCAAAAAACAAAGCCTCGCCGTGCGCAGCACCCCATTTGTGGTGGAAAACACCAGGCATTAAGGCAATCCTTACGGAATTCCCTCCTTTTTCCGACAAAAGGAAAAACCCTTTTAAGGTGGCGCTTGTTTTGGAATTTTGCCTTCATTTGTTTTTTCTGTGTACACCGGTTACGCAAAGTTCTGAACACGGAGGCGAATGAGGCGCTGTCCACAATGAAAGCCCAGGCTCTTCATCCGCCGGACTGCTTGTTCCAACATTTTCACCCAAAGGAGACTTGGCCATGACGGATATCAAAAAAATTCTCGTCCCCACGGATTTTTCCGAACACTCAAACAAGGTGCTGCAATCCGCCAGCATGATCGCCCGTAAATTCGGAGCAAGCATTGAGGTTGTTTTTGTGGTGGAAAGCCTTGATGCCTATGCCGGTTTCGCGGTCCCCCATCTGCCCTTGGAAAACCTTGAAAAAGACCTGATCGAACGGGCCAAACGCAAGATGAAGGACTTCATCGAGGCAAACATGGAAAAGGACATCCCCCATGCGAGTGCGGTGCTCAACGGCAACATCCCGAAAGAGATCGTCCGCCACGCCAAGGCCGAAGGATGCGACCTGATCATGATCGGCACCCAAACCTGCAAAGGGGTGGAGAAAACCCTGTTCGGCAGCGTTACCGAGCGGGTGATCAAAACCGCCGACTGCCCTGTGCTCAGCATGAATCCCTGCATGTAACGACACGGATTCCCAACATCATTCCCAACATCCACGGAGGTTTTCCATGAAAATGCTCGACATCAAGACAAAGGCGAAAGATCTTGGCATTAAGCCAGGCAAGCTAAAAAAAGAGGATCTCATCCGCGCCATTCAGGAAAAAGAAGGCAATTTTCCCTGCTTCGGCTCAGCCATCGAAAATTGCACCCAAGAAGATTGCTGCTGGCGAGAGGACTGCCTGTTCGTGTAACAAACCTCGCTCTCCCAAAACGGAGAAAACCATGCCCATAGACATCGAACCCATTGAAGGCAACTGGTACGAGACCATTGAAGATGGCGGTCGCTTCTTCGTAGTAACCGTTGATGAAGATGAAGGGATTGTCGAACTCCAGCATGAGGACGGCACCCCCGAAGAAATCACTCTCGACGCTTGGCGCGAAGCCGATCTTGACCCCATTCCCTCGCCTGACGAAGTTGAGTTATTCGATGAGCTGACTGACCTTGACGATGAGGCGCCGCACCATTGCCAGTCAGATGATGCGGAGGATGACGACTGGGGGGAACCAGAACTTGAGGAGTAGACTTGCTTGTGGAACCATTGATTAATTTGCCTGCGGAGAAATAAGCCCCGCAATACCCCAGATACGACTCCCTATCAGTCACCTGCCTGCGCCAGAGCAAAAACCTTCTCGATGCTCTCCCGCAGATTCTCCCGGGTAAAAGGCTTGACCACGTAATCACTGACCTGGGCCCGAATCGCTTCAAGAATCAGATGCGGCTGCGCCTCGGCGGTCACCATGATAAAAGGGATATTCTTGGTGGCCTCATTTTTCCGGACACTGCGCAACACCTCGATACCGTGCATTACCCGCATGCACCAATCGGAAAGGATAAGGTCCACCCGTTCTTCCTCCAGAATCCGCAGCGCCTTTTTCCCATTATCCGCCTCAAGGATGTTGGAATACCCCAACGCCCGCAGGTGATTGCCGATGATCCTCCGCATGACCAGCGAATCGTCAACCACCAGCACCTTGATGTCATGATCGGGTTCCATCATTTCGCAACACATGCCATGTAACGGCTTTTCGCCGGGTTATCCAGCAGGCAGAACACCTGTAACTGTAACGCTCCAAATTCTCGATTATAACGGAGGTTAAAGAGGAAGCAAAGCAATTCATGGAACACACCGCTCCCACGCGGTGAGGAAGGAGACACAGATACGATCCCTGAAGCGCCGGAAGCATATTCACAAAAAAAAGGAACCAGCCTTTTATGACTGATTCCTTATATTTTTTTGGTGGGCGGAGCGGGAATCGAACCCACGACCTTTGGCTTCGGAGGCCAACACTCTATCCAACTGAGCTACCCGCCCTCGGGTTTTCATATTCACGGTGGCAACTTACTTACCATGTATCGCTTTTTCAGTAAAGCCATTTTCACCTGTTGCCGAAGGGTGCTGGCTTACGGCCAGAATACTTCTGGTGTGGGTGGAGATTGCCGCCCTCTGGTCAGGGCGCACACCGAGGATGGCGATGATTCCCTCCCGGTCCGCCAGGATTGGGATCCGCCTCCGTTTGACTGCGGGAATCTTCTGATCGGTGAAAAAATCGCCGACCTTTTTTCGGCCCGGCGCCCCGAGAGGGCAAAACCTGTCTCCCGGCCGAAAAGAACGAACCATCAGGGGAAAACTGATCTTCCCGGCATCGCAATACAGGGTTTCCGGAGTCCGCCCCTCCCATCCCTCGGGAAGCGCTTCAAGCAGACGAAGTTTGAGAATTGTCCCCGTCTCTTCGAGAAAATAGTCGCCCGGACCGGAAAGCTCCTTGGCGAAAGAAGGCTCGACCTTAGCCGCATCCGAGAGATTACCGCGTACTGCCTGCCGCCCCTGCGGATAACGAAAATACAGCCGCCCCTCTTCCTTGACAACCCGTAAGCCTCGAGCCAGATGCGTCCCCGGCCCCTCACCCCCGGTTTCGGCCAGGGAGAGAAGCTGGGCAATCTGCCGGAACGACGGCCGACAACCCATGTGCCAGCAAGCTGTTTCCAGTATCCGCCGCTTAATGGCCAGGGGCTGACACAAAAAAGCAGCCAGATGGATCGTCAGCGCAACAGGTTCGTCCCCCTCCTCCTCAACCATCTGGGCATAGGCCTGGCTGGCAATCCCGGCCAGCAGCTCTTCTTCCCCTTGCAGAATCGCCGCCGTTTCCCGCAGAGAGTTGCCGATATTGGGGTTGAAATGCTCCTGCAAATACGGGAGCAGATCAAGCCTGATCCGATTGCGCAGATAAATCCGTTGCTGATTGGAGCTGTCGAGGCAATAAGGGATGTTTCCCTCGGCAAGATAGCGAAGAAGCTCCTCCTTGGCTATTCCCAAAAAGGGCCGGACAACAAGGCCATCGCGAAGCCTCGCCATACCGGTCAACCCCGCACGGCCAGTGCCCCGAATAAGCCGCAGCAGGATCTCCTCGGCCTGATCATCCGCCGTATGAGCCACGGCAATCTTGGTGGCCCGGTGGCGCACCGCCACCTCCTCCAGAAATCCGTAACGCAGATTGCGGGCGGCATGTTCGATGGACAAGCCCTGCTCCTTGGCGCAGGCGGCAACCTCCACCCTGCCGAACTCGCAGGTTAGACCAAGGGCCAGGGCCGCGCTTGCGACCAGGCTCGCTTCTTCCTCAGCCTCCTTTGGTCGCAAGCCATGATCCACATGGGCAACCACCAGAAAAACTCCAAGGGATGGCGCCAGTTGCGCCAAAACCCGAAGCAGGGCCATGGAATCCGGCCCGCCGGACACCGCCACGACACAACGTTCTCCGGAGGCAAGCAACCCCTCACGCCTGATAATCTCTGCAACCTTGTTGATAAAAAAATGCATGCGCACCGCTCAAGATGACTGAGTTAACACTCCGATCTCCAATGGCTTTTAACATAACCACCATTATTTCCCTTGAAGATGCAGCTATCTTTGGCTATGTGATATACCATGATGGAGCGTGTCCTCATTTTTCCAAAAAACTCAACAATGGGTCTCTTATGAAAGTACGCAAAGCTGTTATCCCGGTGGCCGGAAAGGGCACCCGCTTTCTCCCTGCCAGCAAGGCAATTCCCAAGGAAATGCTCACCATCGTTGACAGGCCGACCATCCAATACATTGTCGAAGAGGTGGTCGCCTCCGGGATCGAAGAGATTGTTTTTGTCACCAGTCAGGGTAAATCCGCCATCGAAAATCATTTTGACTACGATTTCGAGCTCGACACCCTGCTCAAGCAGAAGGGCAAGGATGCGCTTTGCGAAGAGATCAACCACATCTCAAACCTCATCGACATTACCACGGTCCGCCAGAAAAAACCATTGGGACTGGGCCACGCCATCTGGACCACCAGGAATGTCATCGGCGACGAACCATTCCTGGTTCTGTTGGGCGATGATCTGGTGTTGAGCAAGGTTCCGTGCTGCCAGCAGATGCTCAACCTGCACGAAGAAATGGATGCGCCCATCGTGGCTATCCAGAAAGTACCGTCCGAGGAAACCAACCAATACGGGATCGTGGAGGGAACCCTGATTCGGGAAGGGGTGTATCAAGTGGACCGCATGGTGGAAAAGCCCGCGCCCGGCACCACCGACTCCGATTTGGCGATCATCGGCCGCTATCTGCTTACCCCGGAGATCTTTCCGATGCTCGAAAAAACCACGCCGGGCCACGGCGGAGAAATCCAACTCACCGACGCCCTGCTGGCCCTTGCTAAACAGCGCCCCATGTATGCCTATGAATTCTCGGGCACCCGCTTCGACGCAGGCGACAAGCTCGGCTATCTCAAGGCCATTGTCGCTTACGCCCTGCGACATCCCGTGATATGCAAGGAGTTCAAAAAACACATTAAGGAAGTATGCGCGAGTTTTTAGGAGCCGTTACGAGCTAATTGGTCTCGTCAGGGATTATTTCGTTGCAGCACCTTATGCCCTTTTGGCCAATCAAATGGCCCGCTTTTTTCACAACGGTTTAAAAGCCGAAAGGGTTAAACTAGAATCTCCATCCTGGCCGCCCCTCTGCCGAGCGAGAAGGGCGGCCTTTCACTTTCATTGACAGCAAGCCATGTCCGCATCACCCCCCTATCTTGAAGTTGCCGTGGCCGCGCCCCTGCCGCAGACTCTGACCTACGCCATCCCGACCAGCGGCGAGATACCCGTTCCAGGCCAGCGGGTACTGGTTCCCTTGGGCGGACGCCTGCTCACCGGCTATGTGCTGGCCTTGAGTGAAGAAAAACCAGAATTCCGCCTCAAACCCGTGGCCGACATCCTTGATGATTTCCCGGTCTTCCCGGAAGGATTGGTCCCCTTTTTCCGCTGGGTGGCACGCTACTATCATTACCCCATCGGCGAGGTGATCCGGGGCGCGTTGCCAGGCGGGCTCACTTCGCAAAGCGGCCGCCAGCTCAAGCTCACCGAACCGGGGCTGCACTATTTTCTCAGGGAACAGCCCCAGCTGACCCAGGAATATCCCTGGCTGGCCGGCTTGGCTGCCAAGAAAAAACTCAGCGCCGCAACGGTGCGCAAGCTCTGGCGAGGCAAGGACAGGCGGACCATCGAGCAATGGGCGGAGCAAGGGCTGATCTCGGTGGAGCAGATTATCTCCGGGGCCTCCATCGGCCAAAAAACCGAGACCTGCGTGCTCCTTGCCCCAGAACCGCTTGCTCCGGAGACCCTGGCCCACCTCAAGCCCTCGGAAAAAAAAACCATCGCCCATATCGAGGAGCTGCGAACGGAGGCAAATCAAGGACTTCCCCGCAGGGAGCTGACCAAGGCCTACAGCGGTGCGGCAAAAGCCATCACCTCTCTAGCCGAAAAAGGCATCATCCTCCTTACGGAACGTCCGGTCTATCGTGACCCCTTTGGCGAGACCCCGCCTTTTTTCCCCAGGCCCACGCAACTCACAGCGGATCAAGATACCGCCCTTGCCCAACTGATCCCTGCCATCACCGAAAAAAAATATGCCGCCTTTCTGCTGCACGGCATCACCGGCAGCGGCAAGACCGAGGTTTACCTGCAGGCTGCGGAAACCACCCTGGCCCTGGGACGGAGCGTCCTGGTGCTGGTCCCGGAAATCGCCCTGGCAACTCAGCTGGAGGCGCATTTCCTTTCCCGCTTCGGCGAGACCGTGGCCCTGCTTCACAGCGGCCTGGCCAGAGGGGAGCGTTTTGACCAGTGGCAGCGGGTGGTTTCCGGTGAGGCCCGGATCGTCATCGGCGCTCGTTCCGCTATCTTCGCCCCCCTTGCCGATCCGGGCCTGATCATCGTCGACGAGGAACACGACACCGCCTACAAGCAGGAAGACAGCCTCCGTTACCAGGGCCGCGACTTGGCCTTACTCCGGGGCAGCCAGGGCGGGGCCACGGTGCTGCTCGGCTCGGCCACCCCGTCGCTGATCAGCTATCAGCATGCGCTCAGCGGCAAATATACCTTGCTCAGCCTGCCGATCCGCATCGAAAACCGGCCCCTGCCCCAGGTGGAGTTGATCGATCTCCAGGCTGTAAACACCGTTTCCGGCCGACCGCCCCTTTTTAGCCCGCAACTCAAACAGGCCCTGCGGGCGACCCTGGCCCGGCAGGAGCAGAGTCTTGTTTTTTTAAACCGAAGAGGGTTTGCCGGCTGCATGCTCTGCTCCGACTGCGGCCAGGCCGTGCAATGCCCCCATTGCCGGATAACCCTGACCTTGCACAAGGGCAGAGGCGAACTGGTCTGTCATTACTGCGGCTTTGCCACCAACAGCCGCACGGTCTGCACCAACTGCCGCTCACTCAACCTCGCCCCCATCGGTTTCGGCACGGAGCGCATCGAAGAAGAACTTGCCGGGATGTTCCCCAAGGCCCGAATCGCCCGACTCGACCACGACACCACCCGCAACCGCCAGGATTTCCTCCGTATCCTCCGGGCCGTACATGAGCGAGAGATAGACATTCTCGTGGGCACCCAGATGATCACCAAGGGCCACCATTTCCCCCATGTTACCCTGGTGGGCATAGTCTGGGCCGATGCCGGACTGGGCATGCCCGACTACAAGGCAGGCGAGCGCACCTTCCAGCTCCTGGCCCAGGTAACCGGCCGGGCGGGTCGGGGCGAGCAACCGGGGAGGGTTATTGTCCAGACCCACCAGCCCACCCATTACAGTATTACCGCGGCCCGCGACCACGATTACCCCCGTTTTTTTGAAAAAGAGATCGGACTGCGCAAGGCCTTGGGCTATCCGCCCTTCAGCCGGCTGATTAACCTTGTTCTTGACGGCGAGCTGGAAGAGGCGGTACAAAACCGGGCCTCAGCCCTGGCCGCCAAGGGGAAAGCCCTGCTGCCCCGATATAGGAACACAGCCATCCTCGGCCCAGCCCCTGCGCCCCTTGCCAGATTGCGTGGCAGGTTCCGCTGGCAGATCCTGCTCAAGGGACCGGATCTTGAGCAACTGCATACCCTCTGCCGGGACTTGGAGCAGGAGCACGGGTGCCTTGGCGGAGCAGTGAATTTGTCGATAGACGTTGATCCGGAGAGCATGCTGTAGAAGCCGGCGTTGACAGAGTGCACCACTAGTGTTACAATATGTGAAAAATGAAGGAGCACACCATGCCGACATCCAACCCCCGTATCCATGTTGTCTGCGAAAAAGAAATGTATGCAACCATCGCCAAATTGGCCGCACAGGACGGGGCGTCCCTTTCTTCGGTGGCCCATGATCTTCTCCTGGAATCTCTGGAACTGCGAGAGGACATTGCCCTTGCCGAGGTAGCGGATACCCGGGCGGAAAGCTTTAACCGGGACAAGGCGCTGACTGCCGATCAGGTTTTCGGCTGATGCCCTTTCCCGTTATCTTTCACCCAGAGGTCAAGGATGATGCCGCTCTCCTGCCCAAGGCCATCCGGGAACGGATAAAAAACGCCATTGAAACCCGTCTGGCCATCGATCCATCCCGCTACGGCAAACCGTTGCGGGGGACACTGGCAGGATATTGGAAACTTCGCGTGGAAGACTGGCGGGTGGTGTATGCCATTCGCAGCAACGAGGTGGTGGTCTTCGCCATCAAACATCGCAGCCGGATTTATGAAGAGGTGCACGGCAGGGTGTGACCGCATCCATTTCCAGCGCAACAGGACGCACCCTTTTCTCTTGTTATCGCGTGCCACACAAGATACAATCATGCGCATAAGAAATGCGCATACGGAGGCAACGATGCAGGCAACCCTTTTTGATCCGGCAGCCCCTAAAAAATCCGCCAATCTCAGTATCAACAGCGACTTGCTGCGACTGGCAAAAGAAAACCACATTAATCTTTCCCAAGCCCTTGAGCAACGGCTGGCCGAAGTTTTGCGGGAGGAACAACGCCGCAAGTGGCTTGCGGAAAACCTTGAGGCCATAAACGAATACAACTTACGCATCGAAAAGCGCGGGGTGTTCAACGATAAGCTCAGGCGGTTCTGATGGCGCATCTCGACGTGTACGAAAACCCCAATCCGGCAACCAGGGAGGAAATCCCCTACCTGCTGGACGTGCAAACCGGCCTGCTGGAGGGTCTCGCTTCCCGCGTAGTGGTTCCGCTCGTCAAGGCCTCGGCCATGGGTAAGGCGGCGCAACACCTCAACCCCGGATTCACGGTGGGGCAGAGCGAGGTGGTTATGTCCACTGCCGAACTTGCGGGTATTCCGACGCGCCTTTTGGGGCAAAAGGTTGGCTCGCTGGCTGATCGCAGGGGCGAGATCGTCGCTGCACTAAATTTTTTGTTTAATGGATATTGAGACCCTGCGACCATTGTAAACGGTAATTACTTCAGAGGTGGAGCATAACCCTACTGGCCGTGGCAGGTCTTGAACTTTACAGAGGAGATGACGGGGCACGCTTCATCCATGCTTCCTGGGGAGAGAAAAGCCTGCTTTATCTCTCTCCAAAAGGCGCAACATCCGTTTTTGACTTTCATTTCCAAAACGTTACGCGGCAACCATAACTAAGGATCGCACCATGGCATTACGAGAGATAGTCACCTACCCTTTCCCCATCCTCAAGGACACGGCCAAACCGGTGACCGACTTCGGTCCCGAGCTTGAAAAGCTGGTGGCCGACATGGCGGAAACCATGTACGACGCTCCCGGCGTCGGCTTGGCGGCCCCGCAGATCAACATTCCCCTGCAGCTCTGCGTCATTGATATTTCACCCAAGGATGCACCCAGAGAGCTGATCGTGCTGGCCAACCCGAAGATCATCAAGGGCGAGGGTGAAGAGATTGACGAAGAGGGGTGTCTCAGCGTGCGGGAGTATTGCAGCAACGTGATCCGCTATGCGAAAATATGGGTTGAAGCCCAGGACATTACCGGCCAGCCCATGAGCTTCGAGGCTGAAGGCTATTACGCCCGGGTGATCCAACACGAGCTCGATCACTTAAACGGCACCCTGTTTATCGATCGAATCAGCTCCCTCAAGCGGACGCTGTATAAAAAGAAGCTCAAAAAAATGCTCAAGGCCGAAGAGGGGAAATAACCGGTGGCGACCAACAGGTACCGCATCATCTTCATGGGCACCCCGGAATTTGCCGTGCCCTCGCTCAAGGCGCTTCTCGACCACGGGGAACAAGTGGTGGCCGTGATCTGTCAGCCGGACAAGCCCAAGGGACGGGGCCGGAAGCTGAGCCCGCCGCCGGTCAAGGAGCTGGCCCTGGCTGCATCCATCCCGGTGCTCCAGCCGACCAAGGTCAGAACCCCTGAGTTTCTTGAAGAGCTCCGCACCTACCAGCCGGATCTTATGGTGGTGACAGCCTATGGCCGCATTCTCCCGGGACCGCTGCTCAATCTGCCGCCTTTGGGCACCATCAACGTGCACGGCTCGCTCCTCCCCAGATACCGGGGCGCTGCTCCGGTCCAATGGGCGGTGCTCAACGGCGATGCGGAAACAGGCATTACCATCATGCAGATGGACGAGGGCATGGATACCGGCGACATCCTCCTGCCGGGGCGCCTTGCCATCGAACCCGATGACACCGCGGGCAGCCTGGCTGTCAAGATGGCCGAACTCGGGGGCAGACTGCTTGTTGAAGCCCTGGAAAAGCTCAAGGCTGGAAATCTTCCGCCGCAAAAACAGGACGAAAGCCTGGTCACCCTGGCGCCCCCGCTTTCCAAGGAATTGAGCGCTATCGACTGGCGCAGGTCGGCCAGGGAAATCAGCTGCCAGATCAGAGGGCTGGACCCATGGCCCATGGCCCACACCACCCTGGAGGGCAAATGGCTACGCCTTTTTTCCCCGCTGATTAGCCCCGGGCCTGTCCGCGAAGCACCCGGCACCCTGTGCAGAGTCAACAAAGCCGGGCTGCTGGTGGCCACCGGCGAAGATTATCTGCGTCTTGGCGAGGTGCAGCTTGAAGGCAGCAAACGGATGAGCGCGGACGCCTTTCTCCGGGGCAGGCCACTCGAAGCGGGGCTGCGGTTTCCCACATGACCCGATTCCTGAAAAACCGCATCTTCTACCTTCTGCTCATCCTTGTCGGAATTGCAGCCGTTACCCTCTATGCGTACCAGCAGGACAACCTTTTCATCAAGGTTTTACATTACTTACAAAATTCACGGCAGCACGGGGAAGAGATCAGGGCAGCCATCCTGGCCAAAGGCGCCTTTGCACCTCTGATCTTCATCACCCTGCAAGTCCTCCAAGTGGTTATCGCGCCCATCCCCGGCGAGGCAAGCGGCGTCTTTGGCGGTTATCTTTTCGGCGCCCTGCCGGCCTTGCTCTATTCCTCCGTCGGCCTCACCATCGGTTCCTGGCTGGCCTTCATGATCGGTCGTCTGCTCAGCGACCTGGTCCGCCGCCGACTGGAACACACCGCCATCTACCAGCGCTTCAACCATCTGGTCAGCAAGGGCGATTTCATCATTCCCTTTGTCCTCTTTCTCCTGCCCGGCTTTCCCAAAGACTCCCTGGCCTATCTGCTGGGCATGAGCCACATGCCCATGCCGGTATTTTTGTTTATCACCGTGGTGGGCCGAATCCCAGGGACCCTGCTCCTTTCCCTCCAAGGGGCCGAAATTTATCAGGGCAACTATCTGAAATTTGTGCTTCTGCTGGCGATTTCAGCCCTGATCGCCCTCCCCTATGCCCTTTACCACAAACGGATTCTCGCCTGGCTCACCCACTACAGCAGACGAACCTTTCCCAATAACGGCCCAAACAACCCTGCTCCGCCGGAAACAAAATGACGAACCAGCGCACCATCGCCTATATCGACTGTTTTTCCGGAATCAGCGGCGACATGTTTCTTGGCGCCCTGCTGGATGCCGGTCTGCCGGTCGAGGAATTGCAAGGCCAACTGGCCCTGCTCCGCCTTGACGGCTATACCCTGAACGTCAGCAAAAAGGCCTGCGGGGCCATCGCCGCCACCTCGCTTGCGGTGCGAAGCGCCGAGATCCATCCGCACCGCTCCTGGGGTGAGATTCGACAGCTCATCACCTCCAGTAATCTCACGGACCCAGTCAAGAAAACGGCGCTTTCCATTTTCTCCCTCCTGGCCGAGGCCGAAGCCAAGGTCCACGGCAGACCGGTGGATTCGGTGCATTTCCATGAGGTGGGCGGAGTCGATGCGATTATTGATATAGTCGGCGCGGCCATCGGTCTTGATATCCTGAACATCAGCAGCCTGCATTGCGCCCCTCTGCCCATGCCGCGCGGCTGGGTCCAATGCGCCCATGGCCTGCTGCCCCTGCCTCCCCCCGCGGTCTGCGAACTGCTGCAAGGGGTTCCCACCTACGGGGTCGAGCTGGAGCAGGAGCTGGTCACCCCCACCGGGGCTGCCATTGTCAAGGGGCTGGCCGGCGCTTATGGCCCCATGCCGCCCATGACCATGACCGGCGTGGGCTACGGGGCAGGAAGCCAAACGCTGACCAATGGTCAGCCCAACCTCCTGCGCCTGATCATCGGCACCTCCCGGCTCGCGGTCGAGGCCCAGGAAGTGGAGGTCATCGAAACCCACCTGGACGACTGGTCGCCGGAAACCTTTCCCTATCTCACTGAACGGTTGTTTGCCTTGGGCGCCCTTGATGTCGCCCTGATCCCTATCCAGATGAAAAAAGGGCGGCCGGGATTCCTGCTCCGAGTGCTCTGCGACCGGGCTGCGGCCCTGGCGGTCAAGGAAGGCATTCTGAGCGAGACCACGGCCATCGGCTTGCGTTTTCGCACGGAGCAGCGCTGGACTCTGCCCCGGGAAGGCGGTACGGTTCCCACCCGCTGGGGCAAGGTGCGGGTAAAAAAAGTAACGACTCCTGCCGGGGAGGTATTGACCCCGGAATATGAAGACTGCAAACGGGTTGCGATGGCGCATGGAATCCCGCTCAAAGAGGTGTACGCCGAAGTGGGGTGCGCCGAACGCACGGAGTTTACAAAGGACATTTAAATGGACCGACTATTCATGAGCATTGCCACCGGTTTCGGCGCGGGATATCTTCCAAAGGCTCCCGGCACCTGGGGGTCGCTGCTGGCCCTGCCCCTGCATTTTTTTCTCCGGCAGCTGGCGCCGAACCATTATGCCCTTGCCCTGGGGGGTATTTTTTTCATCGCCGTCATCACTGCCGGCCAGGCGGAAAAGATCCTGGACCGCAAAGATCCAAGTGTGGTGGTAATCGACGAGGTCATCGGCATGCTTGTCACCCTCATCGCTGCGCCGAACAACCCCCTGATCTGGCTGCTGGGTTTTCTGATCTTCCGGTTTTTCGACATCTTCAAGCCCTACCCAATCCGGATCATCGACCAGCGGATCAACGGCGGCATGGGTATTGTCCTGGATGATGTTCTGGCAGGAATTTACAGCCTCATCGTCCTGCAAATTTTCTGTTATGCTATAATCGGGTAAGAGAAAATATTTTCCTGAATCCAGGCCGTACTGCTTCGGCCAAAAAAAACAACTTGCCGCCCTCCACTCCGGGTATGCTTGACCACGGAGAACGCCATGTCAGAGAGTATCGAAACAGCGCGACACCACTTAACTCTTCCGCCGGTCTGGCGCCGCAGCCTCTGCCTTCTGGGCGTCACCCTCGCCTTGCTGCTGACCGTTTACACCCTGGCCGGTTTTTTTCTGGCCCCCTACCTCGTCACCCGATATGTTCCGCAGTATGCGGCGGAACAGTTGCATCTCCAAGTCCACCTCGGTCAGGTACGGATCAATCCATTACTCTTCACCTGCGAGGTCAAAGATCTCAGCCTGCAAATCGACGAGGAGGAACCGTTCTTCTCCGTGCACCGGATCTTTATCGACTTCGAGCCGGAAACCCTTTTCCGCCGGATCTGGACCTTTGCCGACCTTGCCATCGAGAGCCCTAACCTGCGTCTGGTGATCGGCCCAGATGGCCGCCTCAACCTGGCGAAGCTTGCCGAAAGAGTTCCGCAAGCAGAGGCGCAGCCGAACGCTGAAAAAAAATCTCCCCCACGGCTGCTGCTGAAACATCTGGCACTCTCCGCCGGCACGGTGCAGGTGGCCGATCATTCCAAGGCACTGCCGACCGACACCACGATCGAGCCCATCAATCTTGAATTCAACAACATCTCGACCCTTCCCGAGCAGTTAAGCACCTACACGGTTTCCGCCTCCATCCCCGACGGCGGAAACCTCGGCTGGCAAGGCGAAATGACGCTCCAACCGATCTCGGCCACCGGCTCCATCGACATCAAGGACTTCAAACCAGCCGCGATTTGGAACCACTTCCGGGACCGCCTGAATCTGGCGGAACCCACCGGAACGGCCCAGCTGACGGCAAGCTACCATTTTTCCACCAGCAAGGGAGAGGCCGCCCTGCTGGTGAACCCCCTCAGCCTTTCGCTGCACGGCCTCTCCCTGACCGAAAAAGGCGCATCCCAGCCGCTCCTGAAACTGGGCAGCCTCACCGCCTCGGGCGGGCAGATCGACTTTGTCACACACAGGATAGTTTTTCCATCCATCATGCTCAAGGGCGGGCGGGTAGCGGCCCTGGTCGACAAGACAGGCCTTGGCAACTGGCAACGGCTTATCAAGCAAGGAACAAAATCTCCGGCGCCAAAAAAACAGAACACACAGGCCAAACCTACCGGCAACGAAACCTTACCCTGGCAAATTGGAGTCAAGGCCTTCTCCGCCACCGATCTTGACCTGCATTACAGCGATGCAAGCCGCGCCACCCCCATCACTCTGGACGCGGACTTGGCCATGTCGCTGGCCGAAGGCAGCCTCGACTTGGGTAGCCAGGAAGCCTCGATCAAACGAATCGCCCTGACCGGCGGGGGAATAACCCTTACCCAGACCCCGGTCGGCGCCGTTACCGCCGCAGACCACAAAAAAACACGACCCGAAACGAGACAGGAAACAACCAGGGAAGAAACCTCCGCCCGAAAACGCCCCTGGAAGTTGGCGCTCGACCAGTTGAGCGTTTCCGGATTTCATCTTGGCTTTGCTGACCAAAAACGCAAACCGCCCCTGGCTTATGATCTGACCGACCTGCGGGCAGAGGTGACGGATTTTTCCACCATCGGCGAAAAACCGATCGCCTTTGAGGCCCAAGCAGGAATCCGGCAAGGCGGTTCTGCCAGCTTGGCCGGAACCATGTCCCAAGCAGACGGGCAGATCGGCCAAATCGAGGCGCAGGTTGCAATCGCCCAGCTGAATCTCAAGCCACTGGAATCCCTGATCGCACAGCATGCCGCCCTGACCCTTGCTTCAGGCGACCTCACGGCAAACACGCACCTGCGCTATACCACCGGCAGTACACCCTCTTCGCTCACCGTGGAGGGCGAGGCAAAAATCGGAACACTGCTGCTCAACGAGGAGAATACCGGAGAGCGCTTTCTTGCCTGGAAGGAACTTGCCGCCAACGGGCTTGAGTTCGGACTTAACCCGGACCAGTTAGCAATCAAGGAACTCCGGCTCCAGAACCCAGGGGCCAAAATCACCATTTTTAAAGACAAAAGCTTCAACCTGATCAAAATCCTCCGGCAAAAAGACGAGGCCGAGACAGAAAAACCAGAGAAGCCTCTCTTCCCCGTAGATATAGAACGAGTCCGCCTGAAAAACGGGGTGGTCGATTTTGCCGACTTCAGCCTGGTTTTGCCTTTTTCTACCCGCATTACAGAGGTTAAGGGCGCAGCCAGCGGCATCTCCACAAAGCCCTCCACCCGCACCTCGCTCAAATTCGAGGGGAGGATCGGAGAGTTCGGCCAGGCCAAGGCCAATGGCAGCCTGGCCCCGGCCAATCCAAAACAGTTCACCGACATCAAAGTTAACTTCCGCAATGTCGCCATGCCCCCCCTGTCCCCATACAGTGCCACCTTTGCCGGACGAAACATCGCCTCGGGAAAGCTCAACCTCGATCTGGGCTATAACATCAAGGACAGCGAACTGCTGGGCGAGAACTCGGTTGTCCTGAAAGATTTCACCCTGGGGGAACATGTCGAAAGCCCCAGCGCCCTGGACCTGCCCTTGGACCTGGCCATTGCCCTGCTCACCGACGGCGAGGGCAAGATCGACATCGCCGTGCCCATCCGCGGCAACATCGACCACCCGGAATTCTCTTACGGACACGTCTTCAGACAGGCACTGTTCAACCTGCTCACCAAGGTCGTAACCGCGCCGTTTCGGGCCTTGGGCGCCCTCTTCGGAAGCCATTCCGAAAACATGGATACAATCCTTTTCGAACCGGGCCGGGTAGAACTTGCTCCGCCGGAGCAGGAAAAGCTTAAAAATGTGGCCGAGGCGCTCGGCAAACGGACACAGCTCCAGCTCACCGTACATGGCGGTTTTGAGCCCGGCCTTGACGGCAAGGCGCTTAAGACCTCACAATTCCGCCGCACCCTGGTACAAAAATTCGGGGTACAACCCGGACCGCTGACCTTTGACAATGCAAAGACCCAGCGCGCCCTTGAAAAACTGGCCGGAGACAAGTTGGCCCCCTTTCAAACCGGGTATGAAGATCTCTCCGGCAAAAAAGTAAAACGGGTCAATCCGGCCCTGGCCCTGTTCGGACAGGCCGGCGAGGATCGCGAGTTCTACCGCGCTTTGTTTGAATATCTGGTGGAGAGCGCACCCTTGCCCCAGGCGGAGCTAGAAAAACTGGCGGAACAGCGAGGAATGGCAATAGTTCAGGAACTCACCGGTCGGGCCGACACAGATATGAACCGGATCACCCTCGGCGCCGTCGTGCAGAGCGAAGAGCAGGACGAGGGTGTGCCTGCCAAACTGGAATTAGGGTTGCGCTGAACAACTCGCAGGCTTGACTGGAACAGGAAAAATCTTGGCAGAATCACTCGACGAAGAGCAGTGGTTCTCTGGCACGGAAATTTTGCTTTGCTCAATTACATCTCTCCCCTCCAAACATCGCCTCCGGCTCAATCCCTTCCCCTTGCCTTACAAAACACACACTGCAGATGGCGGCAATCACGAAAAATGCCCCCAAAAGAAGAAACAAAGCAAAAGTTGCAATTCCCCACAAAACCTCACTGATCCGCCTACAGGAAACCCCTGGGTAAAACGCTTTTTTTACTTCGTCCACGCCAACGACACCGATTTTATCCAGATACTGCCTGCCGATGACCATTGTCACTCCCCTTGCAAAAAACCTGCGGTCTTCCCAGGGGAGCAGAGGTTGACAAAGCCGCAGCCGCCCCGACAAGGGAAGAATGCTGCCGATACTGAAGGGGATCACTGGGGCGCGGACTTTGGCGCCAATCATAAAAGACGCGCTCATCAAAAAGATATTTTCACAAGATACTCCCCTCCCAGAACCACTTCAAAAGACGGATGGACAAAGAAATTTCCGGCGGCAGGATCAGTCCGCTCGACATGAACACCTCTGGCATGCTGACACCAATTCATCACGGTGACACCGCAACGAGAGCTATCCCAATATCTTTTGAATAGCGGTGCTGACCGAGGGCAGCAATCCGAGAAAAATCATGGCTCCGGTCAGGGGGATGAGGCTGGCCCGCTGGATGGAACTCATTACAAGCGTTGGCAAGGGGGAAGCCGGCTTTGTGATATACGCTTCCTTGATAATGAGCAAGTAGTAGTAGAGCGACACGGTGGAGTTGAGGGCGGCGAAGAGAACCATCCCGTAAAACCCCGACTGGGCGGCCGTGGCAAAAAGCATGAATTTGCCGGTGAAGCCGGCCAGGGGTGGAATGCCGGCCAAGGAGAACATAGCCAGCATGAGGACGGCGGCAAGCCCCGGATTTTGTCGGCCGAGCCCCTGCAGTGTCTCGAGTTCCTCGCTCCGGCTTTTGCCGATGACCGCGATGATAAAGAAGGTGGCATAGTTGGCTGCGGCATAGACCAGCAGGTAGTAGAAAATGCTCGTCTGGGCCATGGCGCCTTGGCCGGCAAAGGCGAGCACGATGTAGCCCGCCTGGGCAATGGAGGAATAGGCCATGAAACGGAGGAGATTCCGTTGCTTGAGCGCCCCGAGGTTGCCCACCGTCATGGTGATGGCGGCCAGCAACAAAAAGGCGGGCTGAAGTTGATCATGGAGCGGGGCCAGGGGGCCATTGACCAGCACCGCCAGAAAAGCGATGGCCGTGGCCTTGGATGAGACGGAGAGAAAAGCGGTAACCGGCGCCGGTGCGCCCTCGTAAACATCCGGCGCCCACATGTGGAAAGGAAAGAGGGTCAGTTTGAAGCCAGCGGCAGCCAAAAGAAGAATCACGCCAAGCAGCAGAAGCGGAGAGGTCGGATACTGGGTGGCGTAGGCCAGCACTGCCTCGAAACGGAGACTGCCGGCGCAGCCGTAGAGGAATGAATAACCAAAGACAGCCACTGCCGTGGAAAGGCTGCCCATGATGATATACTTGGTCGAGGCCTCGGAGGCCAGCGGACAGCCCTTGCGGAAAGCGCACAGCGCGTAAAGGGGGATGGTGGCGAGCTCCATGCCGAGCAGGAGGGTCAACAGATCGGTGGCAGAGACCACCGTGAACATGCCGAAGGTGGCGAGCAGAATGATGGCGCAGAATTCCCCCTGGTAGGCCAGCGGCTGCCGACCGTTGCCGGACTGGAAGTAGGAACCTGAAAGCAGGATGGTGAAGGCGGCGGAGAGGACGAAGAGTTGCTTGTACATCAAACCGCGGCCGTTCACTTCATACCCGCCCCAGAATATGGCGTGCTGGTCGTATGGCAGAAAAAGCAGGACGAAAAAAACCAGCAGGGCTCCGGCCCAGGCGAGATGGAAAGGCGCCTTGCTGCTGCGAGGCATGAAGAGATCTAGCCCCAGGGTCGCGAAGGCGGAGAAAACCAACAAAAGATCGGGGAGCAGCAGGGTCTTCATTGTTGCACCACCTTATGAAAGATAGGGTCAATGGCGCCGTTGACCAGATTGATGATCCACCCCGGCAGGAGCCCCATGCCGAAGAGGGTAAAGAGCAGGATGACCACGGGCAGTTTTTCCATGAAACTGGCGTCGGTCAGATGTTTGAACTGCTCCCGCAACGGCCCGTTGACCACGGTGTTGGCGGTGCGCAGGACATAGACCGCGGTGACGACGATGGAAAGCACGGCCAGCACCGTGCAGACGCGGTTCAAGGGCGCGGGGTTGGCAAAAGCGCCGATAAAGACCGTGGCTTCCGCGACAAAGCCGGAAAGACTGGGCAGCCCCAAGCCTGCCAAACCGGCAATCACGAAGGCAACCGACAAAAACGGCATCACCCGCATGAGACCGCCCATCTTTTCGATTTCCCTGGTGTGGGTGCGGCCGTATATCATGCCGATCAGGCAAAAGAAGAGAGCTGTCATCAGTCCGTGGGACAGCATTTGCAATACCGCGCCCTTCATTCCGGCATAGGTCATGGCGGTGAGACCAAAGAGGACCAGGCCGCAGTGGGAAACCGAAGAGTAGGCGGTGATGTATTTGAGATCGGTCTGACGAATGGCGCCAAAGGCGCCGTACACCACATTGATGGTGACCAGCACCAGAAAAAGCGGCATCCAGATTTCAGCCCCCTGGGGCAGGAGATACATGGCCACCCGCAGGCACCCGTATCCTCCCAGTTTCATC
This sequence comes from Deltaproteobacteria bacterium, assembly GCA_013349295.1. Taxonomy (GTDB): domain Bacteria; phylum Desulfobacterota; class Desulfobulbia; order Desulfobulbales; family Desulfurivibrionaceae; genus Thiovibrio. The sequence continues at coordinate 146,961 of DUZW01000003.1, forward strand.
AGCACCCCGGCATGGAGCATGGAAACGGCGGTGGGTGCCGAGGCATGCCCGTCGGGTGACCAGGTATGGAAAGGGAAAAGCGCGCCCAGCACCCCGAAGCCTGCGAAAATAAGCGGAAAGGCCCACAGCTGAAAGGAGGGTGCGAAATTCACCTGGGCCAGTTTCATGAGATCAAAGCTGGCAATACCCGACTCGAAATAGAGCCCCAGGATGCCGGCCAGGATGAAGGCCGACCCGGCCACCAGCATCAGGGTGAGCTTCATGGCCGCGTATTCCTTGCGGCCAGTGCCCCAGAGGCCGATCAGCAGATACATGGGGAGCACCGCTATTTCGTAGAACAGAAAGAAGGTGAAGAGGTCAAAGGAGATGAAGACCCCGTAGACTCCGGCAACCAGGGTGTTGAGCAGCGCGAAGAATTCCTTGGCCTGATCGGTCACCTGCCAGCTTGCCAGGATGCCGGTAACGATGACGGTGCCGGTAAGCAGAATCATCAGCACGGAAATGGCATCGACCCCGATGTTGTATTCGATGTTCAGGAGTTCGAACCATGGCAGTTTCATGGCGAAATGCAGCACCGTGGCACCGGTGCCGGCACCGGTGCCGATGCTGCCGGCGCTCTCGATGAAACGCACCGTCAGCCAGATAATGAGGCCAAGATTGACGGTGTTGCCGAGGAGCGAAATCTTCTTGATCAGGCCGTGATTATGGCGATCCACCGGCAGAGAGGCCAGGACGGTGAGAAAGGGAATGAGCCAGATGGCGGTGAGCAGTGTCGGACCGTTCATGCGCGAAATCCTCGGTTATACCCACAGGGCATAAGTTTCGTTAGAGCAGGCAAGCTGCTCAACTCAGCTTTAAAAGGGAAGGTTGCCGAAAAGAAACAGCAGGACGATCCCCAGGATGGACATCCCCAGATATAAGGTAAGCAAACCGTTTTGCGCCAGACGTACGCCGTTGCCGCCGCGCTGGAGGAGCCAGCCGACGGCGTCCATGGCGCCATCCACGACGCGGCGGTCAAACCACTTGATCGGTGCGGCCACCCCGTCGAAAATAAGCCGGCGGGTGATGAAGAGATATGCCTCGTCGATGTAGAATTTGTTGCTGACAAGTGTGTAAAGAAACCCCATCCGCTCCTGTGAGACAGCAACCAGAGCCCGGCTGCCGCGGCCGTACAGGAACCAGGCGAGCAGCAGGCCGGCAAGTCCGGCAAAGCTGGCAGCCACAGGCAGCCAATCTGCATGGGGGAGAATGCCGGCGCTGGGGACGGAGGAGAGAGGCGGGATGACATGGGTCACAAAAAAGTGTTCGGCCATGATCCCGGCGAGTGCCGACGGCACCGCCAGAATCATGATCGGCAGAGTCATGACCGGATCTTCATGCAGGGGGGCATGCGTTTCCTGCCGTGATTCGCCGTGAAAGATCAGAAAGAAGAAACGGAACATATAGAGGGCGGTCAGTCCGCCCACCAGCAGCCCCACCCCGAAGGTGAGATAATGTCCGGATTGCCAGGCCCCAAGGAGGATGGCATCCTTGGACCAGAAGCCGGCAAAAGGATAGACCCCGCTGATGGCCAGACAGGCGATCAGCATCGACCAGTAGGTTTTCGGCAGTTGTTTGCGCAGGCCGCCCATATGAGCAAGGTCGTTGTTGTGCACGGCGTGGATAACCACACCCGCCCCGAGAAAGAGGAGGCACTTGAAAAAAGCATGGGTGAAAATGTGGAAGATGGAGGCGCTGTAAGCCAAGGAGTTGATGCCCCCATCTCCCCCCGAGATTTTGGCCGCTCCGAGACTGAACATCATATAGCCCAGCTGCGAGAGGGTGGAAAAAGCGAGAATCCGTTTGATGTCGAACTGGGTAATGGCGATCACCGCGGCAAACAGAGCGGTGAAGGCGCCCACCACCCGGACGACCTCCATGGTGAGATCTGCAGCGGCAAAGAGGGGGAACATGCGGGCGGTGAGAAAGACGCCCGCCACGACCATGGTGGCGGAATGGATGATGGAGGAGACCGGCGTTGGTCCCTCCATGGCGTCGGGGAGCCAGACGTGGAGGGGAAACATGGCGGATTTTCCCCAGCCGCCGACAAAGATCAGCAATGTCGCCACCGTGAGGACCGGAAGCCCCGGCCCCCACGGCAGGGTTTGCTGCGCGAGAACCTTGGCTGTGGCCGGGTCGTTGAGCACCGTGAAATCGAAACTGCCGGCGTAGTAGCTCGCCATGATGATCCCCAGCAGAAAAAAGGCATCGGCAAACCGGGTGACGATGAAGGCCTTCTTGCTGGCCGCCACGGCCGAGGGTTTCTGGTACCAGAAACCGATCAGCGAGTATGAGGAGACGCCGACGAGTTCCCAGAACACGAACATCTGGAAGATGTTGCTCGAAAGGATCAGCCCGAGCATGGAAAAAACAAAGAGGGAGAGGAGGGCGAAGAAACGGCCGTATCCCTCGTCGCCCTTCATATATCCCATGGAATAAAAGGTGACCAGCAGGGCAATGGTCGTTACCACCACCATCATGACCACGGAGATGGGATCGAGATAGATGCCAAGGCGGGCGGTCAGCGAAGGCGTGAAGTTGAGCCACTCGACATTCAGCGCCACCAGGGCAGAGGCGCCACCCGTGGCCAGGGGTTCGAATACGTGGCCAAAGGAGGCCAGCGCCACGGTGAGAGCCACCGCAAGGTTGACTGCGGCCAAGGCCACCGCCAGCCACGCCGCGGCGCTGGGATTGCTCCGCCCCAGCCAGAGGCCGATGACGACAAAAGAGGTCAGCGGCAGGAGCAGCACCAGATAGCTGTGAGCAAGGAATATTTCAGCCATTGAGCCTCCTCAGTTGCTGGATGTCCAGCTTGCTGTTCTTCTGGCGGTGCATGGCGATGATGATGGCCAGGGCGAGCGCCATCTCGGCCGCCGAGATGGCCATGACGAAGATCGGGAAAATAGCGCCGGCCGTCGGGTCGGCGGCGCGAAAATGGGCAAAGGCGATGAAATTGATGTTGGCGCCGTTCAGGATGATCTCGATGGACAGCAGAATGCCGATCAACTGGCGGCGGGTCAGCACGCCGTAGATGCCGATACAGAAAAGGATGCTGGAGAGCAGCAGGGAGTTTGCCAGGGTCATGACGGCTCCTTTGCACTTACCTGATCTGCCAGGACAGGGGGAACACCGGCAGCTGCCGGTTTGGGGTCGCGGCGGGCGACAACTACGGCGCCGATGAGTACCGTCAGCAGCAGCAGGGAGATGATCTCGAAGGGCACGAGAAAGCCGTTTCCGTCGGCGCTCAACAGGCGGAAGCCGACGGCGGTGAGACTTGCCGGCTCCGCGGTGGGGGCTATCGGCGTTGCCGGCGGCAGGTCACTTCTCTGAAGCGCAAGCCACATCACGGCAAACAGCGCCAGACAAACGCCACCCCCCCAGAAACGCTGGAGCCAGGTCTTGGGGAAGAGATTTTTGGCGCCGAGTTGCGCGGTGAGCAGAATGGTAATGACCATAAACACGACAATGCCGCCGATATAGATCATGATCTGGGCCAGGGCAACGAACTCCATCTGGAAAAGGATATAAAGCGCAGCCGTAGCGAAAAAGGAACCTATAAGGGAGATGGCGGCATGCAGCAGGTTCTGGACGCTGACAGTGAGGAGCGACATCAGGATCAGCACGCCGGCCAGCCCGTAACAGATG